>CAJTWA010000050.1 GCA_910580195.1 uncultured Lachnospiraceae bacterium
CAAATGGAATATGGGGAATAAAGATGAAATTATATCCGAAAGATGAGGCAAGACGTATGTTGTGCAGATATCACAATTTGGACGGTGCGGAAACATTATGCGGAAAAAAGGGCGTCGAAAAAATCATGCCGATGGGGATATAAAAAATTATGAGGCGCCGCTTTGGATTATCATTTTAGCACCAGCGTTCTTACCATAGCCGACAAACGTGGAACACAGAAGTATTTTGATTTGACAGTAAAAACTTTTCCTGTAACCCCAATATGACGATAGAAGAATTTCTGGAGTGGTATGTTGAGAGGCGAATCCAGAGTGTCGGCTTTCTGTGGAACAAGTCAGGCGGAGCATGGCAGGAGAATTTATGATTAAGGAATGGTGGTGGGAGCCGGCAGTTGAACTGAATGACGAAATGAAAGAAATGATTGTAAACGAAATCGCACGCTTTACAGATATTTTTCAGATTGATAATTCACCAAAAAATACTATAAAGTTAGGAGTGTAGAAAAATGGAAGAAATCAGAAGATATGACATTAATGAGGGCTGGGCACATTCAGGAATTATTCAAGCCGGAAACTATTGCTTTATAAATTACTGTGCCCGTAATATAGGCGGTACGATTGAAGAACAAATTGACGGTGCCTTTGATGAAATGGAAGAACGGTTGGCATTAGTGGGATTGACGCTGGAAAATGTCGTACAGATGAATTGCTTGTTTAAAAATATTTGGGATATTCCGGTAATGGAAAAGGTAATTAAGAGAAGGTTTCATGGCAAATATCCTGTACGCAAGTCATTTCAGACAGAATTTGCTGATTCAGGTAATTTGTGTTTCCAAGTGGATGGGATAGCTTATTCAGCAGAAAATTCCTAGATAAATGAGCTTCTGCATACTCAGTTTTTTTGGGGGGGGGCAGGCAGGCGCGGGAAAATTATCTCGCCTCTCTGTCCCTGCTCTGTTGTCTGCGCTTTGGGCTGTAAATCCTGTTTTTGTGCTGGCTTTTACAGCCTTTGCGGACATTCCCATTTTCGTCTAGTATCTCTTTCTTGGTGCGGACGTGTTTTCCCTGCCCAGAACTGCGTCCGCCGCCAATACGTAACAAGAACCCATCCCCCTCACCAAATTCACGCCCAGTATACTACATTTCCTTGAAAAAGTCACCACATTTTGCTATCATGCAAAAGGAACAATTACAGATTAAAACCAAAACGAGGACAAAAACCATGCAAAAAAACTATAAATTAACCATCGCCTACGACGGTACCCGCTACAAAGGCTGGCAAAGCCAAAAAGCCACAGACGCCACCATCCAAGGCAAGCTGAACCACGTATTTTCCGAATTAGAAGGAAAACCGACAGAAGTGCAAGGCTCCGGCCGCACCGACGCAGGCGTCCACGCCCTCGGCCAAGTAGCAAACGTCTATTTGGAAACCGAGAAAACCATCCCCGAAATCATGGATTACGCAAACCGCTACCTTCCCGAAGACATCGGAATCACCGCCATGGAAGAAGCCCCAAAAAAGTTCCACGCAAGGCTGTTCGCCATAAAGAAAACTTATTGCTACCGCATCCATAACAGCCCCCTTCCCAACGTATTTGAACGGAAATGGATGCACCAAATCAAGGAGCCATTAGACGTGCCCGCCATGCAAGCGGCAGCCCCCTATTTTGAAGGCACCCACGATTTCGCAGCCTTCTGCCGCCACCGCCAAAAGAAAAAAACTACCGTGCGCACCATCCACCAGCTTACCGTAACCCAGCAAGGCAGCGAAATAGACATCACCATCACCGGAAACGGTTTCCTGCACAACATGGTCCGCATCATCGCCGGGACCCTCGTGGAAATCGGCCAAGGCGCCCGCCAGCCCCAAGACATCCCAGCCCTTCTTGAAAGCGGCATCCGCGCAGAAAGCGGCATCACCATGCCAGCCAAAGGACTTATCTTGAAAAATGTAGAATATTAGGTGGCAGTACTACAGCGGACAATGTAATGAGAAAGTCTTTGTGGGCGGACGGCAATGCAGGGCAGCCCTTCCCCACACAAACTGGGCAACGTTCCGGCGAACTAACTGCTAACTCCGACTAAGGGATTTCAGGAAAGCCTTCATCACTAAGTTTCCGTAAGCAGTGGATTTCGCCTCCACTAAGGGCGCCCATGAAACGTTTGCTTAGGGGAAGGGCTGCCCTGCATTGCCTGTGTATTGAAAAAGAAAACGTCTGTTGTAGTGTTAGTGCACTGTATCATTTATGTCTAGGTGAAATCACGCCGAATATGAATGATACAGTACATTAGAAGGGACGTTACGGACACGAAACGTTTGCCTATGCTGCCATTACAGAAAATTAGCCAAGAAGAAACTCATTGGAGCCGTCTGCAATTCTTGGCAATTTCCCCTGTATTAGGTAGGTTCTGCCACGGACTTTCCAAAAATGCACAGGAAGTTCCAGTAACCTTCCCCAACATAAACAGCTACAACTTTCAGCCTTCTCCCATACACAGGCAGTTCCGGGCGGCTCTCCCACTAAGCAAACGATTCATGGGCGTCCTTAGTGGAGGCGAAATCCACTGCTTACGCAGACTTAGGGATGAGGGTTATCCCGAAATCCCGAGGAAGAATCCAAAAATGGCTTTGCCAAATTGCGCCGGATATTCCTTCGGGTGTGCGGGGCAAAAAACGGAGGCATAGCGGGCTATGTTGAGTATTTTTGCCCCGTGCAACCGGAGGAATAGACAAGCAAGGTGGAAAAGCCATTTTTGGATTCTTCCGTAGTCGGAGTTAGCAGTTAGTTCGCAGGAACGTTGCCCAGTTTGTGTGGGGGAGAGCCGCCCGGAACTGCCGTCCGCCCCCAAAGTAAAACCCCAAAACCAAAGCCCCAAAACCAAAACCCCCAAAATAAACATTTTGCAACACACCCCCCTCTTAGAAAGGAACCAAAACAACAATGGAAAAATGGGTAGTATCCGCCAAAAAAGCAGATTTCAAAAAAATCTCATCACAATTCAACATCGACCAAGTAACCGCCCGCATAATCCGCAACCGGGACATCCTCGGGGAAGAAGCCATCACAGAATACCTCCACGGCACCCGCGCACACCTCCATGCCCCCAAAAAAATGAAGGATATGGAACGCGCCACCACAATTTTGCAGGAAAAAATTCAAAAAAAGAAGAAAATCCGCATAATCGGCGATTACGACATAGACGGAATCCAATCCACCTATATCCTCTATTCCGCCCTGCACGCCTGCGGCGCACAAATAGACTATGCCATCCCAGACCGTATTACCGACGGCTACGGCATCAACGAACGCCTCGTGCGCCAAGCATCCGATGACGGGGTAGACACTATCTTAACCTGTGACAACGGGATTGCAGCCGCAAAGGAACTTTCCCTCGCAAAAGAGCTTGGGATGGCAGTCATCGTCACCGACCACCACGAAGTCCCTTTTGAAGAAACGCAAGGCGGGGAAAGGGTTTTCCACATCCCCCCAGCAGACGCCGTAGTAAACCCCAAGCAGCCAGATTGCCCCTATCCCTTCAAGGAGCTTTGCGGTGCAGCCGTAGCATTTAAATTGGTGCAGGCCCTTTATGAAAAAGAAGGCCTTCCGCCAGAACAGTCCTGGGCCTATCTGGAAAATGCCGCATTTGCCACTGTAGGGGACGTAATGCCCCTGATAGGGGAAAACAGGATTTTGGTAAAGGAAGGCTTAAAAGCCCTAAACCAGACAAAGAATTTCGGCATCCGCGCACTGGCAGCCCGCAACCAGATAGAATTAGGGAAAATCAAGGCCTACCACATCGGGTTTGTGCTAGGGCCGTGCCTCAATGCCAGCGGCCGCTTAGACACGGCGCAGCGCGCGCTGAAAATGCTGCTGGCAGAAAATGAATACATAGCGGCAGAGTACGCAGGTGATTTGTACGACTTAAACGTCAGCCGGAAGGAAATGACGGAGCAGGGGGTGCAAAGGGCTGTGGAACTGGTGGAGCAGGGCCCCCTGAAAAAAGACAAGGTGCTGGTTATTTACCTCCCAGGCTGCCACGAAAGTTTGGCCGGGATTATCGCAGGGCGCATCCGGGAGCGGTACCACCGCCCGGTTTTTTTGCTGACAAAGAGCGAGGATGGGGTAAAAGGCTCCGGCCGCTCCATTGAAAGCTATTCCATGTATGAGGAAATGACGAAATGCAAAGAGCTTTTCACCAAATTCGGCGGGCACCCCATGGCGGCAGGATTGTCCCTGCCAGAGCAAAATGTGGATTTGTTCCGGCAGAAGTTAAATGAATATACAACCCTGACCGAAGAAGAATTAAGGGGAAAAATCGTGATAGACGTCCCCATGCCGCTGGATTACATTTCCAAACCCTTGGTGGAGGAACTAAATATTTTGGAGCCATTTGGGAAATCTAACGAAAAGCCGGTATTTGCAGATAAAAATATCCAGATTTTGTCCATGGGGATTTTCGGGAAAAACCAAAATGTCTGCCGGATGCAGGTAAGAAGCCAAGGCGGCACAACATTAAGCGCCGTTTATTTCGGGCAGGTGGGGCAGTTTTTGGATTTCCTGACAGAAAAATATGGGGAAGGAGCCGTTGGGCGCGCCATGGCCGGGCAAGGCGGTGAAATGCTGGTTTCCTTTATTTATTATCCAGAAATTAATGTGTTTAATGGAAAGGAAAGTTTACAGATAATTGTAAAGAACTATTGTTAGGGACCGGCGAAATGTGTTAAAATGATACGTGGAGAAAAACCACGGGCACACAGGGGCGCGCCAAGCGGAAGAAGGCTGCGCCAAAACAGGCTGCCCATCCGCAATACTACAAACATTCCAGAAGAAAGGGGAACCCAGATGTTTGGAAAAGGGAAGAAACAGGAAGAACTGGAACAGGAACTGCTGTCGAAACAGGCAGAGGCAGATAAATATTTAAAAAAACTATCAGAAGTGACAGAAAAAATGCGTATCGTCCAGAAGGAAACAGAGGAAGGGATTGTTGCCATGGAAGGGGGGCAGAGCGAATTGGACAGCCAGATGGCGAAATTGACGGAAACAGTAACCACAGCCGCCAGCGAGGCAAAGCGGCAGAACAGAAGGAACCGGGAGCTGCAAAAGCAGATTGTGGCATTGGCCGACCGTGCCGGGCAGTCAGACGGCGCTTACCAAAGATCCATTGAAGGGATTTACCGGCGGGAAAAAGAGCTGCTGGAAATGATTGAGCAGGGCAGGAAACTGACTTCCCCGGAAGAAGTGCTGGAATTGGCAGCCACCGGAATGAGGCAGGAAATGGAAGAGATGGGGAAACGCATTTCCGAAATGGGGGAAATGGAACGGCAAATGGGCATCCTTTCCTTAAACGCAGCAATTGAAGCCGGAAGGCTGGGGGAGGACGGCGTAAAATTTGTAAAAGCCGCCGAGGAAGTCCGGGATCTCTCAGGGAAATACCACCAGTCCGCCTCCTTTATGGCAGGGAAAATGCAGAAAATGGAAGAACGCCTGAAAGAAGCCGAAACGCAGGTGCTGTATTTAACCCAGATTTGGAACGAGCACAACGCCCGCTTAGAAAAGGCCGCGGAAGGCTTTGGAACCTATGCCTCTCGGCTGCAGGAAACCGAAGGCTGTAAAATGGTAACCCAGATACGGGCGCTGGCTGAAAGCCTAGAGCAGTCCGTAAGCGACAGTGAAGTGATAACAAAACAGTACGACGAAGCCCAACAAGCAGTGGAGCACGCAGGGAAAACATACACCCAGCAGCAGGAAACCCTAGACAACCTGCGCCGGAAGGCAAAGGAGGTAGAAGACTGGCTCCGGGCAGTAGGCGCAGAGATCAGCAGGTAGCAAGGAAAAAATAGGACTGGAGGGAACGCGATGAAAAAAAGGAATTTCCAATTTTTATCAGCAGACAAACAGACGAAAATCCATGCGGTAAAATGGGAGCCAGACGGCGGGGAACCCAAAGGGATCCTGCAGATTAGCCACGGCATGGTGGAATATGTGGAACGGTATGGGAAATTTGCAGAATTTATGGTGCAGCAAGGGTTTCTGGTAGTAGGCAACGACCATTTAGGCCATGGGGGATCCGTCACGTCAGAAAGCAAGTGGGGCTATTTTGCCCCCAAAAATGGCAGCGATATCGTAGTGGAGGATTTGCACCACCTCCGCAGGATTATAGAGAAGGAACACCCGGGAGTGCCCTACTTTATCCTTGGGCACAGCATGGGCTCCTTCCTCCTCCGGAAATACTTATCACAGCACGGCAGCGGCCTTCAGGGCGCAATCATTATGGGGACTGGGACACAGCCCAATGCAGCCTTGGTGCTGGGAAAAGGGTTATGCAGGGCTTTGGCCTTATTCCGCGGCTGGGATTACCGGAGCAATTTGGTGGACAAAATAGCAATGGGCGGATATAATAAGAAATTCCAAGATGGCGGCGCCTTAAATTCATGGCTTACCAAAGATATGGAAATCGTGGCAGCCTACAGCAAGGAGCCAAGGTGCAGCTTTAAATTTACGGTAAACGGGTATTATACGTTGTTTGATACCATCCATTTCATTAACAAGCCGAAAAATATGAACCGCATCCCCAAGGATTTGCCCCTCCTTTTCGTGGCAGGTGAGGACGACCCTGTGGGAAATTATGGGAAAGGCGTCAAAATTGCATGCAGCACCTATAAAAAGGCAGGCATTTCAGATATTACATGCCGGCTTTACCCCACCGACCGCCATGAAATTTTAAATGAATTGGACAGGGAAAAGGTATATAAGGACATTTATAAATGGATAAAGGCAAAAATGTAACAGGCAGGATGGAGGTAAGGATGAAAAACCATATCATACGGATTGCCAGCTTGCTGCTGGCATGTACGCTTTTCCTGCTTGCGCCCGTGCAGGCTTATGCGGTCCAGACGGACGAAAAAGAAATGGGCAGCCAGGACCCTTCTGGGGAATCCCAAAAGGACAGCAGCCAAGGGATGGATGAATTAGAAGACAGTAGCGGAGGGGCTGCAGGATTAAAAGAAGGAGCCAGAGGAGGAGCCCCAGAGGCAAATAAGGAGGACAACGAAGAATTCCCAGAAGAAAACAAGGGCATCGGGGAATCCCTGGAAGAAAATAGGGACAGCGGGGAATCCCCGGAGGTAAAAGAAGACGAAACTGCCCTAGATCAGCCCGGGGAAGTGACGGAGCCCATTACCAAGGAAGATAAGCCTTACCTTGCGCTGGGCGCTAACCTGTCCCCGCAGCAGCAGGCAATTGTGCTGGAGCTTCTGGGCATTAACCCTGCCGAACTGGAAGACTACGACGTCATTTATATTACTAATGAAGAAGAGCACGAATATCTGGGCGATTATGTAGCAGCCAGCAAAATCGGCACCCGCGCCCTGTCGTCCGTGCTGATTGTAAAGCGGGAGCAGGGAAATGGCATCAATATCACCACCAAAAACATTTCCTACTGCACCATAGGCATGTACAAAAATGCACTGATTACAGCAGGGATTACCGACGCCGATATTATTGTTGCAGGCCCGTTCCCCATATCCGGGACGGCCGCCCTTGTAGGGGCCATGAAGGCCTATTCCGACATGACTGGCGCAGAGGTTTCCGAGCGGAGCATGGACACCGCATTGAATGAGCTGGTCCTTACTGGGGACATTGCTGAAACTGTCGGGGATTCCCAAAAAGCAGAAGAACTAGTGGCCTACTTAAAACAGGAAGTCATCGAAAAAGGGCTGGATTCCCAGCAGGAAATCGAAGAAGCCATCGAAGAAGCCTGCGGCCAGTTTGACATTACGCTGGCGGAAGAGGAAGTCGCAGAACTGACAGGGCTCCTGAAGAAAATCGGGGAATTGGATTTGGACATTGACTCCATCCGTAACCAAGCAGAAGAATTGTACGACAAACTTACCAGCTTGGACACCAAGAGCATTTTTGACAGGGTGGCGGATTTTTTCCGGTCCATTCTGGAGTTTTTCCAAGGGCTGTTTTCCTAAGGAACAGGTCCTTAAGTATTTTTCAGGCCTGTATTAAGGGGGCATAAAAAGGGGAGGGCTGATAAATTAGGGCTTTTTGAAATGCAGCCCTGCCCCTCTTATGCCATACAGTTTGTACTGCCTTTTATTTTCATAACCGTCTTACTCCGGCGGTTAAATATCATATTTTTTTAATTCTACAATTGGAAAGAGGCAGATTTTAGGTTTCCAAAACCAGAATCCCCCTCCCGCTAACGCAATTTCAGCCTTTTTTGCAAGAACTCTGCTACCCGCCCAAGCTGCGCTGGGCAAGTCCGCTGCCCATGCACCTTCCTCCTGTTTTCCTCATTAAACCCAACCAGAATATCATGGTTCGCCTCCGACAGATAATCTATAATCCCATCAATGTCAGATTTCATATTTTTCGGGCACTGGAAATACAAGTGCTTGCTGGCAGTCACATGCAGCGTATAGGAAATGCTGAAATGGTACCACAGGAACTTATGCAGGGTAGAGTGCTTGTAGATCCAGACCATCTCCTGAATCGGGATAATGGCAGCCCCATAATTGGCAAGCACAATAAAATAATGCTCCGTAATAAACATATCCTCCGTGGCAAGCTGCGGCAGCGTGGCAAGCTCAGTTTCCGCCTGCGCCAGCAGTTCCCTAGGCTTTCCGTACCGCCCAAGCTGGCGGCAGGGCGGCGCAAGCACCGGGAACCGGAGATAGAGGATGCCGAGGGCAAGGCAGAGCAAGGCATAAAGGCCTGTGGAAAAATACAGCGTCAGGAATACCACGCTTGGGCCTAGCAGGAAAGCAGGCTCGCTGACAAAGTAGCTGCTTACTGTTTGGCTGATGCCCTGTTTTGTCCAGTTTAAGTCTTTCGATAAATTTTCCAGCAAGGCTTGGAACGCTTGGTTTCCAGCCAGCACCCTGCCCCGGATATGGACAGATTCCATAAAAGGGAGCCCTTCCTCGCAGGTAGAGGGGGAAAGCAGGACAATGATGCACTGCTGGGGGCCATCTATAGGATTGCCAGTGCCAGAATCCGCAGCTTCTTCCGGATTGCTGCTGTTTTTAGTGGTAGGATTGCCTTCAGGTTTGTCTGTATTGGAATCTGGAAGTTCCGCAGCAGGGGCAGTATCTTTCGGTTTGGGGCTGCCTTCTTTGCTGCCAGCCTTGGGTTCTGTAATGGCGTAATAGTAATAGCCGGTGGTCTGCCCGAAAGAGGTATTCGTATACCCTGTAAAATAAAGATCCGAAAAATCAGCCTCCACATAAGAAGCATGCTGGCTTTGATAGGCATTTAAGCTGTCCGGGCTTTGGAGGGGCAAAGGGAACAGGATTTCTTGCAGTGGGAGGGCCAGCCATAGGGCCATTAAAAAGGCAAGATACAAGGCTGGGGCTCCCATACGGCGGCAGTATACCTTCCGGATATGCCGGGAAATGTGGTGTCCATATGTTTCATTCATAAAGGCTCCTTGCAAAATTTCATGGTTTTTACTATAATAAAGCATAACGGCAGCCAAAATACGGGCGGTAGGGCGCCTTATCCGTTCTTTTATAGGAAAGTGCGTCTTATGAAAGAAAAGCCCTTCGGGCAATGATACCCTCGCTTCGCTGGGGCAGGCTCTGCACAGCTTCGCGCGCGGAACAAAAACTGCGTTTGCCAGAGAAGTTGGCCGCGGGAGCGTGCGGGGCGCACTTTTGTTTAAAATTATTTTGCCATAATTTTCCGGGCATTTGGGTTGTTTGCCAAGCTGGGAAAATTGCTGGCTGCACAGAATTAGTATACTTTTTTTGCAGGGAATAATCAAGCAAAAAAAGCGGCGCGGAAAGGATTTTGGTATGGAAGCATATACTGGGTTTGCCAAGGTGTATGATTTGTTTATGGATAATGTGCCCTATAGGGCATGGAGCCAGCGCCTGATTGGGCTTTTGCAGGAGCATGGCATTGAAGGCGGGCTGGTGCTGGACCTAGGCTGCGGCACGGGGAGCATGACGCGCCTGCTGGCACAGGCAGGCTATGATATGATTGGAGCCGACAATTCCGAGGAAATGCTCCAAGCAGCAAGGGAGGCCGGCGATCTTAAGGAAGGTGCGGGGCAGGGCATCCTGTACCTTTTGCAGGACATGCGGGAATTTGAACTGTATGGGACAGTGCGGGCAGTAGTAAGCATTTGTGATTCCTTGAACTATATTTTGGAGGAAGAAGAATTGCTGCAGGTGTTCCAGTTGGTAAATAATTATCTGGATCCGGGCGGGATTTTTATTTTCGATATGAATACCTTGCACAAATACAGGGAAGTATTAGGAGAAACTGTGATTTGCGAAAACCGTGAGGAGGGCAGCTTCATCTGGGAAAATTTTTACGAGGAAGAAGGGCACATCAACCAGTACGACCTGACGCTTTTTATCCGTGAGGAGGACATGCGTTACCGCAAATATGAGGAAACCCATGTGCAGCGGGGCTATGGAATCCAGCAGGTGCAGGCGCTGCTGATTGAGGCCGGGCTGGAACCCCTCGCCGTTTATGACGGGTATACAAAAGAGCCCGCCAAAGAGGACAGCGAACGCATTTGCTTTGTGGCAAAAGAAAAAGGAAAACAGTACCCATCTGGCGGGGCGGAACAAAAGGAGAACATCTAAGGGCATGCAAAAGAGCCAAGGATGCCAGATTTGGGAAAGGAATGGAGATAAAATGGAGGATTATATCGTAAGGGCAACCGCCGCGGACAGCCAAATCCGCGCTTTTGCCATCACATCAAGGGCGCTGGTGGAAGAGGCCAGAAGATGCCACAACACAAGCCCCACCATCACGGCCGCATTGGGCAGGCTCCTGACAGGCGGGGCCATGATGGGGGTTATGATGAAGGGGGAAAAGGATTTGCTGACGCTGCAAATCAAATGCAGCGGCCCGGCAAAAGGCCTTACCGTCACCGCGGACAGCCAAGGGCATGTCAAAGGCTATCCCCAAGTGCCGGACGCCATGGTTGCGCCAAATGACAAGGGGAAACTGGACGTGGGCGGGGCAGTAGGGGCCGGGATTTTAAGGGTAATCAAGGATATGGGCTTAAAGGAGCCTTATGTGGGGCAGGTAGCCTTGCAGACCTCGGAAATCGCAGAAGATCTGACCTACTATTTTGCCACCTCGGAACAAGTGCCTTCCGCCGTAGGGCTCGGGGTGCTTATGAATAAAGACAACACGGTGCGCCAAGCCGGGGGATTTATCATCCAGCTGATGCCTTTTACGGAAGAACCAGTGATAGCGGCCTTGGAAAAAAAGATAGCGGAGGTAACGTCTGTCACAGACTTGCTAGAGCAGGGGCTTTCCCCGGAGGGTTTGCTGGATCAGTTCCTCGGGGAACTTGGCCTTGAAATCACGGAAAAAATCCCAGCAGAATACCGCTGCGGCTGTTCCAAGGAACGTGTTGCAAAGGCCTTAATCAGCATTGGAGCCGCAGAGCTGCAGGAAATGATAGACGACGCAAAACCCATAGAAGCCAACTGCCAGTTCTGTGACAAGCATTATGTTTTCACCACGGAAGAACTAAAGATGTTGTTGGAAAGTGCAAAAAAATAAAAGGGCAATAGATTTGAAGAATACTTCAATAAAATCCTGATGGAATGGTATTTTATGGAAAGGAGCATCCAGTGAAAGACGGATTTATCAAAGTGGCCGCGCTGACCCCCAAAATCAAGGTAGCCGACCCCGACTACAACAAACAGGAAATTATCAAAAAAATTCAGGAAGCAGAGGAACACAGGGCAGCCCTTGCCGTATTCCCGGAGCTTTGCATCACAGGGTATACCTGCGGGGATTTATTTTTGATGGAGCCTCTGCTCCGGCAGGCAGGGCGCGCCCTTTTGGATATAGCGGCAGAAACCAATGGGAAAAACATGCTGGTTTTTGTAGGTTTCCCATTTGGGTGGAACGGGCGGCTTTATAACACAGCCGCAGTTTTGGGAAATGGGGAAGTGCTGGGCTTAGTGCCCAAAACCTGCATCCCCAATTACAATGAATTTTATGAAGGGCGCTATTTTACGCCGGGGATGGCAGATGCAGAAATGGTGCTTTTGGGGGAGAAAACAGTCCCTATGGGCAGCCGCCTCCTCTTTTGCGCCGACAGCGTCCCGGAACTGAAAATCGCAGCGGAAATCTGCGAAGATCTGTGGACCCCTATGCCCCCCAGCATTTCCCATGCCTTGGCCGGGGCAAACGTCATTGTGAATCTGTCTGCCAGCGATGAAATCACCGGAAAGGACCGTTACCGGAAAAATTTAATTGAAGGCCAGTCCGCCCGCCTTGTCTGCGGCTATGTCTATGCCAGCGCAGGGGAAGGGGAATCCACGCAGGACGTGGTGTATTCCGGCCACAATATGGTTGCAGAAAATGGAATTTTGCTGGCCGAAGCCCAGCGGTTCACCAACCAATCTGTATATGGGGAAATCGACGTGCAGAGGTTAAACGGGCAGCGCAGGAAAATGTCCACTTTTGTAGGGAAATCAGGGGCTTATATGGAAATCCCATTCCATTTAAAACAGGAAACCACAAAACTTACCCGTTTCGTAGACCCCTCCCCCTTTGTACCGGGAAAATCAGAAGAACGCAAAAAACGCTGCGAAGAAATCCTCCTTATCCAGTCCATGGGCCTGAAAAAAAGGCTGGAGCACACAGGCTGCGGCCATGTGGTTCTTGGCATTTCCGGCGGCCTAGATTCCACCTTGGCATTGCTTGTATCAGCAAAAGCCTTTGATTTGCTAGGCCTTAGCAGGGAAGGCATCCACGCAGTGACGATGCCGGGCTTTGGCACTACGGACAGGACCTATGGCAACGCCATAAATTTAATTAAATGTTTGGGGGCAGCCTTTCAGGAAGTGGATATCAAAGAAGCCGTGCGGGTGCATTTTAAAGACATTTCCCATGCGGAAACCCTCCATGACGTCACCTATGAGAATGGGCAGGCAAGGGAGCGGACCCAAATCCTTATGGACATTGCCAACAAGGAAAACGGCTTGGTAATCGGCACCGGCGACATGTCAGAGCTGGCGTTAGGCTGGGCTACCTACAATGGGGACCATATGTCCATGTACGGCGTCAACGCCTCCGTCCCCAAAACTTTGGTGCGCCACCTCGTCCGCTATTATGCCGATACCTGCGGCAGCAAGGAACTGGAAAGCATCCTTTTGGACATCCTTGATACCCCCGTCAGCCCAGAGCTGCTCCCCCCAGAGGACGGCAAGATTTCCCAGAAAACCGAGGACATCGTAGGCCCCTACGAGCTCCACGATTTCTTCCTGTACCACATGCTCCGCTCCGGCTTTGGGCCAGCCAAAATCTTCCGCTTGGCCGTATACGCCTTTGGTGCAGAAGATGGGAGCCGGAAAGGGCAATACTCCAAAGCGGAAATTCTAAAATGGCTGAAAATTTTTACCCAAAGGTTTTTCACCCAGCAGTTCAAACGCTCCTGCCTCCCGGACGGCCCCAAGGTAGGCACGGTAGCCGTTTCCCCCCGGGGGGACCTGCGTATGCCCAGCGACGCCAGCAGCGCCCTCTGGCTCTCCGAAATCGCAGGGCTGGAAACGGAATTATCATCCGCCTCCTGTTTATAAATTTTTTATAGAATCTTTCGCTTTTATTAATTGCAATTGCTGCCAGAAGGTTTAGAATATATTCATACAGAAAGGGAATTATGTTTGGATATATTATTGTAAATAAACCAGAAATGAAATTCAAAGAGTTCGACTTATACCAGTCCTACTACTGCGGCCTATGCAAGGCCTTAAAAGACCAGTTCGGCAGGCGCGGCCAGCTTACCCTAAGCTACGACATGGCATTTGCCGTTCTGCTGCTCACAAGCCTTTACGAGCCAGAAACAGTAACCAGCAGCCGGAAATGCCTTGCCCACCCCTTCGTGGAACACCCCACAAGGACCAACCAATTCACCAGATACGGGGCAGACATGAACCTGCTCCTGTCCTATTACAAATGCTTGGACGACTGGGAGGACGAGCGGAAGGCCACGCGGAAGGTACTGGCATCTGCCCTCAAGAAGAAATGCAGGCAGGTTGCAGCAGCCTATCCGGAGAAAGCAGCCGTTTTCCAGAAAAATTTAAAGGAAATCCGCCGCTGCGAATTGGAGAACAGCAGGGACATGGATGAAGTATCCGGCTATTTTGGCGAAATGATGGGGGAAGTCTTTGTTTGGAAAAAGGACGAATGGGAGCAAGACTTACGCCGGATGGGTTTTTTCATGGGGAAGTTTATTTACCTGATGGATGGCTACGAAGATGTGGAGAAAGACATAAAAACGGGGAACTACAACTTGTTCCGGGAAGACTTTGGGACGCAAGGGTTTGAGGGGAAGGCAGAAGGGATCCTTAGCATGATGATGGCGGAATGTTCCCGTGCCTTCGAGCGGCTCCCCATTGTAGAAAATACGGAAATTTTAAGGAATATCTTGTATTCCGGCGTCTGGTGCCGGTATGAATATGTGAAGAAGAACAGGGAGAGGAAGAAAGTAACAGATGTATGATCCATATGCAGTGCTTGGGCTTGGCCGGAATGCCACGGATGAAGAAATCAAAAAGGCATACCGTTCCCTAAGCCGGAAATACCATCCCGATGCCAACATAAACAATCCCAACAAGGAACAGGCAGAAGAGAAATTCAAAGAGATCCAGCAGGCCTACCAGCAGATTATGCAGGAAAAGGAACATGGGACGGCCAGCGGCTATGGGCAGGGCAGCCCCGGCGGGCAGGGAGGAGGCCCTACCGGAAGTTACTGGGATTTTGGGGATTTTTTTGGCGGATTTGGCAGCTTTGGCGGCTTTGGGGGTTCCCAAGGCCAGAGCAGGGCTGGCGGGGACAGTGAAGAAAGCGCCTACCAGCAGGCGGCCTCCAACTATATCAGGAGCGGCCACTACCGGGAGGCCTTGAATGTCTTAAATAGCATGAAGGACAGGGATGCCCGCTGGCATTACCTGTCTGCCATTGCCAACTCCGGCATGGGGAACAACGTGGCAGCCATGGAGGCAGCCCAGCGGGCAGCAGCCATGGAGCCCGGCAACCAAGAGTACCAGCAGCTTTACGCCCAATTGCAGAACGGCGGGAGCTGGTATTACGACATGCGCCGAAGTTATGGGAACCCCATTGCAGGGAGCGGCGATTTCTGCATGAAGCTGTGCCTTGCGAACCTTGCATGTAATTTCTGCTGCGGCGGGGGCGGATTTTGCTGCGGCGGAGTCCCCTATTGTTAAAGGAAGGGAGAAGAACATGGACTACATGGTGGTATATTCCAGCCAAACCGGCAATACGAAGAAAATAGCAACGGAAATTTTCAGTGCACTTCCGGGAATGTCCAAGGACATGCAGAGCATGGGGGAATACCGTGGGAAGGATGCAGATATTTTTTTCATTGGGTTCTGGGTGAACCGCGGTACCTGCGATATTTCCGTCATAGAAATGATGTCCGAACTCCATGGGAAAAAAATTGCATTGTTCGGCACCTGCGGCATGGGCAGGGACGATGCTTATTTTAAGTCCATTGAACAGAAAGTAAACGTATGGGTCCCAGACGACTGCGAATACCTCGGCACCTTCCTCTGCCAAGGGAAAATGCCCATGCAGGTACGCGGGAATTATGAGATTCCCATGGAAGACCCAAGGCAGGAGGCGTGGAGGAAGAAAATGCTTAACAATTTTGACGAAGGCCTATTCCATCCCAATGAGGAGGACCTGGGGCGGGCAAGGGAATTTGTGGAGCAGGTGTTAAGGCAGATAGAAATGTGAAAATCTGGATGCATATTTAGGCATTTCAAAATGCCGCCTCTTTTTGCAAAAATACTAGTTTGAGAAAAAAGATTATGGTATAATCAATATGTTGTCATACCCAATCCGGCAACGGAAAGGGGGTGGACATATGGATATGTTACTTTCACTTTTTGTTACTATCGTGGGTGGTGTAGCTTGCCACTACATTATCAAATGGTTAGATAGTAATGATTAATGACAACTAGCCAAAAAGAAAACCCCCGGACTGCCATCCGGGGGTTTTCGCTTTGCGGACATATAGATGTCACTTTCACTTTGCCTACTGGCATTATAGCATATGCCATATCGGAATGCAATATACCCTATCCCCGGTTTTAAGGATTTATTAATAATTCCCATTTTATAATACCAGCAGAAAGAAGCCATAAGGGTACCGCACGCATTGCCTTTTTGGAAGAAAAGCACCGTGCACATACCTTTTTGGCAAAAAGGCGCCATAAGGCGCAGCACACATTGCCATTCTGGCAGCAAGAAAGGAGCAGCCTATGAATTTCAGGATTTTAAAACGGGATTTCAGGCGCAAGAAATCCATTAATTTCATCCTGCTGGTATTCATTTTCCTATCCACCATGTTTATCGCAGGGAGCCTTAACAATTTTGCAGTAGTGACAAGGGGCGTGGATTATTTTCTGGAGCAGGCAGGGATTGGGGATTTCCTGATTGTGACTATGGGAGGGGAGCCGGCGAGCCTCTCGGAAAACGACAAGGGCATAGAAGATTTTTTAGGGCGGCAGGAGCAGGTGGAGCGGTTTTCCATTGATGAGAACATGTTTGTTTCCGAAAACCAGATAAAGCTGGAAAATGGGGAAAAAGCAGACATCGGAAGCACTGCGGTGATAAACTGCTTGGACATAAAACAGCAGAAATTTTATAATGAAAAGAATCAGGAAATCACAAAAATGCAGGATGGGACCATTTACCTTGGGCAGAGGATAGCGTCAAAGGGCCAGATAGAAGCTGGGGACCTGCTGACAATCCATACGGAACAAGGATATGAAAGGGATTTTAAAGTAGCCGGTTTCTTAAAGGATGCACTGCTTGGCTCCGATATGATGGGTACCCAGAGGTTTGTGGTAAGCAGCAGGGATTTTCAGGAAATGCTTGGGGAGAGCGGCCTGCCTTATGGGCGGCTGTACTCTGTGGACTGCAAGGATACCGATGCTTTCCAAATGGCGTACAACCAATGTGATTTCCATGAGCTGTTCAGCGCAGGGAAATCCTTGGTGAAAACCACATACGTGATGGAAATGGTAATTGCGGCAGTTATTTTGCTGGTAAGCCTTTGCCTGATTGCCATTTCCGTCATTATGCTCCGGTTCACCATTCTTTTTACAGTCAATGAGGATTATAAGGAAATCGGGATTATGAAAGCAATCGGCATCCAAGATGCATCCATCCGAAGGCTTTATATGGCAAAATATTTTGTGCTGGCAGCAGCGGGCGCGTGCGCTGGGTTCTTTGCCAGCATCCCGTTCAGCCATGGTTTGCTCTTGCAGGTAACAGAAAAAATCGTGGTGGAAGGGGGCAGCAGCGGAATCCTGCTCCAATTTTCCGTAAGCATCCTGATTGTGCTGGTGGTTGTGTTTTTTGGCTATCTTGCCACAGGGAAAATCAAGAAGTTCAGCCCTATGGATGCCATCCGCAGCGGCAACAACGGGGAGCGTTTCCAGAGAAAAACGTTGCTCCGCCTGAAAAATGCCCACGGAAAGGCCACGACATTTTTGGCCTGCAATGACGTGCTGAGCGAAATGAAAAAATATTTTGTGCTGCTTTTAACCAGCATGATTGGCGTCTGGCTGGTAGCCATGCCGATTAATACCATCAATACGCTGGATTCTGATGGGATTGCCGCATGGTTTGCCCTGTCAGGATGTGATTTTTTCCTGACGGATGAAGAAAAAATATCCGAATTAATGATGGAGGGGAATAAGGATGCTTGGTACCAGTACCTTGAAGATGCCAAGGAGCGGCTTTTGGAGGACAATGTCCCGGTAGCAGAAGTCCATACAGAGGTGTTCTTTAAGCTGCGGGTGCGGAAAGGGGAAAAGTCCTACAAGTCCTTTTCTGTCCAAGGCCTTGGGACTTCCACAGACCAATATTTTTACGATGAGGGCGAACCCCCCATCTATAAAAATGAGGTGGCTATCACCCATGTGGTAGCGGAGCAGATTGGGGCTGGGCTTGGGGATACCGTTTATATTTCCAATGGGGCAAAGGAAAAGCCCTATGTCGTCACAGCCTTTTACCAGTCCATGAACAATATGGGCGAGGGCATCCGTTTTACGGAAGAGGCGGACTTGGATTATACAGGCGTATCCGGCGGGTTTGGCGCGCAGGTAATACTGGAAGGCGCGCAGGATGGGGAAACAGTTTCGGCTGCCATCGAACAGGCCAAAAAAACATTCCCAGAAGCAGAAGTCCAGACCACAAAGGAATTTATCAGCCATATGATAGGGGATGTTTCCGGGAGGATTCAGCCACTGAAGCTATTAACATTGGCGATTGTGCTGGCAATCAACGTGCTGGTGGCAGTGCTGATGCAGAAGATGTTCCTAATCCGGGAGCGCGGGGAAATCGGCATGATGAAGTCCATAGGGTTTTCCAACAGGGCCTTGGTGGGCTGGCAGGCCAAGCGTGTCATGCTGGTGCTGTTTTTGGGGATTGCCCTTGGCACCCTGACCGGGACGCCCTTTTCAGAGGTGACTTCCGGGAAGGTATTCCAGATGATGGGGGCAGAAAAAATTGAATTTGTGGTAAACCCGCTGGAAATCTATGTACTGTACCCAGCCGTGCTGTTTGCCGCCACGACGCTGGCCTGCATCATTTCCATGCGGCGGATTAAAAAGGTATCCGTGCAGGAAATGAACCATATCGAATGATGCAGGTTTCTAAAAAAATTGGAAATTCTTTCTGAATGAAAACAGTAAAATGAAATAGGAAACACGGAAACTGGGCTTGAATGAAAAAGGGCAAAAAGGAATAGGGTAAATTGCCTTGTATGGAAAGATGGAACAGGGAAACTTAGGATTAGGAGGAGAAAAATGGGAGAAGCGTTGTGCGTAAAGGATTTATGCAAAACTTATGTAACGAATAAAAGGCAGAATAATGTGCTGAAAAATGTGAATTTTACCATTATGGAAGGGGAAATGGCTGCAGTGATGGGGCCTTCCGGTTCCGGGAAATCCACCCTGCTTTACAGCGTATCCGGCATGGACCGCCCCACTGCCGGGGAAGTGCGGCTGGGAGGGAAGCGGATTACGGACTTAAAGGAAAAGGAACTGGCAAATGTGCGGCTTACCAGCATGGGCTTTATTTTCCAGCAGATGCATATGCTCAAGAACCTTTCCATTATGGACAATATCCTGCTCCCGGCCTACCAAGCCGGGAAGGAAGGCCGTACCCGGCAGGAAATCAACGGATACTGCCTTGAGCTGATGAAAAAGCTGGGGATCAGCGAGGTCGCAGAAAATGACATCACAGAGGTTTCCGGCGGGCAGCTGCAGCGGGCATGCATCTGCCGGAGCCTGATTAACCAGCCTAAAATCCTCTTTGCAGACGAACCTACCGGGGCGCTGAACCGGAGCTCTTCCGAAGATGTGATGCAGGAGCTGAAGAAGCTGAATGAGGAAGGGACTACCATCATGCTTGTGACCCATGATATGAAAGTGGCTGCAAAATGCAGCAGGATTTTGTATATTGTAGACGGCAACATCAAGGGGGAACTGCGGATGGAAGAGGAAGGCGTAGAAGAGAGGCTCCGGGAACGGCGCTTGAACCAATGGCTGATAGAGATGGGCTGGTAGGGCAATGGCAGATATTATTGTAGTGGAAGACAATTTGGAATTAGGGGAATTGCTGTCTGATTTTTTACAGGCGGAAGGCTATGACGTTTACCTAGCGGAATCCGGCGAAGAAGCCTTGGAAATCTATCAGTCCGAGGGGGCGAAGCTGGTAATCCTAGATGTTATGCTGCCGGGGATTGACGGGTTTGGCGTGTGCAGCAGGATCCGGGAGCAGGACAACACGCCGATACTTATTGTCAGCGCAAGGGGCGGGAAAGAAGATAAGCTGAACGGGCTTTTGCAGGGGGCGGACGACTACATTGAGAAACCTTATGACATTGATATTTTGCTTGCGAAGGTAAAAGGCATTTTCCAAAGGAGGTACTCCTCCGGCGAAATCTCAGACGGCAGCCTGCGCCTTGACAAGCTGGGCCGCCATATTTATCTGGAAGGAAAAGAAATCCCCGCAACCGCCCGGGAATTTGACCTGCTCCTTTACCTGATGGAAAACAAGGGGAAGGCCATCCCAAAGGAAGAATTGTTTGGGAAAATCTGGGGCTTTGACAGCGAGAGCGAGCCTCAGACGCTGACGGTGCATATCCGCTGGCTGCGGGAAAAGCTTGAAAAAAACCCCAAAAAGCCGGAACGTATCCTGACGGTCTGGGGCGTAGGCTACCGGTTCGGGTAGGGGCAAGGAAATAACTGGCAAAGCGGAAGGATGGGTGAAGAATGAAAAAAATGAACCTGTTGTTAGGGGCTGCTATGCTTGGCAGCCTTGCTCTCCTATGCCTTGTGAACCTTATATTGCCAAAGATGCAGCTTTCCGAGGAGGAAAACGGGTACCGGGTTTCCCTGAACCGCTTGGAGTGGGCAATCCGGGAATTTGAGCAGGAGGAAGGCAGGGCGGCAGGCAGCTTAGAAGAATTGGAGGGATTCCAAAGTGCAGCAGATAGCTTAGAGGAACTGGAGAGGTTTCAAGGGGCAGCAGGGTATCCTTTTGTGGAAAAAGTGGCTGTCCTGGAATATGGCGCAGGTTACAGCCCTTCGGATGCATGGGGAAAGAATCCTCCGGTATTTGGCGGAAACTGGAAAGAGTTTTGGGGCAATAACGAAGGCGGGGAATATGCTGTCATTGCATCAGATTATGCCTTTTACAAAATTTTCTACAGCGCAGGGGAAGGCGCCCGCCAGCCTGCCATCCTTCTGGTAAATGCAGCCGTCATTTCCGCAATCCTCCTGTTATGGATTGTCCTATGGTATGTCAGGCAGAAAATCCTGCTGCCCTTTTCCCAGCTTATGGATCTTCCCAACGAGCTTTCGAAAGGGAACCTTTCCCTTCCCTTAAAGGAAAGCAAAAACCGCTTTTTCGGGAAATTTTTGTGGGGCATGGACATGCTGCGGGAAAGTTTGGAAGAAAATAAATCCCGGGAACTGGAACTGCAAAAAGAAAAAAAGCTGCTGCTCCTATCCCTTTCCCACGACATCAAAACACCCTTAAGCGCCATTTGCCTCTATGCGCAGGCTTTGGGCAAGAATTTGTACCGGGAGGAATCCAAGAAGCAGGAAATTGCCGGGAAAATAAAGGAGAAAGCTGAGGAAATCGAAGCGTATATCGGTGAAATCGTAACGGCCTCCCATGAAGATTTCCTGAATTTCCAAGTGGAGAATTCAGAGGTTTATGTGGGGGATGCCCTAGGCCAAATCCGCAGGTATTACCAAGATAAAATGGCGTTAAACCAAGTGGCATTTTCCATGGGGAAGTACCCCAACTGCCTCGTCTGGGGGGATTTGGACCGGATTGTGGAGGTTGTCCAGAATGTGGTGGAAAACGCCATAAAATATGGGGACGGCAGGATGATCCAAATCCGCGCCGGAAGGGAGGAGGAGCCGGACTCCTTCCTTATTGTGGTGCGGAATACAGGCTGCGGCCTTGCGCAAAAAGAACTGCCCCATGTGTTTGACAGCTTTTTTAGGGGCAGCAATGTGGGGAAAAACCCGGGCAGCGGGCTGGGGCTTTATATCTGCCGTCAGCTTATGCACCAGATGGAAGGGGAAATTATGGCAGGCATCCGGGAAGAAGAGGGGGAACTGTGGATGGAGGTCCGGATTGCCATGCGTCTGGCTTAAGGCTGGAAGAAATAAGCAAAGGATATTGCTGGGGCAAAGATGCAGGTTACTTTAGCTTTAGGAACGGACGGTATGTTATATCTGGCATTTGTGCCGGAACAGGAACTGGCCATAAATTCCCTCATAAATTAGGAAAAATGCCATATTTTTCCCTAGATTTTATCCCTATCAAGAAAATGTGCAGGTAAAAGATATGGAAAATAAATTTGGCAGGAAAATCTGGCTATGCCAAATTTATTTGGAATGGGACTTTATCCCAATGCCAGAAAGCGTTACACTTGTGCCCGTAAGCAAAAAGCATTTGCTTGGTGGATGCCGGCAGGAAAAGGAGGGCTTAATTATGGGCACAGAGAACAGATGGGATTTAAACAGGGAGTTGGCGCAGATGCTAAAGGGCGGCGTCATTATGGATGTGACAACGCCCAAACAGGCTAAAATTGCAGAAGAAGCAGGAGCCTGCGCCGTGATGGCGCTGGAACGGATTCCGGCAGATATCCGGGCAGCAGGGGGCGTGTCAAGGATGAGCGACCCAAAAATGATAAAGGGAATCCAAGAAGCAGTATCCATCCCGGTGATGGCAAAGTGCAGGATTGGGCATTTTGCAGAAGCGCAGGTATTAGAAGCCATTGAAATCGACTACATTGATGAAAGCGAAGTGCTGTCCCCGGCGGACGATGTATACCATATCGATAAAACGAAGTTCCGCGTCCCCTTTGTGTGCGGCGCAAAAGATTTAGGGGAGGCGCTAAGGAGGATTGGGGAAGGGGCTTCTATGATACGGACAAAGGGGGAGCCGGGAACCGGGGATGTGGTGCAGGCCGTGCGCCATATGCGTAAGATGAACAGCGAAATTGCAAAGATCGCCGCCATGCGGGAGGACGAATTATTTGAAGCTGCAAAAGAACTGATGGCGCCATACAAGCTGGTAAAATATGTCCATGACAATGGCAGGCTCCCAGTAGTAAATTTTGCAGCAGGGGGCGTGGCAACCCCAGCGGACGCGGCGCTGATGATGCAGCTTGGGGCAGAAGGCGTGTTCGTAGGATCTGGCATTTTCAAGTCTGGGAACCCTGCGAAACGGGCAAATGCCATTGTAAAAGCAGTTACCAATTTTGAGGATGCAAAGATGGTTGCCCAGCTTTCCGAGGATTTGGGGGAGGCGATGGTAGGCATTAATGAGCAGGAAATTGCCCTTCTGATGGCGGAAAGAGGAAAATAGAATGAGGATAGCAGTATTAGCTATGCAGGGAGCCTTTTAGGGAAGAAAGGGGCAGATAGAATGAGGATAGCAGTATTAGCTGTGCAGGGAGCTTTCCTAGAGCACGAGAATATTTTGCGGCAGCTTGGCGCAGAATGTGTGGAACTTAGGAACAGCAGCAGCTTAGCCGGGGAATTTGATGGGCTTGTGCTCCCCGGCGGGGAGAGCACCGTGCAGGGCAAGCTGCTGCGGGAACTGGGGATGTTTGAAGAATTAAAGGGGAGAATCCAAAATGGGATGCCTGTATTGGCAACCTGTGCAGGGCTGATTCTCCTTGCAGGGCATATATCCGGTAGCCCAGGCGCCCATTTTGCAGCCTTGCCAGTTACTGTAAAGAGAAATGCGTATGGCAGGCAGCTAGGCAGCTTTTCCGCTTTTGCAAGAATCAAGGGAATCCGGGAAGAAACACGGCCGTTTCCGCTGGAATTTATCCGTGCGCCTTATGTGGCGTCCATTGGCAGCGGGGCTGTGGAGCCAATTGCCGTGATTGATAAGCTGCCAGACGGCAGCAAAGGGCGCAATACCGTAGGCGTCCGTTACAAAAACCAAATAGGGCTTGCGTTCCACCCAGAACTGGCGGGGGATACCAGATGCCATGAAATGTTCCTGTCTATGTGCCATGCATAGGCAGGATTTTTTTAAAAATAACTGTTGACAAATAATATTATATAGCATATAGTATTAAATATAAAATAGTAATATTTAGAAAATAGTAATATTTCAAAAATAGTAATATATTCTAAATAGTACCAGATACAAGGCACGGTTGCCCAAAGGGGAATGGCAATGAAAAACAGTAAGGAGTGATGGCATGGTATTTAACACAGGTGCAGCTCTTTTAGATGCAATCGTTCTTGCGGTTGTATGCAAGGAAGAGGAGGGCACATATGGTTATAAGATTACCCAAGATGTGCGGCAGGCCATAGAGGTATCGGAATCTACCCTGTACCCAGTGCTGCGCCGCTTGCAGAAGGACGGCTGCTTGGAAGTGTATGACGTGGAGTGCGGCGGGAGGAACCGCAGGTATTACAAGATTACGGAGAAAGGGCTGGTGCAGCTGAACCTGTACCGTACAGAATGGGTCAATTATTCTTCTAAAATTACAATGTTATTTTCGGGAGGAGAAACAGCATGAAAAGAGAGGATTTTATCAGTCAGTTAGAACGGCTTCTGGAAGGCGTGGCAGAAGAAGAGAAAAAAGAAGCGCTTTCCTATTACCGAAGCTATTTTGAAGATGCAGGGGAGGAAAATGAGGAACGCATTTTAAAAGAGCTGGAATCCCCGGAAAAGGTTGCCGCTACCATTAAGGCAGACCTTGGGATGGACGGGGCAGGCGGGGAAGGGGAATATACGGAACGGGGCTTTGAGGACAGCAGGTTTGTGCAGAAAAATCCCGTGAGCCTCCGGAAAAATACGGTAGGCAAAGGCCAAGAGGCCAGCCCGGATGGATACCAAAGCCAGCCCGCAGGGAGCAGCCAAAGCTACGCCGATGCCAGCGGCAGTACAGGGCACAGCCAAGGCTACGCCGGTGCCAGCGGAAGTACAGGGCACAGCCAAGGCTACGCCGGTGCCAGCGGCAGTTCAGGGTACAGCCAAGGCTACAATACAGGCAGCAGCCAAGGTTATACCAGCACTGGCGGCGGTTCAGGGCACAGCCAAAGCTACACTAGTGCTGGGGGCAGTTCAGGGTATGGCCAAAGCTACGCCGATGCCGGGCGCGGTTATAAAGGCTATTCCTCCAACAGCGGGGATGGGCGTTCCACCTACAGCGGGCGGACTGGCATGGAAATCCTTCTGATTGTAATTATCGCCGTTGTGACAAGCCCCATATGGCTGGGGGCAGTAACAGGGCTGGCAGGAGGGGTGCTCGGCCTTGCCATTGCCGCAGTGTGCGTGGCAGGTTCCCTTTTTATTGCAGGGTTTGTACTGGTTGGCACAGGGATTGGGCAGATGGCGGCAGGCAGCTTGGCAGTTGGGTTTGGGCTCTCCGGGGCAGGGCTTTTGCTGCTGGCCTTGGCAGTCCTTGCAGCAATCCTTTGCGTCTGGGTGTGCGGTAAGCTAGTCCCGTGGCTGTTAAGGCTGGTTGGGAAATTGTGGAATAGCATTTTTTCTGGGAAGGAGAAGCGGGCATGAAACATTTTACAAAAGTAGCATTAGTTATTGTATTGGTGTTGGTAATTTTGGGAAGCGTACTGTGTGCAGTAGGGATTGGCATTGGGTTTAGCATTTCTGAATTGAGGGATGTGTATACCGGGGAGTTTTCCCTTGGCTTTCTCCGGCATATCCCATTTATCCGGTATGGGAATGATGATGGCTGGGAAGACTGGGAAAGTGTCCAGGAAGGGGAGGGATTCGGCTGGGCCAGCGCAGCGGATGATACCTTCGGTTTTCCGTGGGAAAACTTGGATGAAATTAAGCTGGATGTGGATAACGCCAGCGTATCCATTGTCCAAAATGCAGCAGAGGACAGCGGGAACATCCGCTTAGATGTAGAATACCGGAAGGAAAACCATCAGCGCAAGGTAAAGGCATCCATGTCTGGCAGTACCCTGAAAATCGAAGATTCGGATGCTTGGCGTATCAAAAACAGCGACAGCGTGAGGATTACCATGCGGATTCCGGCACAGCTTTCGGAACAAAGCCATTTGAAAAAAATCAAGCTGGAACAGGCAAGGGGGCAGATTATTTCAGAAATACCATTGACAGCCAAAGAAATTAGTATTAATGTAGGGGCAGGGGAATGTGACATCAGGGAACGCCTGACTGCAGAAAAAAAGATTTCCTTGGAAGTAGAAGCCGGAAGGCTTTCCGTGGGAGAGCTGGAGGCAGAAAAAGTGGACATCAGCGGAGGTGTGGGGGAACTTACCGCTTCATTGATCCAAGCGGAAAAGATTGGGATAGAAGGCGGGGTTGGCGCAGTCCAAGTAAAAGCTGCCGGGAAGGAATCAGATTACAGTTATGACATTGACTGCGGCGTAGGGGGCGTCACAATTGGGAACCGCAGCTACAGCGGGCTGTCTGCCGGTGAAACAATCAAAAACCAAGGCAGCAAGGAAATAGAAATTGACTGCGGCGTAGGAAATGTGGAAGTTTCTTTTGAAGAACAGTAGAAATGGGCATGATAAAAAATTAGAATGGATAGAAAGAAGGAATGAATATGGGACCTAAGAGATTATTTAAGTCAAGGACTAACCGGGTGATTTGCGGCGTATGCGGGGGCGTAGGGGAATATTTCAACGTTGACCCAACCATTATCCGCCTGCTGTTCGTGCTGCTGGGCTGCACCACGACCGGGGTAATTGTATACCTGATTGCGGCAGTCATTATGCCGGAAGAAATGTAAGGGATTTTGCTGGGGGCAGGGCTGTTTTGCCTGACAGCCCTGCCCCTGTTGCAAGGCCTGATAAAATTAATCCTGCAATTTACACATCACATTCATCAAGTATCCCCATTCCCTGCATTATGCAGTAAGCAGATCTGCCCGTAAAATATGGGCAATCCGCAAAAGTATCAAGTATCCCCTATTTCTTAAATTTCACATAAAGCATATCTACCTGCATAATATGGGTAATCAGCCAAGTAGTCAGGAATCCAAGGAGCTCCTCCGTAGTTTCATTCTGGCTGGTGAAATCATCCCCAAGGGAATCAAAATCGAACTCCATCAGCTTATCTTCGAACTTCCGGTGCAAAGCGATATGGCTGTCTATATCCGGGTAACCAATGCTCCGCTGGTAGTCTTCCTCATGGGCAAAGTGCGTCCTAGTATAGTTAATCAACTCGGAAATCAGGTGTATCAGGCTGTCTGTCTTGTCTAAAAGCATGTCATCCGTCAATAGTTCGTGGGTTTCCTGTGCAAGTTCAAACAGCCTGGCGTGTTCTTGGTCAATTTCCTTTATGCCAGTGTAGTATTCCGGTTTCATTTCGTACATCGTTCCATCTCCTTGATATTATGTAATAGTCAAAACCCCTGCGCGGTAAGCCATGGTTTTGCCAGCAGCGCCAGCGCTTTTGGGCGTATAGGGGCGCATCCCCAAGGAACCCGCTGCCATTTTTGCAAGATTTGCCCATGCAGTGTGCGCGGCACGCTTTAGGGTTATTTTACTGCCATTTCATGGAAGAATCAAGATGGCAGGAAATAAATTGCAGAAAAATCCAATTACTGGGCAAGGAACCCAGCCGCTACTTCCTGTAACTGCGCCGCCGTCCCTGCGTCAATATCAGCAGTGTAGCTGCACCCCACCGGCGTTTCTTGGAAAATAACTGCATAGGCAAGGCAGGCTGCCAGATAGGAGCCTTCCAAGGAAGGGTGCATGCCGTCCTCCGCCCATAGCCCAATGCCGGGGTACTGTTCCATGCAGCGCATAAATGCCACGCCGCCGGGGACGAGCAGGCTGCCAATCTGGGAGGATATTTGGATTAAGTTTTGGGCTAGGACGGCCTGCACCTGTTCCGGCGTGAAAATGCTTGCGCCTTCCTTGGGGGTCCAAGTCATCAGGAGGGCAGTCTGCCCGCCAGCCCCGCGGATTTTTTCATCCAAAGAGGAAACGGCTGGCAGCATGTTTTCCTCAGCGTATGCAAATGCATCATTGGTATTTTCCTGCAAGAAGACAAAGTCCCAATGTTCCCCGGTTAGTTTCTGCTCCAGCACTGCGCCAAGCTCGTCGGTATTGTCTGCATACTGGGTCAGGGTATAATAGCCCTCTGTCACTTCCTGTACGTCGCATGGATGGCCCATTGCCGCAGTAACCTCTGAGAAAAGAGCAGGCAAATCGTTGGAAAAGGTATGGCTGTTCCCCACGAACAGGATACGGGGCATTTCCCCGGCCGCCGGGTCTGGTTTCTTTAAGTCCAGAGCCTGATTAAAATCAAAGGTTCCGTCAGGGCTAGAACCATCTTGGGATTGCCCATTGGATGCGGCTTCTCCTTGGGATTGCCCGTCTGGGCCGGAGCCGTCAGAAGATTGTCCGCCGGAATCAGGGTTTTCGGATTCCTGCCCGCCTGATTCCGTATCTTCGGATGATTGTCCGCCGGAATCAGGGTTTTCTGGTTCTTCCGTAGTTTTTGCCGCAGGCCCGTGATTGGAATTTCCACTGTTCCCAGTCGCGGCGGAATTGGAGCAGCCCCCAAGGAATAGGGCGGCAGCCAGCAGGAGGGAGAGGGATAATTTCCCTGTTTTTCCGAAATGTTTTGTTGCAGCAGTTCTTTTTTTCTTTAAAATTTTCTTGTCCATTCCTTACACCTACTTTCTTAGGAACCGCCCAGAAATAACTATTATATTACTCCGGCGGTTAAATATTGATGTAGATTGCGCAGGGTAAATTTTCATATGCAAGGCGGAAGAATGAGTCGTAGCGGGCGCTACGGCGATTGATGACAACGCGGCAGATGGAAATTTAACCAAGCAAGATACATTGATATTTAACCGCCGGAGTAATATCTTGCGTACTATTTAAAAGTTATTTCTGGACAGCCCCCTATTTAAAATCTAGGATTATTATAGCATACGGCGTTCCGGCGCCGCAAGAAAACCTTAATAATTTCATGCCTACCATTTATCGTTATTCCGTTGTATAATAAAAAGCGGCGGCTGCTGCACTGCCAGAGGCTGCAATTTTGGCAAATAAGAGGCCACGGCTGCCGCGCTGCTGAAACTGCAACTTTGGCAAATAGAAGGCCGCGATGGAGGGAGATATGCATTATTTACTGAAAATAAGCCTGTTCGTAGCAGTTGGGCTGGGGCTGAACCAAGTGGTGAACTTGGGCTACCGGCTGGCATCCAAGAAATCAAATGCCATCCACCTGCGCTTTTTGAAAAGCGCCGTCAACGTTTTTATTGACGTTGTAATTATCTATAGCTTAGTCCAGCAGTTTGACATTACAAAGGACATCAGCAAAGCCCTGCTGCAAAGCGGTACTTTGATTGTGGCAATCGCTACCTTTGCAGCCCAGCAGGCCTTGGCAAATGTCATCAGCGGCATTTCCGTGTCTGCGGCCAAGCCCTACAATGTAAATGAGAAAATCCGGGTCCTCCAAGGCGGCACGGTGATTGCAGAGGGAATGGTAATTGATGTGACGATACGCCAGACAGTCATCCGCCAGTTTAACGGGGAGTGCTGCATTGTCCCGAATTCCATTATGGATTCAGCGGTTATCATCAATACAAATTATACGGAAAATGTGGGGAACTTTATTGAGGTGACGGTTTCTTATGACGCAGATATTGAAGAAGCCATTTCTGTCATGAAAGAAATCTGTGCGGCTCACGAGCTGACGATAGATTCTGATAAAAGCAGCGTCACGGTCAGCAGTTTCGTGGCAGATGGGGTGACGTTAAAGACAACAATTTGGACAAAGAACTTAAATGACAGCTTTAAGGCCTGCAGCGATATCCGGGCAGCCTTGGTAAAGGAATTTAAAGAGCACGGGATAGAGATCCCATACCAGACGGTGACAATACATAATGCCTGATGTTCCTGCGGGCAATGGGCCAGTGCCTGGTTGTTGGAAAGAAAAAAGTCCGCTGTAGCACGAAAGCGTGTTTGAAAAATGCTTTCCGCCAGATGTGCGCCACAATTAGCGGGGCGCCGAAGGCGTTCAGGCAGCCCATCCCGAAATCTTGCTGCAGGGGGATTTTCCTTTTTCAAGGCTCCACCCCTGCAGTTCCCGCTGGAAGGGGGATAAAACTTTATTTCTCACATTTCCAGAAATATGCGCTGTAAGGTGGAAGCTCGCTGCCGCCCCCAAAGTCATGGGGTTCCCCGGTAATCAAGTCCTCCGCCATCCCGCACCCTGCGTCGAAGTGGGCAGTGTACGCTTCGCTGTCTGCATTGATGGCAACCAGCACCCGTTCTTTTTCGGTTTTCCGCTCGAAAATGCATTGCTTGTTTGTCAGCACTACGGAACGGAAATCCCCGTAATTCAGCGCGTCAGAGCCTTTCTTGGCTTCGGCCAGCTTAGAAATCCAGTCTGTCAGACCGTTCCATTCCGGCGCTTCAAAGCTGGGGCGGAGGCTTGGGTCCCCATTTTTCTTATCCCCCTCTGCGCCCCATTCGCTGCCATAGTACACGCAGGGGATGCCCGGCATGCCGAAGCACAGCGCATAAATCAGCGGCAGGTGGGATTTATTCCCAAGGATGGTGGCGATTCTCGACACGTCATGGTTGTCCACAAAGCTTAACAGGTGTTTCCCTTTATAAAGGGTCCAGTTTTCCGGCCCGAACTGGCGGAGCAGGGAATGGACGATTTCGAACATGTTCATGGAGTTAAAGCTGGAATGGAGCCCCTTGTAGCACTCGTAGTTGGTGGAAGAGTGCAGCATGGCGTCGTTGACAAGCACGTTGTAGTCCCCATGGAGCATTTCCCCTACCAAGAAGAAATCTTCTTTCAGCCCGTCGCAGTGGCTGCGCAGCCTGCGGACAAAATCATGGTTCAGGCAGTACGCCACGTCAAGGCGCAGCCCGTCAATGTCCCATTCCTTGACCCAAAGGCTGACGCTTTCCAAAAGGTACTGGATGACTTCTTCATTCCTAAGGTTCAGCTTTACCAAATCATAATTGCCTTCCCAGCCTTCGTACCACAGCCCATCGTTGTAGTTGGAATTTCCGCCGAAATTAATATGGAACCAGTCCTTGTAACGGGAATTTTCGCGGTTTTTTACCACGTCTTGGAAGGCAAAAAATCCCCGCCCGGCATGGTTGAACACCCCGTCCAATACTACCCGGATGCCGGCTTGGTGGAGGGCGTCGCAGACCTCCTTAAAATCCTCGTTGGTGCCAAGGCGGACGTCAACCTTCCGGTAATCCCTTGCATTGTACCCATGGGTGTCGGATTCAAACAAGGGGGAAAAGTAAACGGCATTTACCCCCAGTTTTTCCAAATGGGGCACCCATTCCTTCACCTTTAAAATCCGGTCAGCCGCTACCCCGTCATTTTCAAAGGGTGCGCCGCAGAACCCCAAAGGGTAAATCTGGTAAAAAACGCTTTCGTAAGCCCACATAATGTTAAGCTCCTTTCTATCCTAAACTAATGGTGCCATCTCGTCACAATCCAGAAATATCCAAGTGAAACAAGATAGTCCTATTATAAGTAGAAATGGGCTGGCTGGCAAGGGAAAATATGACAAAATTTCAGGGCAGGATGCGAAAATAATTGTATTCTGCGAAAATATTCGTTATACTAACAGAAGAAAGGCCTTCCGATGGCCTTAACAGTTTTTTAGGAAAGAAAATGGCTTCAGGCATTTTAACATTTTTTTACGGAAGAAAGACCAACTATTAAAAGTCAAGTAGATAATTGAAAAAATCCAAAAGATAT
>CAJTWA010000051.1 GCA_910580195.1 uncultured Lachnospiraceae bacterium
AGACCGCATGTATTGGCAATCTATTATTAAGAAAATGCAGAAAATCAACAGATAGTTTTTACTTCAATCTTCCCGCTTCGGTAAAGCAAACTGCCTTGTATATGGCATTGATGAAGCGCAGAATATCAGGATCATATCATGCAAAGGACATTATGAAGATTGAAGAAAGGGAAGTTGTCAAAGGGCAGCTTCTTTTTTATCATCATATCTTATAAATCGCACGTATAGCCGGGCACGCCCCCCAAAGGACAGTTCCGTTCTTCAAATTCTGGCCTTTTCGGTATCGGATTTGTTTTTTGGTTAAAAAGCCCATCCAGATGTGTGGGGACGCCATTTGCATGGATGAGCCTTATGTTCTCCATCCGTGGCAAGTATAGAATATATAGTTGCTTCTGCCAATCGGTAATTTGGAATAGACGTTCAAAATTATTTCAGCACTGCAATAGAAAATGGCCTTTGCAGGCCTGTTGTTGAAGAGTGGAAAGGATTATTCCGTGAAAGAGCCCCGATGATGTGAATATGGTTTTTATTGGCAGGGGAACGGCATGGCAGTTCGGAACTGTCCCCTGCCAAAAAGTTTTTCTTGACAATTTTTGTTTATATGTGTAAATTAAGTCTAGGATGAAAAGCCATAAGACAGAAAGGGTTTTTGAGGAGGAAACAGGAAGGAAAAGGCTTGATTGCGTTAAAATGTCAGAATATTCTGTTAATTTCATGTAATAATAAGCTTTGTAACCCTTGATTTTAGCGGGGTGCAGAGGGGCAGGGTAGAAAAGGAAAAAGTCCGAGAAAGGACATTGACACCTAAAAGCAATGTATATTTGCCATTTGTATTTACTTCGTAGAAATGGAATAAGTACATGAAAGGACATAAATTTGTAAAAACTTATCTGCATTTTTCTCCAAAATCATTTCCAATTTATCCCAGATATGATATTTTTGCTGTGTCATAGTCATCCGGGAAAGGCGATGCTTACAGGTACACATAAACACGGAAATGGCACAATAAGAAAAAAGCAAATGAGCAGAGAAATAATTTGCAGAAAGTAACAGCAGTGTGGGAACAGTTAGAGCGGAAAACGGAAGGGCAGCGCAAGGAAGCCGAAAGCTATTATGCATCTAATCTTATGGGATTGGCAGAGAAGGCTTTTATCAAAAATAATCGGGAGATAAGGTATGGTGTATGGAGCCATATCTTTTTTTGGCATTAAAAGGTATAAAAAATGTTCTAATAGATGATAAATTAACAAATAATTTGTTACAAGAGTATCTTTTACGCAGGATATGTAGGAAGGTGGTAATCAGTTTGTCATTATTGCAGAAGCGGGTGATACAGTCCCTTAACGGCTTGTCCGAGGACAATTTACAGTTTTTGCTTGATATAATTTAGCGGTTTATGAAACCCATTGGAATTGGAGAAAACAATAATGAGAAATCAGTTATAATTAGAAATGGTATGCGTAGAATTGGCAGTTTAGAGGGCCAGGATTTAATTGATGCAGATTATGATATTGATGCGTGTCATGATGAAATTGCAGAAATGTTCGGGGTAAACGGTTTATGAAAGTATTGATAGACACACATATAGCAATTTGGGCTGTGCTAAATGATCCTAAATTACCAAAGCAGGCAAAAGACGTTATTCTTGATAAGGAAAATGATATATTTTATAGCATTGCTTCTGTGTGGGAAATTACAATTAAACATATGTTACATCTAGATAAACTTCGCATGAATGGTGGCCAAAGCAAAAGCAGAAGGCTTTATGTTTTTGACACATGATTCTTTGATTCCGTATTATGACGAACCATTTATTATTTTAGTTTAGTGGGCGCTACTGTAATTTTCTAAATATTATAGGCGATTTATTAAGAAGCAAGGGCAGTTTTTTATCATTGGATTGACGGCCCTGGAATATTCCAAAGAGCAATTGGAAGGAATGATGCTCCAGAAGAAAAATGGGTTAGATTTGCGGAAGTTATTTATATCTGGAAGGCCATCCGAATTGGTATTAATGTTCAGGTTAACATCTAGGCTTATGTAAGGCAGGCGGATTCCGCCTGCCTTTGTGTTTTTCCCTAAATTGCGCCCTATCAGGCAAAAACCTTTGGGAAAATTTTTGTTTGAAGATAACAAGGTTTTCCGGTATAATAATTGGCAGAATAGAAGCAAGCGGCTTTTCCGTGCGAGGACTAGAGCTGGGGCCGGACAGGTTTTCCGGCATCATAATTACTAGGCAGGAATGGAACAGCAGAAATGGAGGTGCAGCCATGAAAAAGGCATTGCCAGTCGGCATAGAAAACTTTGAGGATATGCGCACGAATGGCTATTATTATGTAGATAAAACATTATTTATCAAAGAACTGCTGGACTTAAAGGGGAAGGTGAACCTCTTCACCCGTCCAAGGCGTTTTGGGAAAACCCTGAACTTAAGCATGCTGCGGTATTTTTTTGAGGATACGGGGGATGCAGAAAAAAATGCGCAGAACAGGGAACTGTTTGATGGCCTGAAAATCATAGGCGCGGGGGAACCATACGTCAGCCAGATGGGGCGTTACCCTGTGATGAACCTGACGCTGAAGTCAGCCAAGCAGGAGGATTTTGAAACGGCTTATTATACCATACAAGCAGAGATTGCCAATGAATTTGACAGGCACAGGGACATCATAGAGCAGGGAAAAGAGAAGCTGACGGAAAAGGAATATGGGCAGTATATCAGCATCGCAGATGAGAAGGCAGACAGGAAGCTGCTCCAAAGCGCTTTAAAGCTATTCAGTAAATGTATGCAGAAGGTGACAGGCAGGAACACCATCATTTTGCTGGACGAATATGACGTCCCCTTGGAAAATGCATATTTCCGGGGATTTTATGACAAGATGGTGGGATTCATCCGTTCCCTGTTTGAGTCTGCATTAAAGACGAATGATTCTTTGCAGTTTGCTGTGATTACCGGATGCCTGCGGATTTCGAAAGAGAGCATTTTTACAGGGCTGAACCATTTGAGGATTATTTCCGTCCTTGACAGGAAGTACAGTGAGCACTTTGGTTTTACAGAGCTGGAAGTGTTGCAGATGATGGGGTATTATGGCGTGGAAGGCCGTTTTCCCACTATGAAGGAATGGTATGACGGGTATGCTTTTGGGGATACGGAGGTCTATAACCCGTGGAGCGTCATCAATTTTATGTTTGACTTGTGGGCAGACAGCAATGCCTTCCCGCGCCCCTATTGGATTAATACCAGCTCCAACGACATTATCAAAGACATGGTTGCAAGGGCAGACCGGGAAACAAAGGGGCAGATTGAGAAGCTTTTGGAAGGGGGGACATTGGATATCCAAGTACATGAGGAAGTCACCTATGGGGACATGCACAGCAATGGGGAGAATTTATGGAATTTCCTGTATTTTACGGGGTATCTGACAAAAGAAAGCGAATATTTCAAGGAATCTGCTGTTTTTTTACGCGCCCGGATACCAAATACGGAAGTTAAGACAATCTACCAGTCCACAATTATGAACTGGCTGAAGGACAGGATAAAGAAAGAGGATTTCCGCGGCCTGTACCGCGCCATGGAGGGAGGGGACGCAGCCCGCATGGGGGAAATCCTCACAGGGCAGCTCTTCCATACCATTAGCTTTTACGACAGCGCAGAAAACTTTTATCATGGTTTCCTCGCAGGCATATTGAGCCAGAGCGAGGATTATATGGTGAAATCCAACCGGGAATCCGGCAATGGGCGTTCCGATATCATGGTAAAAAGCCCCTCCTTGCGGGGCAGGTCCTTTGTCTTGGAACTGAAAGTTTCGGATTCTATAGACAATTTGGAGGAAGATGCCGAAAAAGCCTTACAGCAAATTTATGATAAGAAATATATGGAAGAGCTGCGGGCGGAAGGGTATAAGAAAATAGACTGTTACGGCGTAGCTTTTTACCGGAAGGACTGCGAAGTACGGTTTGGGGAAGGGCAGGGATGACGCAGGAATTTCCAATTCCTGGCAAAAGGGATGCATCAGGCTGCTCAGGGGCCGGGGTACAAATGGCAAAGCACATCCCAAGAAAAGCATTTTCAGGCAGCCTTTCAAGGAAGTTAAGCGAAAATAGGAGAAAAGTATCAAAAAAATGAGCAAATTTAGCAAAAAGTGGGTGACAATAGGCCTACTTTTTGCTATTATAAATAGGAAGTAAGTACAACACGCAATTCGGGCAGGCCATGGAAGGGAACGCCCATGCCAGATTGCCAAAAGGAAAAGGGCAATGGCAGGATGCCCTATTGCGGGACAGCAGGAGTATCAGGAGAGAACAATGGAGAAGATTTTAGACATTATCAGCAGGGAAGTTATGGCGGCCATGAAAGCCAGCGGGTATGAGGAAAGCTACGGCAAGGTGACATTGTCCAACCGTCCGGACCTCTGCGAATACCAGTGCAACGGGGCAATGGCGGCGGCAAAGAAGTACAAATGCGCCCCGTTCCAGATTGCAGACAAGGTTGCGGCGGTTTTGAAGGAAAACCAGATGTTTGAAAAGGCGGAGTCCGTAAAACCGGGGTTTTTGAACCTGACGCTGAGCCCGGGCTATCTGGCGGGCTACCTGCGGCAGATGGAGGAAGACGGGGAACGCCTAGGATGTAAGAAGAGCCAGGCGCCTAAGACGATTTTGATTGATTACGGCGGGCCGAATGTGGCAAAGCCCCTGCATGTAGGGCACCTGCGCTCCGCCATTATCGGGGAGAGCATCAAGCGGATTGGGAAATTCATGGGCCATAACATGGTTGGCGACGTGCATCTGGGGGACTGGGGCCTGCAGATGGGCCTAATTATCACGGAGCTTAAGGAACGGAAACCGGACCTTGTGTATTTTGCAGAAGATTATGAGGGGGAATACCCCAAGGAGCCGCCCTTTACCATTTCAGAATTGGAAGAAATCTACCCTGCAGCCAGCGGGAAATCCAAGGAGGACGAAGCATACAAAGAAGCGGCCATGGAGGCAACCTATGAGCTGCAGCATGGCAGGAAGGGCTACCAAGCGTTGCTTGGGCATATTTTAAATGTGTCTGTCAGCGATTTGAAGCGCAACTATGAGAACCTCCATGTGTCCTTTGAACTGTGGAAAGGGGAATCGGACGCACAGCCCTATATCCCCGCCATGGTGGAGAAGATGAAGGCAGACGGGTTTGCCTATATCAGCGAAGGGGCGTTGGTGGTAGACGTGAAGGAAGAAAGCGATACCAAGGAAATCCCCCCCTGCATGATTTTAAAGTCAGACGGGGCGTCCCTCTACAATACCACGGATCTTGCCACTATTGTATGGCGTATGGAGGATTACCATCCAGACGAAATCATTTATGTGGTGGACAAGCGGCAGGAGCTGTATTTTACCCAAGTGTTCCGCTGTGCAAGGAAAACCGGGCTGGTGGGGCCGGAAACGAAGCTGACGTTTTTGGGCTTCGGCACCATGAACGGGAAAGACGGCAAGCCTTTCAAGACCCGGGAAGGGGGCGTCATGCGGCTGGAATACCTCGTGTCCGGCATCCAAGAGGAAATGTACAAAAAGATTTCGGACAACCACACGGTGGAGGAGGCAGAAGGCCGGGAAACCGCTAAGGTGGTGGGGCTTTCCGCCATCAAATATGGGGATTTGTCCAATCAGGCCTCCAAGGATTATATTTTTGACATTGAGCGGTTTACCTCTTTTGAGGGGAATACCGGGCCTTATATTTTATACACCATCGTGCGCATCAAGTCCATCCTGAAAAAGTACCAAGCGCAGCGGGAATTGCCCCCGCAGGCGCAGATCCTGCCGGCACACACGGACAGCGAAAAAGCGTTGATGCTGGAAATCAGCAAATTCAACGGCATGATGGAAGCTGCGTTTGAGGAAAAAGCGCCCCATAAGGTGTGCGCTTATATTTACGACCTTGCAAACGCCTTTAACCATTTTTACCATGAAACAAAAATCATGGGGGAACAGGACGAAATGGTACAGGCGGGATTCATTAAGTTATTGGAGCTTACGAAGAAGGCATTGGAGCTGTGCATAGACGTGCTGGGCTTTGAAGCGCCGGAGCGCATGTAACATACTAGTAAGACAGGAGGAAGATAAGAAATGGCGAAGTATGATGTAACTGCATTAGGGGAACTGTTGATTGATTTTACGTACACTGGGGAATCAGAGCAAGGGAATTCCCTGCTGGAGGCAAATCCCGGCGGGGCGCCCTGCAACGTCCTTGCTTTGCTGAATAAATGCGGGCGGACTACCAATTTTATCGGCAAGGTGGGGAAAGACCAGTTTGGGTACCTGCTGCGCGACACGTTGGCAGATTTAAGCATCGGCATGGACGGCCTATGCTTTGACGATGAGGTAAAGACGACACTTGCGTTTGTAAAGACCTTTGAAAACGGCGACCGGGATTTTGCATTTTACCGGAACCCCGGGGCAGATATGATGCTCACGGAAGAAGAGGTGGATGGGGAACAGATTAAAAACAGCCGGATTTTCCATTTCGGCACCTTGTCCATGACCCACGAGGGCGTATGCAAGGCTACGGAAAAGGCCGTAAACATTGCAAAAGAAAATGGGGTTCTGATTTCCTTTGACCCCAACTTAAGGATACCCCTCTGGAAGGATTTGGGCATTGCAAAAGAGAAAATGGAATATGGCCTGAGCAAATGCGACGTGTGCAAGATTTCCGAGGAGGAAGTGGAGTTCCTTACCGGGGAGAAGGATATTGAGAAAGGCGCTGCCATCCTCCGGGGCAAGTTCCCTGTGAAGCTGTTCCAAGTAACGGCGGGGGCGGAAGGCAGCTACGCATTTTATAAGGATTTGGTAGCTTACAAGCCAAGCTATAAGCTGGGCGGGACCATTGAAACCACCGGGGCTGGGGATACTTTCTGCGGCAGCATCTTAAACGGCCTGTTAGACAGGGATATTGATAATCTGACGAAGGAAGATTTGGAGCAGATGCTGTCCTTTGCCAACGCAGCGGCGTATCTGGTGACAACCAAGAAAGGCGCAATCCGTTCCATGCCGGATCCAGAAGATGCATGGAAGATTGTGAATGGAAATAACTAGGAACAATGGCAAAGCCAGGGAGTGCTTATGATTACAATTAAAGAAATTGCGTCGATATTAGGTATCAGCCCTACAACGGTGTCTAATGTTGTGAATGGGCATACCGAAAAAATGTCCTCTGCTACAAGGCAGAGAATAGAGCAGGCACTGGTGCAGTACGGGTTTGAGAAAACCGTCCATCAGGAAGAGTACGGAAAGGCATTGAAATTAATATCGGTGGATTTCTGCCTAAGGTATAAAGAAAGCGTGATTGCAGACCCATTCTGCGCCGAGCTTTTGAATTCCATCTGCATGAAGCTGCAGGAATACGGCAGATATCCAGTCTGCGGCGTCCCGAAAGATGAGCAGGATATTTTCCAGAAACTGCAGGCCCGCAATATTGAAGGCGGGATTGTGGTAGGCTTTGACCCTTGGGAATGTCAGGAATTTGCCCAGAGGGTAGGCAAACCCTTAGTCTATGTAGACTGCGGGGAAGGGGAGTACGACAATGTAGGGATTGCAGATTATGAGGGAGGGAAGCAGATTACGGAATTCATGTTAAAGGAGGGGCACCGGAAAATCGCATTTTTCTGCGACAAGAAAAACCCGGTGTCCAGCACCTATGAACGGTTCCGGGGATATTGCGATGCATTGGAAAGCTATGGCATTGCTTATGATAACAAGGATTATTACTATTTGCCAGCGGGCAGGAACCTTAGGCGGGAAGCCTTGCGCAATTTTGCCCTTAAGGCAAAGGAAGAAGGGTACACGGCAGTTTTTGTGGTGTCCGACTTGCTGGCTAATGAGGCTATCAGCATTTTTTTCGGGGAAGGGCTTAAGGTGCCGGACGATATTTCGGTGGCGGGCTTTGACGACAATATTTATGCCCGCCTCAGCAGGCCCATGCTGACGACCGTCCGCCAATCGGTGAAGGAAAAGGGCGAGGAGGCCGTGAAGCTCCTAATCCAGCGGATTAAGGGGGAGGAAATTATTGCCAAGTCCTTTAAGCTGCCGGTGGAACTGATTGTGCGGGAAAGCATAAGGAATATTAATTAGGAGTGGAAGTTATGGAACTTTTGAAGGAAAAAGAGCCGCGGAAACAGGAAAAGATAGACGGCGTGGTTTATGATATGTCCCCATCCGCAAATTACAGGCATGGGATTATCAATAACAATATCAACACCATCATAAAGAATGGGCTGAAAGGGAGTATATGCAAGGTTTTCATGGAAAATCTGGACTTTAAGTACCATCCGGAGGAGGCAGACGACTATATGGTGCCGGACGTCATGATAATCTGTGACCGGAAACACCTGAAAGGGGGCAGCTACAGCGGCGTGCCCAAGTTTATTGCGGAAACCTTAAGCCCTTCCACAGCCAAGCGGGACCGGACAGTGAAGAAAGATGCCTATGAAAAGGCAGGGGTGGAGGAATTCTGGATTGTGTCCCTGTCTGCGGTGGAAATCTATTATTTGGAGGATGGGAAGTATGTATTAGCCCACAGTTACATCCTGCAGGACGACCCAGAGGAAGAGGACTATAATGCAGACACACAAATCCGCCTGCGGGGGTTTCCGCATATTACCATGGAACTGCGGGACATTTTTGAAGGCGTGGAGGAACCGTAACGCCATGCGGTGCGCACAGGCGTACCTATATCCCCATGGGTTGCAGGGCGTACAGAGGTTGGTTCCAGAGAAGGCAGTGGTGATGCCTATGCACCATGGATTGCAAGGCGCCCAGAGGAAAGCGCCCCAAACAGCGGCAGCCCTAGCCAGATGATGCGCAGGATTAGGAAAAATATAGAAGAAGAGAAGTAAGGCAGCGGACATCCCAGTTCCGCTGCTCATTTTTTTTGTATAAAATATACATAAAGTTTTTCTAAAATTTGTATAAAAAATTGGTTATGCACATAATATATTGCAAAACAAAACATAACAAAATAAAATTAGCAATGCAAAGAGCAAGGTTCCAACAGAAAATTTGTTTAAAAAGACGAGGAGGTTAAAAATGGCAAAGAAAAAGAACAGAGTATTAGCGTTATTCCTTGCTATGGCAACTGTCTTAGGGCTTTTGCTTGGCGGCTGCGGCAGCAAGGATGATGCGGACGGAAAGGTTGTGATTGAGCTGGTCCACTACAAACCGGAGGCAGTGGATGTATTTGAAGCTTTGGAAGAAAAGTTCAACCAGACCCACGACAACATTAAGCTGGTGATTGATTCCCCAAATGATGCCATGGTAATCCTGAAAACAAGGTTTATCCGGGAAAACAACCCAGACATCATCGGAATCGGCGGCGACATCAATTATTCCAATTTCTTGGATGCCAAGATGCTGATGGATATTTCCGACTTTGACGGCCTGTCAGACATCAAGGAAAATTACCTTGCGACCAACAAGGATTTGGAATATGTCCCGCAGGAAGGCGTGTATGCAGTGCCTTATATGGCAAATGCAGCAGGCGTCCTTTACAACCGGGATATGTTCAAGGAACATGGGTGGGAAATCCCGACTACATGGGAGGAGTTCAATGAGCTTTGCGAAACCATTGCAGCAGAAGGTATCCAGCCCCTGTACTTCGGGTTTAAGGACACATGGACCTGCCTTGCACCATGGAACGCAATTGCAGTAAACTTATGCGGGACGGACATTGCCTATCAGGTAAACAGCGGGAACGCCACATTCTCAGAAGCCTATGAGGAAATTGCAGTGAAGGATAAGGAACTCCTGAAATATGGGCAGCCAAACCCAGTGGCATACAGCTACAACGATGCATGTACCGCATTTGCAAGGGGGCAGTCGGCCATGTACGTGATTGGGAACTATGCAATCCCCCAGATTAAATCCGTAAATCCGGATATGAACATTGACTCTTTTGTATTCCCAGCAAGCAGCGTTGCAGAGGAAAACATTTTAAATTCCGGTAATGACTTGATGTTCTGCGTGATGGAAGACTGTGAACACAAGGAAGAGGCTTATGAAGTATTAAGATTTCTGTTGGACGACGAAAATGTTCAGGATTACCTGAACGACCAGAGTGCAGTACCGTGTAAGAAAGGTGATTTTGAGATTGCTCCCGAACTGGACGGCATGAAGGAGTACATAGAAAAAGGGATCGTTGCGGATTACAAGACCACCATTACCCAAACGAAATGGCAGTAGACGCCATGATCCAGACATACCTGTTTGACGATAGCAGCAATGCGCTGGACACCTTCCTTACCAGGTTTGACAAAGAATGGGTGAGGTACAACAAGGACATCATCAGCAAAGTGCAAAAATATCAGGAAAAGGGGGAATAGACCATGGGAAATGAAGGAAAGAGAGATAAATTATGGACCAAAAACGATAAGGTTTTTCTTGGGATGCTGATTCCTGTGCTGATCCTGTTCTTTTGCTTCAACACCCTTCCGCTGCTGAAAGGCTTTTACTACGGCCTTACCAACTACAAAGGGTACGGCGATTTTGACATGGTAGGCCTTCGGAACTTCAAAGATCTGTTTACGGACCTGCGTGTAGGGAAATCTTATCTGTTCACATTTAAATATGCAGTTGTGATGACAATTGCAGTAAATCTTATTAGTTTAATCCTAGCGTTAGGGTTAAACCGGGAAATACGGGGAAAAAGTGCGTTACGAGGAATATATTTTGTACCGAATATATTGGGAGGGTTGGTTGTAGGTTATATTTTCAGCTTTGTATTTACATACATCCTTCCGGCAGTCGGGGAAGCAACCGGGATTGGTTTTCTCCAAAACAGTATGCTTGCAGACACCAAGACCGCTTGGATTGCCATTGTGATTGTAGGGGCATGGCAAGGGATTGCAATGAATACGATTATCTACATATCAGGGCTGCAGACAGTCCCGGCAGAGGTTTATGAGGCAGGGATGATTGACGGCGTAACTGGGTGGAAGAAATTCTGGAACCTTACCTTCCCGCTGATCCTTCCATTCTTCAGCATCAACTTAGTGCTCTGCATGAAAAATGCATTGATGGTATTCGACCAGATTATGTCCTTGACAAAGGGCGGCCCGTCCCAGAGTACGGAATCCATTTCTTACTTGATTTACAACAACGGCATGAGCGGCGGCCAGTTCGGGTTCCAGAGCGCAAATGCATTTGTATTCTTCATAGTAATCGTAGTGATTTCGTTCCTGCAAATGAAATTCTTAGGAGGTAAGGAGGAGCAGTTATAATGGGAAAAAAAGAAACCAAAGGAAGCGAAGGAGCAGTTGGCGGCAAGGCCGTGAACAATGTCATCAATATACTTTTAGCAATTGGCTGTCTTACCATATTATTCCCAATTTATATGACAGTAATCATTGCGTTTAAAAAGCCCTCAGAAATGACAAACGACGTAGCAGGGGCCCTTGGGTTCCCGGCAAGCTGGAGCTTTGACAATTTCGCAGAGGCAATGCGGGTAACGGATTTCTGGCGCTCCTTGGGCAACAGCTTGCTGCTCACCGGCGTAACCGTAATTATCTGTATCTTGTTACATTCCTTGGCAGGCTATGTCATTGGAAGGAAAATGGCAAAACTGAAATTTTTCAAGGCGTCTTATTTCTACATTGTAAGCGGTATGTTCGTGCCCTTTGCAGTGCTGATGATGCCTTTGGTAAAACAGACGTCCCAGATGGGGATTGCAAACCGGTTCGGCGTGATTGTGCTGTATGTGGTGTTCTTTATGCCTATGAACATTATGCTGTATTCCGGGTACCTGAAAAATATCCCCATGGCGCTGGAAGAAGCAGCCTGTGTGGACGGCGCAAGCATCTGGCAGACTTACTGGAAAATTATTTTCCCAAATATGAAGCCCATGCATGCAACCGTTGCAGTCCTGACTGCCATGAGCACATGGAACGACGTTATGACGCCGCTGGTTATTATGTCCGGCAGCGACGTGAATACGCTCCCGCTGGCACAGCTTAATTTCCAGTCACAGTTCGGGACCAACTATAACTTGGCATTCGCATCTTACCTGCTGGCATTGCTGCCAATCCTGATTTTCTACATTGTATGCCAGAAGCAGATTATCAACGGCGTGGTAAACGGTGCAGTAAAATAAGAAAAACAAAAGTTGGTGCAGCAGCCTGCATTTGCGTGTGCCCTGCATAGGGGCTGGGCAGGCAGGGGAATTTGTGCCGGCAGCTTGCAGAATAGCCTGCATTTGCGTGTACCCGTATGGATACATTCATATGCGGGCTATTTGTTGGATTGCGGATATTTTGTGTTGACAGGCCTAAGCGAAATAGGATACCATGTAGGTGGAAAGAATTGGGAGCTGCCGGGCTCCATGTGTTTTAGCAGTTATGGGAAACGAATTTTATCAGTAAAATCAGAAAGGCAGAAGCTATGGCAATTATTATCAAAGACAATGTATTTACCCTTCAGACAAAAAACAGCACCTACCAAATGAAGGCTGACAGCAAAGGCGTCCTCCTGCACACTTATTATGGAAAGAAAACGGATGAAACGGATTATTCCTATATGATTTCCATGCAGGACCGGGGTTTTTCCGGGAACATATTTGAGGCAAGGGAGGACCGGACCTATTCCCTTGATTTTCTGCCGCAGGAATTCCCGGTGCGGGGCAGCGGGGACTACCGGATTAGCTGTATGCATGCAGATTTGGGGACAGGGGTCAGGGACTGCCTGCTGTTTTTTGACAGTTACCGGACGTACCATGGGAAATATGGGCTGGAAGGCCTTCCGGCCATGTTTGCATCCGAGGACGAGCCGGTGGACACCTTGGAAATTACTTTAAAGGACAGCCAGGAGGAATTCTACCTGCACCTGTATTATGGGGTATTTGAGGAGCATGACATTATTACCCGGGCAGCGGTGGCAGAAAACAGGACGAACCGGAAAATACGCCTGTCAAAAATCCTGTCTGCCTGTCTTGACATGGACCATGACGGCTTGGATTTCATCCACTTCTATGGGCGCCATGCAAGGGAACGGAAAATGGAGCGCGTGCCCCTCTTCCATGGGGTGACGGAGCTGCGCAGCACCCGTGGGACTTCCAGCCACCAGCACAACCCCTTTGTTATCCTTGCGGAGAAAACTACCAGCGAGGAAATGGGGGAATGTTATGGATTCTCCCTCCTGTACAGCGGAGGGTTCCACCTGCATGCGGAGGTAGACCAGTTCCACCAGACAAGGCTGGTGGTAGGCCTTGACGATTCCGTATTCACTTGGGACTTGCAGCCGGGGGAACGCTTTGTGGCGCCGGAGGTTGCCATGGCTTACAGCAGCGGGGGCTTATCCCAGCTTTCCCATTGCTACCATAACGGGTTCCAGCAGAACTTAATCCGCAGCAGCTGGAAAGACAAGAGGAGGCCAATCCTTGTGAACAACTGGGAGGCTACTTATTTTGACTTTAACGCAGAAAAGCTATTGAAGATTGCCAAAGAGGCAAAGGAACTGGAACTGGACATGCTGGTCCTTGACGATGGATGGTTCGGGAAACGGGACGACGATTATTCCGGCCTTGGGGACTGGTATGTGAATGAGGAAAAGCTGGGCTGCACCTTAAAGGAGCTGGCAGATAAAGTCAATGGGATGGGGCTTTCCTTCGGCCTTTGGTTTGAGCCGGAAATGATTTCCGAGGACAGCGACCTCTACCGGAGCCACCCGGACTGGGCCATGGTGGTGCCGGACCGCAAGCCTATCCGGAGCCGGTCCCAGCTTGTGCTGGACATGAGCCGGGAGGACGTGCGGGCCTATATCAAGGAACGGCTGTTTGCAATCCTTGATTCTGCCAATATCCAGTATGTGAAATGGGACATGAACCGCTCCGTGGCGGCTGCTTACAGCGCGCTCCTGCCCCGGGAACGGCAGGGGGAACTGCGCCACCGGTATGTGCTGGGGCTTTACGAGGTGATGGAGGCCATGCTAGAGAGGTATCCGGATTTGCTGCTGGAAGGCTGCAGCGGCGGCGGCGGGAGGTTCGATGCCGGGATGCTGTACTATGCGCCCCAGATTTGGTGCAGTGACAATACAGACGCCATTGAGCGCCTTACCATCCACCATGGGACTTCCTTCGGCTATCCCATGTCCTCTGTGTCCGCCCATGTGTCCGTATGCCCCAACCACCAGAACGGCAGGGTTACGCCATTTAAGACAAGGGCAATCTGCGCCATGCAGGGGACCTTTGGCTATGAGCTGGATTTAAGCAAGCTGACGGAGGAAGAGAAAGAGGAAGTAAAAGTGCAGGTGCGCATGTTCAAGGAGCGTTACCGCCTGTTCCAGTTCGGGAATTACTACCGGATTTCCTCCCCCTTGGAAAACAGGGATTTCACTGCATGGGAGTATGCAGACAAAGACGGGAAAGAAGCATACCTTGGGGTGGTTTACACCGACCTCCACGGGAACCCAGCATCCCTGACCGCTAAATTCCGGGGGCTTTTGCCGGAAGGGAAGTATACCATGTGGAAAAACAACGAGCCGGCCGGGACATTTACAGGGGCTGCATTGATGAACAGCGGGGTGCTCCTTCCGATTCCGGTGGAAAATTATGATTCCTGCCAGATTTATGTGCGCTTGGAAGGGTAATTCGGGTTGGAAAGTAGGCGGAGCAAGAGCTGCAGCTTTTGCACAAAATGAGAAAAGGGCACAGCAGTAAATGGCTGCTGTGTCCTTTTTTGTGCGGAAAAGTAAGGGAATATAAGGGATGCAACAGATTATTGCTAGCGCAGCCCATAGAAAAATGGTAGGATAGCAGAAAAATAGATGGGAGGAAAAGGTTATGTGCCAGCAAAAAGAAGAAATATCTGGGCAAGGCATTGCTATGCAGGGCGCAGCACAAAAGGAGCCCCAGAGCCTAGGAAAGAAAATGAAACAGTTCCGGGAGCAGAGGGGCATCACCCAGTCAGGGCTTGCGGAGAAGCTTTCGGTTACAAGGCAGGCAGTTTCCAATTGGGAGCGGGACAAGACATTGCCGGATGTGTATACTTTGCGGCAGATTGCATCCTGTTTTGGGATGACGCTGGATGAATTTATGGAGGGGACGGAACAGGCGGAAATTGTAATGCCGAAGGCCCCCAGTTTCCTTGCGGCGGCAACTGGCCTTACCATTTTCCTGTATTTTGTAATGGGCAGCCTGACAGGGCGGCTGTCTGTGGGGACTGCGGCTGCGATGGTTATTATTGGGATTTTCTGCCAGCTGTTCCTGCATTTATATTTTTCCGGCGCGGTAAAAACTGGGAATTTTTCTGCGCTGGCAGGGTATAGCAGTAAAGTGGAATACAATGTGGGCGAGGTGAAGAAGGTGCTGGCCCAGATGGACGTCCATATTTCCTGCACATCCTTTGGGACGGTGCTGCTGCTTGGGGTTGGCGGGCTGTTTGGGGCAGGGCAGGCGGAAAATTTGTTTGGGGCGCTTGTCCTTGCATACTGCGGGGAACTGACGGCTGCGGTTTTGTTGTATAATTACCGCAGCTTGGGTCGGACGCTGGTAAAAGAGCAGGACCAGAAGGCGGCAAAGACAGGGTTTGTGTCGGTAGTTTGGTTCGTATGCGCTGTTTTTGTTTTTATCGGCGCGCTTTTTGCAAAAATATCCATCAATGGCATCCAAAATAATTCCAAGGAATCCATTGGGGCGCTTGGCTGGATGTTCTTGTTCCTAATGGCGGCAATGGCAGAATTTTTCTATGAACAGCGCCGGGCAAAAAAGTGCGTGGCAGAAACTGGGAATTACCGGCCGGGGGCATCATTTTGGGCAGGTACGGCGGCAGTGGCCGGGATAACGGCTTTAATGTTCTTTTTTTGACGGCATCTGATGCATATTTTCCCCAAAACGCGGAAAGATAAACCTGACAGGCAATGGTTGCCTGATATTGAGAAACGAAAGGAGATTCCCATGAACCAGATATCAGAAAAAGAACTGTCCGCTTTAAATGATTTGCTTTCCGGCGAGGAGCTTTTGATTAAAAAATTCCAGATGCTGGCGGATAACTGCAATGATTCGGAAGTCAAGGCAAAATTTACAGAAATTTCCAATGAGCACAAGGAACATTTCCGTTCCCTTTATTCCCAGTTAAGCTAAAGGCGGCGTTTGGGGTTAGCGGCACGGAAAGCGGAAGGCTAGAAAAATCCGGTGCCGTTGGGAACGGCAGATGTGCAAAAAGACGTGGAACTTCTGCCGGCTATTGGCTATTAGGAACAAAATATGCAAATCAGGAGGAAATTATGCAGCAGTCATTTTATTCAGAAAAAGAAATGTTTGCGGACGCGCTGACCGCAGAAAAAACAGCAACTACGTTATACAACACATTTTCCAATGAATGTGTCCACAGCAATGTCAGGAATGCAATCCTCGACTGCTTGGAAAAGGAGCACAAAATCCAGAATGAAGTATTCAATATGATGCACGACCGGGGATATTACCCGACGCCATCTGCAGAAACCCAGAAGGTTGACGAGGCAAAGCAGAAGTTCAGCCAGTGCATGCAAAGTTTCTGACCTGTTTACCATCAGGCAGTGAGTGCCGGATAAAGTGGCAAGAGAAAATCAGGCAGTGAGTGCCGGATAAATAGGCAAGGAAAGCCGGGCAGTGAGTGCCGGATAAATAGGCAAGGAAGGCCGGGCAGTGAGTGCCGGGTAAAGCGGCAAGGAAGACGCAGGCAGCATGCCGCGTTTTGCCGCTTGGCAGATAGAAAGCAGGCTTTGCTGCCGAAGGTGTGCAAACCGTTAAGAATTTCTTAAGATTCCATGAAGGGGATGTTCCCGCAGGCAGAAAATGCAGTTCCTGTGGGAATATCCTCTTTTGCAATGCCAAATTCCCATTGATATTTAAAAATAGATATTGTATAATGAGCGGAAGGCACAGTGCCGTGCCATGATTTGCATGGTTCCGCCTATGGCAGCGGCGTTTATGGTACGCGCTTACGTGCGCATGGTTTACTATATTGGAAAGCACAAGGGAGAGGAAAAGGAGGCAGTGCAATGAGTCAACCTGAAAAATCAAGCGGGTTGTTTCAGGAGCCAATTGCAGAAGAATCACTTAGAAGCGCATTAGCAAAGGAACAGCAAAAATTAGAAGAAGAAAGACGGGACTTTGAGCGGGAGAAGAAAGAGTTTTATTTCCGGAAAAAAATGGAAGAAAAACGCCTTGCAGAAGAGAACCGCCTGTTCCAGATGAAGTGGAAAGTATTGGAGGGGGAGCTTAGGGACCTTGCAAAAGAAAAACAAGACGTGGCAGTGGAAAAGGAACGCTATTGCCAGAAAGACGAGTGCAGCCATTTTACATTTTCCGGCAGCACAGTGGAGGCAGAAATGTTTTTCTCTGGCGTCTGCGATGAGCTTGCATTGAAAAAGCGTTACAAGGAACTGATTAAAATTTACCACCCAGATAACCTTGCAGGGGACACCGTTACGTTACAGATGATAAATAAAACGTATGATTTCTTGAAAAAGCAGTTTTCGGCATAAAAGGCAGGGGATAAGAGGCTGGGTGCGGCATATGAATCTGCCGGGCTGGGATGCAGGATGTGTACCCTGCTAGGTATAGCGAACGGCAGAGTCAGGAGGGACAGCAATGGAACAGCAGGAACTAGAGGCGGTGCTGGGGCAGTACCAGACGCCGGCCTATGTATTTGACTTAGATGCCCTTACTGGGCGTGTAAAGCAGATTTCGGCCTGCCTAGGGCGTGCAGGCATCGGCCTGTGCTATGCCATGAAGGCGAACCCGTTTTTGGTAAGCGCCCTTGCGCCTTTGGTGGGACGGTTCGAGGTGTGCTCGCCGGGGGAATTCCGCATCTGTGAAAGGGAAGGGCTCCCCATGGAGCGGCTGGTCATTTCCGGCGTCCACAAAGGGCTTGCGGATACCCGCCGGATGGTGCAGGAATACCAAGGGAAAGGGATTTTTACCATAGAGTCCATGCAGCAGAGGGATTTGCTGGCGGCCTGTGCCAAAGAGGCGGGAGCCACCTTAAAGGCGCTGGTGCGCATCAGCAGCGGCAACCAGTTTGGCGTAGATTATGGGCTGGCAAAAGAAATTTTCCGGAAACGGGAGGAAGTTCCCCAGCTATCCTTGGCTGGCATACAGTTTTATTCCGGCACCCAGAAGAAGAGCCTGGCCTTGATGGAAAAAGAACTGCAGATGCTGGATGGCTTCTGCAGGGAGATACAGGAGGAATTAGGCCTGCAAATCCCGGAGATAGAATATGGCCCGGGTTTTTACGTGCCGTATTTCCAGACAGATGACGAGGAAGATTTCGAAGTGTTGCTGGAAGGGTTCCTAGCCTTAGTCCGGCGCATGGAATTTTCCGGGAAAATGACGCTGGAGCTGGGCAGGTTCCTAGCTGCAGGCTGCGGCAGTTTCCTGACTACCATTGTGGACAGGAAGGAAAACGGAGGGCAGGTTTACGGGATTGTGGACGGCGGCATCCACCACCTGAATTATTTCGGGCAGACTATGGCAATGAAATTGCCGCATATCAAGCATATCCCTATGGGGGACGGTGCAGGGCACGGCCTGCCAGAAGAAAAATGGAACATCTGCGGATCCCTATGCACTACGGCGGATGTGATTGTCAAGCAGTTTCCCCTGGCTGGTGCAAAAGTAGGGGACGTGCTTGTATTTGAGCGGGTAGGCGCTTACTCCCCCATGGAAGGGATCAGCCTGTTCTTAAGCAGGGATTTGCCGAAAGTGCTGCTCTATTCCAAAGGGCAGGACCTGCGGCTGGCCCGGGACGCGCAGCCTACGGATGTGATAAACAGCGTAGGGAAATGATAAGGAAAAAATCCAGAAAGGAAGAGAGTTATGGAAAAATTAATTGAGATTTTAGAGGACATTCAGCCAGATGCAGATTTTGATACCTGCGAAACATTGATTGACGATGGTATTTTGGATTCATTTGCAATCCTCTCTATTGTCAGCGAATTGCAGGATGAATTTGGGATTACCATTACCCCGGCGGACATTATCCCGGAGAATTTCAACTCTGCCAAAGCATTGTGGGCAATGGTGGAACGGCTGCAGGAAGCGTAAGGCGGGATTCTTATGTCTTTAGTTTCTATGGAATTCCTGCTGTTCGTCCTCCTTGCGGCTGCAGGGTATTACTGGATCCCCAGAAAATTCCAGTGGGCGTGGCTGCTGGCGTTCAGCTATATTTACTATATCAGCGGCGGGCTGCGCGTCACCTGTTTTCTGGTATTTACCACGCTTACCTCTTACGGCGCAGGGATTTTAGTAGAACAGGCGGCAGGGCGGATACAAGAGAAAAAGAAAGCGAAACGGCGGCAAAAGCAGGTTTTGGCTGCTGCTTTGCTCCTGAATTTCGGCATCCTGGGGGTGCTGAAATATACGAATTTTGCAATCCATACGGTAAATGGGCTGTTTGGCACGGGTTTTGGTTCTATAGGGTTCCTATTGCCCCTTGGGATTTCTTTTTATACTTTCCAGTCCATGGGCTACCTTCTGGATGTGTACTGGGGCAAGGCCAAGGCGGAACATCATGTGTTCCGTTTTGCTTTGTTTGTGTCTTTTTTCCCGCAGATCCTGCAAGGGCCGATTGGCAGGTTCAGCACGCTGGGGGAACAGCTCTATGCGCCCCACCCCTTTGACGGGAAACGGATGGAACGCGGGTTTTTGCGCATCTTGTGGGGCTATTTCAAGAAAATGGCAATTGCAGACAATGCAGTGATTTTCGTAGACGCCATTTTCGGGCAGCCAGAAGTATACGACGGGCTTGGGCTTGTAGGGGTGCTGATGTACAGCATCCAGCTTTACTGTGATTTTTCCGGCGGCATGGACGTGGTGATTGGCATTGGGGAGCTGTTTGGCATACGCTTGGATGAGAATTTCAAGCGCCCGTATTTTGCCAATTCCATTACGGATTTCTGGCACCGCTGGCATATTACCCTTGGGACATGGATGAAGGATTACGTGTTTTACCCTGTGTCCCTTTCTGGCTGGATGAAGCATTTTTCCAAGTTTGCAAAGAAAACCTTTGGGAAACAGGCCGGGCGGACACTGCCCATCTGCCTTGCCAACCTGATTGTGTTCTTTGTGGTGGGCGTTTGGCATGGGGCGGCTTGGAAATTCATTGTGTACGGCCTTTACAATGGGCTGATTATTGCGTTCAGCGGCCTGATGGCCCCGGCATACCGGGACTGGAAAAAGTCCCTCCATATTTCCGATGGGAGCCGTGGGTTCCACCTGTTCCAGATGGTGCGCACCTTTGTGCTGGTGAATATTAGCTGGTTTTTTGACCGGGCAGACGATGTGCCCACTGCGCTTTTGATGATGAAAAATACCCTGCGCCATTTCAATTTGCGCCAGATTTTAGAGCCGGGGATTGAAATTGGCGAGGCAAGCGGGACGGCGTTTACCTTGGTTGCCCTTGGGGTGATACTGGGAGGCTGCCTGCTCCTTTTTGCCGTCAGCGTACTGCAGGAGCAGGGGAAAGATTTGGCGGAAAGTTTCACAAGGCAGCACTGGCTGGTGAAAGCCGCCGTATACCTGTGCCTGATTCTGGCAGTGCCGGTATTGGGGCAGCCTTCTGGGGAGTCAGGAGGGTTTATTTATGCGCAGTTTTAAAAGGCAGCATTTACGCAAGCAGGCTATAAGGGGGACAGAAGTTCCCGGCGTGCAGGGACGGCTGCCGCTTCAACAATATTTCAGGTGGCTAGGAGGGCTGCAGGATGGGTGTTTTTAAGAAAATATTGCTGCCGGCTGTCTTGATCCTTGCCGTGGCGGCCGTAAATATGGGCTTAAACTATGCGTTAATCCCATACAGCTATGTGCGGATTATGATGCACCAAATTGAAACGCAGGAGTACGATACCCTGTTCCTTGGCACCTCCCACGGGCTGAACGGCATCAGCCCCAAGGTAATTGAGGAAAAAACCGGGAACTCTGCCATGAACCTGTGCCTTGGCGGCGAATACCCCAAGGACGCCTATTACTTCTTAAAGCAGGCCTGCAAAAAGAGCAGCCCCAAGACGGTAGTATATGAGCTGGATCCGGGCTACTGGTGCACGCCGGAAGGGCAGCGGGGGGATTTCAACCGGATATATTATGAAATGCCGTGGTCCCTGACAAAATTGGAATATTTTTTTGCAAAAGAGTGGAAATTGGATTTCCGGGCTGCCCTGTTCCCGTGGTTTTACTATAGGAGCCAATTCCGGCAGATGAAAGAAATTTTGGCAGTAAAGCAGGGGCAGGAGTACCAAAATTTCGGGGCCGGCCCATTCCAGTGCGAAGGGCAGGGCTATGCGGATGGGTTTATGCAAAACGGCCTAGCCACAGGGCCGAAGCCGGAAGGGAAACTGGAGCTGTGGGACGAGCAGGAAAAAAATGAAGATTCCTTCCGGTATTTTGAGAAAATGGCGGCTTTCTGTGAAAAGAGGGGGATCCGGCTGGTTGTCATTACAACCCCCATCCCCAGTGAAACTCTGGAAAAGTATGCAGAGGAATTTCAGGAATCTGACCGGTTTTTTACGGAATATTTCCGTGGGCTTGGGCTGGAGTATTGGAACTACAACCGCCCGGAACGGAAAATTGAGGGCTTTGATTACAGCCTGAACGTGTATACCGATTATGAGGGGCATATGTGGGCAGGGCAGGCGGAGCAGTTCAGCGGGCAGCTTGCTGCGGATTTGATGGAGTGAAAGGAAACTTGGCAGTATGAAGTGGAAGAAATATACCATCCATGCCACCACGGAGGCTGAGGATTTTATCAGCAGCATGCTGGCGGACCTTGGGGTGGAAGGGGTGCAGATTGAGGACAATGTGCCTTTGTCGGCAGAGGATAAGGAAAAAATGTACATTGACATCCTTCCGGAGCTTCCGCCGGACGAAGGGGCTGCGGATATCAGCTTTTTCTTGGATGCAGGAGAGGGGCATGAGGCGCTTTTGGGGCAGGTAAGGGAAGAACTGGAAAGCCTGCGGCTCTTTGTGGACATCGGGGAGGGGACAATCTCCCAAGGGGAAACCGAGGATAAGGACTGGCAGGATAATTGGAAACAGTATTTTAAGCCATTTACCGTTGGGGATATTTTGATTAAGCCTACATGGGAAACGGCAGAGGGCGCAAAGGGCTGCCGCTGCGTGGTGGAAATCGACCCGGGGACTTCCTTTGGGACGGGAAAGCACGAAACCACCCGCCTGTGCATCCAGCAAATCCAAAAGTACATGAAGGCTGGGGACAAGGTGCTGGATGTAGGCTGCGGGAGCGGCATCCTTTCCATTATCTGCCTGAAATTAGGGGCTGGGGAAGTGGTTGGGACAGACATCGACCCCTTGTGCATTGCAGCCTCCCAAGAGAACATGGGGGTAAACCGCCTGCCGGAGGGAAATTACAGGTTTTATCAGGGAAACTTGATAGACGACGCCGCTTTGCAGGGGCAGGTAGGCCAAAATTTTGGAATTGTGGTGGCAAATATCCTTGCAGACGTGGTGGTTCCCCTGACACCGGTAGTCCCGGCGCATCTTAGGCAGGGGGGCATTTACATTACAAGCGGGATTATTGATTTTAAGGAAACGGCGGTAGCAGAAGCCATCCAGGCCGCAGGGCTTACCATTTTGGAAACCGTGCGGATGGGCGAATGGGTTAGCATTACCGCAAGGAAGGACTGACATGTTCCAATTTTTCGTAGAGCCAGAACAGATTACAATGCCGGAAATTGAGATTACCGGTAGCGACGTGAACCATATCAAAAACGTCCTGCGCATGAAGGCCGGGGCAAAAGTACGGGTCAGCGACCAGCAGGGGCAGGATTTCCTATGCGAAATTACCGGGCTGGGGGAAAGCAGCATTTCGTTAAAAATATTAGAAAAATGCCAAGGGACGGAGCCGCCCATTAAAATTACCTTGTTCCAAGGGCTGCCCAAAGGGGACAAAATGGAGCAGGTCATCCAGAAAGGGGTGGAGCTTGGGGCAAGCGAAATCGTTCCGGTAGCCATGCGAAACTGCGTGGTGAAGCTGGACGCCAAGCGGGCGGAACACAAGCGCGCCCGCTGGCAGGCCATTGCAGAGAGCGCGGCCAAGCAGTCAAAGCGGAGCCTGGTCCCGGCAGTGCGCCCCGTGTGCACCTTTGAAGAAGCAGCGGCCTATGCCAAGCCCATGGATGTGCGCCTCTTCCCCTATGAGCAGGAGCGTGGGATGGCGCACACAAGGGAAGTGCTGAAAAAAATCCATAAAGGGGATTCCGTGGGGATTTTCATAGGCCCGGAAGGAGGGTTTTCTTCGGAGGAAGTAGAAGCGGTACAGGGGGAAATGGAAATCATTTCCTTGGGGAACCGGATTCTGCGCACGGAAACCGCAGGGCTTGCAGCCCTTGCCATGCTGGTGTATGAGATGGAGGATTAAGTATGGAGGCATATTTTGACAATGCGGCAACTACCCGTTGCTCGGACGGGGCAAGGGACGTGATGGCCCGCGCCTTGTCCGAGGATTATGGGAACCCGTCTTCCCTGCATGGGAAAGGGCTGGCAGGGGAGCGCTATATCCGTGAAGCGAAAAAAAATATCTGCAGGACATTGAAAATCAACGAACCGGAGCTGGTGTTCACTTCCGGCGGCACAGAGTCCAATAACCTTGCCATACTTGGCGCAGCTATGGCGAATCAGCGGGCGGGGATGCATTTGGTGACGACAAAAATTGAGCACCCTGCGGTAGCTGCCCCCATGCGGCATTTAGAGGAGCAGGGGTTTTCCGTTACGTGGCTGGACGTGGACAAGGATGGGCTGGTTTCCTTGGAGCAGCTTCAGGAATCCATTACCCCGGAAACAATTTTGGTTTCCATCATGTATGTGAACAATGAAATCGGCGCGGTAGAGCCCATCCAAGAGGCGGCAGCAGCCATCAAAAGGAAAAATCCCGGGACACTGTTCCATGTGGACGCCATCCAAGCATATGGCAAATATATCATCCATCCGAAAAAGCTGGGGATTGACCTGCTTTCTGCCAGCGGCCATAAAATCCACGGCCCCAAAGGGGTTGGGTTCCTTTATATCAAAGAGAAAACGAAGGTCTGGCCCATCCTGTTTGGCGGCGGCCAGCAGAAAAACATGCGCTCCGGGACGGAAAATGTGCCGGGGATTGCAGGGATGGGGCAGGCGGCGAAAGAGGCTTATGAGATGTTCCAAGAAAAGCAGGGGCATCTTTACCAGTTGAAAGAAGCGTTCCTTGCAGGGCTTGCGGATACAGGCTGGGCGCATTTCAATGGGAAAACAGGCAGGGACAGCGCGCCGCATATCCTCAGCCTGACGGTGGATGGGGTGCGCAGCGAGGTGCTGCTCCACGCTTTGGAGGAGCGGCAGGTGTATGTGTCTGCGGGGAGTGCGTGCGCGTCGAATAAGCCGGCGCCAAGCAGTACCTTGCAGGCTATCCGGGCAGGGAAAGAGGCGTTGGGGTCTACTGTGCGGGTTAGTTTCTGTGCGGGGAATATTTTGGAGGAAGTGGAGTATTGCGTTGGGGTGCTCAAAGAGGTGGTGCCGCAATTGCAGAGGTTTGCGCGGAGGTAGGGGCAAGAATTAATAAGCATTAGGGGTTGGGGTGGATGGTGTTAGTAAAAGAGTTTTGGTGAGGTAGGGTTTGGGCAGGGGAAAATGGAGGCTGAGAGGGAGGTTGCAGTTTGGGTGGGAGAGTTGATGTAGGCTGAGCGGGGAGGACGCAGTTCTGGGCAGGAACTTGTCCCCTGCAAACGGGACAACATTCCGGTGAACTAACTGCTAACTACGACTAAGTGATTCAGGAAAGCCTTCATCACTAAGTCTTCGTAAGCAGTGGATTTCACCTCCATTAAAAGCGTCCCTGAATGGTTTGCAGGGGACAGGTTCCTGCCCAGAACTGCTGGTTATTGGATGATGCCATAGGATAGGTTTTGGTTGTGGGTTAAGCTGCGTTGGTGAGGGTGTAAGATAGGGAAGGGTGTCAGGGAATGTAGAATGGTTTTTGTGTGAAGCCAAGGTTTTTATAGCGGTCAGAAGTATTTGCCATTATGGGTAATTACCATAAATGCTTTGTTTTATCTTTCATACTTGGAAGGGCAATCAAATCCTCCATAATTATGTAAAAATAAAACTTTGAACCTATTTCCAAATAATTGCCAACAGGTATGGGAACTACTAGCTGTATTTTCCGTCCGGAAAAAAGGTACTTTCCAGTTTACAGGAAATTAGGGAACCCACCAACCGTATTGCTGCTTTCAAAGCCAAAGGTTGGTTATTCCTAATATACAGGCAATTATGGAAGGCCTATCAGCTTCATTTCCGGTTCTTTTTGTTCTTTGGGCAACTCGGTTCTTTTCATTTTGTATTACGGAACCGATTTGGTAGCTTATAGCAAATCCTGAGAATATGCGGATACCCAAAGCGCAGAAAAACCTCATTTCCACCCTAAAGGAAAAAATTACACACAGCATACCTGCAATTAAGAAAAGCCTACCAACCCCATTCCCACCCTCAAAGCCCAAGGCTACCCCCAATACACAGGCAATTCCGTGGTGCCCTCCCTCACGCAAACGATTCATGGGCGTCCTTAGTGGAGGCGAAATCCACTGCTTACGGAAACTTAGTGATGAAGGCTATCCTGAATCACTTAGTTGCAGTTAGCAGTTAGTTCGCCGGAACGTTGCCCAGTTTGCGTGAGGGAGGGCACCACGGAATTGCCGTCCGCCCCCACAGCCCCCTAATTACCATCCGCCCCCACAGCCTCCCTTTTTCCCAACTTTTTAGCCCCCTTTTTCCCATTAAAAACCCCCTTACGAAACCCCTCATTTTCCCATCCCCAAAATCCACACACTTATGCAAAATCAGGAGGAATTATGTTCAAAGCATTTTTAATAAAATACGGCGAAATCGGAATCAAAGGAAAAAACCGCCACCTTTTCGAAGACGCCCTCATCCACCAAATCAAATACGCACTAAAGCCCGTAGAAGGCGAATTCCAAATCACCAAAGAACAAGGCCGCATTTACATCGAAGCCTTAAGCGAATTCGATTATGACGATGCACTTTCAAGCCTCCAGTGCGTCTTTGGGATTGTAGGCATCTGCCCAGTAGTGCTCAAGGAGGATGAAGGCTTTGAAAAGCTGGCAGAGGATGTGGCAGCCTATATGGACGCCCATTACCCAGACAAAAAGAAAACCTTCAAGGTAGACACAAGGCGCGCCAGAAAAAGCTACCCCATGACTTCCATGGAAGTAAACGCCGAATTAGGCGGGCGGCTTCTGGAAGCTTTCCCGGAACTGAAAGTGGACGTGCACCATCCAGACATCATGCTCCATGTGGAAATCCGGAAAAAAATCAATATCTATTCCGAAACATTGCCAGGCCCCGGCGGCATGCCCGTAGGCACCAACGGCAAAGGGATGCTGCTTTTGTCCGGCGGGATTGACAGCCCGGTAGCAGGGTATATGATAGCAAAACGCGGGGTAAAAATTGACGCGGTTTATTTCCATGCGCCCCCATATACCAGTGAACGCGCGAAGCAGAAAGTGGTGGATTTGGCGAAAATTGTAGCGAAATACGCCGGCCCCATTTACTTAAAAGTCGTGAATTTTACCGATATCCAGATGTACATTTATGAGAAATGCCCCCATGAAGAACTGACGATTATCATGCGCCGCTACATGATGCGGATTGCAGAGCATTTTGCCAAGGAAACCAATTCGCTGGGCTTGATTACAGGGGAAAGCATTGGGCAGGTGGCAAGCCAGACCATGCAGTCATTGGCGGCTACCGACGAAGTATGCAGCCTTCCCGTGTACCGCCCCCTGATTGGGTTTGACAAACAGGAAATTATTGCCGTTTCAGAAAAAATAGGCACCTATGAAACATCTATCCTGCCCTACGAGGACTGCTGCACCATATTTGTAGCAAAGCACCCGGTCACAAAGCCGAACCTGAAAATTATCCGCCGCTCGGAAACGCATTTGCAGGAGAATATCAAAGAACTGGTAAAGACAGCCATAGAAACAGCAGAAACAGTGGTGGTGCAGGCAGATATGGACAGCTATTAAAGTGGGGGAACGGCAGCCGGGATTGCCATGTGCTTTGCGTGGGCTAAGCGGCTTTATTTTACCTAGCTTCTTTTTCCAGAACGCTGTAAGGCAGCGGAAAGTTTTATCTTATAGGAAACCATGTACTTTAGCATTTCATAGCGAGCGGCATGGCCTTTCCTATAAGAGGACAAAAGTGCGCTCTGTATGCTTCTGCGTCCAACTTCTCTGGCAAGCGTAGCTTTTGTTCCGCGCGCGAAGCTGCGCATCCCCCCGGAGGGTTTTATCTTATAGGAAATTCATGAACTTCATCACTTCACAGTGGCTCGGTATTTCCTATGAAATAAAAAATCCCCATGGCGGTTCCATGGGGACTGGTATGCCTTTCGGGCTTATACCAGATACGGTTTTAAAGCTTCAAGGATTTCGTCCACGTCGTTCTCCACATGGATAGCCAGATCAATCGGCTTGGACAGGTCAAGGCTGAAAATACCCATGATGGATTTTGCGTCAATCACGTACCGCCCGGAAATTAAATCAAAATCATAGTCGAACTGGGTGATTGCATTTACGAAAGATTTTACCTTGTCAATAGAATTTAAAGAAATCTGTACTGTTTTCATTTGAAATTACCTCCTTAATGGATGATTTGTTTGCGTATTTCCTTTGAAATATGTAACAAAATATTTTCTATATCTTACCGTCTTTTCTGAAAAAAGTCAATGGTGTCATCCACAATTTAGGAAATAAAAACAAAAAGGTTTTCGGCAGTTTGCCATTTGGGCAGGAAGGGAAAAGGAGAAAAGGATGAGAAAAGCAGCTTTACATAACCTTGGCTGTAAAGTCAACGCATACGAAACAGAAAGCATGCGCCAGATGCTGGAACAGGCGGGTTACAAGATTGTGCCTTTCGGGGAGGAGGCCGACGTTTATGTGGTAAATACCTGTTCCGTCACCAATATCGCAGACCGGAAATCCCGGCAGATGCTCCACCGCGCCAAAAAGAAAAACCCAGACAGTGTGGTAGTGGCTGCAGGGTGTTATGTGCAGACCTCCAAGGAGCAGGCACAGGCGGACGGGGCAGTTGATATATTAATTGGGAACAACAGGAAACATGAACTTGTAGGGCTGCTGGAACAGTATTTTCAGGAACATCCCCCAAAAGGAATGGAAGAAGGGACGAGCCAGCCAAAGGGACGTGAGCCGGGAAGACTGCCAGATGAAAATGCAGGGGATCATGGAATACAGGCAGTGGGCGGGGATTCCCGGGAGCCAGATGAAAATGCAGGGTGTCATGGAGTACAGGCAGTGGGTGGGGATTGCAGGGATCTTGGGAATAGGACAGCAAGAAAACCCCATCCCTATACTGCAGTTGGGAATATTGCAGAGGACAGGGAATACGAAGCCTTAAGCATTTCCAGTACGGGGGAGCATACCCGTGCTTTCCTGAAAGTGCAGGACGGGTGCAACCAATTTTGCAGCTACTGCATTATTCCCTATGCAAGGGGGCGTGTGAGGAGCAGGGACATGGGAGAGGTTGTCCGGGAAGTAGAAACCCTTGCACGGGAAGGATATAGGGAAATTGTGCTGACAGGCATCCATTTAAGCTCCTATGGCACGGATTGGGTGCATGGAACGCCTACAATAGAAAAGGAGGAAGTGCAGGAACCGCATCCAGCAGGCCCGCATCCGCCTTTGCAGGAACCGCAGCCGGCAGGCTCGCAGCTGCCTTTACAGGAACCGCATCCAGCAGGTCTGCAGCTGCCTTTGCAGGAACCGCATACAACTGCCCCGCATCCGTCTTTGCAGGGGTTATGCCCTTCTGTCCAGCAGCAGGGCAGCGCTGCGCTGCAAAAAGAAGGGCAGGGCATGAAGTTATTAGAACTCATACGGAGGGTCCATGGAGTGGAAGGGATCTGCCGCATCCGCCTAGGCTCCTTGGAGCCGGGGATTGTAACGGAAGCATTTGCAAAGGAACTGTCCAAGCTGCACAAAGTCTGCCCCCATTTCCACCTGTCCCTCCAAAGCGGCTGCGACGCAACCCTGCAAAGGATGAACCGGAAGTACACCTGTGGGGAATACGAAAGAGGGTGCAGGCTGCTGCGGGAGCATTTTTCCCATCCAGCCATTACCACAGACGTCATTGTAGGGTTTCCGGGGGAAACGGAAGAAGAATTTGAAGCCACGCGGGAATTCCTGAAAAGAATCAATTTTTTTGAAATCCATATTTTTAAATATTCCCTGAGGAAAGGCACAAAGGCAGCCCAAATGGAACACCAAATCCCAGAGGAAACCAAGGGCAGGCGCAGCGATGTGCTGTTTGGGGATTTATCCGCCATGCACCGGGAATATCTGGAGTGGCACATTGGGCGGGAAGTGGAAGTACTGATGGAAGAAGAGGTTTCTCTTGGCGGGAAACAGTATTTCTTAGGCCATACGAAAGAATATGTGAAGGCCGCCATCCCCCTGCCGGAAGAGGGGACAGGAAATAAACCGGCGCAAGGGCAGCCTGAGCCTACAAAACCAAATCCATCTATAAAAAGCGGGGAAGAGCCAGAAAATCAATGGGTGCAGGGGCAGCCTGAGCCTACAAAACCAAATCCATCTATAAAAAGCGGGGAAGAGCCAGAAAATCAATGGGTGCAAGGGCGAACTGCAGATACAGGCCCGCAGGCAAAAGGCGTAAAGGGGCTGGAAAATAAGCTGGTGCGCGGGACAGCAGCCTCTTTGCTTCAGGGGCAAATCCTGCTGTTACAAAATTTTTCAATTTTTTCAAAATAGTGCTTGACTTTTCGAAACTCAGCGTGTAGAATAAACATGTTGAGTTTCGAAGTTGCGGAGCTCCAAAGCATAGCAGACAAGATAAGGCTCGTTGGTCAAGCGGTCAAGACGCCGCCCTCTCACGGCGGAAACAGGGGTT
>CAJTWA010000052.1 GCA_910580195.1 uncultured Lachnospiraceae bacterium
AAAGGCATCCGTGATTTCAGCGATTGAGATATATCAGGAGATGGGTTTGCCTGTTTCAGAAACTATTAAAAAGGTTGCAGGAAAGTATAAACTTGAAGAAAGCGATGCAGAAGCATGGGTGCAGAAATATTGGAAATAAAAAAGAGATAACCAATAATCTTTATAAATAGCCTTAAAGATTTATTACTGAAAGTATAAAGATATATCATTAAATTAAGTATGAAATATATTTCACACTTAATTCAATAATCTTGAAACAAGAAGAATTACATATTTTGGATGATACGTTAACTATTATTACAGAATTTTGGGTAGTGTATAGAATTTTTTTTTCATAATGTTTTTTAAATAATTTTACTATAGTGTTTCGCTCAAAAGACATACCTTTTTGAAATAGGCTTAATATATCGTTTTGAGGCGACTCGGCACCGTACTGTATTTCATCTATGCCCCATTTTCGAAGGGTTTGTAAATTTATAATATCTTTTCTATTCCAATCATCAAGTCTAATCCGAATTTTAAAATGAATATTATCATACTGATTACAATGTTGCATAATTTCTTTATGAAGGCGCGGTATCAAAAACTTTTTCAGCTCCCCCACTTGGAATTAGCAAAAAAATGTTTCAGTATAGATAAAGGTACAATAAATTGCGCAAATTGAAAAAGGGATAAAAAGGGACAAGGTTTGCAGTCTTGGCAGAATGGAGTTAGTGGGCTACATTCAGAAAAAAGACAGCAAACCTTACCAGAGATAATTGTACAGCTAAATGAGGAAAAAATCAAGGGGCAGATGAAAGAATTGGTACGGGGCAGCGTGGAAAAACGCTGAACGGGCTGTTGGAGGCAGAAGCAGAAAAACTGGCACAGGCAGCACGGTACGAACATAGCAAGGGGCGGCAGGGATATCGCAGCGGATACTATGGCAGGGACTTCACCACGGCGAAAGGGAAGGCAGCCACTGTTCCGTATGCAATGCAGTAGTGAAAAAGCAGGAGGAGCTTCCGGCAACAGTAAAAAATGTTTGTTGTGAAAATTTTGAAAAAGAGATACCATTTTTTGAAAAAGTATGAGATAATTGGATAAGATATCTAATCTAGTGCACTGTCTGGATGATATTCAGGCAGTACATCGGGCAACAATAATTTTAGGAGGGATAGCATAAGGGTTCATTTCCCTTTGCTATTTGCGCCTAAGCGAAACGAAAGGAATGGTTGATGACATGTTAAAAGGTAAAGTAGCAGTTGTTACAGGGGGAACGCGTGGGATTGGTTTTGCAATTGTAAAAAAATATTTAGAAAACGGCGCAAAAGTAGTCTTGTTCGGTTCTAGGAAAGAAACGGTAGACAAGGCTCTTGCAGCTTTAAAAAATGAGGATCCAAGCTGGGAGGCAGACGGCGCTTATCCAGACCTTTCCGACCCAAAGAAAGTGGAAGAAGCAATAGAAGCTGTAAAAGAAAAATTCGGGAGGATTGATATTCTGGTAAATAATGCCGGGATTTCTGACAGCACAAAGGTTGATAATTACGAGCCGGGGCAGTTTGAAAAGGTAATCGGCCTGAATGTGAATTCTATTTTTTATGCCATCCAGCCAACTGTAAAGATTATGAAGGAACAGGGCGGCGGGTGTATCATCAACACAAGCTCCATGGTAAGCATCAGCGGGCAGCCGGGCGGGGTAGCCTACCCTACCAGCAAATTCGCAGTCAACGGCCTGACACTTTCCCTTGCAAGGGAATTAGGGCCAAGCAATATCCGCGTAAATGCAGTTGCTCCCGGCATTACAAGGACGGATATGGTAGCGGCCCTGCCAAAAGAAATGATTGAGCCGATGGCAGCAGCGATTCCCTTACGTAGAATTGGGGAACCGGAAGACGTGGCAAATGCATTTGTATTTTTGGCAAGCGACATGGCAAGCTATGTGACAGGGGAAGTGCTGTCCGTAGACGGGGCGATGCGGGCATAAGAATCCCACAAATAGGCCGTAAACTTCCATCTTGCCCCTCCCTCTGGCGGGCTGGGCAGGATGGGAGTTTTGGGTTATTGGGATTTGGGGAGAGGCCTATCTGGAACCGCGGGTGCTGCAGGATTTTCTTGTATCAGCAGAGGAGGGAAAGTTTTTATGGAATGGAAAAGCAAAATAGAAGATGAGTGCTGTGCAGATGAATTAGAAGAAATGATAACCGACTATGTGAAAGCCGGTTTTTGGCCTGATGAAAAAATTTCCATAGAATGTGGGCAGTACATCAAGGATTTTTACCGCGAAGAATGTGCAAACCTAACGGAAGGAGATTTGCTTGCAATCATCGGGGCGCTCCGCAAAGAGTTCCAAAATACGGGCAGCCAAGAAAATTTCCTGAAATTAGACGCAGCGTTCCATTCCCTAAGGGAGCACGGGGTTGTTGCATTGCATTATGCCGGATATACCCAATCCGACGGATTTGAGGATTGCAATGAAGTAGCTGCGTGGATAGAGAAAAAAGGAGAAAAGGTTGTTGGCTGCTGCTTTTATACAGAACAGGATTTAGGGCATATCCTGCATGGGGACAGCAGCCTGCTTTACTTATCCTTTGGCAATTACTTTGAAAAGCCAACTGCGGAAGAAGTCGGGCAAATGGTTGCCGGTGCATTGCAGGCTGCCGGGCTTTGCGTCCAGTGGGACGGGACTGCGGAAACGAAAATTGCAATTGAAAACTTCAAATGGGATAAGTACTATACGGACAGCGAATAAGCGGCAAGCAGAAAGAAACAGTACACAAATTTCCCATTCGGTTTACCGCCATACCGGTAAATGGCAGGCGCCGTCACTGTAATTCCTCCCGTTTCCTTACAATTTCACAAAAATCTTCCTTCGCAGCCCCATATTTGGAAGGGTCCCGGAGGATGGCCGAAGGATGGTATGTGGCTGTCAGCGCACAGTTTTTCCGGTATGTCCAAGTGCCGTGCTGCCGGGTGATTTTAAAATCTGGAGAAATCAGGCGCTGTGCAGCGACACGGCCAAGGCAGACAATGATTTTAGGCTTTAAAAGGAAAGTTTCATATTTCAGGTAGGGGAAACACGCTTCTTTTTCTGCTTCTTTTGGGTCACGGTTCCCCGGGGGATGGCATTTTAAAATATTGGTGATGTATATTTCTTCCCGGGACAGCCCGCAATCCCCTAAAAGCCTGTCCAAGTATTCCCCGGAACGCCCTACAAAGGGGACTCCCTGCTGGTCTTCCTGCCCTCCCGGCGCTTCGGCAACCAGCATGATATCTGCTTGGCGGCTGCCGCGCCCCATGACAGGCAGATGCCTCGTTTGGCACAATGGGCATTGGGTGCAGGCGGCAATATGCTGTTCAATGTCATTCCATGTATACTGCATAAAAATCACTTATCCCTTTCGTTTTACTTAGGCGCAAATAGCGGTGAAAAATTTATTTTCCACACGGCTTTTCCTTCTGCCGCCAAGCCGGCGGCGCCAATAGTATGGAAAAATTGGCTGCTCCCTGTTTTTTGCCGTGTAGGTTCTGTGGCCTAAATTGTAGCATCCATCCATGCTTGTGTCAATGAGGCCAGAAAAGAAATATTTTGGAAACACCCCACATTCCCCCTGTCATTGTGCACAGGCCCGGGGACGTTTATGCGCTTGGATTTGGAAGGGAAACCCGTCATTGGGCACGGATACAGGGGCGTTTATGCTGCCTGGGCCTGCAGGACCAAAAGCGCGGGCGGCGGAAGGCGGCTCTCATTTTTGTACAGGGAAAGAGAGGACAGCCATGGCAGCATTTGGTACAATAAACATGTCGAAAGGAGTACAGGCAAAATGGAATGGATCGAACGGTTAAACAAGGCAATGGATTACATTGAGGAACACCTTACGGATGAGATTGACTATGGGCAGCTTGGCAGGATTGCATGTTGTTCTTCCTATCATTTCCAGCGGATGTTTTCCTATATGGCGGGCATGACGCTATCAGAATATATCCGCAAACGGAAAATGTCGCTGGCAGCGGTAGACCTGCAGGGAGGCGATGCCAAAATCGTGGATGTGGCTGAGGAATATGGGTATCACTCCCCCACTGCGTTTAACCGGGCATTTCAGGCAATCCATGGGGTAGCCCCGTCCGCGGTGAAAAATGAAGGCGTGCCAGTGAAATCATTCCTCCCCATTTCATTCAAAATCACAATCAAAGGAGCAGAAGAGATGGATTACCGTATTGAAACAAGAGAGGCGTTCCGCGTTGTGGGCGTTTCTATGCCGATGGAAAAAGAAATTGAAAAGAATTTTGCAGTTATCCCAAGCAAATGGCAGGAGATCCATACCGACGGAACCTTGCAGGAGCTGATCGGAAGGATGGATGGGGAGCCAAAGGGCGTGCTGGGAGTCTGCGTCTGCAATGATGAGGAACCTTGGCGGTATTTGATTGCAGTTTCCTCTACAGCGGAGCAGGGGAAATTCGAAACGTACACTGTCCCGGCAGCCACATGGGCAATTTTTTTCGGTTCCGGGGTAGGCAGCAGCATACAGGAATTGGAACAGTGGATTGTAACAGAATGGCTCCCAACCTCCGGCTACGAATATGGGAACGCGCCGGATGTTGAGGTGTATTTAAATGACGACCCGCAGAACGCCCAATATGAGGTGTGGATACCAGTCACCAAAAAGTAGGGTTCCGTATTACAGCCCACGGAAAACAAAGCAGTTGCCATACTGCGGCGGCTCACCAAAAGCAGGGCTTGCCATACTGCGGCGGCTCACCAAAAGCAGGGCTTGCCATACTGCGGCGGCTCACCAAAAGCGGGGCTTGCCATACTGCGGCCTACCAAAAACAGGGCAGTTGCCATACTGCGGCTCATCAAAAGCAGGGCAGCTGCCTGCTACAGCGGACGGAAAATAAGCGCAAAATTGCCTGTGCGCCGGAAGATAACAAGTCCGCTGTAGTAGGCATGCTTTATGTAAGGCCTTCCGCGCTTAACACGCTGTTATGGTATTTCCCAGAATAAGTCACATCTTCCCCGAACCAATCTGGAGGGACAAAGCTCTTTGCCTCCTCTTCCGTAGCAAATTCCACTTCTGCAAGGGCCAGCGGCGCCAGTTCCCCTTCAAAAATATCCAATTCAATGGTATAGCGTGGAGGAAGGGGGATCAGGTACCGTTTCTTGGAAATCAGGATGCCGTCTGCCTTTGGGCGCAAATGGAGATAGGCTTCTTCGGTCAGCGGCAGGTTGTATTCTTCCCGGACCATCATGCCTTTGGATTTGTAGGTCAGGAAATATTCATTTTCCTGCCTGCGGATGCGTACGACAGGCTCCCGGCAAAGGTAGCCCTGTTCAATGGCAAGGCAGGGAAAAGAACCTAAATCTTCCGGCAGCGATGGGATTAAAAATTTCCGCTCAATTTCCATAAAAACCAACCATTCCTTTCTTTTTTATTTCAGGCACATACGGAGTTTGGCGTATATGCCCCGTTTCCGCTTTTAGACAGTATACAAAATGCGGCCGGGAATGTAAAGTACCTTATGTATGTAAAAAAAAACTTGTACTGAACTCTATGTGTGATAAAATTTAAAGTAACCAGAAGGCATGGAAGGTTGAAAGGAAAGGATGAGGAAGAAATGTTTAGCAATCTTAAGGTATGGATCAGGCTGGTGCTATTGACGGCTGTCGCTGCCATTTCCATGTGTGCGATGGGATTTTTGAACATGAAAGGCATGGAGAAATCTTACCAGCAGTCGGTTTCCAGCATGGAAGAAGTGCTCTACAAGGATTATGACGAGCAGATTAAAGGGCAGGTAGGGAATGTCATTACCTTGCTGGAAAAAATTTACGCGGAGTCCCAAGCCGGCGTCTATTCTGAAGAAGAGGCAAAAAAGCTGGCTGCAGACATGATACGGGAGCTTAGGTATGGGGAGAGCGGTTATTTCTGGGTGGACACCTATGAAGGCGATAACATAGTCCTCCTTGGGAATGAAACCGAGGGGACGAACCGTCTGGAAGCCGAGGACAGCCATGGTTACCAGATGATAAAAGATATCATTAAAAACGGCCGGCAGGAAGGCGGCGGCTTTACCGAATATTATTATACCAAGGAAGACAGCACGGAAACGTTCCCAAAGCGCGCCTACAGCAAAGCCTTCGAGCCGTGGGAATGGGTCGTGGGCACTGGGAATTATGTAGATGAACTGGAAAGCATTGCAGTGGAAAACAATGCGGCCGTGAAAAATATTTTTCAGGACACAAAGCGCCTGTCCATTGCATCCATTGCAGCGTCGGTCCTGCTGCTGGTTGTGATAGCGTTTTTTATCGTGGCGGATATTACAAGATCCCTGCAGGCAGCCTCCCGCCAGATGAACTCTATGGCGGAAGGGGATTATGCAAAGGATTTTATGAAAAAATTCCTAAAGCGGAAGGATGATTTCGGCGACCTTGCCAGATGCATTGAGGACATGAAGTCAGCCATGGTAAAATTAATCAGCCAAGTGCAGAAAGAATCGGAAACCATCAGCGTTGCGGCTGGCTCTGTCAATGAATGTGTGGCAAAGCTGAATGACGATATTGGAAGCGTGTCCGCCGCCACACAGGAGCTGTCTGCCGGCATGGAGGAAACAGCGGCCACCACAACCATGGCAGATGAGTCCGCAGGGGAAATCCATGCAGCCGTGCAGCATATTGCACGCCGTTCCCAAGACGGGGCGCAGGGCGCCGCTGAAATCAAAGGCAGGGCAGAGGACACCAACCGGAAGATTAAGGGCGCGCAGGAAAAGGCAGTTTTGCTCAAAAATGAAATCCAGCAGGACTTGGAAAGCGCGCTGGAAAATGCAAAAGTCATCGACCAGATTTACGAATTGTCCGGCGTCATTATGAATGTAGTTTCCCAGACAAACCTGCTGTCCTTAAATGCGTCCATTGAAGCGGCGCGGGCAGGGGAAGCAGGCAGAGGCTTTGCGGTTGTTGCAGGGGAAATTGGGGCGCTTGCAGAGCAGTCCCGCCAGACGGTCATCAAGATACAGGAAGTGACGCAGGAAGTAACGCAGGCAGTGGAAAACCTCTCTGCCAACGCACGGAAACTGCTGGATTTTGTCGTGCAGGATGTGACTGCAGATTACGAGGGGTTCCTGACAATCGGGGAGCAATACAACCAAGACGGAGCCTCCGTAGACGGGCTGATGAGCGAATTCAGCACCATTGCGCAGGAATTGTTTGACAATATGGAAGGGATTAAGAATTCCATGAGCGATATTTCCAAGGCCGCCGAGGAGGGCGCGGAAGGGACGACGGAAATTGCCCAGCGTGCATCCGTGATTGCAGGGGAATCCGCAGAAGTCCTAGAGCAGGTGACAAGGACAAAACAAAGCGCCGAAACCCTCCGGGCAGAAATTGGGAAGTTCCGTATCAGTACAATAGAGGAAGAAGCGTAGCCGCCAGCAGCCTGTGCAGGAGGAAGTACCCCCAGTCTTCTTTTCGGCTAATCTAAAGGGCATAGCAAATCCCCCAGCTCTAGGAAAACCCAGGGCTGGGGGATTTCTATTTTGCAGTCCTTATCTTTCAGGCAGCAGTTACTGCTGTCCGCCAGACATCTGCTGTTCTTGTTTCATAATCATTTTCTTAACCATTTCGCCGCCGATAGAGCCAGCCTGTGCAGAAGTCAAGTCACCGTTGTAGCCTTCTTTCAAAGGCACGCCGATTTCAGATGCTACCTCCTGTTTAAAACGGTTCATAGCCTCTTTTGCCTGAGGTACTGCCATTTTACTTGTGTTAGAACCAGAATTGCTGTTAGACATTTCGATTCACCTCCAAATATTTTTCTTATTGTTTTCTTTCTGGCAAGGACACCATCCCGAAGTGGCTCATCCCTTGGGATGGCGCCGCCCCGAAACGCTGTTGCTTACCATGGTGTTATTATCTGCAAGGGAAAAGAAAATATAATGGAAAATATTATGTTTTCTGGTTAAAAATGACAGGAACGGAGGAATTCCCCGGGCGTCATATGGTATTTTTTCTTAAATGCCCGGTGGAAATAGGAGAGGTTGGAAAAACCCACCGACAGGGAAACTTCCAAGATAGAAGCGCCGCCATCCTCCAAAAGCTCCACCGCCTTTTCCAGCCGGAGGTTATTCAGATATTCGATGCAGGTCATGTTCATGTGCTTTTTAAAAAAACGCATAAAATGGTATTCGCTGAAATAGCAAAGCCCGGCAAGGTCGGCAACCGCAATATCGTCCATATAATGCAGTTCCATATAGTCCAAGACCGTTTTCAGCTTTTCTGAATGGATGGCATTGGGGGCGCCGGAAGACGGGGCAGATTCCTGAAACTGCAGCAGCAGGAATATTGCCTGCAGCAGCAGGGCTTTCAATGCCAGTTCATACCCGGGAATCCCGCCGTCATACAAATTGCTGATCTGCCCAAAGATTTTCCGCAGGGAAAGGTAGGCAGGGTGCTCCGGCTTAATGACGCCGGGCAGTGCCATTTCATGGCGTGCAAGGGGATGCAGGTATCTGGTGGAGCAGATATCCGTGGAATTCCCCCCAAGGAAATTCATATGGAATACATAAGTTTCCGACAGGAGCCCATGGCCTTCCGGGGCAGAAGCCGCATGGAGGGCAAGGGGCATCACGAACACCAAATCCTCCGGCTCCACCCCATATTCCATCAGCTCAATATAGTAAGTTCCCTGCCCTTCCGTAATCAAGGTAAACTCCGCCTCTTCATGCCAGTGGGTAGTCAGCACCGGGTATTCCGGGGTTAGGGAGGTAATGTATTTTTGGATAGGGAAAAAGGATTCCCCATGCTTGGCGTCTTCTTTCTGTTCTAAAATCAGTGAGTTTAATTTTTTCAAATTGGGCGGCTCCTTTCTCCTGAACGCAAGGGATAGCAGGATTGTGTTATAACAGGCAAATATATTGCAAGAAAATCCTGAAATCTACCATTATAATAGCAGTATCTTACATAGAAAGAAAGGCCTCCTGAAAATATTTTGGAAAAATTTGAAATCTGCGGCGATAGCCACAGCAGCAAAGGAAAGGCCTCCTGAAAATATTTTGGAAATGGAAGGGAAAGGAATGGATAAGAAGATGGGAACAAGGATGAAAAAATGGTGGCACGACAAAGTAGTATACCAGATTTACCCCAAAAGTTTTTACGATACCAATGGGGACGGCATTGGGGATTTGCGGGGGATTATTGCAAAGCTGGATTACTTAAAGGAGCTTGGCATTGACATGGTTTGGATTTCGCCAATTTATAAATCCCCCTTTGTGGACCAGGGATATGATATTTCCGATTACTATGGGATTGCGCCGGAGTTCGGCACCATGGAGGATTTCGACGAATTGCTGGCAGAAGCGAAGAAGCGGGGCATTTCCATTGTCATGGATTTGGTGATCAACCATTGCTCCGACCAGCACGAGTGGTTCCAGAAGGCGCTGGCAGACCCGGACGGGAAATATGGGGATTACTTTTATTTCCGGGAAGGGAAAAATGGGAAAGCCCCCAGCAATTACCGTTCTTACTTTGGGGGAAGCTGCTGGGAGCCGGTTCCGGGGACGGATAAATATTATTTCCATGCCTTTGCCAAGGAGCAGCCGGACCTGAACTGGGAAAACCCGGATATGCGCAAGGATTTGTATGACATGATAAACTGGTGGCTGGACAAAGGGCTTGCGGGTTTTCGGATTGACGCCATTATCAATATCAAAAAGAATGTGGAATTCCCGGAGCTTGAGCCAGACGGGCCGGACGGCTTGGCCGGATACCACTTGGCAGTGGAGCAGACCAGCGGGGTTGGCGAGCTGCTGGAGGATTTAAAGCACAATACTTTTGAAAAATATGATGCATTTACTGTTGGGGAAGTATTCAATATGCATGACGGGGAACTGCCGGAATTTATCGGGGAGGATGGGCATTTTTCCACAATTTTCGATTTCAGCGCCCACTGCCTGACCGAAGGGGAGCATGGCTGGTATGACGCGCCGGAGCTTGATTTCAAGGCGTGGCGGAAGGCTATTGTAGATTCCCAGTTAGAGGTGCAGGAAATTGGGTTTAAGGCAAATATTATTGAAAACCACGACGAGCCAAGGGGTGTTTCCCGGTTCCTGCCGGAGTACGCAAGGAATGAAGCCGGCACAAAGATGCTGGGCACGGTAAGCCTCCTGCTGAGGGGGATTCCCTTCTTGTACCAAGGGCAGGAAATCGGGATGCAGAACTGCGTGTGGGAGAGCCCCGAGGAATGGGACGATATCAGCACGAAAGACCAGTATCAGACGGCAAGGGCGGCTGGCGTTTCCAAGGAGGATGCCCTGCGGGTGTGCGCGGGCATGAGCCGGGACAATGCAAGGACCCCCATGCAGTGGAAGGGGGACGCCAATGCAGGGTTTACCACAGGCACCCCATGGATGAAGGCAAACCCCAACTGCGCAAAAATCAATGTAGAAGCCCAGCAGAAAGAGGAGGATTCCGTGCTCCATTATTACCAGAAGCTGATTGCCCTGCGCAAGTCCGCGGAATATAAGGAAGTGTTCACTTACGGGCGGTTTGTGCCGATATATGGGGAGCAGGAGCATGTGATGGCTTTTTACCGGAGCATGGAAGAAAGCGGTGCAAAAAGTGCAGCATCTGGCGAAGCCGTAAGCAATGAAACATCTGTTGGCAGCAAAGCGGAGCCAAACGGCGCGGGATGCTGTGGGAAAGCTGCCGGGAAGAAAATCTTAGTTGCAGCTAATTTCGGGCAGGACGCCGTAGAACTGCCTTTGGAATATGAAGCAGGGCGCGTGCTTCTTTCCAACCTGCCAGAAAACCATGCAGGGGAAAAGCTGACGCTGGCGGGATGCGGCGTTATGGTTTTGGAATGTGGAAAGGAAGCGTAAGGTTTTGAAAGATTAATCCGCCGGTTAAATATCAGCAAATTTTACGCAGGGTAATAGTGAAAAATAAGAAGCCGGCGCGGTATGGAGGGAAAATTATGGACCAGAAAGAACGGATGCTTGCAGGGCTGCCTTATAAGGCATGGATGGACGGCCTGACAGAAGAGAGGAACCAGAACAAAATGCGGATTTACCGCTACAACCAGCTATCCCCAGCCCAGCGGGAAGAGCAGGATGGCCTGATACGGGAAATTTTAGGCTCCTGCGGGGAAAGCATTTTCATAGAAACGCCGTTCCACTGCGATTATGGCTATAACATTGAAGCAGGGAATAATTTTTACGCCAATTACAACTTGACAATTTTGGATGTGGGGAAAGTGGTAATTGGGGAAAATGTGATGGTTGCGCCCAATGTTTCCATTTACACGGCAGGCCATCCCATCCACCCGGATTCCAGAAATTCCGGGTACGAATACGGCATAGGCGTAACCATCGGGGACAACGTATGGATAGGCGGGAATACGGTGGTGAATCCGGGAGTGCATATCGGCGACAATGCAGTCATAGGCTCCGGCAGCGTAGTAACGAAAGATATCCCCGCAAATGCCATTGCAGCCGGGAACCCATGTAAGGTCCTCCGCTACATTACGGACGAGGACCGGAAGTATTACTTTAAAGACAGGGAATTTGATGTGGAAGATTATAACGAAGGGGTTCTTGATATGAACGATTTGTGATATAATATCCCTGTTGCAGCGAAGCAGGAGGCGCGCCAAAACCGGAAGAAGGGCTGGATGGTACTGCGGGACAAAGGTTTTCCAGCGCGGTTTGTGCCTGAGCGGAACGAAAGGAATGGGTGATTAGCATGAAGAAAATTGGCGTATTCTTAGCAGAAGGCTTTGAGGAAATTGAAGGGCTTACGGTAGTGGATATCCTGCGCCGTGCAGGGATTCCCGTTGCCACCATTTCCATTTCAGGGCAGAAGGAAGTCCATGGCTCCCACCAGATTGGGGTCTTGGCGGATGTTTTATTTGAAGAATCAGACTTTAGCACATACGGCGGGATTGTGCTGCCGGGCGGGATGCCGGGGACTACGGCCCTTGGCAGCCATCCGGGGGTGGATGGGATTATAAAGTCATTTGCAGCAGAAGGCAAGCTGGTAGCAGCAATCTGCGCCGCACCAAGCGTCCTGGGCCGGGCTGGGCTGCTGAAAGGGAAAAAAGCAGCCTGCTATCCGGGGTTTGAGGAGCAGCTTACAGGGGCAGAAGTGGTATATGAGGATGTGGCAGAGGATGGGAACATCATTACCAGCCGGGGCATGGGGACTGCAATCCCATTTGCGCTGAAGCTGGCTGCTTATTTTACCTCGGAGCGTGAGGCAAAAGATTTGGCAGAGGCTATTATTTACCAATAAAAAGAACAGCAGGCAGGAAACAGAATGGCAGGGTTTGCCCAGAAAATGGCGGTATCATTTTCTGGGCGCTTTTTTTCTTTCCGGCATGAAAAGGCTAAAGCGCCAATATAATGTAAGAAAAGCCACCAGTTCCTTACGGAGCAGAAAGGAATTTTATGAAAAGTAACAGGAAAGCCCTATCATGCCTTGCCGTCCTTGCATTGTTTGCCGGCTCTTTTTTCTTAGGGCGGTTTGCAGCCCAAGTTGCCCCCACGATAAGTTCGGCCATCCAGCCGGACGCGGAGGAAAATTGGGGCTTAAGTTTCCAAGAAGAGGGGAAATTGCCCCAAGCCAATAGTTCCATTCAGGAAATGGAAAAATACAATGCCTATTATGCAGAGGATACGCAGGAAAAAACCCTCTACCTTACCTTTGACTGCGGCTTTGAAAATGGGAATACCCCGGCCATCCTAGACGCGCTGAAAAAGCACAATGCGAAGGCTGCCTTTTTCGTAGTCGGGAATTATCTGGAAACCAGCCCGGATCTGGTAAAGCGGATGATAGCGGAAGGCCACATTGTGGGGAACCACAGTTTCCACCATCCCGATATGTCACAGATGGGGAAGGAGGCGTTTACCAAGGAACTAGGGGAACTGGAAACCCTGTACCAGCAAACCGTAGGGACCCCCATAGAAAAATATTACCGCCCGCCCCAAGGCAAATACAGCAAGTCCAGCCTGCAGCTTGCCAAGGATTTGGGCTATAAAACCATTTTTTGGAGCCTTGCTTATGTGGATTGGAACCAAGACAACCAGCCCACCCACGAAGAAGCCTTCGATAAGCTGCTGAAGCGTGTGCATCCCGGGGCAATTGTGCTGTTACATAATACTTCAAAGACGAACGGGGAAATTTTGGATGAGCTGCTGACGAAGTGGGAGGGGATGGGATATACTTTTAAATCCTTGGAGGAACTTCCGGCAGCATCCGGCGCAGGGAATTGAGGGATACAGCTACGGAAGCATGGGAACACCTTCCGCCCTCTTGCATCCATGCCAAGAATAGAATGTGCGCTAAGTCCATGACAAACAAAAAATTGTGCAAAATTAGGAAAAATTCAGCCATTTCATTGACTTCGATTGTAAATAGTGTATAATAAAAGATATTATTGAAAATGGAAGGCGGGGTTACATGAAGAAAAAAGCAGAGGACGGTACACAGAGAAAGAAAACGAAAGGCTACCATAGCCTGACAGCTATGCTGATTTCCATTATTTGCATTATGGTATCAATTCCCACCATTGGCTTGGCTATTTTAGGCGTCCATTACCTGAGGCAGTCAATGGAGGAGTCCGCAGAATTGTATGAGGAATCCATGAATGATGGCTATAAGATGGAGATTAAGTCCCAAGTACAGGGGGCTTTGGCGCTCATCCAGAATTATTACGACCGGAGCCAGAATGGCGAAATCACAGAAAAAGAAGCCCAGAAACTGGCCGCAGACGCTGTCCGTGCCATGCGCTACCGGGACGATGCGTCAGGCTATATTTGGATAGACAGGGACGATTATGTGCTGGTTGCCCACCCAATCCTGACAGACCAGGAAGGCACGAACAGGTATGACCTGACAGACCAGAACGGCGTGAAAGTTACCCAGAGCGTAGTGGAGGTTGCAAAAGGCGGCGGTGGGTACAATGAATTCTATTTCACCAAATCTGACGGCGTGACAGTTGCGCCTAAGGTAGCTTATGCCCAGATGTTTGAGCCATGGGGATGGGCGGTTGCCACCGGGAACTATGTGGATGAAATGAATGAAAAAATTGATGGGCAGAAAGTGAAGATTGAGGATGAATTTTCAAATATGCTTAAGATTTACGGCGTTGCAGCTGTCCTGATGCTAGGGGCGGCATTAGTAATCTCTGCACTCAGTGGCCTTCGGATTACCAAGGGCATTAAATTAGTAGAAGGGCATCTGCGCCAAGCGGCAGTTGGGGATTTGAGCTTTACTGTCAGCCCGGCATTGATGAAGCGCGGGGATGAAATCGGCGAGATGGCGCGTTCCTTGGATGATGTCCGCGCGTCCTTGGCAACTATGATTGGCAGCGTGCTCCAGACTGGCGAAACTTTAAGCATGAGCAGCGAAAGGTTCAGTGAGAAATTTGGGTATATTTCCCAAAGCATCCAGAACACCAACCAAGCCATTGATGACTTGGCCCATGGGGCAACGAACCAAGCCAATGAAACAGAAACCATGAATGAAAAGATTACGGAGCTGGGCGGCGTCATAGAAGTGGAAAAAGACGGCGTGCAGAAGCTGGAAGAGGCCGTATCTGCGATGGCAGAACATTCCGCAGGGGCATCTGAAAGCATCCGGGAGCTCGACCGGATTACCAAGGCAACGATTGAAACCATTGAAGTGGTATCAGAACAGACCAATAAGAACAACGATTCCGCCGCAGACATCAACAAGACCATTGAGATTATCAAGGGATTGGCCGCACAGACCAACCTGCTTTCCCTGAACGCCAGCATTGAGGCTGCAAGGGCAGGGGAAGCCGGCAGGGGCTTTGCAGTGGTAGCAGAAGAGATCAGGAACCTTTCCGAAGAATCCTCGGGCAATGCCCAAGAAATTGAAGGGATTGTGAAGGAACTGGTAAACAATGTGGAGATTTCCGTCAGCAAAATGCAGGAAGTTACAGATAATGTCCAGAAGCAGCAGAAGTGCTTGGAGGAAACAAGGACTGCGTTCCAGAGCCTGAAAAAGGAAGTGGCCTTGGTAGAAGAGGTTACAAAGGAGATCGGCGGCCAGACGGAAATCTTAAATAACTTAAAGAAGATTGTTACGGATTCTGCCAACAGCTTAGCCAGCGTGGTGCAGGAAAATGCAGCATCCACAGAGGAAACCAGCGCCAGCATGACGCTCCTTTCCCAGACAATCGACGAATGTACCGAAGATACGCAGGGGCTGGTAGAGCTCAGCAGGCGCCAGAACGACCAAGCAAGCAAGTTCCAGTTATAAGGGTTTTGGGAAGAAAGAGGAGGAAGTATTTCACAAGCCATCTGGCTTTCAGGTATCATTAAAGTTTTGAAGAAGGGCAGCATTTCCGCGGATTTGGCGGGGATGCTGCTTTTTATTTTTCATGGAAAAATGGAAAGTATACTTGACATTTTCTCCCGCTCTGTTATAATATGCATATGGAAAGCAAACTTTCCATAGATAGGAGGGACATATGAAGAACCGACTTGAGGAATTGCGCAAGCAGCGGGGAATCAAGCAGGAAGAGTTAGCCAGTACCTTAGAGGTATCACGGCAGACCATAGGTTCTTTGGAAAATGGGCGGTACAACCCATCCATCCAGCTGGCCTTTAAGATTGCCCGGTATTTTGGAATGGCAATTGAAGAGATTTTTATTTACGAGGAGGATTCAGAATGAAAAAAGGAATGTCAATTTTTATGGCAGCTGCAGGCATGGCAATCCTGTTAGGGGGATTGCTGGCGTACGGTTTGGGGGTACATGAGATACTGCCTGTGCCGCGCCCTGATTTAGTGGTAGTAGGCACTTCCTTGATTGGGGCGCTGCTCATAATAACCGGGGCTTGCGACTTGCTTTGTAAAAAAACGAAGGAAATGGAAATTGAAGAAAAGGATGAGAGGAACATTGCGCTGGGAAATGCAGCCATGGCAAGCGGTTTTAAGGTAATGAGCATTGCTGTCGCATTTTCAATCTTTGCCCTGATTTTCACGGGGTATATGACGGTAGTCCCTTGCTTTACAATTATCGGTGCATACACAGCCGGGCAGATTGTTTTTATTTTCCAGCTCTGGCATTTAAACAGGACGATGTGACAATCGGATGGGAAAAGGGTTAAAAGACGGCTTCATTTGCAGGCCAGTACACTAGATGGTATCCGGGTTAGGTCCAGAAAGGCAGGGAGATAACCTTAGGCCACGGACTGCAGCAAGCAAGGGATATTTCAAAGCACTATTTGGAATATCCCTTGTCTGCTGTTATTTAGGCAATGCTTCAAGCCATGTCCTGTTTTCCGTACTTCTGCCCCATGCATCTAAAGCAAGGTCGTAGGTGTCAGCAACAGTGTGATGGACTTCTTTTAATTCTTTCCGCATTGCAATTTGCCCAGTCCTTAAACTTGACACCTCCGATTCCAACTTATCCAGCCTGTTATCCATTGCATCCAGCCTGTCGTTGATAGGCTGTAATTTTTGATCCATTTTTGAATCAAGTAAATTTGCAATTGCCTGTAAATCTTCATTTGTTAATGCCATGATATCACGCTCCTCTGTACGATTGCTTTTTCTGTTATGTAGAAGTATACCACATCTAAAGTGTAAAGTCTATCGTTGATAACCGATTGTTAGCCCAAAGGCTGCCAAAGGGCGGCAGGAAAATTTTATGAGGCCTATGCAAAAGACCCAGCAAGCATCAGAGATACCAACTGAATGTACAAAAGCATCAATAGGCTGGCAGGAGCCAGCAAACTGCAATGCAGCTATAGGGAAACCGATAGCTGTATTTTTGTGTTTTTATGGAACGGTAAAATACAGGGGGCAGGGCGCTGCGGGGAAACTTATCCAAAGTTTAGGGATTTTCGGTTTTGAAGCATGGATATTACCCCGGCGGTTAAATATCGACGTTTTTACTTGCCTAAATTTCCATCTGCCGCGTTGTCATCCGTTGACGTAGCCCCGCTACGCCGCCTTCTTCCGCCTTGCAGATGGAAATTTATTCTGCGTAAAATTCGTCGATATTTAACCGCCGGAGTAATAGAAAAAAATTCGGGAAAACTTGTGAAATTTTGGGAGAAGGACAGATTCTGTCCATCCTATTTTGTAAAATAGCATTATCAGGTACATCATGTATGAAAATTAAAACTGGTTCAGGCAGCAGGATTGAAAGGCTGCCTAGAAAGGGAGGGACAAGTAATGGATGGAACAGGAAAGCAAACGTATCAGGAACTATTGCAGGGGGAAGGGGATATCAGCCCGCAGAAGCTGGAAAAGGCTTTGCAGGTACTCAAGGAACTCGAAAAGCAGCAGCGTCAGGAGGAATACGAGGTGCAGATAACCAAAATGGCAGAAGAATTGCTCAGCTTTACCGCTAGGCAGGGGAAAAAGGAAATCAGGGAGCGGACAGAGAGGATACTGGACAAAGTCCAGAGCATGGCTTTCATGGAAGGCTACCAGTATGCAGTAGCAATATTGGAAGAGAGCATGGTAGGCATGAGGTGAAGGGATATCCCTTCTGGGGGCAGCAGGCGGAAAGGCAATAGCTTGGAGTCCCGGTATCTGGGGAGGACGGTTATTCCGCCCCGCCGACAATATCGCGAATAACCTGCTGGATATGCGCAAGCTGCGTGTCGGTCAGCCCAGTAACTTCAATGTAACGCCTGCTGTCCAGCTCCAAAAGGTAGTCGGCGCTTACAGAAAAAAATTCGGCTGTTTTCACCAGCATTTCAATGGAAGGCAGGATGTTGTTATTTTCCCAATTGGAAACAGTCTGCTTGGAAACGCCCAATTTTCCTGCTAACTGGACTTGGTTTAAGCTGTGGGCAGTCCGTAACTTCCGAATCATTTCACCGAACATGGGAAACCTCCTTTTGTACATTTATTTTAGACTACTAAAGTAAAAGATATTTACAAAATACTAAAGTATTGCTAAAATAGATATCAGGAAGGGAAAGATTTCATGAAATGGAAAGGGAAAGGTGATGGAAAAGAAAGGATAACAAATCTTCAGGGAGTGATGGAGGATGCAGCGGAAAAGAAAATGCAGAAATGGGGTGGGGAGAAAGGAAATTTTTTTGGCACTGTTTTTTAGGGAATTTTAGGAATTATTTTAAGAAAAGCACAGAAATTAGGAGGAATTATATATGAGGAAGAAATTTGCAGTGCTGCTTGCGCTCTGCATAGCGGCGGGCACAGTGGCTGAACCTGCTGGGATGCTGCAGGCAAAAGCAGCGGAATTATCAGAAATAGGTACAGATGGGACAGGGCAAGGTACGGACAGTGGTTTTGGGTACAAGGAACAGGCGGAGGGAACTATAGAAAACGGCGGGGATACGGGTTCCCGGTCTAGTGGTACGTCATACTCCAAGGCAGAGGGAACCATAGAAAGCAGCGGGTATACGGGGAGCAGGACAGCAGTGGCTAGCCCTTCCGAGCCTACGGTGAAAGCGGAGCAGACGATTACAGCAGAAAATGTGGAAAAGACAGTAGGCGATGAACCGTTCCTGTTGGGAGCAGAAACAGATGGGGATGGGGTCCTGTCTTATGAATCCAAGAATCCAGAGATAGTGAAAGTAGATGAATCTGGGATAGTGACAGTTGTAGCAGCCGGGACAACGCAGATTGTGGTTACTGCTTCCGAAACAGAGCAGTATAAAAAAGCCCGGAAGGCAGTTACCATTGCTGTGATACCAGAAGGGTACACGGCTATCCATGATATTGCAGATTTGTATGCCATCCGGAATAACCGGAGCGGTAAGTATATTTTAATGAATGACATTGATATGTCCTCCACTGCCCAAGGAGGGGCTTACGATTGTGGGACGGGCTGGGATTCTATTGAGGAGTTTTCCGGCATCTTAGATGGGAATGGGTATCGGATTGTGGGGATGGAGATTTTTGGGGAGCCTGCCGTTACAAGGGTTGGGCTGTTTGAGTCCATTTCTAGAGCCGAAATTAAAAATCTGGGTATAGTGGACTGCAATATCAATATCACAGTGAAAACATCTGCATATGTTGGCGCAATATGTGGTTATGACTATAGGAATAATATTAATAATTGTTATGCCAATGGAAAGATTATTGTATCAGGAAAAAATACTGATAATTGCTATATAGGAGGACTCATAGGGATTGAAGCGTACTATGGTAGGTGGGCTATTGAAAATTGTTATAATGACTGTGAAATTGATGGTTCCAGCTTGGAAAGTGCATCCGGTTATGAGCCTTATATTGGAGGAATACTTGGGAACGCTAATTATTCTGATATAGGAATGAAAAAATGCCATAATACAGGAGTGGTAAAAGGAAGCGCACAATCCAAAGTTGGTGCAATATGTGGTGAGCTGGATAGGGGTGAATTCTCAAATCTTAATTACCTAAGGGGCACTGCTGACAGAGGCATTGGAAATTATACAGACAATGCCAACTGTGTTTCCCTTACCGAACCCCAGATGAAAGACCAGCGGTCCTTTACCGGCTTCGATTTCACCAGCACTTGGGAAGTCGACCCTTACTGTGAGAGCTACCCTTACCCGCAATTAAAGAACAACCGGATGGTTAGGGTCAAGTCCATCGAATTATCACCTGCACCAACAAAATTGATTTACAATCAGGGCGAAACCCTGAAAACCACCGGCGCAGCCCTGAAAATCACATACGAAGATAAAAATAACATTGCGGAAGATGGCATCAGCACTACCATCCCATTGACAGCGGACATGCTAAGCGGCTATGACATGTCTGTGATTGGCAAGCAGGAAGTCCTTGTAAGCTACGGCAATGCGGAAACCTCATTTGAAATCGAGGTAAAGGAAATCCCAGTATCATCCATCAAGGTATCCCCGGCACAGCTTTCCCTTTACCGTGCCAAGGAGCATCAGCTAAGCGCAGAAATTGTGCCCGCCAATGCAACGGACAAGTCTGTAACATGGGAATCAGATAACCCCAGCATTGCATCCGTCAGCGCCAGCGGGCTCGTAAAAGCAAAAGCGAAGGGGACGGCAACAGTAACGGCAACCTCTTCCAATGGGTTTCAGTCAAGCTGCATAGTCACGGTGCTGGTCCCGGCAGTATCCGTACAGTTAAGCCAGAATAGCATTACCTTAAAAGAAGGCGGCCGTGCTACGTTGTCTGCCCAGATAAGCCCGTTAGACAGTACAGACACAATCCAGTGGAAATCCGCAAATTCAGGGATAGCAGAAGTGTTTGGCGGCACAGTCGTAGCAAAAAGCGAAGGGACTACCACTGTGACAGCCTATACAGAAAGCGGGGTAACGGCAGGTTGCACAGTGACAGTACAAAAGGCAGCAGCCCAGAACCCCGGGGGCGGCAGCCAGAATTCTGGAGGCAACGGGCAAAATTCCGGGGGCAGCGGGCAGGACTCCAGCGGGAACCAGAAACCGGCGGCAGGGAAACTTGCACAGAAATTGTCTTACACGAAAACATACACCAAGGCTTATGGCAATAAACCTTTCCAATTAAATGCGAGAGTAATCAAAGGGAATGGGAGCCTTACCTATACCAGTTCCAATAAGAATGTCATAGCAGTAACCGGAAATGGAAAAGCAACCATCCGGGGAACCGGGATTGCCGTTATAACCGTGAAAGCAAGGGCAACTACGAAATACAAGGAAGCCAAATGCAAAATCACAGTAAAGGTAACGCCCGCAAAACAGAAAGTGAAATTCGGGAAGATGCAGAAGGGAAGGAAGCTGAAAGTAACTTGGAAAAAAGATACAAAAGCATCCGGTTACCAGATCCAGTATGGGACAGATAAGAGGCTTAAGAAATCAACAAAATCCATCACTGTATCTAAAAACAGGATCAGTTCCAAAACGATTTCCAAACTGAAAAGCGGGAAACGGTACTATGTAAGGGTGCGTTCTTACAAAACTGCAAAGTTAAACGGAAGGGCACAGAAGCTGTACGGCGCATGGAGCAGCATACAAAGGAGCGGAAAAGTGAAAAAGTAGGGAATCCGTAAAATGGGGACAGAAACAAGTTCCCAACCCACCTAGAAGCTGCAGGCGGAACTGCGCAGGAAACTGCACAGTTCCGGCAGTTAGGTGAAAATGCGCCTATTGATAAACGGTAATGAGGGAGGAAGGCAGTTAGGTGAAAATGTGCCTATTGATAAACGGTAATGAGGGAGGAAGGCAGTTAGGTGAAAATGTGCCTATTGATATACGGTAATTTGGGAGGAAAGCAGCTATGAAAAAATTAGACAAAAAAACAAAAGGGGAACAACTGTTTTTCCTGCTGTTGATGTTTGCGCTCCTTATGGGGGCGCTTTGCGTAGCTGGATGCGGCGGGCAATCGTGCGAAACCCCGAAATTCGGAAGTGAAGAAGGCGAAGATTTTAAAGCTGTGGGGTGCTCCGTCCCGGGGTGCGGCGGCTGCATATCGTCAGGGAAAGGATGCAACACGGTATTATGGCCCCAATCCTGCAAAATTTCAAATGGGACATACAGCGGCGGAGGGACAGAAGGCGAGGGCTGCATCACATCGGTTGACACTAGGTATTATGGGGATGGCTGCCTTGGATGCGGCCAGATGCAGAAATCATGTTACGTAGGCTTTGTGAATTGGGACATTGACGGCGCTAAGGTAAAAGGGGCGCTTTATGGCACGTCAGATGGGGAAGAACATTTGGCAGGCTGCTACAATGGGTGTGCCGGATGCGTAGGGACAGGAAATATGTTTGGAAAGTATATCTATGAACTTGAAAAATATGAAGGGATTGATTAGGGATGTACCCATATATTCATATCGTAATTCCGTCGTACATGGCAATGGCTTTGGCTGGCGGGTTTCTTGCAATCTGCTTTTTGTATTTCCGCCTTGGGAAGTTTGGGATACCTTTTTCAACATTTATTTTTATGCTGTTCTGGTGCATAGTTGGAGGGGCAGCAGGAAGTAAGGTACTGTTTGCAGCCACACAGATTCCATGGCTGCTGGAACACCTGACGCTTGAAAATGCCCTTTGGCTGATTCCAAGAAGCGGATTTGTATTTTATGGCGGCCTGTTTGGCGTCCTATTTACCATATGCATACTGACAAGGAAAAACCATGAGCTGCGGGATAAGGTGTTCCAGTTCTCAGCGCCGGCAATGCCCCTGTTCCATGCCTTTGGGAGAATCGGGTGCTTTTTGGCTGGCTGCTGTTATGGCAGGGAGCTGGAAGAGCCATTTTTTCTTGGGGGACTTGAAATGCGCAGGGTGCCAGTGCAGCTGATAGAAGCAACGGCAGAACTGCTGCTGTTTTTTATCCTTCTCGCGGCAGAGAGGAAGAAGCAAGGGGTGGATTTGCTAAAGATTTATCTTGTTGCATATGCAGTGCTGAGGTTTGCAGACGAATTTTTAAGGGATGACGCCGTCAGGGGCATTTATTTTGGGATTTCAACAGCGCAATGGATCTCATTAGCGGTGGTTTTATATTATACGGCCCGATTCCTGAAGCATCGGAAACGTTTTTCCCTGTTAGATTAATGCATGGAAAGTGAGGAATAAGGTTTATGAAGATATTTGATGTGATTAAATACGAAGGAGGCAATGATGTTTTCGTGTGGAAATTTCCGGGGGAGGATTTTAACACGCTTTCCCAACTAGTCGTACATGAATCTCAGGAAGCAATTTTTTTTAAAGATGGGAAGGCTTTGGATATTTTCAATGCTGGGAAATATACATTACATTCCCAGAATATACCCCTGATAAGAAGGCTGGTTAATTTACCTTTTAATGGGGAATCCCCGTTCCATTGTGAAGTATACTTTATCAACAAAGTTGTTTCTATGGATATTTCATGGGAAACAAGCAGCCCGATACCTATACAGGATGCATTATATAAAATCATCATTCCTGTGTGGGCAAGTGGGCAGTTTGCCATCAGGGTAAGCGACAGCAAAAAGCTGCTGGTTAAATTAGTCGGGACAATAGGGCAATTTGACCAGCAGACAGTAAAAAGATATTTTAAAGGGATTCTCCTTACAAATATTAAGGACTACATTGCAACGCAATTTGTGCAAAAACAAGTTTCATTTTTGGAAATACATTCCCATTTGAAAGAGATATCAAATGGGATACAAAACCAGTTAGCACGGGAGTTTTTAGGGTATGGAATCGAACTGGTTAATTTTAATGTACATGAGATTACCCCGCCAGATGATGACCCATCTTATGCCCAGTTAAAAAATGCATTGGCAAAAAAGGCTGAAATGTCAGTCATGGGATACGATTACCAACAGGAAAGGACGTTTGATATTCTTGACAGGGCAGCAGCGAATGAAGGGATAGCCTCTGATATCATGGGCGCAGGGCTGGGATTTGGCATGGGCGCTAACCTTGGCGGCATGATTAATAATGCAATGGGAAATGCTATGCCTAATGTCCAGATGGCAAAACAGCCTGTTAGGGATGATATGGTAAAATGTCCGAATTGCGGAAGGGAGAACCCAAAAGATGCTAAATTTTGTTTGGAATGTGGACAAAAAGTAGAGAAGCCCCAAAACGAAAACATGGTTGTTTGCCCAGCATGTGGGGCTACAGTGCCAGAAGCCAAATTTTGTCTGGAATGTGGGCATAAATTTTTGGCAGTTTGCCCAGCGTGCGGGGCACAGTTGGTTCCGGGCGCTAAGTTCTGTTTGGAATGTGGGCAGAAAATAGAATAAATGTGTAAAGGATGAAGAGCAGATGGTATTAAAGAAAATATTTTGCCCTAATTGCGGTAAGCAAACACAGGTGAACGAAGAAAAGGAGTTTTGCTTTTGCTTGGAATGTGGATATAAAATTCTGCTGCAGGCTAATTCATCTTTCAAGGATGAAAGCCTCGAGGAAGTTGGAAGTAAATCTATGCAGGAGGGGAAAGGGGCAGACGATGGTAATTTGGTGGAAGAAAAATTAAAAGAAGTAGAATTCTACTACAGCTTAAGTTTAGAGAAAAAAGAATCCGAAAAGCCAGAAGAAGAACCCATATATTATTTAAAAGCGCAAGACTTGTTAGTGGATTTATCACAGCAATATCCAGAAGACTATAGGATATGGTGGGAACTTAGCAAACCGCTGGATTTTATGAGGGTGTCTGCAAATATTAATGTGCCAAGCCAATGCGGCATTAATGAAAATTATTTTGGAAGGGCCCTTGATTTGGCAGGGCTAGAGGATAAAAAAAGGCTTATCGATGCATATGATAAATATGTGGCTGAAAAGAAAGCCATATCATCTTTATTGGAAAAAGAAAAGGAACGGGAGGAACAGGAAAAAAGAAGGAAAAGGCAAATAGAGCAGCAAAGATTAGAAGAAGAGAGGAAAAGGAAGGAGGCATTGGAAGCCGAGGAAGAGGAGAGAAGAATTAGGGAGAAGGAAGAAGAAAAGAGGAAGAAAGAAGAAGCCATACAGCGGGGGCTTCAGCTAAGCGCAGATTTGTGGAGAAATTTAGAGGCAAAAGATTACTCCTTGATTGATGCCAAATATTTTCAGCTTCAGGAAGGGGAACAAACAATAATAGGGGTGTTCCGGACAGTATCGAATGTCCTGTATTTAATGTCATTCCGTATTGAGCGAGGGAAGAATAATGCGGTATACCGTGACCAGACAATAAGCATTAAGTTTGATAAGGATGGTTTTGCACTAAAATTTAACAATCAGCCGTTAAAGATGAAAGGGATGTTACCGCCAAACGATAGGCTCCGTGTAGTAAATAACGGCCTAGGAGGATATTCCGTGAACCATATGGAATTGCTTAAAAATGATGGGTTCATAAATAGGATTATGGAAAATTCCAAAAAGCCATTTATCTCATTTAACAAGATATTTTTATAAAAAACAGAAACAGTACAAGGCACATATACCCGGAAAATAATCACGGGCAGAGGATGAAAAGAGTTCATAATTAGGAGGAAAACGATGGATTTTGATTTATTGTCAATGAAATTAAGGGCTAAGGATTTGATGAAAAGTACAGTGCCAAGCCCACGGATTGTCGGGTTGGTACAAGGGGGGATTACTTTTGGGTTTGTAATGGGAGTTTACTTCATATCTTTTCGGAATATGGATACATATAGAGGGTTCTTATATTTAGCTATACTGGAATTGCTGTACTTGAATTTCCGTGCATCTTCCCCTTGGTATTGCCTGAAGGTTTCTAGGGAAGAAAAAACGGCTGTCAGTGATGCATTTGCTGCTTTCAAGAAAAAAGCCCTAAAAGTATTTATGGTAGGGTTATTGAAAGATATTTGTATTCTTATCGGTATGTGTTTGCTTTTGGTTGGTTTTATTTTTCCCTTTTATTGGTTTCGGTTTGCGACTTATGTAGTAAACGATTACGATGAAATCAGTGTATTTGGTGCATTTGGCAAAAGCAGGGAGCTGCTGAAAGGGCATTATATGGAATTGCTAAAAATAGATATGAGCAATCTGGGGTGGTTTGCTTTGGCATATTTCACTTCTGGATTGGCCTGTTTTTATGTAAAACCTTACACCACATTATTGTATGCAGAGTACTATGATTATTTGAAGGGGCAGGCTGAACTATTCGGAGCTGGGACTGAATAGGATATAGGGCAAGAATATATTCTTCCGGAAAGTGGCAGCAGGCATTTTCCGGAAGAAGAGGTGAGAGGCGTAGAGGCGGAAATGGCAGCCAGTTCTGGAGGAACATTTTAAAATGATTGAAGCGGAGAGCCTGATTCTTGGTAAGGCAAAGTTTTCAGAAAGCCGATTCACGTTTTATTTGGAAAGGTGTTTAGAAAATATAAATGCCAAAATAATCTTGTGCTGGCCGGAGAGGTTTAACAGCGGAGCGATTATAAATAATGGTTACTTGTTATTAAGCGGTTCCAATATTTTTCAATTTGATGTCTTTTTGCTAAATGCCGAAAAATTAGATGATAATATGTGCCGCCTGCATTATACAGGACTAAAAAAACAGACATTATTTTTGACAAAACAGGCATTGCCAATGAGTTGATGGAACTGCGCCTGACAGGAAATTTGTGGAGCGATGATATACCATACCTTGAAAAGACATACTGGTATCACGCGAATATGACAGGCAAGTACCTGAAAAGAAAGGACTATTTCAAGTTGAATCATGTTCTGCATACAATGTTTGAAACACATATGTCTATGCTGCTTGCCGGCTTTGATAAAATCACATGGGGAGGAAGTGCGAATAAATTACATTTTATTCCCGTAGGGAAACAGGCACATTTAAAAAAATATTACTGCCCTGAAAACCTTGGAGGCGTGGAGCAGAATTTGATAAGCTGCATGAGATGGTTTCAGGCAGATGCAAAAGAGGTTTATGGCATAAAGGGATTGGACTATTCCGCATATTTGGGAGATACAATAATCAATAGCTGGCTCAAAGAGATGGGATAATAAAATCTAATTTTAGCGGAAATATCTAAGCATATCATTGTAGGGTGGGATTTCTGGTTCAGCTTTGCAAAAGAAGGAAAACTGGCAGTTGTGTTTTCGGAAATTTCAGATTATAATGATAACAGACAATGAAGGCGGTTAAAGTGCAGGCGTGGACGCGCAGCAAGGAGAATTTATGGCAAAGACACAATGGCATCCAGCTTTTTGTGCCGCAATGCGGTTGGAATTAAAAGATAACAGGTCGCTGCAGTTTATAAATGAGTTTAATTTAACGGAAAAACCATTGGAAGTTGATATGCTGATTATCAATAAACCTTCCGGGGTGGAAATTGAGAATGGGATTGGGGAATTTTTTGAAGGCCATAATCTGGTGGAATATAAAAGCCCTACAGACCATAACTTCAACCAGTTTTCCATTTGCCAGGCGCTGGCTTACACATATTATTATTGCGACAGATACCAGACCTGGGATGTGACCCTGTCCCTGATTGTCAGTAAAGAGAATTTCAATATATTAAACTGGCTTAGTTCCCAGGGGATGGAATATACCCAGAGGCATAAAGGGATCTATACGCTTCATGGGATAAGTTTTTTGAAGGTGCAGATAGTAGTAACGGAAGAAATAGATTCTGATCTCTTTCAGTGGCTGTCTGCGCTGACGGATAAGCTGACGGAAGAGAAGGCAAGAAATCTTGTGGCGACAGCCTATGGATTGACCCAAAACGAAGATAAGCGGCTGGCAGAGGCGATTGTGCAGGTTCTTACATCCGCAAATGAAGAAGTGTTTGAAAAAATGAAGGAGGATGACGTTATGGCATCAGCATTGATGGAATTAATGAAACCGGAAGTAGAAAAATATGCGGAAAAATATGCGGAAGAATATGCGAAAGAAACATATGCAAAACAGGCGAGAATCATGCTTCAGCGTGGGGAAGATAACGAGTATATCAAATTGCTTACCAATTTGACGGATCAGGAGATTGAGGCGTTGCGGCAAGCTGAGCGGTAAATAAAGTCTATGCAAAAGTTTACGCAAGCATCTGGAATACTCATTGAAAAAGTAAAAAAGCAAATAGAGAAGGCGCAAAAGCCAATAAATTGCACAGCTATGGGGATGCCTGTAGCTGTCTTTTTGTGTTTTGCGGAATGATAAAATAAAAAGGGCGCACCTGGATTGGGGCGCCTTGAAAATGAGATATGACGCGAAAACGGAGCTTTGGATGCCAATGGAGATTAAGGGTGTCAAAGGGTATTTTAACGACATGAGGATAGGCAGGGACACGGTGCCAGAGGCGTTCCATTTTTGGGAACTGGCAGACGGGGACAGTGATGGGACGCTCTGCCGTTATAAGCCGGGCGTCCTAAAAAACATAGCGGCCCCTGCTTATTTTTGTGCGGACGGGGAATCAATTTTCATAATAAAAAATGGCGGTAAAAAGGAGGGAAATCCTTATCCGGGCGTTGCTGTGCGGGGCGGCGGGGATTGTGCTTGCCCAGAACCATCCAGGGGGATTGCCGGATCCTTCAAGGGAGGATGTCAGCGTGACAGATAAGGTGCGGGCGGCCTCGGAGTTTATAGGCATCCAGCTATACGACCACATTATTGTTGGGAGGGATTCCTGGTTCAGTTTTGCAAAGGAAGGGAAACTGGCGGTTGTGCTTCCAGAAATTTCAGATTATAATGATAACAGATAAATGCGGGATTGTGCCTGCAAAGACGCAAAAGACATCCATTATCAGGAGCTTGCGGAGGGAGTAAGGCATTTTAAGGAAGAAAAGGGGTATGGCAGCATCCTCAAAACAGCATATGAAGAGAACCCGTTTCCTGATGAAATGCCGAAACAGTGTGGCCGCAAGAAGAAAAGCAAAGCATTAAATTTGATTTGCAAGCTGGATAAATACAAGGAATCAGTCTGTCTGGTTACAAAAGATTTAAATGTTCCATTTGACAACAATCAGGCGGAGCGGGATATCCGTCTTGTTAAAGTAAAGGGCAAGGTTTTTGGCTGCTTCCGAAATGAATCAGGGGCAAATGAATATTTAACAATTATGAGTTGCGTCGCCACTGCGAAAAATCATGGAATCAATATGTTACAGCTATCAGAGAAACATTAAAATGGGAATCCCTTTCATTCATTCCTGTATATATCCAGTAGTTGTAAAGCGTACAAAATCAGTATATAACCAAAGCATCTAAATACGTTGGAGGAAATACAGTATGTTTTCGTATGAAGAAATACAAAAGTACAGCGAAACAGATATTCGTATTTACAAATATATTGTTTCTGATATTGACAAAATACAATACATGACTATTAGAGAGCTTGCAAAAGAACTCCAAGTATCTACGTCTACCATATTGCGCTTTTGCAATAAAAATAATTTTGACGGCTATTCTGAATTTAAAGAAGCTCTGAAAGAAGAGATTACCTTGCAGGCTGCCTGCCCGCCTATGGAAGATTTGCAGGAACTTTCGGATTTTTTTACAAGGGCAAATTCAAGTGCCTTTGAGGAAAAATTATTGTTTGCGGTTGACGTGCTTAGAAAAGCTGATTTGATAATCTTTATCGGAATGGGTTCATCAGGGACATTAGCAAAATACGGAGCAAGATATTTTTCCAATATGGGGCATTTTGCCGTAGGGCTTGAAGATGTGTTTTATCCGATAGAAACGTTCCACTGGAAGAACACAGCCGTAATAGCATTATCGGAAAGCGGTGAAACGGAAAAATTGGTTGAAGCAGCCAGCCAATTCAAGAAAAAGAATTGTTGTGTACTAAGTCTTACCAATTCCCCGTTATCGACTTTAGCAAAATTATCAGATTGGAATTTTGCTTATAACTTAAATACTAAACGGATTAACGGGGGATATAACGGAACAACACAGATTCCCGTCATTTTTGTTATTGAAACGCTTGCAAAAAGAATATAAGGGAACAGCCTGTTACTTGCTTTGTAACAGGTTTTTTTCTACTATGAAGCATGGAGGTGATATTATGGCTGAATTAGAAAAATGTATGGCGGGAGAATATTATAACTGCCATGATAAAATCTTTTTGGATATAAAAAGTCATGCAAGAAAATTATTGCAGAAATATAATGCCCTTGCATATGAGCAGAAAGCAGAAAAAATAAATATCTTAAAACAGTTGTTCGGAGGAATTGGCACAAATGTATCTGTCGGGCTTCCATTTATCTGCGATTACGGAAGAAATATCTATGTGGGAAACAATGTTTCCGTGAACATGAATTGCACATTCGTAGATTGCAACAAAATAACGATTGGCGATAATGTACTGATTGCTTCAAATGTGCAGCTTTATACAGCAACACACCCTGTAGAACTTTCCGAACGGCTTACACCAAACTGGAATATGGACACAGAACAGTATTTCTGCCGTACCTACGCATTACCAATAAAAATTGGAAATGGCTGTTGGTTAGGGGGAGGTGTCATTGTCCTTCCGGGTGTAACAATAGGTGACGGTTCTGTTATAGG
>CAJTWA010000053.1 GCA_910580195.1 uncultured Lachnospiraceae bacterium
CCATTCCACAAAGCTCTGAGCTACACGCTAACCAGCAGGACGAAGTATATTACCGTATGGGCGACAAATCCAAAAAACTGAATTTTGATGAGCGGCTGCAGCTTATGTATGCCAAAGGTTCCCGCTATTACGAGGACGAACCTGTTTATCGTTCCTCTATGGAGGATATTGATTTGAATTTTGTCGTTGAATACTGCAAGAAAATCGGATACCAAAAATCTGCCGAGGAATATATCCGTCAAAACAACGGATTCGTTGTCAACCATAACGGCAGGGAAGAAATGAGCGGCGCTGCCATTTTATTATTTGGCAAAAATCCGCAGCGCTTCTTCAAAAGGGCAAGGGTGCGTTTTATCCGATATGACGGCATAGAAGCCAAGGTTGGAACCGAAATGAATGTCATTAAGGATGAAATGTTTGAAGGTCGTATTCTCGATATGGTTCGCAGTTCTCTCGACTTTGTACGCAGCCAAATCAAAGAACACACAAAGCTTGGCGCAGACGGTCTTTTCCATACAACGCCTGAATACCCTGAATTTGTCTGGAAAGAAATAATCATTAACTCCGTCGCCCACCGTGATTACAGCATTAAGGGAACCGATATACAAATTAAAATGTTTGATGACCGGATTACGGTTGAGAGTCCCGGCACCCTGCCCGGAATTGTGCGTCTGAATAATCTCCGCACCGTTCACTTCTCCCGCAACCCAAACATTGCCCGCTTTCTCCACGAATATGATTATGTGCAGGAATTCGGCGAAGGCATTGACCGTATGTTTAATGAAATGGCAGCAGCCGGGCTTCCTGCTCCTGAGTACCATGATAACGCCTTTATGCTCAATGCCACAATTAGGAATGGGGCAATAAATGAAACGGATGGGGTAACAAATGAGGTGATAAATGGGGCAATAAATATCTCCTCTCCCGAGCAGGCTGTTTTAGCTGCAATAAGGAAAAAACCAAGAATTACAAAAATGGAATTGCAGAAAGAAACTTCTTTTGGGAAAAGCACGATTGACCGAGCGATTAAAGCATTAAAAGAAAAATGTTTAATTAAGCGTGTCGGCTCTAATAAAACAGGTTATTGGGAAATTATAAACAAGGGGCTGTAAAAAGCCCCTTGACTGCTTCCTGCTACAAAACTTAAAACCCAAACAACACTAAAGGGAATATATCAGATCGTGCAGCACTACTTCCTCCGCCCTGCTCCTGATGCTGTTCATCTTCTGAAGCCAACATAGCCAGTCAGCAGATTTTAACTGCTCCATCACACCCTCTTTCTTTGCCATCTGCCCCACAAGCCTGTCCATCATCTCATTACATTCCTCATCCATTTCCGCAAGATGTTTCCATAAGGTTTCCGACAAAATCATATACGGATAAATGGCCCTGTGGTTTTCTTCTAAAAAACGCTTCCTCATTCTTCCATACTTCCCAATCTGATAATCCGTTGTATCTGAAAGTTTGAGGCCGGGAATCAGATAATCCCCTTCCCAATGGTAAGTAATCTCCATATACAACCGCCTTTCTTTGTGCTAAACTGTTTACAGATACAAATAAAAGGATTATCACCTTCTTCCTTTACCACAACATCTGCAAGTTTCCATTCACCACAAATGAGCCAGCCGCATATGTTGTATTTTAGCAGATGAAAATTCCTGTTAAAATACAAGTCTTTAGAGGAATCTGACATCTACAGTTTACAACATATCACATCGTTGCCATATGCCTGTGCCGTGTCGATGCTGCGGTACCCAATCTCTATGGCCTCCCGCACGCACCGTTCTGTTTCCTCTGGCGGCGTCTGGTATACGCCGTATCCCAGCTTTGGCATTTTCACCCCATTGTTCAAAGCTACATATTCCATTTTGTTCCCTCCTGATATTCTTATTCTGAATGGTTTTCTTTTTTTGTTTTCTCTTACAACTCATAGTTTACAAAAGAAAACTAGAAATGTACAATAGAAATATTGAAAGATAGGTTTCACAAAATGAATACTACTTCCACTCCATCCAGACGATATGCCAAAACAAAGAAAGGAACTTACTTATGCTAAACCTCTTAGAATTAGAACAGCTGATTGCCTTTGCAGATTTGGGAACCCTGTCAAAGGCCGCAGAAGAACTGCATATCTCCCAGCCTACCCTTACCCGCACCATGAAAAACTTAGAAGCTGCTTTCGGTGTCCCGCTGCTGGCTGCCCAGTTCCCGGAACAGGCCGTTTCCTCAAGGCTTTCGGAACAACCTGCAATTATAGAAGGAACCATTTCCGGCGATTGTGAAATTGGCATTTTATCTTATCCAATAGAGATAGACGGACTTGCATGCATCCCCATTGTGGAGGAAAACCTTTTTGCCTGTATCCCAAAAGGCCATGAACTGGCAGGCTGCGAAAGCTTGACTTTTGGGCAATTAAATGGGTTTAACTGTTTATTGCGCTCCCAAATCGGCTTTTGGACAGGGCTGTGTTTCCAAAAAATGCCTGCCTCCAAATTCCTGATACAGACAGATGATTTTTCTTTCCGGGAACTGGTGCAGAACTCCACGCTCCCATGCTTTACCACAAATTTAGCCACGGATATGTCAGACATCCTTGCTGGAAGGAATAAGATTCCCGTCCTTGACGCTGAAGCAAATGTGGTATACTATTTCATCTGCAAAAAAAGCAATGGGCACTATGCTACAATCGCGGAACAATTAAGGGGAGCAGGCAATCTTCCATAACAATTACGTTTATCACCCAAACAAGGGCGTAGAAAAATACCGTTCCGCCGTATCCGGCAGTATCGTCACCACCGTTTTCCCGGCTCCCAGCTTCTTCGCCAGCTTCAATGCCGCCGCCACATTCGTCCCGCTGGAAATCCCGCACATAATCCCTTCCTCTGCTGCAAGGCGCTTCGATGTGGACAATGCTTCGTCATCTGTAATAATGCAGACATCATCATAAATCTGCTGGTTTAAGATTTCTGGAATCAGGCCGTCGCCAATGCCCATCTGCAAATGCGTCCCAATAGAGCCGCCGGAAAGGATTGCCGCATGTTCCGGCTCTACTGCCCAGATTTCCATATCAGGATTTTTTTCCTTAATGGTTTCCCCTACGCCAGTGATGGTGCCGCCTGTGCCAATCCCGGAACAGAACCCATGGATTGGCCCGTCTGCCTGCCTTAAGATCTCAAGCCCCGTCTGGGAACGGTGCACCGCCGGGTTGGCAGGGTTCTCAAACTGCTGGGGCACGAATACCCGCGGGTCGTTTTTTGCCATGGCAAGGGCTGTCTGCAGACATTCTTCAATACATGCGCCAATATTCCCTGCATCATGGATTAGAATTACTTCCGCCCCGTAATGCTCCACCAGCTTACGCCGTTCCTCACTGACGGAATCCGGCATAATGATTTTCGTCTGGTAGCCCCGGACTGCCCCCACCAATGCAAGGCCAATGCCCTGATTGCCGCTGGTGGGCTCCACAATGACAGTATCTTCCCGGATTAACCCTTTCTCTTCCGCATCCTTTATCATGTTATAAGCCGTCCTTGTCTTAATGGAGCCGCCTACATTGAGCCCCTCAAATTTCACCAGCACACGGGCGTCCTCTGGGTCCGCCATGCGGTTTAGGCGGATTAAGGGCGTATTGCCCATTGCTTCTAATATATTTTCATAAACCATAGCCTCAAATCCTTTCTGTATCCATACTGAAATGGAAATACCTTACAAATTATAATATGTATTTCCCTCAAATACAACCGCCATTCCGTTGATTTTTAAGATAATTTCCCTTATACTAAAATTTAAAAAGAAGCAGAAAGGCAGGAACATGGACGATAAATTTATCCGAAGCCTCCGGATTGACTGGGGCAAAATCAGCAGAAATTCTTATCTGAAGGGCATCCCTGCGCTTTGCAAGGCCAATTTTCTGGAGTTCCAGAAGAATATTACCATTTTTGTAGGGGAAAACGGCACTGGGAAATCTACCCTTTTAGAAGCTATTGCGCTTGCCTACGGGTTCAACCCAGAAGGCGGGACTTTAAATTACCGGTTCAGTACCTTTGACGACGTTTCCGAATTAAACCAAGGCGTCACCTTAACCAAAGGCTGCCGCCGGGCTGCATCCAATTACTTTTTCCGGGCGGAGAGTTTTTTCAATGTGGCAAGCAAGGCGGAGGAATACCGGGACTATACGCCAAAAGAGGTGTATTACGCAAGGTACGGGGGAAAATCCCTCCATGAGCAGTCCCATGGGGAAAGTTTCTTAGCCTATTTCCAGTCCTTTGAAGAAGCCGGGCTGTACCTGATGGATGAACCGGAGGCCGCGCTGTCACCCCAGCGGCAATTGAGCCTATTCCTGCAAATCAGCAAAATGGCAGACGCTGGCTCCCAGTTTATCTTGGCCTCCCATTCGCCAATCCTGCTGGGGATTCCGGGGGCTGACATTATTTCTTTTGACAATGGGGAATTAAAACGCTGTACCTACGAAGATACGGAAAGCTACCAAGTGATGGAAATGTTCATCAACCACAGGGACGTGCTGGTTGGGCGGCTGCTGGACGAGCCGTAAAAAGAATTGCGGGGGCAGGATTTGAACCTGCGGCCTTCGGGTTATGAGCCCGACGAGCTTCCAGACTGCTCCACCCCGCGCTGATATGGTTATTATATTCCATTATCAGGCAAATGTCAAATTATTTCTGATACTTTTTTCCCATTTTGTAACAAAGCATGCCTCTTATGCCAAAATCTACCAAATTGTGATGGTTCACCGCACCTGATAATCCCGGAACCCACGGTAACTCCAACACAACAGAATCCCAGCCAAGCACAGATAAACCACCGGGACCCACTGGAAAAAATAAAAGTAATGCCCTCCCACCGAAAGCAGCTGGTGGGCGGCAATGCCCCTCGGGTAAAACATCGAGGTAGGCAGGCTGCATACCAGCAGGAACAGCCCATGGTGGTTGCCGGCAAGCTGTGCCAGATAAACCGGCGCCAAAATAAACACAAATCTAAGGATAATGACCCCAAACGCTGACTTCATCTTAACAGACAGGAACATCACCACCGTGGCTGCCATAAGGATCCCCAACACACAGCAGCCGATACTAACCAGCAAAAACTCCAGCATATTCATTGGGAGGTTTAAAAGGAACCCGCTGGCACACACCTGTATGGGAAGGTTCCACCCGCTTAGGCCATAAATGGCCTGAATTTCCAGCAAAAACAACAGCGTAAAGCCAACAGAGGCAAAAAATGCAAAGGAAAGCCCTGCCAAAAACTTCGCCCAAATCAGCTTATTTTTCCCAAAACGGGAAGACAGCGCCAGCGCGTCCATATGGGAATCATGCTCCCCGGCAAACATAGGCGCAAGGACAATTGCCACCGCAAAGGCAATAAATATAAAATTCGGCGTCTGCATCTTGAAAAAATTTTGGTACCCTGTCATATTCCCATAAGCATACGGCGTAGTTATCTTTTCATTTTCTTTCTTATGGAACGCAATTTCCCCTTCCGAAAGCTTTTCCGCCTCAAAGAGCGCATCCATCATCCGCTCCCGGAACGCATAAAAATTTGTCCCATTGATTTCTTCCCGGGGCAGGCTGCCCAGCCGGTTTTCCATCATTGCCAAAAGGACAGAAACATTTTCAAAAGGTGCATTGGCTTCATAATACCTTTTCCAATAAGCTGCCCAGCCCCCTTCTGGCGGTTCGTTAAGGCAAAACCCATCCTCCCCTTGGTAAAATTCCGCCTGCGCGCCCTTCATTTTTTGGAAAAACTCATCATTTAAAGCCCCAATTTCCAGATGTTCTAAGGCTGCACGTTCCTGCTTTGCCATATGGAAATGGGTGTCCACCTTTTCCCCGTCGATATAGAATTCCCCAAACGCTCTGCTAAAGCCGCTGAACAATGTCCACAGCAGCACTACGGCCAGCGCAATCCATGTGGAACGTTTCTTGAATATTTTCCGGTACTCGTAACCTGTTAAATTCAGTATTTCTTTCATTCCTGCCCCTCCCGCTGGTTTCGCTGAAATAATATCAGTATTTTTTTCATTCCTGCCCCTCCCCGCTGGTTTCGCTGAAATAATAGAGGTACAAATCCTCCAAGGCTGCCGCTGCCTGTACTGCGGATTCCGTAGGCTTCTGCCCGCATACCAGCCGCAGGGATGTGCCTTCTTTTTCCTTACGGATATTCAGGGCTGGGTATTGCCCCATAAGGCGCGCTGCGGATTGGCTGTCCACCGTGCACTCCCAGACTTTCCCCGAGATTTCCTGAATAATTTCCTCCAAGCTGCCCTTATGGATGATAGCGCCGTCTTTCATCAGCAGGATTACGTCTGCGATATACTCCACATCCGGTACAATGTGGGTGGAAAGCAGCACAATCCTGTCATTCCCTAGCTTGGAAACCATATTCCGGAACTTCACCCGCTCCTTTGGGTCAAGCCCTGCGGTGGGTTCATCCAGCACAAGGACCTCCGGGTTATTGAGCAGGGACTGGGCAATGCCAAGCCGCTGCTTCATGCCGCCGGAAAAGGTTTTGATTTTCTTTTTTGCCACATGGGATAAATCGGCCAATTCCAATAACTCTAAGGATTTTTCCTTCGCTTTTTTTCTGGGGATTCCCTTTAGGGACGCTAAGTACATCAGGAAATCCATGGCAGAAAATTCTGGGTAATACCCAAATTCCTGCGGCAGGTACCCAAGGACGTCCCGGTAAAGCTCTTCGCCCACATCCATGCCATTGTAGCGGATTTCCCCGCTGTCTGGCCTTAAAACCCCGCACATCATCCGCATCAGGGTCGTTTTTCCCGCCCCATTTGCCCCAAGGAGGCCGTAAACCCCTTGGCTTAAGGAAAGGGAAACCCGGTCTACGGCAATTTTTTCCCGATACTGCTTTGTTACCCTGTCAAAAATAAGCTCCATTCCTATCCCTCCAGTTTCCATCCTTTTGCCCCGCAGCGGATTTGCCAGATTTGCCTTGCCAAGCATATGGCCAAAGCTGCAGATGCCGCCAGCCAAAGGGAAAATGCCCCGTCCCCATACACAAGTCCCCAGCGTCCCCTGCTGATAAAAATGCCCCCGCCAAGGAACAGCCCAAAGGCAGCGCAATACCATATGCTTTCCCGGCCTCCCACATGTTTTTCAATCTGGAAAGCAATGGCGCAGGTGCCTAGCCATGGCGCCATAAGGTACACTGCCGCCCGGAAGGCAGTCAGCTCCCCTCCCTGCACTACCCACGGCAGCCCTAGGAGCATTAAGAGGAAATCTGCTGCCCCTAACGCCCCCATCCGCACCAGAAGCACTTGGGGCAGGTTATATTTTGCTGCCATTTCCAATTCCGCCATGCCGTAAATGCTGGAACGGAAGGTTTCTGTCACTGCCAATACAGCCAGCAGGGGCATTGCCGCTGACAGGCACCACAACATGCCAAAGCTATCCTCCCCTAGCGCAATCCCCTGCCCTGCCAACCGGGCTGCGGCCACAGCCAACAGGGACAATGCCCACGTCCCTGTACGGATATACCCAATTTGGACGCCAATGGTTTCCAGCCTTCTGGCTTTTGGGTAAGGCAGCGCCCTTAGGAATTCTTCCTTCCTCTGGGGGGCGGGCGCTGGGAACAGCTGCTGCAGTTCTTTTTTTAACTGATTTTTCTGAAACCTTAACATTTTGGCTCCTTCCTAATTTTTTATCCCTTTTCCACACTCCCCTTTTATTCCAGCAGCCTCCGCAGCCTTTGCATTGCGCTTTTTTCCATCCGGTATACGCTGCTTCTGGACAGCCCGGTTATCCTGCAGATTTCTTTTATGGAAAGCCCATTGGCATAGCGGAGCAAGATTAATTCCTGCTGCTCCGCAGGAAGCTGCCCTACGGCCATCTGCAAATGGAGGGCTGTTTCCACCTGTTCCATAGGGCTTTCCGACAGCTTTTCTGCTATTTCCCGGCTTTTGGCCGTGCTGCCGCTTTCTTGGATTACCTCCAGCCCTTCTTCCTGCCTCCTAGGGTTCCGGTAAAAGTCAACGCAGAGGTTCCGGGCAATGGTATAGAGATATGCCAGCTGCTTGCCCCGGCTGATATAAGAAGTCTGGGAAAAATACCGAAGGAAGGTTTCCTGCGTCAAATCCTCTGCCGCAGAACGGTCATTTACTTTAAAATAGCAGTAGCGGTAAATTTTATCGTATTGCTCGCTGAGGTCTAAAGACACGGAAAAACCCCCTTTCAGTATGCTTAACGGATGGGCAGGGCAGGATGTGCCAAAAAATTTATAAAATCTTTTAAATAATAAAAAATCTTCCGTTTGTATGGTATCAGCCATACTGCGGAAGATTTTTTTGCTTTTTCAGGGGACCGCCCAGCCTATTCCTCTTGTTCCGCTGGGACTATGGCAATCTGCGTATCCCCATTTTCGGCACATTCCAGCACGGCTGCCGCCAGCCTAAGGAAATTCCCGCCAGAATGGGACGCCCCTGCCATCATGTCAATCCCTTCTATGCCCTGATTCTCCAAAAGTTCCGACGCATAATGCCGGGTGTAACGGTTGGGGTATGTGCCAGTTACAGGGTTCATATTTTTCATATACGCATTGTCCCAAGCCTTAATAAACCCGCTTTCATTTTTTGCATTGAATTCTGCACTTACAATCTTATTATCCATGATACAGATTGTGGCATATTCTTTCCAGCCGTGTTCATATTCTTCCATCATTGCCGTGTAATATCCATCTTTCCACTTGCTCCCCGCCTTCTGGCTGCCGCAGCCGGAAATTACGGTACATGCAAAAAGGCAAAAGATGGCGGCAGCAATTGTTATTTTTCCCCGAGAAAACAGCTTGCTGCCTAACTGGCCCAAATGGTATGCCTGCGCAGAAATTCCCCAATTCCTATCGTTCCATTTTTTCTCTCCCATGTTACCTGTCCCTCCTTAACCGGAACTGCCCGGAAATATTCTGCAATCCTTCCGCCTGCCTGTGGAGCTTCTGGCTGGCGGTGGTGCTTTCATAGCTTGCGTTGAGGTTTCGCTGGGCCACCTTGCTGATTTGGGCAATCTGCTCTGCCATATTTTCCAAAGACCCCTTCTGGATGCTGACAGATTCCCCCAGCCGCTCTGTAATATCAGTCATCCGGTTTGTCACATCGCTAATCCTGTCAAAAGATTCTGCCGCCTGCTTGGCATAAGCCACGCCATTTTCTATCGCCTTTAAGGAATTGCTGATAACCTCGGAGGCATGCTTGGCAGATTCCGTGCTCTGTGCCGCAAGCTCCCTGACTTCAGAAGCCACCACTGCAAAGCCTTTCCCAAACTCCCCGGCACGGCTGGCTTCTACCGAAGCGTTCAGCGCAAGCATGTTGGTCTGGGACGCAATATTTTCCAAAATCCGGTTCACCTTTGTAATTTCCAATGAGTTGCTGTTGATGTCCTCCATTGCCGCCAGCAGGTTCTTCATGCTTGCATCCCCGGCGTCCCTGCTGTCCCTTGCTTGCGCCATCAGCTCCCCGGCAGCCCTTGTGTTATTGTCCACCTCGGAAATATTTTCTTCAATTGCCTTCGTTTCCTCTGTCAGCACCAACAAGGAATCAGACTGCTCGCTGGAACCAGTATGTACTTGTACTGCGCTTTCTGACACAATCCCCGCCGTTTCCAGCACCTCCCGAGAGGAATCCTGCACGGAAACCAGCATCTGGCTTAAGGAAACGATAATGCGGTTCAAGGATTCCTTCATAATGATAAAATCCCCATAAAATTCCCCTTCTACGGATACGTCAAAATCCCCTTCGGAAATGCTGGAAAGAATCTTTGAAAGCTCTGAAATGTACCCATTGATACTTTCTACGGTATTGCTTAAGGATGTGGAAAGGACTTGGGTTTCATCTTTCGTCTGGATAATTTGGGTAGGGGTCTTTAAGTCCCCGTTGGCCAAAAGCTCAATCCGCTTTGTAACCCCTTTCAGGGAATTTTTAATCCGCGCTGCGTAAGTGATTGTGCCCAAGCCTGCAACAAGCAAAAGCCCCGCCGTAATGTAAATGCCAAGCATAATGCTGTCGTTTGCCGGCCCCATAAAATCATCCCGGGGCACAATAATTGCAAGGTACCAGTTTGTCCCGGTGATTGGGACATAGCTGATTAATTCTGTATCCTGGCCCTGTCCGTAAGCAATCACCCCGGTTTCCCCGGACACTACCTTCTGTTCTATTTCTTCCGTGCCTACATATTCGCCCATATCTGCCTGCCCACGGACCAAATCCGTATTCCTGTGGCCCATGATGCAGCCCTGCCCATTTACAATAAAGGCCTCCCCGTTGGCGCTGATATTGATGCTGCTCAATACATCGCTTAAAATATCATAATTATATGCACCCACCAGATAATAACTCAATACGCCGTCCGCATTTAAGATGGGGAGCCCCACCGCAAGCTCCAGCACATCCCCGTTTTCATAAATATCATCAATGACGAGGTTCTGGGTTTCCTTAAGCAGCGGGAATAACTTCCGCTCCTGCAAGGACTGGGGGCAATTCCCGTCCCCCAAGTACAAGTCCCCTTCTGCGCTATACAGGCCGAGCCATGCAAACTCAATCCCGGACTGGGCATTGCGCAGCACTTCCAGCTTCTCTTCATCGGAACTCCCAATGCCTGCAGAAGTCCCAACGTCCGTAACCGCTTCGTTTTCCCCAATCATAAAAATCCGGTCTGACAGCATATGGAGGCTGCCTTCCAGATTCTGGGACGCTGTTTTTGTCATAGATGGGAGCACGTCAGAGAGCACGCTGTCTGTCAAAGATTTCATGGAACGCGTCATCAACACGACAAATGCGGCTGCTAGGCAGGCCATCATAACCAATGTGTTCAGCAGTATCCTACCGCTGATGCTTCTTTTCGCTTTCACTTTCTGTCCCTCCTGCGCTTTGTGAAAAATTTCTGAAATCCAATGCATTTATTATACTACGGGAATGGCGTAAATTCAATACGGAGAAATGTCCGATTACTATTACTCCGGCGTCAAAACTGCAATCCCAAACCTGCCCTCCTAATTTCACGCTGGGGGCTGTTTTTCTTCCCTTAAAGCACAATCCATGTTACAATAAAGCTACATAGATGCGCCGCTGCTAAAAAACCAGAACGGCACAAGCATATGGCTTAATTACCAGCCAAATGCCCATGCAAGCACGGCTCTTGGCTCATTGCCCGCGGGAAAAAAGCCATCAAAATGCCCCGGTTCCTGAAAGGAGGCCTATCCATGCCAAACAACATTTTTTATACCCTACAAAAATCATCCTATCTGGATGAAAAATTACAGGCTTACGCCAACAGCGACTGTTACCCCTTCCATATGCCGGGGCATAAGCGCAGCGCCAAGCTGGAGCTGCCCAACCCTTATTCCATGGACATTACGGAAATCGAAGGGTTTGACAACCTGCACCATGCCGAAGGCATCCTGAAAGAAGCCCAGATGCGCGCCGCTGAAACCTTTGGGGCGAAATCCACCTTCTACCTTGTCAACGGCAGCACCTGCGGGATTTTAAGCGCCATCAGCGCAGCCCTCCCCAGAAAAGGCACGCTGCTTTTATCCCGCAACAGCCACAAATCTGCTTACCACGCTGTCTTCCTTAGGGAATTAGAAACCATTTACCTGCTGCCTTCTTTTACAGAATTCGGCATTTCCGGATCCATCCCCCCTGCCCATGTGGAACAGGCTTTGCAGGAATTTCCCCAGATAGGGTGCGTGTTCCTCACATCCCCTACCTATGACGGGGTGGTTTCCGATATACAGGCAATTGCAGGCATTGCCCACGCCCACAATGTGCCGCTGATTGTGGACGAAGCCCACGGGGCGCACTTTATGTTCTCCAAGAAATTCCCCTCCCCTGCCCTAAGGTGCGGCGCGGATGTTGCCATACAAAGCCTCCACAAGACCCTCCCCTGCCTGACCCAAGCCGCCCTGCTCCACGTAAATTCCAAGCGGGTTGACACAGACGCACTCAAACGGTTCCTTAGCATTTACCAGACCAGCTCGCCTTCCTACCTGCTGATGGCCTCCATTGACAAATGTATCCGCTTCCTGCGGGAAGAAAGCACGGCGCGGATGACAGAATTCACGCAGCTCCTGGAAAACTTTTACCGGAAAGCAGAAAGCCTCCGCCGCCTGAAAGTATTTACCCCTTCCTCCTGCCCGCCGGAATCCTGCTTCGCCCATGACTTTTCCAAAATATTGGTTTCCGTCGGAAAAACAGGGCTTACCGGGAAAGAGCTTTACGACAGCCTGCTGAAAACCTACCACCTGCAAATGGAAATGTCCTCCGGCCATTACGTGACGGCCCTGACTTCCCTGATGGATACAAAAGAAGGGCTCAAACGGCTTTCGGCCGCCTTGGAGGATATCGACCACAAGAACCGGCCGATGGAATATGGGGAGCCGGAACACCTCCTGACGGCGGAACTGATTTATCAGGCCCCTAAGCCCGCCATGTCCATTTCCATGGCTATGGACCAGCACACGGAAACGCTGCCCTTAAAGGCGTCCACCGGGCATATCAGCCAAGAATATGTCTACCTGTACCCGCCGGGGATTCCCCTTGTTGCCCCCGGGGAAGTACTGACAGGGAAACTGCTGCGCACAATTTCCCAGTGCCAAGGGATGGGGCTGTCGGTGGAGGGGCCAAGCGATATGGCGGGAAGGAATATCCGGGTGGTGAAGATGTGATTTTTGAAAATAATCAGACGAAAAAATAGAAAAGAACACCCTAATCACGAGGTTAAGGCATATACCGCCTCTATGAAATATCCTCATAATCAAAAGTTCAATATTAATTTTTAAACAAAATCCACCGATATATGATAAAGGTGTAGTTTAACCAAAAACACCAGTAAAAATACCGCACCACCATGAAAAAGGATGTGAATCAAGGATGATGTTATCTGTATATACGAACCTGGCAGCTTTGACTGCACAGAACAATTTAAAAGGTATTTCAAAAAAAACAGATAAAAACATGGAAAAGCTTTCCAGCGGCTTCCGCATAAACCGTGCCGCTGATGATGCAGCCGGCCTGAAAATTTCCGAAAAAATGCGGACATTAATCCGTGGGCTGGATCAGGGTTCCCAAAATACCATGGATGGTATTTCCTTTATACAAACTGGAGATGGCGCCATGAATGAAGCTACTGACATAATCCACCGTATCAAAGAGCTGACAATCCAAGGTATGAATGATACCTTAAACGTAGAAGACCGGGAAGCCATTGATGAGGAAATCATCCAATTAAAGGATGAACTCAACCGGATTGGAAAGACTACCGAATTCAATAACAAACTTGTCTTTGACAATTCTAATATCAGTATGGAGATAGACGGCGAAACCCAGTTTGACCTTTTAGTTTACAATTCGAATTTTGAAAACGGAAAAGCAGAGTTTGGCGGAGTTATCATAAACGGCGACCGTATTCCATGGGATACTATCTCAAAAGACATGGTAAGGATAGAAAATGGACAGCAGGTATTTCAGGAAGGGAGTTATCCATACACTTATGCCGGCCCGCCATCCATAACGTTTACGCTGGACTGCAAAGATGGCGCACAGGTGCCGGATATTACACAGCACAAAGATATGAGAGTTGCCGGGCGCAACCTGATTATTGACGGTGAAATATTTCCATTGCCGGAAAGTTTTGAAGATGAAGACGGAAACCCGGCTACAAGTTTAGAGCCAGAAGAAGGCTATCTCCTGCAATACCAAAATACAAAAATTCTGTTTTATGTGCCAAGGGGAGTTTCCAGTGTAGAAGATTTTGGTAAGAAGTTTAACGAATCTTACGGCTCCAATGGCCGTTTCTCCTGGGATATCGTTTACCGCGGGCAGGAGCTGGAAACAGCGGTGGAAACAAAAATAGAACCTAACATACGCGTTTCTAAGGCCATGGCTCACGAACTTGTTTATGGGGACGATAAATATTCCCTGGAGCTAAAGGTAGATGAAGAAGGGATTGCCTTGACTAGAAACGGGAATGAAATCGCAGGTTCCCGCATGCTCTGGGAAGAATTTAAGGATGAGAACGGAAGGGGCATTACCTCCTGGAAAAATCCATCCCCAACTATGGCCGGCGGTTCCGGCATTGTGAATGGATTTGAAAATAAAGAATTTACTTATAGCTACTATATAGACGGAGAGCGAAACAGCAATGACACACATAAAGCACATGAAGCCGACCTTGCCTTTTCATTCCGTCTGTCGGATATTGCAAGCCTAAAGTCCATTCAGGACGGGATCAATGGCATAAAATTAAATTGCGATACCGTTATGACAAGCTATGATCCGGAAAAACTAAAAGGCATTACCAGCCTGGGAATCCAAATATCCAGTAAAATCACGCTGGAGGATGAATGGAAAGCAGAGCAGTTATTCGATGACGATGCCAAAGACATAAATGTTGCTGACCGTATTGATTTTAATAAAAATTCCTCACTTGACTGGACTACAGACCCCGTTTTTACTATGACAGGGACACATGAGAGTTCTGGCAAGCAAATTGAATTCAAAAGCCAAGGACTGAATAACCAAGTCAACCAGATATCCGGAGATATCAAAAACCAGCTGGACGACTGGATTAAGAGAAAACAGGAAGCTTTATTAAGCGGTATCACAGATATATCGAATATCCCTCCAATAAAAGATTTAGCTGACCCTATTGGGTCTAGCCATATAACAAATAATGTATATTTCTGTGAAGATATGCCGCCAATCAGTGATTTAACAGATTATGTAAGCTTTATGTCCCCTGAGCCGGGCACACTTCCTGGCGTACATATTGATTTTCAGCAGATTACAGATAAAAGCATGCTGGATGCTTTGGACGGACATGGTTTTGATACAACCTGCCGTACATGTAATGACCATTATAGCACACTGTTTACAAAGGAACCCGTTTATAACGAAAATGGAGAAGATGTCGGTTTCTTTGTTGACAATACTTCACAAACATTCCATGAGCTGAAGATTAATCTGGATAAATTGAATGAAAAAATAACGGATAATATAAATGCAGACCCATCCCTGACATACCCAGAGGCTCTCGCAAAATCGTTTGTAAATACGATAAGGGATACTGGTTTTTCCTCCCATTTTACTGGTTATGGCTATAAAGACAGCACGTTTTATATCTTCGATTACAGAATAAATGGCGAGGACAAAGGGGATGTACATAATGCCTCATTTTACCGCAAGCCGTTTTCCTCTATCAATAAAAAGGAATTAGCAATCAAAACAGAGTCTGATAACAATTCAACCATTGACTTTAAGCTTGATTATGATGTAAATGAATTTTCTAAAAATATAGATATGAAGATGAATGCAACAAAAACAACGCCTGCTGACCATACCGGAGAATACTGGCAGCTAACGGATAACACCGGTAAAGTATCCTATACCACGGTACCTCCCAATCAAGCTGCATCTGGGGAACTGGCAAAATATGAAAGCGGAAAATATTGGCTTGCCGCGGATGGCGCTACCGTACTGACCACACCTCCTACACCTGCAACAGAAGCAAACTATAAGGCTTACTGGCAGTTAAAGGATGGTTCCTGTACAGACATAGACCCAACCACGCTCCCTCCATTACAGCAAGGGGACTATGCAACAGATGGGACTGGCGGTTTCCTAAAAACCTATCCAGAACAATACCACAAATATGCGATTGACTTCACGGTAACAACAAAAGATGAAAACGGAACAGACTCTTCCGTCACAGTCGCAGCAGGGCAAACTATGGATGAAGCTGATAAAAAAATAATATCAGAATCTGGCGCCAGGCATGCCTTGGAAAATATGTTAACAAATATAGAATTTACGCTTGACCGTACAGATTATACTTATTTGAAAAATGTTACCGGAGGTGAAAGAACAAACTATGCCAGCCGGGCGCTTTATGAAACCGAATTTACAAAGGAGCAAGAACTGGGCGGTTTAAACATCCAGCATAGCAGTATCACATTTGATTCAACAGCTATCCCGCAGTATTCCTTTAATACAGTTGAAATGGGATTATGGCGTATTGGGGTGTCAACCCCAGAACGGGCAAACCGCACTTTGAAAGCCGTGGATGAAGCCCTGAAATATATCACATACCGGCGCAGCAACTATGGCGCTTATCAAAACCGTCTGGAACATACATTCAGCAATGTTACAAATACTGCTGAAAACCTGACATCTGCGGAATCACGTATCCGGGATACTGACATGGCAGCAGAGATGATGATGCTTACCAAGAACAATCTTCTTCAGCAAGCAATTTCCAGTATCTTGACACAGGCAAACCATAATACCAGCAGTGTGATATCTCTTTTGGAATAAATACTCAAACTACGTCTTTTAAAATTAACGCAGCCAATTCTCGCTGCGTTAATTTTCATTCTTTCACAGGTTGATGCCCCGCTGCTTGCAGCGCTCTGAAAGAAGTTAGGGAGGAAATCCCCGTTGCCTGCAGCAGAGCGGTTCATTTTAGGCCCTTTACTTTTTTCACAATTTCTTTTGCAATTTTCCCCCTTCTATACTATACTATAAAAGGGCTGCCCAAAACCAAGGCTGCGCCCCGCCCAAAGAAAGGAACCAAACGACGCCATGGGAAAAATATTTTGCTTAATGGGAAAAAGCGCATGCGGGAAAGACACCATTTACAAGCGGATTTTATCCGAACCATCCCTTCCCTTAAAAACGCTGGTCCCATACACCACCCGCCCCGCCCGGGACGGCGAAACAGACGGCGTGGAATATTATTTCCTGACAGACAGGCAGCAGCAGGAATTAGAGCGGCAAGGGAAAATCATTGAACTGCGCGCCTACCATACCGTCCATGGCGTCTGGAAATATTTCACTGTCAACGACCACCAAATCCATTTAGAAAGCTGCCATTACCTGATGATTGGCACACTGGAATCATACCTGAAATTACAGGGATATTTTGGCCGGGACGCGGTTGTCCCCCTGTACGTGGAAGTGGACGACGGGGAGAGGCTCCAGCGGGCGCTGAACCGGGAGAGGCTCCAGCCTGAGCCAAAATACCAAGAATTATGCCGCAGGTTCCTTGCAGACGATGCGGATTTTTCCCGGGAAAACCTAAAAAAGGCAGGGGTAACGGTTACTTTTTCCAATCAGGATATTGCCCCCTGCACACGGAAGATCATTTCCTATATAAAAGCGAATATGTAGCTCCCACGGGCTGCCCAGCAAAGGCGCGGCAGGGATTTCCTATATTTTTTCACTTTACAATACAGGGGAAGGGCCCGATATTAATGATATACCTTTAACTGCAAGATGCCCAATAATAAGCTCCAGGCTTAGCGGCAGCAAAATGCTACGCCCAAGCAATATCCTTCTGCGTCGGCGGCTGCCATACATGAAAAGTAAGGGCATCCAAAACAGCAGAAAGCCCGGATCAAGGAAACAGGGCAGAATAAATAGAAAGGCAGGTGATCCCATGGCGCTCAAAGTAGATTCCATCAACGCCTTGCAGCCAACAGACGCCCCCCAGACAGCGGAAAAAGGGGACGGCAGCTTTAAGTTCACTTTAGCAAGCCAAGTGGAAGAAGCGGAACTGCAAGAAAAACTGAACGGCCTAATGAACGACATCACTGCTCAGGGAAAGAAGCTCTCCGAGCATATGGACATCCGCGATATGAAGAAATACCGGGAACTGGTGAAGGATTTCATGAATGAAGTCGTCAACCGCTCCCACAAATTTTCCCGGGAAAATTTCCTGGACCGGCGGGGACGCCACCGGGTATACGGCATTGTCAAGCTGGTGGATAAGAACTTAGACGAACTAGCCAGCGAATTGGTAAAAGACGAAAAAGACAACCTTGCAATTTTAAGCAAAGTAGGGGAAATCCGGGGGCTGCTTTTAGATATTTCCACTTAATGGTTTCCAAAAACACGGAAATCCACCGGCAGCTTTGGGATATTTCCACTGAATTATTTTGAAATGATTCAAAAAGTGGGCATCTGCGGGCTGTTTTTGGGGATATTTCCGCTGAACTATGCGCAATCTTTTACAAGAAAAGAGCAACATCCAGCAGCCTCTTATGGGATATCCCTACACCAAGGATTCCCGGATTCTTGCACAAAGCTGGCTATGCTACAGGTTGTTTTACTTAAACAGAAATGGGGAATTATGATGGCAGGTTTTTCAAGCATTATCGGACATGAACAAATCAAAGAACATTTACAGAATGCAATTTCCATGGATAAGATCTCCCACGCCTATATTTTCCACGGGCCGGACAAATCCGGGAAAATGGCTTTGGCGAAAAGTTTTGCCATGGCCTTGCAATGCCAGCAGCACGGCACGGAAGGGTGCATGGAGTGCCTCTCCTGCAGGCAGGCCTTGGCTGGCACCCACCCTGACATTATTTACCTGCAGCACGGGAAACCAAATACCATTTCCGTGGACGACATACGGACGCAGGTAAATAACACCGTAGGCATGAAGCCCTATGCCTTCCCCTACAAAATTTATATCATTGACGAAGCGGAAAAAATGAACCAGCAGGCACAGAACGCACTCTTAAAAACCATTGAGGAACCCCCGGCCTATGCCGTGATCCTGCTCCTTACCAACAACGCGGACACCTTCCTGCCAACAATTTTATCCCGGTGCATCACCCTGAACTTAAAGGTGGTCCCTGATGAAAAAATCCGCGCTTTTTTGATGGAAAAATACCAAATCCCGGACTACAAGGCCGACATCTGCACCGCATTTGCCCAAGGGAATGTGGGAAAAGCCATCCAACTGGCCGAATCCGAGGATTTTAATGAGATAAAAAATTCCGCCCTGCAGCTTTTAAAGCGGATCAAAGAAATTGAGCTTTACGAACTGATGGAGGCTGTCAAGCAAATTGGCGAATACAAGCTGGAAATCAACGATTATTTTGACATCATGATGATTTGGTACCGGGACGTTATTTTTTACAAAGCCACCTCTGATGTCAACCGCCTTATTTTCAAGGATGAGGTCTATAACATTAAAAAACAGGCAAGCAAAAGCTCCTACGAGGGGATTGAAACCATTATCAAAGCATTGGAAAAGGCAAAACGCCGCCTGAACGCCAATGTGAATTTCGAGCTGACGATGGAACTTTTGCTGCTTACCATAAAGGAGAATTAAATGATGATAAAAGTAGTCGGCGTCAGGTTCCGCACCGCCGGGAAAATTTACTATTTTGATCCCAAAAATTATAATATCGAAGAAGGCGACCACGTGATTGTGGAAACCGCCCGGGGAGTGGAATACGGCACTGTGATGATTGCCCCAAAGGAACTTCCGCCGGAAAAAGTTATCCAGCCCCTAAAGCCCGTCATCCGGGTTGCCACCCCAGAAGATGAGAAAATAGAAGAAAAAAACCATAGAAAAGAAAAAGAAGCCTTTAAGATCTGCATTGAGAAAATCCAGAAGCACAAAATGGAAATGAAGCTGGTGGACGCAGAGTACACCTTTGACAATAACAAGCTGCTGTTTTACTTTACGGCGGACGGGCGCATTGACTTCCGGGAACTGGTAAAGGATTTAGCCTCCGTCTTCCGCACCCGGATTGAACTGCGGCAAATTGGCGTCCGGGATGAAACCAAAATTTTAGGGGGAATCGGCATCTGCGGCAGGCCCCTTTGCTGCAACACCTTCCTCTCCGAATTCGCGCCGGTATCCATTAAGATGGCAAAGGAACAGAACCTTTCCCTGAACCCTTCCAAGATTTCCGGCGTCTGCGGCAGGCTTATGTGCTGCCTGAAAAATGAGGAGGAAACCTACGAATACCTAAACAGCCGCCTTCCCAACACCGGGGATTACGTCACCACCGACGACCGCCTGAGAGGGGAAGTACACAGCGTCAATGTGCTGCGCCAAACCGTGAAAGTGCTGGTGGAAATTGACGACGAAAAAGAAATCCGGGAATACCGGGTGAACCAGCTAAAATTCAAGCCGAAACGCAAAAAAGAGCATTTGAAGCTTTCCGCAGAGGAAATGAAGGAGCTGTCGGCCCTCGAAGATAAAGGCAAATCCCGGATTGAAGATAACCACTAAGGATTCCTACGCCGGAACATTTTTTAAGCTGCCCAAGGCTAGTGTACTGTCTGGATTATATTTAGGCAGTACACTAGTTTTAACCTATCAGCCAATTAATCGAAAACTTACTCTGCTTATTGAAAGGAATAGATATCGCATGTCTGTCAAATTATTGGAAAATGAGCGGCTGGACGAGCTTCACCGGAACGGGTATTACATCATCCAAAACCCCAAGAAATTCTGTTTCGGCATGGACGCCGTCCTTCTTTCCGGCTTTGCCAAGGTAAAGCCGCAGGAAACCGTCCTAGACCTCGGGACTGGGACAGGCATCATCCCCATCCTGCTGGAAGCCAAAACAAAGGGGCAGCACTTTACCGGCCTGGAAATCCAGCCGGAAAGCGCTGACATGGCAAGGCGGAGCGTAAGCATAAACCATCTGGAAGATAAAATCACCATAGAAATTGGCAATATTAAGGATGCCTCCAAGCAGTTTGGGGCATCTTCTTTTCATGTTGTCACGTCCAACCCGCCCTACATGACGGACTGCCACGGCCTTAAGAACCCCAATGAAGCCAAAGCCATTGCCCGCCACGAAATTCTCTGCAGCCTAGAGGACGTCATACGGGAAAGCGCCAAAACCCTAAAGCCCCAAGGACGCTTTTACATGGTGCACCGCCCCTTCCGCTTGGCCGAAATTATGGTCCTGATGCACCAGTATGGCCTAGAGCCAAAGCGGATGCAGCTGGTATACCCCTTTGTAGACAAAGAGCCCAACATGGTCCTGATAGAAGGGCTCCGGGGCGGAAACCCAAGGATTACCGTGGAAAAGCCCTTGGTTGTCTACAAAGAGCCCGGCGTGTATACGGATGAAATTTATGATATTTATGGATATTAGCATATAAATAGGCCGTTCGTTTTATCCTATAAAATGCCCCTGAAAATAAGAAAGCAACTTACTGTGGAAAATAAGTTTTCCACTTCTATTGATACCGAAACAAAAGGAAAGGAATCCGTGATTATTATGCAAGGAACACTATACTTATGCGCTACCCCAATTGGGAATCTGGAAGACATTACCTTGCGGGTACTCCGCACCTTAAAAGAAGTGGATTTAATTGCTGCGGAAGACACCCGCAACTCCATCAAGCTCCTAAACCATTTCCAGATCAGCACCCCCATGACAAGCTACCACGAACACAACAAAATTGAAAAAGCATACCAGCTTGCGGAAAAATTACAGCAAGGCCAAAACATCGCGTTAATCACCGATGCAGGCACCCCCGGCATCTCGGACCCAGGGGAAGACCTTGTCCGGATCTGCCAAGAATCCGGCATCCCCGTTACTTCCCTGCCGGGAGCCGCTGCGTGCATTACCGGGCTTACCATTTCCGGCCTGCCCACAAGGCGGTTTACCTTTGAAGGGTTCCTGCCCAGAGAAAAAAAAGAACGGGCCTTGGTGCTTTCCTCCTTAGGGCAGGAAACCCGGACAATCGTCCTATATGAAGCCCCCCACCACCTGAAAAAAACGCTGGAAGAACTGCACCACGCCCTAGGCGACCGGAAACTGGCCCTCTGCCGGGAACTCACCAAAAAATATGAAACCGTTTTTACAACCACCATTTCTGGGGCGGTATCCTGCTATTCCACACAGGAACCCCGGGGGGAATATGTGCTGGTAATTCAAGGGAAGGAACAGCAGGAAATCCGGAAGGAACAGCAGGAAAGCTGGGAAAACGTCCCTCTAAAAGAGCATATGGCACAGTACGAAAAACAGGGAATAGAAAGAAAAGAAGCTATGAAAATGGTAGCGAAAGACCGGGGGATCCCGAAACGGGAAGTGTATAGGCAATTACTAGAGCGTGTTTGAAAAATACTTTCTGACAGATGTATTCCTCACTTTGTGGGACACCGAAGGCGCCCTGTGGGGATTTGCACCGAATGAGGGAGGCGTAGGCTACGTTGACTGAATGAGGCGCAAATATCGCGCAAAGTGGGGGATGCAGATGGCGGGAATGATTTTTCAAACACGCTCTAGGCCAAGATTAAAAAATGGCAGGCGGATTTAAAAATTCACAAAAATTTAATTGCAAAATTATCCGTAAAATTGTAAAATAGGATGAAAGAATTTCATTAATTACAGGAAAGCAATACAATATTTACTCTAATCAGAATAACTTAACGAACCAAACGCATACTATGGAAGGAGGTTTGTTTCTATGGCAACTTCAAGCATTACTAAAAATTTTGTTATATCAGGCAAGCGGCAGGTGGAGATGTTTGCCGACGCGGTGGAAGCATCTGCAAATGACCGCCCAATCCGTATCCCTGTAGCTGCAAGGGAGCTAAAAGGTAAAGATGATTTGATGTTCCTTAACAGGATAAGGGAGAAAGCGAATGAAAACAAGTGATAAATTTATGTTTGTCAACATTCGTGAATACTTGGCTCAAGGAGATAATGAAAAAGTCGGAGAGCCAAAATTACTGAGAATAATCTCCGGCTTTTCCTGCCCCAAAAATCCGGATGTTGAATACTTTTTAAAGAATAATTCAATAGAATTTACAAAGAAAAACCAGTCTGTTACATATCTTGTATTATCTATGGATAACGGCGAGCTTCTAGGATATTTCACCATAGCACTAAAACCATTGACAGTACGGGATGAAACTGTAAGCAACACAGTAAAACGGAAAATTAAAAGAATCAGCGAATTTGACGAGCAAACAAAATCTTATACCATGTCATCCTACCTAATAGCGCAAATCGGAAAAAATTATACCAGCAAAGCCAATATGCATATTACCGGATCAGAGCTTCTCGAACTCGCATGGAGTGTCATAGAGGAAATGCAGTATATGGGCGGCGGAATGGTAGTATTCCTTGAAGCCGACAACAAGAAAAACCTGCTTTCCTTCTACCAAAATAACAAATTCCGCCAATTTGATACCAGATTAACAGCATCCAGCTTAAAAAACCCACACGAATTAATACAGTTGCTAAGGCTTCTCTAACCAAAAAAATCCCATAAAAATAATACCTTTATCAACACAATAACCTCCCTTCCCCAAAAAGCGCACCTCCCTTCTCCAAAAAGCGCACCTCCCTTCCCCAAAAAGCGCACCTCCCTTCCCCAAAAATACCTCAATAAAATTCCGCCAAATACTCTTTCAATATGTAAAACGGCGCATTCCCCATCCGCATCAGCGCAGCATGGAACTTATAATCACTGTACTCCCCTTGAAATTTCCCCTGCGCATACTCCTTTAAGTTCAAAAATTCCAAATACCCAATATAATATTTCAAATAATGGGCAGGCTCCTCCACAATTAGCTGGTAAATCTTCTGGATTGTCCCCTTATCCGCAATCCCATACCTTCCAAAGAAATCTACGGTATCCCGTAACGTCCACCCATCATGGTGGATTCCCATGTCAGCAGAAGCATAAAGGCTTAACAGCGCAGACTGGTTCCTCTGCAGGAAAGCTGCCACATCCGGCTCCACATCTGCATAATAATAGGACTGCATTTCCACATAAGTCGCCCAGCCCTCCACATAGCCGCTGCTGCCAAACAGGCTCCGGACAGGCTCTAAGCCGCAGCTGCGCTCCATGACATTCTGGTAAAGATGCCCTGGAAAGCCCTCATGTGCAAGGGTAGTGTAAAGCTCTAATTTCTCATCCCCCTTTGACTTGTTAATGTAAATACAGTTCTTTGAAATATCGTCAATCGGAGGCGTCAGGTAAAAGGCCGGAGCCGTATACTCCTCCAAGGAAGGGTGCACCTCTTTTACTGCAAACGGCACCTCTGGGGGCGATGGGAAATCCTGCTGCATTTTTCCCTGCAAATCCTTTAAAATCAACTCAGGTTTTTCCGTAGGCAGTTGGTAATTTGTGCATTTCTGCCCAATGTCAGGATGCTTTTTTGCAATTTGTGCCAACTCCGACATATCCTGTTTCCGCCGCGCTTCTGTTTGCGCCTGCATTTCCTCCACAGACATTGCGGACCCTGTGGTTTCCTTTACTAGATATTCATAGTACTCCCTGCCCCCCTTAAGCCCGCAGAGGCCGCCGGAATTCTTCCCAGAGCCTTTCAGGGCGGACAGTTCCTCCGCCAGCCTTTGGTAAGCCGGTATTATATCGCCTGTGACAACTTGGCGGTTCACCTGCTTATACTGCTCGGACTGCTCCGGCGTTAAGAAATCTGCCTCGTCAATCCGGTCGTCAAAGGTAGACAGAAGGTAATTGCTTTCCGGATCCTTGGCAAAACTTCTGCACTGGGCTGCCACGTCATCCACCGCAAAATCTGCCATAAACAGGCCTTTTTCTGCCTTTATCCGCTCCACAGCCATGATTTTCTGGAATAATTCCGGGGTAGCCGCCATCAGTTCCAGATAATCCTGCACATCTTTTTCATCATAAAAAGCATATTCCGCCAAAAGCACCGGAAGCTGGGACTGGAACCCGGTGGACGGCCTTAAAATTTCTTGGTAAAGGCTGAATTTCCCCGCCGGAAGCTCCTGTTCGATATAATCTTCCAGAATGTCGTAAGCCATTTGCTGGGCAGCTGGCAAATCTTTTTTCCGGAACCGCCCCAAATTCTCTTTCCAGTTCTCCAGAATGGCCGCAGCCTCCGTATCCCGCCCTGCGGAAACAGTCCCATATGTAACCTTATAATCTGTAATCCCATAATTTTCCGGATGGGCTAAATTGTAATGCATATTCAGCGTGCTTGCCGTAACCTCCGACTTAAAAATCTGGCCTAGGAAGGCAGAAAATTCCTTTTCACTCCCGCCCCTCCCGCCGCACCCTGCCAGCAGCCCAAAGAACGCCGCAAATACCAGCAGCAGTACTTTCCCCTGTATTTTCCCCTTCCGTAACCTGCATTTGTTCCAAAAACCCTTTTTTCCCATCATAAAAATGTACTTCCTGCCGTATACTCCCTTTATTTTATTCCTGCAGTTTTTTTATTATGCAAAAATATCCGGTTGGTAATTTTGGATGCTTTATGCTATAATAGCAACAGCTATGATACGCGCCGAAGTGCGCATGGTTTTACCATACCATAGTTTATCACGGAGTGATTATGGTATAATAGCGGCAGCTATGATACTGTCCGGAGTAAAGCAGCGGCATAGCTGGCCATCGTTTATCACGGAGTGGTTTTGGACATGCCTTGCCGCTTGCCAATATTACAACAAAGGAGGGATTGCCATGGGAACCATAGACAACATCAACTTGGATGAGATGGATTTCACAGATATGGAAATTGAGGAAATCTGCCATCTTGCGGAACAATTACTGGAAGGACGGAAGTATTCCCTGTTGCGGCAAATGCTAAACAACCTGAATTCTGCCGACATCGCCCTCCTCTTTGACGAAATGGATACCAAGGAAATCCCGCTCCTGTACCGGCTCCTGCCAAAGGAAGAAGCAGCGGACAGCTTTTCCTACATGAGCAGGGATATGCAAAAAACCCTGATTAATACCTTGACGGACCGGGAACTGCGGGCTGTGATGGACGACATTTTTCTGGACGACACCGTGGATATGATTGAAGAAATGCCGGCAAATGTAGTAGCAAGGATCCTGCGGAACACCGACGAGGAAACCCGCAAAATGATAAACCAAGTGCTCAACTACCCAAAAGACAGCGCTGGCAGCCTAATGACCATTGAATATGTGAACATCAAAAAAGAAATGACAGTTGGCGCAGCCATCAGCCGCATCCGCCGGACTGCCGTCAACAAGGAAACCATTTACACTTGTTATGTGACGGAAAACCGGAAACTGATTGGCATGGTTTCCGTAAAGGATTTGCTGATGGCAGAGGATTCCATGCAGATTGAGGACATTATGGAAACAAATGTCATCCATGTGGACACCCATGAGGATAAGGAAGAGGTTGCCAAGGTCTTTAATAAATATGACTTTCTGGCAATCCCTGTCGTAGACCGGGAAGAACGCCTTGTGGGGATTGTTACCTTTGACGACGCCATGGACGTGATGCAGGAAGAAAATACCGAGGATATTACCAAGATGGCGGCGATGACGCCTACCGAGGACAGCTATTTCAATACCTCCATATTTTCCCATGCCAGAAGCAGGATTGCATGGCTGCTGGTCCTGATGCTTTCTGCCACCGTCAGCGGTTCCATTATCACCCACTACCAAGAGTCCTTCCAGCTTTATCCCCTCCTTGTTTCCTTTATCCCCATGCTGACTGGGACGGGGGGGAACTGCGGCTCCCAAAGCTCTACCCTGATGATCCGGGGGCTTGCGCTGGATGAAATTAAATTTAAGGATATTTTCAAGGTGATTTTTAAGGAATTCCGCATCGCAATCCTTGTAAGCACTGTGCTGGCCGTGGTTAATGGATTACGGATTTACATTCAGTACCAAGATTTCCAGATGGCAGTTGTCATTGCCATTGCGCTGGTTGCCATTGTAATCCTGTCGAAATTTATCGGCTGCTCCCTGCCGCTGATTGCCGAACATATCCATCTGGACCCGGCATTGATGGCTGCGCCTTTGATTTCTACGATTGTAGATATCTGCTCAATCTTGATTTACTTTAAAATTGCAACGGTAGTGCTGCATATTTCAGTTTAATCCCTTCAGCCGCTGCCCCCATAGCTTCAAAAAAATAGCTGGAACATTCTGTTTATTATTAAAACCTGAATATTCCAGCTATGATGATAAAGTGTGCCCAACAGTATCATACCCTGCTAATTCCAAAACATATCCCATTGCTTCTTGCATAAAAATACTTTTTGATACGGAAATTCCTCTCTCCCGATAACCAATACAAAAGAATTTCTTATTACACTATTTTAAAGTAAAGCCCTGAAACATTTTACTTTAAATTATCCCAAAAAAGAACCCATAATTTATCGCTAACAGGCAAATTATTCTACTTCCCATAATGTGCCCACATGCGTATTATCTTTATGGTTCCCTCATATGCAACACCATCCACTGCCACTGGCTCATGGTATACCTGATACACCATGCGGTGCTGAATATTAATCCTTCTGGAATAAAACCCTTTTAAATTGCCAACTAATTTTTCAAATTCCGGCGGTTTCTGATAAGGGTTTTCCCGGATGGTATCTACAAGTTTCTTCGCTTTTTGCGAAAGATCAGAAAGCTTTAACTTTTCCAAATCCTTCAATGCCTGTCCCGTATAAACAATTTTATACATTTACCAATTCACCATATCCTCCGGAATACATTCGTCTATGGGCGTATTGCCTCCCTCAACAATGGATTCTGCCATACCGTCAATCGAATTCAGGTATAAAGTTTCCTGTATTGCATTCCAATCATCCTCTGATAGAAGAACTGCATTGCCTTTTTTTCCAACAATTAATGCAGGCTCACTGTAAAGGTTTACTCTCTCTACCAGATTGTAAAGGTCCTTTCTAGCAGTTGTTATATTAATTGTTGACATAATAAAATCCCCTTTTCTGATGTTCTAGTAAATAGCTTTGAAACTTCCACACTTTATTTGTAACGCTTTGTATTGATTATCCCGTCCATTCCCGTATAAGTATCTTTTCTGCAGATGGAATTGCCATCCACATTCTTCTCTTTTGTGATTCTCTTTCGTAAATATTATATACTTTATCTGCAATGACGGAATTTTATATGTCTAACTTATTATAACGTACGTTTATACGTACGTCAATAAGAAATTTAGAATTTTCAGGATAAACGCATGAGTGAATAAATTGTGAACAAACACCACCTTTACAGGAA
>CAJTWA010000054.1 GCA_910580195.1 uncultured Lachnospiraceae bacterium
ATTATACCATAACCACTCCGTGATAAACTATGGTATGGCAGTCTATGCGCACTCCGGCGCGTATCATCGCTGTTGCTATTATACCGTGATAATACTTTCCCTGCAAGTGTTTGGGGGAATTTTCTATAGCTACAGGGAAAAATCCCTCCTCTGGAACTGCCATGCCCCAAGCAAAAACAGTACTGCAGCCATTCCCAGCAGCACCGCATCCTGCACCGGGAAATAGGCGCCTTCCCCCAGTATTTCTTCTACAGGCAGCAGGGAATAAAGCGTAACGTACTTAAGCCCCTTAAGTTTTTCCCCCATATTGGAAACCATCTGTATCAGGAAAAACAGCACCGGAAGCCCTGCGCCAGCCAGATAAAACATTTTGCTGCTATTGGAAAAGCAGGCTGCAAGGAACACAATCCCAAGAACTGCCTCCTGCAAAAGCAGCGTACTGAAATTCAGCGCAAAGTACCTGCCCATGTCCAATTCCCCCGGAAACATAATTTCACAGCTAAAAGCCCCAACAGCCGTCACCATCCCGATCAAGGCTGCCATCCACAGAGCCATGGAGGTGATTTGGGTGCGGATAATCTTTTTTCTGGAATTCGGCGTAGCCAAAAGGTTTGCCAGCGTCCCCGTTTCCATTGGCCCCATCAGCAGCTTCTGCACCATCACCAAAATAAAAATCAGCGGAAACAGCAGCATAATAAAGCCGTATAAATAAATCTGCATCCACTCCAGCAGGCTGGACGCAACGCCTGTCATCCCCATTACCGCCATCAGTTCCGGCAATGCCTGCTGGTAGCCGCTTAGCATTTCAGAAAGCTCCGGGTTGTACATATAGGCGATGACTGCCGTATACATGCAGAGCATGGCAAAAATTACAAGGAACGGGAGGGCGCAGGCTTTGAGGTCCCTCTTCCATAAAGCAAATGATAGCATAAGTTACCTTCCTTTCTCTTAAAGGTATTCCAGTGTTGTAATATGTAGGCTTTGGGGGCTATACAAAGGTTGCAGGATGCCTTGCGCATTGCCCAGATTATACTTTATGTAAAACCTGAATATGGCATCCGCAGGCCATGTACCAAAATACTCCCCTGCCTTTGGGGCAATGTTAAGAAGTTCCGTTTTCCCCACCGTAGTACTGGAAAAACAGTTCTTCCATGCTCTGGTTCCTGACTTCTAAATCCTGCACCCCAAAATCTGCCAATTTCCGCAAGGTACCGGGCAAGCTGCCAGATACCGTAATCTCTATTTGGTTTGGCAAAAGGCTTTCTTTCATGCCAGAATGATGCCAAGGCTTTACGTCTGGTTCCTTCAAAAACTTTTCTGCTAAAGCCGCATTTTCCAACGTTACCCGGTAGATTTTTTTCCGTTTTCCTGCAAGGGCTTTCATATCCTCCACGGTGGCAATCCGCCCGGAGCGGATAATCGCTGTCCGGTCACATGTTTTTTCCACCTCCTCAAAAATATGGGAGGACATCAGTATGGTAGTCCCTTTCTTTTTTTCCTCCAAAACCAAGTCCACAAATTCGTTCTGCATCAATGGGTCCAGCCCGCTGGTGGGCTCGTCTAAAATCACAACCTCCGGCTGGTGCATAAATGCATTTACAATCCCAATTTTCTGCTTCATCCCCTTGGACATTTTCCGGATTTTCCCATGGGGGTTTAACCCAAACCGCTCCATCAGGCTTTCCATATAGGCATGGTTTTCCATCCCCTTCATTTCCGCCATAAACTTTAAAAAGCCAAGGCCTGTCATGTCCTCCGGGAAAGCCAATTCCCCTGCAAGGTAGCCGGTATGTTTCTGGATTTCCTTTGCCTGCAAAAAACAGTCCATCCCCAACATGCGGCAAATGCCCTGCCCCGGCCGGATAAATCCCATAAGCTGCCGGATGGTTGTGGTTTTCCCCGCCCCATTCGGCCCCAGATACCCAAATACTTCCCCTTTGGGGACGGAAAAGGAAAGGTTAAAGACGCCTTTTCCATTTCCATAATCCTTGGTAACTTGCTGTAATTCTATGATTGCTTCCTTTTGCATGGTGAGCACCTATCCTTTCAATTTCACTTAGGCATTGCTTTTGCCTGTGAACTGCCTTCCATTTTCTTTTTCCTCTTTTCCAATAGCTGATTAATTTCTTCTGTTTCTTTCCGGTATACATTTTCTAAAAACAGCCACAGCAGGATAAAATAGGCAAAGACCAAGCCATAAAACCACAGTTCCATTGCCCCGCCCTGTGGGAACCAACCCCCTAAATTCCCTGCCGCTGCCGTCAGGCATCCGGGAATGGCGCACCAGAGGATCCCCCGCACCCGGTATTCCCAGTCTGTATAGGATTTTTCCCCGAAAAACAATGCTTTCTGCACCCATGCGTCCACATATCCCAGCACCATCTGCCCTAAAAGGATTGGGAACGGGACAGCGCCGCCCTCCCCCAGCCACTGAAGGAACCCATAGAGGAAAATCATGCCTGTAATATGGGCGCAGGCAAATATTTCCACTTCCGTTTCTATTTTCAGGTATTTCCTTATTTTATGGATGCGATTTCCCTTGCCATTGCTTTCCGGCTGTTTTTGCCTTCCTGTGCTGTTTCCAGTTTCCTCCTGGCTTAATCTGCCCATGGTGTTTCCAGTTTCCTTCTGGCTTAATCTGCCCATGCTGTTTCCAGTTTCCTTCTGGCTTAACCTGTCTACGTTGTTTCCAGTTTCCTCTTGGCTTAATCTGCCCATGCTGTTTCCAGTTTCCTTCTGGCTTAACCTATCTATGCTGTTTCCAGTTTCCTCCTGGCTTAATCTGCCCATGCTGTTTCCGGCACTTTCAGGCTGTTTTTTTCTAGCCACACTCTTTTCCCCCTTTCAGCAGTTCCCGGAACTCTTTCACATACCTTCTGGAAATTATGACATGCTCCTGATTGTCTAAAAGCGCGTCTATCCGGTTCCCCATCTGGCTCCTGACAGACACAATCCGGTCAATATTTACCACAAAGGACTTGTTGCACCGGAAAAAGCCATGCCCGCCCAACTGCTCCTCTGCTTCACGTAGGGTAACAGCCACTTGGTATTCCTGCTCCTTAGTGTAAGCAAATGTCTTGTCGTCTACCCGCTCAAAATAGTAAATCTGCTCTGGAAGGAGCCTGCACTGGCCATATTCATTTTTCCCTATGATTGCCGGGGAACCCGCCTGCAGGAAGGTTAAGATCCTGCGCAGTTCTGGGGTAATTTCCCAGTAGCGTATCCGTATTTCCTCTTCCCCGGGCTTTACCCGTTCCATGCTTATTTTCATCGTACTCTCCTATCCCTACGCGGAACCATGCAATATCGAACCCTTTGGAACCGGGCGGCAGCTTGGGCCAGCCCTTCCTCACACAAACTGCCTATGTATTAAAAAGAAAAAAATTGGCTGCAGTACTGGAAATTATTTAAAAATCCATTCCCGTAATATGCGCTCCATCATTTACATCTGTAAGGCATAATGATGGGGAATTCACCCTGCTTTTGCTTTTCTTACTATACCTGTTTTTCTGTGCTGGTTCAACTAAATTTCCGGAAGATGCACTTATTTCCTTTTAAGGTGCACTGGGGCTGCCAAGGCACAGTGGGAAAATCCCAGAAAAAAAGGATGCCTGATACAGCATCCTCATCATTTCTTCCAAACCTTCCCCAACTGGTTAAACCAGCTTTGGGGCAGCATCAGCCCAAAGATAATGCCCAGCACAATCGCCCCGGCAATTTTGAAAGTTTCAATCCCTTTCGCCGTAAACTGTGCCAAATCATTCATTACCAGATAATAAGACGTATAGTAAATCCCAGTCCCCGGCACCAAGGTAAAAATCCCCGTCATCAGGAACACCGTACTCGGCATTTTGCGGATGGCAGACAGCGCCCTTGCAATCAAGGTAAGCACCAGCGTTGCCCAAATAGAGGCTACCGTCACCCCAGCCCCCCGTGAGGTACAAAATAGGTACACCATCCAGCCGATTGCCCCATTTATCCCGCACAGCCAATATTCCGACCGCGGCACATGGAACAATACGGCAAATGCTATGGTTGCTGCCATAGACACCAAAATCTGCACAATCATAACAAGAACGCACCTCCTCCTGCAAATTGGAATAATTTCATCACTGCCCCTACCCCAATGGCAATGCACATCCCCGTCAGCAATGCGTCAATCAGACGGATGCTGCCCGAAAGGTAATCCCCGCTGAACAAATCCCGGATTGCCGTAGTCAGCGCTACCCCCGGCACCAACGGGATAATCCCGCCGATAATCACTTTATCTGACAGAATCCCCGCCCCTGCTACCAGCAAGGATAAACTTCCAGCCGTCACCAGCGCGCTCCCTAAAATATTCATAATCAGCCGCGACGCATGGTGCTTTGCCGCCAAAATCAAAAACAATTCCAATAAAATCCCCAGAAAAAAAGACACCACACTGTCATAAAACCGGCCGCCCAGCAAATAGCAAAACCCAGCGCTGCCAACGCCGCAGGCTATCACCAACGCCAAATTCCCAGCGCTTGGGGAATTCCGGCACTCTTCCAATTTCCCAAAAGCCTCCGCCAAACTGCATTTCCTCTCACAAATTTCCCGGGATAGCTGGTTGACTTCCGCCACCCGCTTCAAGTTCACTTCCCCAATCGGCACATAGCGCACCATGCTGCCGGCATGTTCCCGCCCCTCGTCCACGGTGGCAAAAATTCCATTTGTAATTACAAATACATGGTAATCCTGTATCCCATAAGCCTCCAGAATACGGGTTACGGTTTCCTGCACACGGTAGATTTCCCCGCCGTTTTTTAATAGAACCTCGCCTACGGATACGGCAAGGCTTAATACTGCTTTGCTGTCTGGCATGTCCCTGTTCCTTTCCAGTGCTTTTCCATAAAATAATTGCCCTCTTGGTGATGGTAGGCCTATCAATTTGCGTCATGGAAAGCCATACGCATTTTCTAACAGAACAGAACTATTACCCATCGCCAGCTTACGTCATGGCACCATAATCCATGTGCATTTCAATGCATATCATACCTTGTGGTATTATATCTTGATTAACTAATCTTCGCAAGTGTTTCAGGGAAATTTCGTTTCACCTGTCTATTCCCTATGTATTTTTGTATCATAAAAAGCATCTGGACTTCAATTTTCCAAATGCTTTTTGCCATATTGAACTTTTAAATAATTCTATTTATCTCCATAATGATACCGGCACGCTAAAATATATATGTTATTTTTATCCTTTCTGTAAATCAGGCGGTCTTTATCATTGATTCGCCTACTCCAATATCCAGACAAATTCCCGCTTAATGGCTCTGGTTTTCCTATTCCTCGGTTGCCATTTCTGGCGATATCATTTATCAACTGATTGATTTTTTTTAGCGTTTTACGATCTTCTGTCTGCCAGTAAAGGTAATCCTCCCAACCAGTATCTGCAAATACCTTATTCATCTTCGGCCTCAATTAATTCATGGACAGAACATTGTCCTTTCTCTAGCTGTGACTTACCTTTCATCAACCAGCCATAATTTTCTTTATTACCCATAACATAAATATTTTCCATAAGATTGTTATAGGATTCCTCCGATATCATAACTACATTTTTATTGTTTTTTCTTGTAACAATCATGGTTTCATAGTCATCCGTTACTTTATCCATATACATTTTCATATTATCACAAAGATTTGTATCGTTTACCGCTAACATGAGAAACACCTCCTACATATAAGTACAGTTGCCGATATTGATATTGTAACGCACATCCTTCCGTATTTCAACACTTTACTATCTATTATTTTTCAAATATTCAATATAACTTCAAGCAGTACACTAGCCCTGTTCAACCGGCAGCTTTAACATTCTTTCTCCTTATAGTGCCGTTCCAAGCTCTTTAATATCCCAAGATAAAGGAATAAAGTAGGTGTCAGGAATACCGTTGGGTTATTCACCATGCTCTGTGCCAGATAACTGCAAATCACAACCGTGCCCATCATCATGACTGGGTAGTGGCGGGACTGTTTTGCTGCTGACACTGCAGTGCTGATTAAGAAACCAAAATAGCAGACTGCACCAAAGATTCCTGTCATGGACATGAATTGCAGCAATTCGTTGTGGGGGTCTACAATACGCGCTGTATACATAGTCAATTCCGCCCCTTGGTACTGGTAGAGGAACTGATAAAAACAATTAATCCCATAGCCAAAAAACTTCCGGCCAATCGGCAGCTTTTTCCATGCAAGCCAGGTCTGTTTCCATATGATTCCACGGCTGCTCCCAAAATTATCCTGCAGCTTCAGCAAATTCATCCACTGTAAGCTGCCTTCCCACTGCTTCTCTGGCGACAAATTAGCAATTAGCACCGTTGCCACTGCCACTGCCATAAATGTTACTACGAAACCAATAAATATTCTCCTAATTTTATCATATGGTATTTGAAAATTTTTCTTTTTTGCGGCTTTTATAAAAAACATTCCCAAAAAAAGAATAATTCCTCCTGCTATAAGTACTTTTTTTCCTGTCATAAAATTCTGCAAAGGCAGCATACGGAATCTCTGGCTCATCACTGATGTATTCTCAGCACCCACCACCAAAGCAAGCCGCACAGCCAGACTGGATGCCCAGAACACCAGGCAGATACCTAGAAAACGTTCCATATAATCATGGCTCTTTATGGAAAAGCACAATAATACAAGAAATGCTGCCCCAATCCCCAAAATCCAACTATCGGATATTGTCGCATACATGCCAAAAAAACCAAGGAGCAAAAGCAACCCGTAGAGAACTTCCGAAAGCAGCGCGTCCGAGAGATAAAAAAGCACCATGCCTACCGGAACAGCCATGCAAAAATAAGTAGCGCATGCGTTTACATTTCCAATCGTACTGGCAAACATACCGACTTCTGTAGGTATAATACCATCCCACATGTGCAGAATATCTATGCCCCAAAATTGCAAAAGCAGCAAAAAACATACAATTCCATTGGAAAACAAAAAAACCCATGCCATCCAAATACCCGGCTGTAAAAATTTTCCTAGAATCATGTATACTGCAATACAAAGCAAAAATACAATCGCCCCTAATTTCCTACCGTCTGTCCCATAAAAAGATTCCAAAGGATTGACAGAAAATACGGTAGCAACCAAGACAGCCAAGGCAAAGCCATATACAAACCAAGAAGTAACCTGCATATTTTTTAAAAGTTCTTTTCCCTTCTTCTTGGGTTCTTGCAATGCCTTATGCTTAGTTGCCTGTTCTTTCCAATTCTGCAAATATCCTGCCCCTTCCAATAGGATAGTAAGCACTAGAAGCCCTGCCCCACAAAAATAGAAAAACATACGTTTTGCATCTGTAATATTAAAGTAACTGTCTTGATAAAACAAGGGAAAGAATCCTAGCATTAAAATTACAAAAAGGCTTGCAACTGCACTTTCCAGTTCATACATGGCATTTTTTTTATTTTGTTTGATTTTTTGTTTCATTTTTTGTCATCCTTTTCTGGGTAAACCGGAAAGTATATCCATATTTTATTTGGTGTATTTCTTTTGCTTTTCCCAAATGTATAATAGCATCTGGGCAGTTTCCTGTCCAGATGCTATTACAAAAAAATTCATACTTTGGGGTCTTGATATGTAGGTTGCTAATTTATTATTTCTTTACTGTTACCTTAAAGGTTGCAACTCCGCCTTTCTTAGTAACTACTGTGATATCTGCTTTTCCTGCTTTCTTCCCTGTTACTTTACCTTTGTTGGTTACAGTTGCAACTTTCTTATTGGAAGATGTGCATTTGCTAATCTTGTCACCCTTCGGGCTCTTGATTTTAATAGTTGTGCTCTTCTTAACCTTGATTGTTGCTTTTGCTTTCTGAAGTTTTACATTAACACCTTTCTTGGTTACAGTGATTACACACTTAGCAGTTTTCTTATCAGCTTTTGCAGTAACGGTAACTACGCCTGCGTTCTTACCTGCTGTTACAACGCCATTCTTAACAGTTGCAACTTTCTTATCACCAGAAATGCTCCATTTAACTGTACTTGTAGAATTCTTGCTCAGGGTTGCTGTTAAGGCAAGCTTATCACCTGTATTCATTTTAGCCGTTTTCTTATTTAACTTAAGGCTAGTTGTCTTTTTCGCTTTTGCTACTACATTTACAGTTATTTTAGCTGTTTTTCCATCTGCCTTTGCTGTAATAGTTGCTTTTGTTTTTGCTTTTGTGCCCTTCTTTACAGTAATTGTAGCAGATGTGCCATTGCTCTTCTTATCAGCCTTTACAGTTACTTTTTTGTTAGATGATGTCCATGAAATCTTCTGAACATTAGCATCTGTAGGCACTATAGCTGCGCCAACGCTTAATTTTGTATCTTTCTTCTTGTTAGCTACTACATATAATGATTTTGTGGTGAGTGAAATGCTCTTAACAGGCTGTTTCACAGTCACTTTACATGTTGCTGTCTTGTTGCCATCCTTTGTAGTTACTGTAATAGTTGCAGAACCTTTTTTAACACCTTTTACAGTTCCGTCTGCTGCTACTGTTGCTACTTTTGTGTTGCTGGATTTCCATGTTACAGTCCTATCGCTTGCATTTGCAGGTGCCACTGTTGCAGTAAGTTTCTTCGTTTTCCCTACATTTACAGTAGCTTTGCTGTCTAAGGTTACTCCTGTTACGGAAATAGTAGAAGGAGCAGCTGCATTAACAGTCACTTTACATGTTGCTGTTTTATTTCCATCTTTTGTTGTTACTGTGATATCTGCAGAACCTACTGCTACTGCTGTTACAGTCCCATCTTTTACAGTTGCTACTTTATCATTGCTGGATTTCCAAGTAACTGCTTTTTCTGTTGCATTTGTAGGTGCTACTGTTGCAGAAAGTTTTTCTGTTTTCCCTACTGTTAATGTAGCAGTGTTTTTATTTAAGGTTACTCCTGTTACAGAAACAGTAGAAGAAGCAGCTGGTTTAACAGTTACTGTGCATGTTGCTGTTTTATCGCCTGCTTTTACAGTAATTGTTGCATCTCCTGCTACTGTTCCTCTTACAGAATATCCATTTTCAACCTTTGTAAGCTCAACTTCACCAGCTCCTGAAACGGTAGCACTATAATCTACACTTACTTTTTCTGAATCAGACTTCGATACAACTTCTTTTCCCTCATCCTTTGTTGCAACTGGAAGATATTTTCCATCCTGTTTTGTTACCTCTGCTGTTTCATCGCCTGACACAATCCACTCTGTCCAAGTATCGGTTCTCTCAGCATTTACTGTTAATGTTTTCGCTGTTCCTCCTACTTCCAGCTCCATTGTTTCTGCGCCCAAAGTAATTTGCGGCGTACCTTCTTTTTTGTCTTCCACCAGACCTGCATTTACATTAATTGTTGTCATGCAAACACATACTGCCAGAAACATTGCGAAAAACTTTTTCAAGCTTCCCTTTTTGGTTTTCACCTGTAATTCTGTCATTACAAATCCTCCTTTAAATTTTTGGTTTCTCAGACATCCTTCGTTTTCTGTCTTGTCTACTAACATATCACTTTTTTTCCGTTTTGTCAATTCCATAGAACAGATTAATATACCCGAAAGAGCAAATTTTTTGATGGATATTTCTGGCATATGGCAATTATTTTTCCTGAAAATCTAAAAATTCCAAATATAGTAAGATTTTTTTACAAATGGTAGTTGACAACACAGAAAATATGTTCTATAATTTGTTTATGTATTAATAGCCAATAATTTCTACAGATTTTTGTTTTATTTCGCAAGAGTAAGCCTTGCCCCTTTTCTAAATTTTGTAATTACAATACTAGTCATATCCCAATAAATACTTTCTATAAATTTACTTTTTTAATTTTGTATTTGCAAATAATTATTGATATTATCTCCTGACCTTTACATTTTGCTTTTTTAGGTTTTTGTCCCTTTATTCACTCAATAGTTCATATTTTTACTAAAATAAATTCAGGAACTTCCATTTATAAAGATTTCCCCTCATGCCTTTCAGGCTTTTCCGTCTTTACCAATCTAAAATACCTGCACCTCAAATTTTCCAAACTTTCCGAAAGGAGGGCTTTTTATCTACCCAGAACCAAACAGACAAATTTATGACAGGGCTTTCAAGCGCATCTTTTCCTTGTCCGATATTGCCATCACAAACCTTATCAACGGGCTATTTGGTAGGGACTTCCCTCCAGATTCAACCGTTTCACGCCCAAATGGGGATTTTATCCGCCTTGACCTAAAAGGCAGGTATTCCGACGTTTTTGTAACTATCGCCAGACAGCACACCTTCCATCTGGAGGCACAGACATCCACAGACAGCCGGATTGCACTCCGGATCTTTGAATACAGTTTCCACTATTCCATGTCTGTACAAGCAGCCTCAGATTCCCTGCATTTCCCTGAATCTATAGTTATCTATCTGGGGCAGGCAAAAAATATCCCGGAAGAACATACCCTGCATTTTTCTTTTGAGGGGCAAGAAAACTTCAACTACCATGTAAAAAATTTCCCTTACCTAGGACATAGCACAGAAGAACTGAACCAAAAGAAAATGGCTGCCTTCATCCCTTTCCAGACGCTCCGCCTGCGCACGCTCTTAAAAACAAAAAAATCAGGCAACCACAAAGGCTCTTTTGACCCAGATAGGTTCTCGCAGTTGCAGGATGATATCCGCCATGATATAATTGGAACCATAGAAACCAGCCTAAAGATGGGACATCTCACGGCAGATGATGCCAACCAGCTCTATGAGCTGACGGACTTTCTGGATGAACACATCCGCCACGAATTCTCTATAAAAATGGAAGGAGCACAAGAATATATGAAACCTTTACTTCCCGGAGCACTTGAGCTCCCTAACGACAAATACAGGCTCAGGATTGCTGAACTGGAACAGGAAAATGCGAAATTTGCTAATGAAAATGCGAAATTCGCTAGCGAAATTACAAGATATGCAGATGAGAACGCCAGATTTGCAGACGAAAATGCCAAATTTGCTAATGAGATTACAAGGTATGCAGATAAAAATGCCCACTATGCGGATGAAATTTTAAGGCTACAAAAACGGATTGCCGAATTAGAGGCGAAGCAAGGCACGGATTGATCCCATGTCTTTCTTGGGCTAAAAACTGCTGGTGGCTGGCAGTTTCCCATATGCCAGCCATTCGTTGCAGCCGCCATAAACCTTTCTAATCCCAAACCATATACCGCCCCATTTTCAAAACTACGCCATTTTACCTTTTCTAAGTTTTATTCCTAGAACCACAAAATATACACTTCTTTTCTGTACTTTACCTATGGCATTTACAGAACATTTGCCTTTTATCCCCTTCAGGTTTTTACATCCTTACCTAAAAAAACTAACACCCACATTTTTCCAAACACCCGCGAAAGGAGGATTTTCTATCTGCATGAAACCAAACAGACAGATATATGACAGGGCTTTCAAGCGCATCTTTTCCTTGTCCGATATCGCCATCACCAACCTTATCAACGGGCTGTTTTGCAGGGACTTCCCGCCGGATTCCTCCGTTTCCCGCCCAAATGGCGACTTCATCCGCCTTGACCTAAAAGGCAGGTATTCTGACGTTTTCGTAACAGTTGCCGGCCGGCATACCTTCCATCTGGAGGCACAGACATCCACAGACAGCCGGATTGCACTCCGGGTCTTTGAATACAGTTTCCACTATGCCATGTCTGCGCAAGCCCTTCCAGATTCCCTGCATTTCCCTGAATCCATAGTCATCTATCTAGGGCAGGCGAAAAATATCCCTGAAGGAAACATCCTGCATTTTTCTTTTGAGGGACAAGGAAATTTCATCTACCATGTGAAAAATTTTTCCTATCTGGAACATGATACGGAAGGATTGGCCCTGAAGAAAATGGCTGCCTTCATCCCCTTCCAGACGCTCCGCCTGCGCACGCTCCTGAGGGCAGGAAGGCCCGGCGGGCGCAAAGCAGATTTTGACCCAGATAAATTCTCACGGTTGCAGGATACTGTGCGCCATGATATAATTGGAACCATAGAAACCAGCCTAAGGATGGGATATCTCACAGCAGACGATGCCAAGCAGCTTTATGAAATAACAAACTTTCTGGATGAACACATCCGCCACGAATTTTCTATAAAAATGGAAGGAGCGAAAGAATTTATGAAACCTTTACTCCCCGGAGCCCTTGAGCTCCCTAACGACAAATACAGGCTTAGGATTGCTGAACTGGAACAGGAGAATGCGAAATTTGCAGATGAGATTTCAAAGTTTGCAGATGAAAACGCTAGGTTTGCAAATGAGATTACAAAATATGCAGATGAAAACGCTCAATACGCTGATGAAATCTTAAGGCTGCAAAAACGGATTGCCGAATTAGAAGCGAAACAGCCTAACCGATAAAACCACAGAACATTTCACTGCCCGCCTATTTCAGAAGATAAACTGGGCAGCCCTGCCTCTGGTTCAAATTACTGGCAGAACTGCCCTATCATTTACTTTTCCTACCCTTGCTTCTCCCAACATCCTAATCCGAATGTTGGCTTGTGACATGAAACTACTATGCATTTTATGTTTCTGGATATCCTTGGAATTGCCATTACAGCTTCAGCCGGAACATTTCCGCATATTGTAACAGCTTTCCATACCGTTCCCCATCTGTTTTCAGGGAATGGAGAATCTCTTTTGCAAACTTATCCCCTAAATTCCTTCGCCCCAGCCGCATAATGTCACAAAAACTGCGCTCCACATCGTAAATATGGTAACTGCCAAATTCCGTACGCACTTCCTGCATCCCTATTTGGAATTTAGGGCTTGAAAAATAATGGCGTTTTACTGGGAAATCCATTTTCATTGCGCTACGGTCTGTCCGTTCCGTTGCAACCGCAAGAAACGGCGGCTCTTCTTTCAGCATACCCTGATAATAACATGCGCTTTCCATGGCGATTGCTGCACGGGGGTTGCTTAAGGATGCTTCAATGCATTTGTAGTCTGCAGGCTTCGTGCAGCCGCTTTGGAGCAGCCAATAGTGCCCGTAGCACACCTTTTCCAAATACTGTTCTTCTATGAGGACGGCTATCTGGCGGTTGGAAAAACCCTCCGCCAGCAATTCCCTTGTGCTGATGTAGCCTTTGTATGTTTGATATAAAGCTTCTACCCTTTTGTAAGTACTGTTCCTCATTTATCTCCTCCGCCTGTTTCCAGTTTTCAGCATCCCGTGGCTAAAACACTAATTTCTTCCCTACCTCTGCCAACAGGCACTGTTCCCCCAATGCTTCTTTTATGGCAGCAATGGCAAGAAGGCCTGTGCAGTGCAATGGGACAACAACATCTATCCCAAATTCCTGCAGGGCTTGGATTGTCTTTTTAAGCTGAAGCGGAGGGCAGCCTTTCAAATGCATCCCTGCAACGGCGGCGTGGATATGCTCCCCCGGAAATGAGGACTGCACATAATTCAGGCAATTGACAATGCCGGGATGGGCACAGCCTGCAAATACGCACAGCCCCTCCTGTTCCCGTACTACAAGAACCTGTTCATCTTCCATATGATCCGCCACTAAGCGCGGGAAGCTCGCGTTAAGATTGTTCCCTGTCTGGCTTTTGATTTCTAGGCTATTATCTGGGTTGTTCCCGGGCTGGCTTTTGATTCCCGGGCCATTCTTTTCTTGGTTCCTATTATCTGTACCTTGGCTGCCCTCTACCTGGATTTCCTTAAAGAACCGGGCTGGCACAGATTCAAAATCTGTCACCGAGGGAACCTCTGACAAAAGGTATACATTTTCTGCTACTGTGGCGCGCCCATGCTCGGTATAATGGATGTCCGCGCTTTGCTTCATCCATGCTTCCGCTTCTGCATCAATGCCGCCAAACAGCAATTCCCCTGTCTTCGGATGCCCGGAATATTTTTTGTCAAATGCTTTCCGGTCGATATAAATGGGGATATTTGGAAAGGCGTGTTGGGAGGAGATGTGTTTCCTCGCCCAGTACTTCATGCCGCCGCAATGGTCATAATGCCCATGGCTTAAGATAATCCCATCCAAATGCTCCAAATCCAGCTTCATCTTGCCTGCATTGCGCAAAAAGACATCCGTCTGCCCTGTATCAAAGAGGTAACGCTTCCCCTCCGTTTCCAAAAGCATGGACAGCCCATGTTCCCCTAAGAATCCCCGCTTATATACGGTATTTTCTGTTAAAATACGAACCCACATTCCCCACCTCTGCATTTTTCCTATTTAGCGGCCTTGTTTATGGAAAACAGTAATTTTTCCCATGTTTACGTCCCTTTTTTTGCCTATGCTATCGATTTCCCTACCTCTATACTTTTCCTATTTAGCGGCCTTATTTGTAGAAAACAATAATTTTTCCCATTTTATATCCCTTTCTTGCCTATGCCATGCCTAATTAGGAACAACTGCCTCTACGTGTTCCCTGCCCGCTGCTGCTCTTTTGCCTGTATGATGGCTTCGTTCAGGGAAAGCATTTTTGCATCCAGCATAGACACAATCCCTGCGCACTCCTGCAAATCCCGGCTGATATATTCTGGGGCATTCCCTTCGAATTTGTAATAAATTTTATGTTCCAAACTTGCCCAGAAGTCCATGGCAATGGTCCTGATTTGGATTTCCACCTTTGTGTCCACCACGCCGTCTGTCAGGAAAATAGGGACAGTCACCAGCATATGGTAGCTTTTGTAGCCGCTTTCTTTGGGGTTCTTAATGTAATCCTTAATGGAAACTACGGTCAAATCGTTCTGCCTGCCAATCATTTCCGCCAGCCGGTAAATATCGGAGGTGAAGGAGCATACGACCCGGATTCCGGCAATGTCATTGATATGCTTTACCATATTGTCAATGGTGCTCTCATGCCCATGGCGCTTTAACTTCTTCACAATGCTTTCCGGGGACTTGATTCTGGATTTCACATATTCAATGGGGTTGTACTTATGTACATGCCGGAATTCATCATTTAAAATATCGACTTTGGTACCCACTTCTTTCAACGCCGAATTATACAAAAAAATAACGGTTTCCCAACTGGTTACGCCCTCATTAAATTTTTCGGGTACTTGCATTTCCTTTTATTTACCATCCTTTCTTAGTTTCTGCCAGCCCTATTTCCTTCTGTGGGAACCGGTATTTTGTCCCATCTGTGAAAGTTCAAATGTCCGTGCCCAGCGTACAATATGCCCAAGCCTTCTACATTAAGCAACAGCCCTAAAGCTGGTATCGGCCAGAACATATGGGCTGCAGCCTAGCATACCGTATGCCTAAGCTTTTGCAGGCTACAGGCCAGAAACCCGTATCGGCCGGAACACATGGCTGTGCTCAGGCGGCTGGCTTTTGTTCCAGAATTTTTTCAATCGTTACTAATTTTACGCAGATCACGAAAATATCTGTCGCAATCTTTAAGTCATCCAAAGTTGGGTAGGTAGGCGCAATACGGATGGTGGTGTCCTTGGGATCCTTCCCATACGGGTATGGAGCGCCTGCCGGGGTCATGGTTACGCCGGCTTTCTTTGCCCTTGCCACAATGGCCTTTGCGCAGCCTTCCATGGCTTCAAATGCGATAAAATACCCGCCTTTGGGCGCAATCCAGCTTCCTGCCCCCCTGCCTTGCAGTTCACGTTCGAAGGTGTCGATAATCATTTCAAATTTAGGGCGCAGGATATCCGCGTGCTTGCGCATATGCTCCGTCATACCGTAAATATCCTTGAAAAACCGTACATGGCGCAGCTGGTTTACCTTATCGTGGCCGATGGTGGCTACCTGCATCTGCTTCTTAATTTCTACTAAATTATTTGCAGAAGCGGCGATGGCTGCCACGCCGGAACCGGGAAAACTGATTTTGGATGTGGAACAGAATTTGTACACCATATCCGGGTTCCCGGCACGCTTACATTCTGCTAAGATTTCTACCAAATTGTCTTGGTCAATGTCATAGAGGTGGTGCACCCCATAAGCGTTGTCCCAGTAAATGCGGAAATCCTTTGCCGCAGGCTTAAGCCTTGCAAAACGGCGGACAGTTTCGTCCGAATACGTAATGCCTTGTGGGTTGGAATACTTCGGCACGCACCAGATTGCCTTGATGGCATCGTCTTTGCTGACTAAATCTTCTACCATGTCCATATCCGGGCCGGTGGGGAGCATGGGGACATTTATCATCTCAATCCCAAAATATTCCGTTATGGTAAAATGCCTGTCATACCCCGGCACTGGGCATAGGAATTTCACCTTATCCAGCTTGCACCATGGGGTATTGCCCATCACGCCGTGGGTCATGGATCTAGAAACTGTATCGTACATAATATTCAGGCTTGAATTTCCATAGATAATAATGTTGTCCGGGTGGCACTCAATCATATCCCCCAGCAGCACCTTTGCCTCCCAAATCCCGTCCAGCACCCCGTAATTCCGGCAGTCCGTCCCATCCTCACAGGTCAGGTCCGCACCGTTGCTAAGGACATCCATCATGCCCATGGACAAATCCAGCTGTTCCGCAGAGGGTTTCCCTCTGGACATATCAAGTTGCAATCCGCTTTTTGCATATTTCCTGTAAGCAGCTTCCAATGCCGTCTTTTCCTTCAATAATTCTTCCCTGCTCATTTCCTGATATGGCTGCATGTTTCATTCCTCCTGAACTTCCTTTTTCGGGCTTTCTTCTCTTTTTTCAACCTTTCCTATTATGCACCATTCCAGCCGAATTGTAAAGCATTTTCTTTGGGAAATTTACATCTGTCCGTGATGGGAAGACTTTTGTTGGGATAATCTTTGTACGCCCATTTCTGTTCCCTAATCCTGCTGCAAATATCCGAAACCATAGATTGGGCTGGCTGGATTCTTCCTATAAAAATAGGGATGTTTGCTTTGGTGCTGCAATACAAAGCCAAATACCGGGCTGCTTTCAAAAACCTTCTTGCAAAAAGGATTCAGGCAGCATTACAATATTACATCTTTTTCAGGAAATCCAGATGGGCTTTTATCTGCTTCTCGTAACCATTTTCCGTAGGCTCATAAAATTTTGCATCTGTAAGGCCATCCGGGAGGTACTGCTGCCTGACGTAATGGCCCGGGAAATCATGGGCGTAAAGGTAGCCCTGCCCGTGCCCCAGATTTTTTGCGCCCCGGTAATGGGAATCCTGCAAATGCGCCGGGACAGGGGCAGTCTTTGTAGTCTTTACGGTTTCCATGGCACGGTCAATTGCGAGGCAGGAGGCATTGCTTTTGGGGGCGCTTGCCACATAGGCCACCGCCTGCGAAAGTATAATCTGGGCTTCCGGCATCCCCACCCGTTCCACGGCTTGGGCGGCGCTTACCGAGAGCACCAGCGCATTTGGATCCGCGTTCCCCACATCCTCAGATGCGCAAATCATAATCCGCCTTGCAATAAACTTGATGTCCTCCCCTGCATAAAGCATTTTCGCAAGGTAATAAATTGCGGCGTCCGGGTCAGAGCCCCGCATGCTCTTGATAAAGGCGGAAATGGTGTCATAGTGGTTATCCCCGGTTTTGTCGTACTGCACCACCCGTTTCTGGATACATTCCGACGCAACGGCAAGGGTAATATGGATTTTCCCGTCTTCGCTCCTTGGGGTAGTAAGGACGCCCAGCTCTATAGCCGTCAGCGCAGCCCTTGCGTCCCCGTTCGCCACATCGGCCAGAAATTCTAAAGCATCCTCATCCACTTCGGCCTGAAAGCTGCCCATGCCTTTTTCCTTGTCTGTGACAGCCCTCTGCAAGATTTTTTTGATGTCCTCTTTCTCCAAAGGCTTTAACTCAAAAACAACAGAACGGGACAGCAGCGCCCCGTTTACTTCAAAATATGGATTTTCCGTGGTAGCCCCAATTAAGATGACTGTTCCGTCCTCCACAAAGGGCAGGAGGTAGTCTTGCTGGGATTTATTGAAACGGTGGATTTCATCAATGAAAAGTATGGTTTTTTTCCCATACATCCCTTGGCTGTCTTTTGCTTTTTGCACCACCTCTTCCATATCTTTTTTTCCTGCGGAAGTAGCGTTGATTTGGGTAAATTCTGCGCTGGTGGTATTGGCAATGACTTTGGCAAGGGTCGTTTTTCCTGTGCCGGGCGGGCCGTAGAAAATAATAGAACTGAGCTTATCGGCTTGGATGGCCCGGTATAGAAGCTTATCTTTTCCTATTATATGCTGCTGGCCTGCAACCTCGTCTAAAGTAGCGGGGCGCAGGCGGCTGGCTAGGGGGGATTCCTTCTCTTGGTTCTGTTCCCTCATATAATCAAATAAATCCATGGGGCATGGTTCCTCCTTTATACTGGCTGGGTAATCCTTTTCCATTTCACATGGCTGTCCTTCCACTGGCTGGGTAGCCCTTATCCATTGATATGGCTATCCTTTTGCTGTGCCCTGCAGCCATGGCTGGTTCATTTTCATGTACCCAACCAATCATACCACACCCCTGCTGATCCGTCACCTGTTTTTCCAAAAAGAAACCGTAAATTTTATGCGGTTTCATCAAAAAGGATTTCCCGGTAACGTTTCCTGATATCGGCAAGGTAACGCCGGGACACCGGAACCCTCTGGCCGCAGACAATCAGCTCATTGCCGTTCATCCTGTCCACTTGGTACATATTTACAATAAAGCTTTGGTGGCATCTGGAAAATATGTCCCCGCAGACCTGTTTGGCAATTTCGTTCAGTTTCCCGGTACATTCCTGAATCCGGCCGTCCCGGCAGTGGATAAATACCGTATGCTCCCGGCTGCTGACATACAGGATTTTCCCATAGGGGATGGAGCCTGCCTGCCCCCGCCAGCGGAACCACAGGGAATTTTCCTTCTCTTTTTCCATATGGTGGGAAACCCGTTCCAGCAGGGAGTCCAAATCTTCTTGTTTCACGGGCTTAATGAGATACTGTATTGCATACAGGTCATATGCCTCCCGGTAAAAGGCATCGCTGGAGGAAATAAAGCAGATGGCTGCATCCTCCACTTCTTCCCGTAGCTGCCCTGCCAGCTCAATGCCGCTTATGGTGTCCATATAAATGTCAATCAAGTACAGGCCAAAACGTTTCCCGCGGCCCTTCACGTCCTCTAACAGCTGTTTTGCGCCAGAATAAAGCACTGCGTCATGGTTGCCATTCAGCAGCGCTTTCAGCCGTAAAGCATCTTGGCGGCAGTCATCACAGATTGCAATTTTCATAAACCTACCTCGCTCGTTTCCTTCTATGTACTATGCCAAGCGCATCTTGATGGCATGGCAGGCTATGTACATTTCAGCGTTATGTATAATAGCTATTTTTATTATACCAAAAACAAGCGGGAAAAACGGGGTATTTTTGTCCGGAATAAGGTTAATTTTGACGACCCGTCATTTTTCACTCAAACAGAAGCTGGTCTACGGTGACAAATTCATATCCCTGCTTCTGCAAGGTGTCAATAATCTCCATTGCCGCGGTGACGGAGGTTTCATAGCCGTCGTGCATCAGGATAATATCGTCCTCCTCTACGTTTTTCATGACTTTCTCTACAATCTTTGCATGGTTCTGGCTGGACCAGTCCAAGGTATCCACGTCCCAAAGCACTTCCACCATGTTCACCTCCCCGTCCAGCTTCTCATGCCAGTCCCCAAAAGGCGGGCGCAGGTAAGAGGGGTATACCCCGGTGATCCCGTAAATCAGTTCGTTGGTACGGCTGACTTGGCTGCAGGCCTGCTCCATAGGCAGCTTGCTGAGCTGCTCGTGCTTATAGGAATGGTTCCCGATTAAATGGCCGTCCGCTTGGATTTGCTTTACAATCTCGGGATACTTTTCCACTTCCTCCCCCAGCAGGAAAAAGGTTGCCTTCACGTTCCGTTCCTTTAAGGCTGCCAGCATTTCCGGGGTATATTGGGGGTTGGGGCCATCGTCGAAGGTAAGGGCTATCTTTTTCTTTTCCGCTGGCGCTGCGTCCTTTGGCTGGGCGCTGGAGGCCTGCCTGGTTTCCTCAAAATGCCCGGCCGCTGCCAGAAAGCCCTGTTTTAACATTGCGCCTTTCCCTGTCCCAGTGAGGATGAGGCCCAGCAGCAGGCAAATGCAGCAAGTGTCGAAGAGCAGGAACTTTTTCCAGATTTTCTTTCCTTTCATCCACTGAATACTCCATCGGTGTTTCCCTAAAATATATGATGGGAGGGGTGTCCTTTATTCAGGATAACCAGAACCGCGTAATCCCTTTAGACCTGCAAACATCTTCTACCATAAGGGCAAATGGAGAATCACCTGCCGCCGCAATAGCCCTCATATGCCCGCCGTGTTTCCTCCCCGTCGCTGCCCCCAAGGAGATACCAGCTGCCATCTGTACATTCCACCAATAAAAAGGGCGGTTCCTTGGGATTTAAGCAGACCTCCAAATCCCGCCGTTCCGTTTCCCAATAATAATTGCCTTTCGCCAAATGTTCCATGGAAGTCCCGCTCTTCCTGCTGATTTCGGGCAGCTCTTCCAGCAAATCCGCCCGCTTGATATCTTCCTGCGGAATCTGGTATTCTGTTTTCCATTGCCCCGATACCAGCATCCCATTTCCATAGGAAAGGGAAATGGGGGTAAAGTCCTCCAGAATCACCCATCCACATGTCAGAGCCATGATAAGGAATACCGCAAACAGGGCAACCACCGTCACGTATCTCATCAGCGGCTTTGCCATATTTGAGGTAATGCCTAAGCCAGTCCGAGCTTCTACAAAGGAACGGCTGTCGTTCTTATTATAGTAAATCATGCCCCAAATCCAATGTTTATCATCATCCTCCCCCACCATTGGCTCACCGGCCAAATATTTCTGGCTGGCCTTCTGTATTTTTTTCCAACAGCAAAATATGAGCGTTATGCTGGCGGCGCCAAACAGGAAGCTGGCAGCAGACACCATCCACGGGAACAACCGGGGCGGAAGATGGAAGGAGAGCAGCAGACACCAGCTAAAGGCTCCTGTCAGCCAAGCCATCTCCGTACAGAACCTGCCCAGATGGTACCTTCGGATTCCTGCAACCTGCAGGTTCACTTGGCTGTTGTAAGTCAGCACATTTACCCTCTGCTTATCATAAAACCTCAAATACACCAGAAAACACCATGCAGCGCATGACGTTGCAAGCAGCGTGGATTCCACCGCCAGCAGCCCGGGCAGCCATGGGCGGTGCCATGCGTGGTACAAAAAAAGCTCGGCAGCCGGCGCAAGCAGGGCAAAAATGCAGCCTGCATAAATGGCTTTCCGGGGAGATTTCTGTTTTGGCGCCCCTGCTGCCGTCACGTCAACCAGAATTTCCTCACTGCCTTCCGTTATTCCCTCCTTAGGCAAGGAAGCAAGGTATTCCCGCTTCTGCTGAAGCATCCTGATATTCGCCCTGCGGAACGGAAGGAGCAGGAACACAAATGTAAAAAATATCCACACAGTCACCCCCGTAATAAGCAAAGATTCATGCTTTGGCAGCAGCGTCAGGAAATATACCAGCAGGCAGAGCAACGCATACCGCTTCAGTTCCTGTTTATAAAGTTTCTTGATTTCCTGCACCTGCGGATGCTCCCTTGCCCCTTCCCACAAGGCCACCCCAAACTGTGCCCCATTTTTCTCCCCTGCCAAAAACCAAAATGCCCCAAATATAATAGGCAGTATTGGCAGCATAAAAACTGCCATAATAATTCTCAATGCCATAGCTTGCACCATTCCTTCCTACATATATGTGTCTGCCATCTGCCTTTCCTATTCCAGCAATGCTTTCGCAGGACGTTCATAGGCATCAGCGGTATCTGCAATCCCTTCACAGGCGGCCTATACTGTAAGTGCTTACGGCGAACCATAGGCGTCCCTGCAGATCCTTAAAAATTCTTCTTGGGAAATCCCCGCAATTTTCGCTTCTGCGGCCAGCAGCCCCAGTTCCTTCCCCACCTTCCTTTCCACTGCCTTTTTCTTCCCGCTGGCACATTGGACAATGGCTCCGCTGCGCCTGTCCGTGATGATATACCCTTCCTGCTTCAGAAGCTGGTACGCCTTATTTACTGTCATTGTGTTAATGCCAACCTCGCTGGCAAGGGCGCGGATGGTGGGGAGCCGGTCCCCATCCATAAAAATGCCGTCTGCCACTGCCTGCACAATTTCGTCCCGGATTTGCTGGTAAATGGGGGTGGAGCTGGCAAAATCCAGTTTCATTACCATAATCGGTAGTCCTTTCTCTTTTTAAAATGCATGATCCGTATCATTTGCCTTATTTGTATTATATATAGTAATATAAATAATATAAAAAGTCAATAGAGGTTGGGATAGATTTCGGAAAATCTGAGGATATTTGGGTGATATGGCAAAAGAGAAAGAGAAAAAGAAAAAGCAAGAGAAGGCCTCTGTGGGACGGACGGCGATTGTGGGCATCAAACTGTTTCCGCCACTATCGCAATTGTATCCCCTTTTGGTTCTTTCCACTATAGAAGAAAAGAAGAATCCCCAAACTGTACTGCCTATACGGTTTGGAGATTCCTTTCTTTGCCAACATGGACTTTTTGCATCTTTTTTGCATCTTTTTTGCATCTTTTTTGTATCTTTTTACCTAATAACATTCTAGCGTTTGCAAAAACCTCTTTTTATATGCTTTTAAAAAGGGAAAGCCTGCTATCGCCTTATTCCTACAGCGAACTGTTTCTTTTTCAATACACAGGCAGTTCAGGATAGCCCTTCCTCTAAGCAAACACTTCATGGGCGTCCTTAGCGGAGGCGAAATCCACTGCTTACGCAGACTTAGGGATGAAGGCTTTCCTGAAATCCCTTAGTCGGAGTTGGCAGTTAGTTCGCCGGAACGTTGCCCAGTTTGCGTGGGGAAGGGCTATCCTGAACTGCCGTCCGGTTCCAAAAATTATATAATTGCATTATTCGCCATAGTACTAGGATATTATCCTACAAACTTCTGTTATGCAAGCATCTACATGATAGGTTGATAGGTTCCCTTACTTTTTACATCTAGCTGACAGGCTACCGTCTTCTACATCAATCAGTATGGTATCGCCCGCCCCCACGCCGCCAGAGAGAATAAGCTTTGCAGCAAGGGTTTCTACCGTTTTCTGGAGGTAGCGTTTTAGTGGCCTTGCGCCATACACGGGATCATAGCCATGGGATACAGCAAATTCCTGCGCGGCCTGCGTCAGTTCCACGGACACTTCCCGGTCGGCTAACCGTTTGTTCAGGTCTGCCAAAAGGAGGTGGATGATGAATCCGATATCAGTTTTGCTCAAAGGCTTAAAGAGGATTACCTCATCCAAACGGTTTAGGAACTCTGGGCGGAAATTATTCTGCAGCTCGCCCATCACGGCTGCCTCACATTCCGGCTTAATGCTGCCGTCCTCCTCTATGCCTTCCAATAAGTAGGAAGAGCCTAGGTTAGAGGTCATGATTAATATGGTATTTTTAAAATCTACGGTACGGCCTTGGGAATCGGTGATGCGGCCGTCGTCCAAGACTTGGAGCAGCACGTTGAATACATCTGGGTGGGCTTTTTCCACCTCGTCAAACAGCACCACAGAATAAGGTTTGCGCCGGACAGCTTCCGTCAGCTGCCCCCCTTCTTCATAGCCTACGTATCCGGGAGGCGCCCCAATCAGGCGGGAAACGGAATATTTCTCCATATATTCGCTCATGTCCAGCCTTACCATGTTGTTTTCATCATCGAACAGGCTGGCCGCCAATGCTTTCGCCAGCTCCGTCTTGCCCACGCCCGTAGGCCCTAAGAACAGGAAGGAGCCAATGGGCTTGCTGGGGTCTTTGATGCCCGCTTTGGACCGGATAATGGCTTCTGTCACCTTTGTGACGCCTTCCTCTTGGCCGATGACACGTTTGTGGAGTTCCTCGTCTAAATGGAGTGTCTTGTTCCGTTCGCTTTCCGTCAGCTTTGCCACCGGGATCCCTGTCCAGCGGGAAATGATTTTGGCGATTTCCTCCTCGCTTACATTTTCATGCACAAGGCTTAAATCCTTCTTTTTCACCTGCTCTTCTTCCAGTTCCAACTGGCGCATAAGTTCTGGCTTTTTCCCATATTGGAGTTCCGCCGCCTTTTCCAAGTCATAGTTCTGCTGAGCCATGGCTATTTCTTTGTTAAGGGACTCCAGTTCCTCCCGCAGCTTCTGCACCCGCTCCACAGAAGTCTTCTCGTTGTCCCACTGGGCTTTCCGGGACTGGAACTCATTTTTCAGGTCGGCAAGCTCTTTTTGCAAGGCTGCCAAGCGGTCTTGGCTTAGGCGGTCCTCCTCTTTTTTCAAAGCAGCTTCTTCAATTTCCATCTGCATGACCCTACGCCTTAGCTCATCTAGCTCCGTGGGCATGGAATCCAGCTCCGTCTTAATCAGCGCGCAGGCCTCGTCCACCAAGTCAATGGCCTTATCCGGCAGGAAACGGTCGCTGATATAACGGTTGGAAAGGGTTGCCGCCGACACCAAGGCGGAGTCTGTGATTTTCACCCCATGGAACACCTCATAGCGGTCTTTTAGGCCCCTTAAAATGGAAATGGTGTCCTCCACGGTAGGTTCTGCTACCAGCACAGGCTGGAACCTACGCTCCAGCGCGGCATCTTTTTCAATATATTCCCGGTATTCATCCAATGTAGTTGCGCCGATGCAGTGGAGCTCCCCCCTTGCCAGCATGGGCTTTAGGAGCTGCCCGGCATCCATGGCACCGTCGGTTTTCCCTGCGCCCACAATGGTGTGGAGTTCGTCAATAAATAAGATAATCTGGCCGTCGCTGCTTTTGATTTCATCCAAGACTGCTTTCAGCCGTTCTTCAAACTCCCCACGGTACTTTGCGCCAGCCACCAGCGCCCCCATATCCAGTGCAAAGAGCCGCTTGTCTTTCAAGCCTTCCGGCACGTCCCCCCTGACAATCCGCTGGGCAAGCCCTTCCACTACTGCGGTCTTGCCTACCCCCGGCTCCCCAATCAGCACCGGGTTGTTCTTAGTTTTCCGGGAAAGGATGCGGATGACGTTGCGGATTTCATTGTCCCGGCCAATGACGGGGTCAATTTTCTGTTCCCTTGCCCGCTCTACCATGTCGTACCCATATTTTGCCAAGGTATCGTAAGTGGCTTCTGGGTTGTCGGAAACTACCTTCTGGTTGCCCCGCACGGTGGCAAGTGCCTGCAGGAACCGTTCCCTTGTCAGGCCGTATTCCCGGAAAAATTCTTTCATGGCTGGGTTGGGGTATTTGAGCAAGGTCAGGAACAAATGCTCCACGGACACATACTCGTCCCCCATTTTCTTTGCCTCATCTTCCGCGCTGACTAGGACTTTGTTCAAGTTCTGCCCCATATAGATTTGGCCGCCGGAAACCTTCACCCGCTTGGCAAGGCGGTTTTGAGCATTTTGGGTAAAGTGCCCGAGGTTGATTTCCATTTTTTCAACCAATTTCGGGATTAGGCCGTCCTCCTGCAGCAGCAGGGATACCAGAAGGTGCTCCTGCTCGATTTCTTGGTTGCCGTATTCGTATGCAAGTTTCTCGCAGCCGTTGATGGCTTCGATGGATTTCTGTGTAAATTTCTGGATGTTCATAAGGGTTCCTCCTTCCCTTGGATTGCTGCCAGCGCCCTGTGGGGCTGTTCCCCACGGCTTCTGTTCTATTATTGGTAAATAACCAAAAAGCCATGCAAGCCCTTGGCTATTTCCTCTGTTGTTCTATGTCTGGTATAACAATACCACGCTTTGTTAGCCACGTCAAGTATCGAGTGCTAAAATTGTGTGAAAATTTTATGAAAAAAGCATCTGGCAGCAAGCTATCCTGCCAAACTTTCCCAGATAATGAATATTTCCATTCAGGCAGGTTTTCCTGCCCAAACTTACCCAGAGTGTAAATATTCCCATTCAGGCAGGTTTTCCTGCCCAAACTTACCCAGACTATGGATATTCCCATGCTAAATAGCAAGGCTGCAACGGCCTGCATGGGGAAAGGATGCAAATACATCATCAGCCTTTTAACTTTTTCTCCATGATTTCATAAACCAGCTTCACATCATTTTCCAATTCATAAATCCCATGCCCCACCGTTTTATAACCTCTGTGCTCATATAGGCATGCTGCCGGAAGAGAAGCCTCTAAGGCAGCTATCCCATGCTTTTTTGCAATTTCACGCTCCAAGCAATCCATAATGCAGGAGCCGCAGCCCCGGTTCTGGTGCGCAGGCAGCACATATACCCCTGTAATATGGCCACGGTCAAAACAGCCGGTCCCGGCAACCACATTCCCATCTATCAATACGCCCATATTCCCAGACGCTATCCCGTCCAAAATGTGTTCTTTGCTATGATGCCGGCAAAAGAAATCCACAACTTCTTTCGGATAATATTTCGGATATACGGTTTTAATAGATGTATGTAAAACATTGTAAATTTCATTTACCATATCAGGTGTTGCTGCTACATATCTCATATTTTCCACCATTCCTTTCCAGTCACAAACAAGACATGAAAAATGCTTTCACACTTCACAGTGCGAATTTTCTTTCACTCTTCCCTCCCAAAAAACTGTTCCACATTAATATTTAACCGCCAAAGCAACCATGCTTTCCATTTATTTTAGGCACAAATAGCCGCATAAGCTCCTGAACCTAAGGAAACCTTGGCAAATTCCATGGCAAAATTTTAATTGCACGCACCGCCCCGCATGATACACGGTGATGCCCCAAAGCATAAAAACAGCCGCAAACCCTTGGTTCCATTGGAAAACCCCGAGGTTTACGGCTGCCTTGCCCTAATGCGGATGACAGGAATCGAACCTGCACGGTTGCCCACCAGATCCTAAGTCTGGCGCGTCTGCCAGTTCCGCCACATCCGCCTGTGTTGTATAGAGAAAATCAGGAATTCCTGAACTCAGAAATCCCTGCTTCATAAAATGAGACATCGGGGATTCGAACCCCGGACAACTTGATTAAAAGTCAAGTGCTC
>CAJTWA010000055.1 GCA_910580195.1 uncultured Lachnospiraceae bacterium
TGCTTTAGTGGCATAAGTTTATTGTGCAATTTTCTAAATTTGCTCATTTATAGAAGAATACTTTTTTCTTTCTCCAGCATGTCCATCTATTGTAGTAACTACCGTAGATTCAGACACTTTTATTTTTAAATATTTTCCCGGATTCAACAAAAACACCAGCGACCGCTGGACCTCCAATATTTTCCAGATTTTTAAGGATAACGGAAGTATCCTGAATGAAACCCCAGATGTTTTGCTGACGGAAGAAACAACGGAAGGAGAACAGATCCTCATTGCCATAGAATTTTGCAGTGCGCTTCAGGCAGGAAACCAAGCATGGCAGCGCAGTGGCAGAGCCTATTCATCTGCACGGGCAAACCTCTGCCCGTATTTATACATTATAGATTTTGTAAAATATGAATTAGATGCAAACAGAAACCGGAAGGCACTTCGTTTTCCCAATGCCGCCATTCCCTATAGTTACTGCAACGCCTCAAAATATTGGCAATATCCAGCCATCCAAGTATATTTTAAATCAGAGGAATTTCAGCCTGAATTTGACGCTCTGCTCCAAACCTTTGATACCTCTTTATTTGGGGAACAGGATGTATCTGCATTGCTTTATGGGCTTATCTACAATAAGGATGTAACGCCAATATACTCTGCGCTTTTGAAAAAAAGTTTAAAAGTATTAGATTTTATGGCCGCAACAAACAGAACCAATAGTTATAGCCAACAAGACTGGGAATCTATCCATAATGATTATTCAGGAAATATCCTTGCTTTTTCAAAACAGCATAAGCAATTCCCATTTACAAAAAAAATTGCCCAAAAATCCATCAGCGGGCACAACAAAGACGTTGCCCTTTTAGCTTCCCAATATAGTATTGGCATTGCCTCCAAAGACCTACCTTTTGGATTAATCCCTTCCTGCCACCGGATTGATTTTGCTGATGGGCTATACTCCCTTTACCCTGAAATGGACAGGGATTTCTATCATGCATTAGCAGTAGAAAATGACTTAATTGTATGCATGTTTAAAGGCTTTAAACCACATGGCGATGACGCGCGGCCTGACAGGGGCATTCTTCCCTTCATTACAATGTTAACTTCTGAAACAGCAGAAATCCTTACATTCATTTACGGTGAAACCTCTGTGGCGACATTGAAAAAACTTGACAAAAATATTTTATCACTGGCAAACGAAAATGGTTTATGGAATTCCATTGTATCCTTAAGTGATTTTATTATCCTTGACGCGCCACTCATCCCAAAAACAGATGGAGCGCAAAACATCATCCGCATCATACAAAACAAAGCCAATAAATTAGCTGCCTTGGCACAAAACAGCAACCCATCAAATATGCTAGTATCCCCGATCCCAACCCACTATACTGAGAATGATGTTGATACTTTCCTCCATATTATATTTCACCATATCATCCCCCATACATTTGAAGGGTTTTGCAATCCACCGGGCGGTGACTGGAGCGGCATATCATTGATTGACAGCCTAAACCCTTTTTATGGCACTGAATTCAGATGGCTCACGCTCCCAAGGGTCAGCAAGGAAAGCAAAAGGCCCGACCATGTCACAGTCCTATTTGGTTTAAAAGAACAGCCATTGATTATATGTACAGAATCAAAGGAATCTGCAAAAAACTTAGAACCCGGCATCGGCCCTGCCTTAGAAAATTATATGAAAGATTTGCTCTCCTATCCCCCAAGCGTAGAACGGAAACTTACTTCCGGAACATGGACAATTTCATCATCCCCTGTAAATGCATTAAACTTTTGCTTCGCATCCATAGGATGTTTTCTGGCTCCTGCAAGTTTTAACCTATCTTCCATTTCCGGCAAATGCAACTGTGATGTTCTCATAGGATTTGACATTACTCCTTCATCCAACCGCTGCAGAATACAAATGAAAGGTTTTTCTGAAATAGGCGACGAATTAACCAAATATCTTACAACAACAATCCAAAATAACATTTTGCCCATAAACATTTTTGATGTTGTTTAATCCTGTAAATTGGTGGGGGAAGAAGTTCCCTCACCAGTTTAAATACAAAGCCTCATATACTTGTTCCTTACTCTTATCCATCACTTTTTTAAAAGAGGAATTCCCAGATGGCAGCATAAATTTTTTTACATACAAATGCTCTGGTAAGCCTGTTTCGTATTCTTTGTTTCCGCGCGTGCCATCAAATGACAACACATACCGAATCCTTTTTTGGTTCAGTTCCTCCAAATATGCGTAAAACCCACCATAATCTATCGTCCCATAATACCTTCCCTTCGTATTTTCATAGGGTGGGTCTAAATAGATAATATCATTCTCCGTCGCAGCCTTTGTCGTTTCCCTGTAGTCCCCACACGTAAATTGAATGCCTGCAATCCTCTTATGCCAGTCCTGCACAATTTTTTCAAAACGCTCTGGGGCTATTCCTTTCCGCGTGTGATGGAAGGAGTTGTTAAACTCCCCTTCTGCATTAAACCTTATCAGCCCATTCACGCATGTACGCGATAAGAAAAGTAAATCCAACGGAGATTTATGGGCATTAAACCGGGAACGGATTTCGTAATAAACCTCATACCCATCTTTCTGCAGACGATTCCACTCATGGGAATAATAAGCCGTTACTTCTTGCGGACTTTTCTGGACCATCTTCCAAAAACCAATCAGCGGCTCACAAATGTCCCCACAAACAGCATGGGACGGGTGAAGTGCATACAGCACGGAACCGCCTCCCAGAAATGGTTCATAATAACAATCAAATTTGCCAAATTGGTTTATGATCGCTTGTGCCTGTGTCCGCTTACTGCCACTCCACTTAATCACTGGCTCAATCCTCATTTTTCCCACACATGCCTTTCCCAAACAGGCTCATTTGAACTCCCTCCTGCCCGCAATGTTTCAGTCTTTCCAGTGAGATATTGTAATATTCTGAATTCAGTTCAAACCCACAGTAATCCCTGCCACACATTTTCGCTGCTACACATTCGCTGCCTGATCCACTAAATGGGGTGAATACAAGATCCCCTTCCTTTGTTGCTGCAAGAACCATCCTTTTCAATAACCGGATTGGCTTTTGCGTTGGATGCTTTCCATAAGCCAATTCTTCTTTTGTTTTATTATTTGGGATATCCCAAACCGTCCGCATTTGTTTCCCTTGCTGCTTAATGAAATCTTCTGGGAATTCTGCATTTTTTGTATACTCATAATTATAGTAATATTGCCTTTTTTTCCCGCCTGAATGAGCCCACAAAATTGTTTCATGGCTTGCCGTAAACCTTCTTCCCGAAAGATTTGGAAATGCATTCCGCTTAAACCATATGATTTCATTAATGATTTCAACCTGAAGCATTTGGCAGATAACATTAATAATCCCCATATTATGGTATGTCCCAAAAATCCAAACGGAACCTGTTGGCTTCAGGATCCTTTTCACTTCCCGGATCCATTGAATGGTAAAATTCCAATATTCTTCCAATGACATATTATCCCAATCTGCCATGACTTTATTCCAATTCCCACCCATCCCTTCCAGCACCACGCTATTATCCCATTTCCACTCTGCCCCTTTGGACAAATTATATGGAGGGTCGGCTATTGCCAAATCAATAGAATTGTCTGGCATTCCTTTCATCCCTTCAAGGCAATCCATATTAAAAATCTTGTTTTTGTAATCATCCATCACAGCCATGTGCCTTTCTCTAGTTATCTAGTTATTTAAATAATACAATGCAGGATTTTTAGACGTCTGCTTAAATTTAACATTCTTGGCGCTGCCAATGTGTTTCCTGATACATGCATTCATTGTATTGACTGGTGTTTTTCCAATAGACATGAGCTTTTTACTATACCCTTCTTTCTCGGCAAATTCCCAAATTTCCCTTAACGTCATTTCCCGCTTTTCAACCCGGAGCACTTCTTCTATTAAGTCTAAATATGTATACCTCATATGGCATCCCCTTTGCATTCTTTTATTAAATAATACTTTATTTTAAGCGGTTTGTCAATGCTATTATGCATTCTTTTGCATTCTTATTATGTCATCTGGTTCATTCTTTTTCCACAATTCCCTTGCTTTCTCTTTTAACCTTTTAAGTTTATTGGTATATGTTTTCCCTTTACATATTTTGCATACTTTACAAAAATACATAGGCTTCCTCTCTATTCTCTGATATAATGTTAACATACTATAAATAAGCATAACATAAAGCGGCATTGATACAAAACGGACATGCACAGCAAACCAGCCAATTGGCTTCACAAAAAAGCTAACACAGCATGCAATTTATTTTCTAAGGCTGCCATGCCTATTGACAAAGCCTGTAGATACCTATATATTTATAATATAGTATGTTGTCAAGCAAAATTTTTCCAAAATTAAACTTAGGAGGTTGTACATTTGAAAAAACGAATTCTGTCTATCATTTTAGCAATGTGCCTATGCCTTTCTCCCCAGTCAGTGGCATACGCAGGGCAGGAAAGCCCTTTGCCGCAAGAGGATATCCTTGCGGAAGAACGCACACCCAAGCTGGCTGCCCGTGAGGGCGAGGCAGACATTACCCCAGCGAAAGCCTACGAGGCTATGATTGCCCTGAAGGATGATGAAAGGTATAAGGAAGGGACCCCTTGGACCAATTACGAGCCCTATCCGAACTCAACAGGAGGAGATTACCATTGGAAGGGAGGCACCATTGACGGTGCGAATATCAGTGCTGTAGGCTGTGTAGCTTTTGCTTTTATACTCAGCGATGAAGCATTTGGCAGCCTGCCAGCCAGAAGGTATGGAACAGGCGGATTTAAATATGAGGATATCAAAGTCGGAGATATCCTGCAAGTAAACGGTGATGCCCATACCGTGATTGTACTGGAAGTAAGCGAAGTGGGCGTGGTCGTTGCCGAAGGAAACTTCAACAGTACGGTCCATTGGGGAAGGGCAATATCTAAAGAAGAGGTAATGGGCAGCGCCAGCCATTATATCACCCGTTACCCGGAAGGCTATATCCCACCAGATGACCCGACAGCCAACGAGCCAATCGCAAATGGAACCCTTGAAGGAGGGCTTACTTGGGTTCTGACGAAAGCGGGGAAATTGACTATCTCTGGCAATGGAGCCATGCCGGATTTCAGCAGTCCCTCAGAACAGCCATGGATTAGTTACAGCAGCCAAATCCGGAAAGTCGTCATTGAGGGTGGCGTTACTAGCATCGGTTCCTGCGCTTTTTGGGACTGCGGGGTCTTAAATGCAGAGATTCCCTCCAGTGTAACAACAATCGGCAACAGTGCTTTCTATGGTTCTTCACTTATTTCTGTAACCATTCCCTCAAGTGTGGAAACTATCAGTGATAGCGCCTTCCAACAATGCCAAAACCTTAGCACAGTGTCTATTTCCGAAGGGTTGGTAACCATCAGCCAAAATGCTTTTAATGCCTGCACAAGCCTTACCGCTATCGCCTTGCCGGCCAGTGTTGAAGAGGTAGGCGCTGCTGCATTTTTCCAATGCACGGAATTGGCAAATGTGACGTTTGCCCCCGGCAGCAAGCAGGTAAAGCTAGGTGATGATATGTTTTCCCGATGCTATAAGCTGTTAAATGTAACACTGCCCCAAAGCATAAACTGCATTAGCACGGGGATGTTTTCGAATTGCGGAATGCTTGCTGGAATTCAAATCCCCCAAGGTGCGGAAAGTATCGGAGAAAGAGCCTTCGCTTCCTGCCGTGGACTGACTACTGCCATAATCCCAGACAGCGTAACGTCCATAGGGACAGCCGCATTCTCATCTACTTCTTTACAAAATATATACTTTACAGGAACCGAAGCACAGTGGAAAAATATAAGGAAAATAGGCGATACAGAAACAACATTATCAACAGTACCTGTGCAGTATAACTACGTTCCCCCTACTATCCCCAATCCCGATGAAGGTAACGGCGATAATACCGGAAGTGGTGGCAACACCGGGAGCGGCGGAAATACCGGCGGCAGTGATAATACCGGAGATGGCGGCAATACTGGTGGCGGCAATGGCACAGGAGATGGCGGCAATACTGATGGCAGTGACAATACCGATGGTGGCAATGGCACAGGGGATGGCAGCAATACCGGTAGCGGTGGCAACATAGGAAATGGCGGAGATACAGATAGTGGCAGCGACACAGGGAACGACGGCAGTATTTCAGGGGACGTAGGCAATACAGCAACCCTGATTGACATCTCCAAAGCCACCATAACACTATCCCAAACCATCTACACTTACGACGGAACTCCCAAAACCCCGTCCGTAACCGTAACACTGGACGGCAAAACATTAGCCTTGAATACCGATTACACCGTCGCATACACAAATAACAAAAATGTAGGAACAGCAACAGTAACTATTACAGGCAAAGGAGCCTATACCAACAGCAAAACTGCAGGCTTCACCATTCAAGCAGCCAGCCAGAACACAACCAATTCCATTACCTGCAAAAAAACGGTATACAAAGTTGCCTACGGCACAAAGCCATTTAAAATCAATGCAACATCAAACCGTAAGCTGTCTTTTACAAGCTCCAAGCCAAAGATTGCCGCTGTGGATAAGAATACCGGAAAAGTAACCATCAAAAATACCGGGATTGCCACCATAACCATCAAGGCAGGGACAGCAACAAAAAAGGTAACTATAAAAGTAAGCCCAAAGAAACAGTCCGTAAAGTCTGTAAAGTCTGTAAAAGGCAAAAAACTTACCGTAAAATGGGCAAAGGATAAAATGGCATCCGGGTATCAGGTGCAGATAAGCACAGACAAGAAATTCAAGAAAAATGTGAAGTCTAAGAACCTGCCAAAAGTATCTTACACCTTCACAAAACTGAAAACCGGCAAGAAATATTATGCGCGGGTACGCAGTTACAAGAAATCCGGCAAGGAAACCTTGTACGGTACATGGAGCAAAGTAAAATCGGGCAGCAAAATTAAGAAATAATAACCAAAGCATAGCACCGTTTTTGCTGCCTGTATCCCTGATGATAGGATACCCTGATTTTTAAAAAATGGGGCTGCTGCAAAACAAGAAAATTTTACCGCACATAGCTTAAACATAGTGGCATACAGGCCATTTATGGTAGAATCCCTGTATTTGCAGCAGTCCCGTTTTAAAGTATGTTGAAACATTTTGGGACAAATCCTTCCCCAATAACAGGCGCCGCCTTTGGGTATTCCCCGCACAAGAGCCGGTAAGGCTCCTCATCCTCCTCAATTTCCGGAAACCGCCCCATATCCTCATAGAAGCGGTTGTCCGCCTCATCGTCGTTACACATGGACACTTCCCCAAGGAGCACGTCGCCGCTGCCTTCCTCCACATGGAAATCATGGTACAAGTAAGGCGGGATGGTGATGCTTTCCCCCGGCATTAGCTTAACCTTCGTTCCGGCCGGGACTGTAAATTCCCGCCCATCGCAATGGACTGTTACATCCGTGTCTTTCAATTCCCCATCCTCTGCGGAATGATAGACGGTAATCAGCACGTTCCCGCCGCCGCGGTTAATGATATCCTCCATTTTCTTCCAGTGGAAATGCATGGGGGCTACCTGCCCTTCCTTTACCAGAAGGAGCTTTTCTGCATATGTCTTGGCATATTTCTCCATTTTCTGGTTGCCGTTCCGGATGGTAATTAAGGAAAACCCAAGCTCGTCAAATTTCCCAAGCCCGTAATCCGTAATGTCCCAGCCCAGCTTATTGTCACGGATTTCGTCGTACTCCGGGCCTTTGGTTTTCCACTCCTTTGGCGTCCATTTGCAAAAAGGCGGAAGTTCAAACCCGTGGGCCTTTGCCATTTTTTCCATATGCCTGATTTCCGCATTGATTTTTGAACGTTTCATAATTAATCATCCATCCCTTCCATTCTGCTGCGGCACAAACTGCCATGGGGCTGTGCAGTTCCATTGCCCCTCCCTATCGTACCCATTGTTCCTGCTTTGGCACAGGCTGCCATGGGGCTGTGCAGTTCCATGCTGGCCCTCCCCTTACCCCATTTGCTTTGCCATGCTTTCCCTGCTATCCATTATATAAAAAGCCCATGCCATTTTCAATACTCCAAAACCATTTCCCTCAAAAACAGTTCCCCGGCGGGACAACCGGCAGCACGTCCGTTTCCCTGCCTCTGGCAAATCCAAGGGCTGCAGGCAGCCCCGCCATCAATCCTCCATGCCCCACTGGCAATCCTCCATGCCCCGCCATCAATCCTTTATGCCCCATTGGCAATCCTCCATGCCCCACTATCAATTCTCCATGCTCCCCATCAATTCTCCATACCCCCCTATCAATTCTCCATGCCCCGCAGCCGTTCCACCAACGGTTCCTTGGAAAAGCTGCGCATAGAAGCATAGGTAATGGAAAAGGGCACAAGGACCAGTACGGCGGCGTAAGCAAGGGCGAAGGCTGCCGGGAACTGGAAGGCCATATAAAACGCCCCGGCTTTGTACAGCATCCGGCACAGGGCATATCCGCAGAGGGAACCTGCCGCCATGGTAATGCCCATTGTAACCAATGACAGGAACAGGCTTTCCCCAAGGAGCATCCGGCGGACCTGCCCTTTTCCCATGCCAATGGATTCCAGCATGGCAAGCTCCTGCTTGCGGGATACAATATTGGTAACCATGGTATTCATCATGCTTAAAATGCTGAACATCATAATGAAAATGGCAAGGCCGCTGATTGCCCCAAACATCTGGTCTGCATTTTGCTGATACTCTATCCTGCGCTCAGCGAGGGTTTCCATCTGCAGTTCCGGCCTTCCTGCCACCAGCCCTTCCAGCTTTTCCCCGACAGCGGCTTCTTTTTCCGGTTCTGTGGACACCAGAAGGTTGGAATTCAGGCTTTGGTATGAAACCTGCTGCAGCACCGCCTGCTCCGGCATGAAAAACCATCCCCCATTCCAGTCATGGTCCAAGGTATACCGGCTATTTAAAATGCCAAGGACCGTAACTTCCTGCTCCGCCATCTCTGTGCCGTCATAAAAATGGAACACAAGCTGATCGCCAACGGCAAACTTCCAGCCATAGACTTCCTCCACCACGGAATTCCCGGCCACGAGGACATAACCGCCGCCCATCAGCGCCCCGTAATCTGCGCTCCCCTCTTCCAGATACGCCCCAGCTTCTCTGAGCTCTTCCTCCCCCAGCGGGTACACCCCGTCGTCCGTCCCATATTCGTCCCGCTCTGGAAAATCAAATTTCACGCCGAAACTTTTTATGCCTGTGACCTGTTTTACCCCGTCCCAAGCAGAAATTTCCTCCTCTATGCCGCCATCCAGCGGATGCTGTGCCTGCAGCCCGCTCATCCCAAATTCATTCATCTCTACGGCTGGCTGCGCATAAAAAATGTTAAATTCCGCATCTTTAAAATTTCCCTGCCGTGCAAATTTTTCCTTGTCAAACGAAGACATATAAGTTGCCGCCACCAGATAAAGGATCCCGCCTAAACCAAGGGAAACCATGGTTAGCCCCGCCTTTTTCCTGTTTTTGGAAAAATTTATCCTGCCCAGCCCAAGGGGCGTAAGGCTCCTGCACATCTTCTGGCCCGAAGCCTTAGCCATCCCATCCTGCGGCAAGCAGCGGAGGGCTTCCATCCATGAGAATCTGGCCCTGCGCTTCCTGCGCATCCCATCCTGCGGCAAGTAGCGGAGGGCTTCCATGGGGGAAACGGATGCGGCAATTTTTGCAGGCTTACGGACAGAAGCCATGGTTACCCCATAAGCGCCCGCAAGCACAGCTGCAATTGCCAAACCTGTATTTTTCACGGAAAACCCATCTGGGATTATTGCATACCCGATACCCACGCCAGCCAGGACCCCAAAGGGCGCAGACCAAGCGAACAGCACAGCCCCCTCACGGGAAACGAATTTTTTCATCTGCTTTTTCGTCATCCCTATGGTACAAAGCTGCCCATACTGATGGATTTTCCCAAGGACGGAAAGATAAAACACGCCGTACACCACAAGGACGCTGGCAAGGAGGATTACCGCCCCTATTAAGCCGTAAATGCTTACCGACTGCATATTGACGGAAAGGGAATCCAGAAATGCCTTGGATGGGACAATATTTTTCCGTTCTATCCCTGCATCCTGCCCAATCTGGTACATGGCCTCCTTGCATCCCCCGGCCGTGGAGCCTTCCGTACCCAAAAGTTTTGCATACACGGCAAATGGCTGCCCTTTAAGCTGGCTGCCTGTGCGGGCGTAGCTTTCGGAAAAAAAGATTGGGAACTGTTTGGCTCCCTCCCCTCCCGCCAAAATCCCGGACACCGTAAAACTTTCCGTATTCCCGTCGTAAAAATGGAAAGCAGCTTCACTGCCAACGGCTGGCTCTATGCCCATTTTTTCCAATAAAGCCGCCTGCACGGCAATTTCCTGCCCCGAAACGGGCATTTTCCCGGTTTCCAGCGTTGCAACCTGAATTTCATCAGAAAAGCAACTCGCATAATAGGGCATCACGCCAAACCCATCCAGTTCCGAAAGGACGCCCTCCTTCACCTGTATCTGGTAAGCAAGCCGCTGGTCCTTCCCCAGCCCTTCCACCTGCCCGTCCGTTAAATTGTAAAAGCTCACCTGCTGCCTGTGGGAAAGGGCGTTTTGCGTCCGTTGGCGCTGCCCCATGGCAAACATCAGGATCACCGTCAGCAGGGCGGAGGCTAGGGCAATGGCCCCCATTACGAACAGGCTGCGCAAACGGTTGGATTTCAGGCTTTCCTTTGCCATAAGGGAAAGCATTTCCCTTGTTGCTTTTCTGTCTTCCATTGTTCTGTTTCCTTTCTTTATTTCAAGGCGCGCAAATCCCAGATTTCCCATTGCGCTATACACAGATTTTCCCATCCTCTATCCGGATCCGCACGTCCGCCTTTTTTGCAATTTCCGGGTTATGGGTAATCATGACAATGGTCTGGCGGAATTTCTCGGAAGTCTGTTTCAGGAGGCTAATTACCTTATCGCTGGTGCGGCTGTCAAGGTTCCCGGTTGGCTCATCCGCCAAAATTATGGCAGGCTTGGAAACCAGCGCGCGGGCAATTGCTACCCTCTGCTGCTGCCCGCCGGACAGGTGGCTGGGGTAATTTGCCAGCTTTCCGTCCAGCTCCAAAAAATGGGCAACCTCCTCCAAAAACCCTTTGTCCTCACGCTTTCCATCCAGCCGGATGGGGAGCACAATATTTTCATATGCCGTCAGGTAGGGGATCAGGTTGTAGTTCTGGAAAATAAACCCAATCCGTTTCCGGCGGAATACCGTAAGCTGCTCCTCCCCCATCTGGCTGATGCTTTCCCCTTCCACTTCCACACTGCCGGAGGTTGGGGAATCTAAACCGCCCAGCATGTTCAGCAACGTGGATTTCCCGCTCCCTGAAGTCCCTATAATTGCGGCAAATTGCCCTTCCTCTACGGACACGCTGACATCATCCAAGGCTTTTACAAGGCTCTCCTTGCTGCCATAATTTTTTTTCAGGTTTGTTGTTTTCAGTATCATTCCTGTCCTCCAATCTCGCTAAGGCTGCCGGGAACTTCCAATACGCCCCGCACTTGACGCGCCTTCCACGCTTTTCAGGGGTACATCTTACTGCATGTTAAGGGAAAATACAAGAAGCGGCGCAGATTCTAACATCTACGCCGCAAATTCTAACATTTACTTATTCCTATGCTTTTACAACACGCCCCCAAAAGCCCTTAACCATACCGGCAACAGCCGAATGGCTGCGCCATATGGGCAGGGAAATGACGGGCGCATCACCCTTTTGGGATAGGGATCAGAATTTTCAGGACAAACCTCTCCTGTTCCTGCTTCGCCACCAGCTGCCCGCCATACTTTTCCGCCGCTTTGCGCATATTCGCTATGCCAAACCCATGGAGGAACCCATCATCCTTGGAGGTACGGCGGCGGCTCCCTGCCCCTTCCTCCGGCACGCAGGGATTTTCAATGCGGATGGAAACAAAGTCCTGCACCCGCCCTGCTTTCAGGAGGATTGCCCGCTGGCCTTCCGGGAGCTTTTCATCTGCCTCCATGGCATTGTCAAGGCCGTTGCCGAATAAGGTGCTTAAGTCCAACGGGTCAATAAACCCTATCCCATGGAAATCCACCGCAGCCGAAAAATCCACCTGCCGTTCCCGGGCTTTTTCCGCCTTGTCCTTGAGGATGATGTCCAGAAATTCATTCCCTGTACGGACATAGTCCTCATAGTCCGCAATCTGGGCGCGCAGCTCTTTTGCCATCTGCTGAGCCGCCTCCTGCCTTTGCCCCTTTTCCAGCACCAGCAGGTGGTTTTTCATATCGTGGTAAATGGAACGGATCCGCTCTTCCTCCTTCATTTTCCCATGGTAATACTCCTGCTGCATCCTGAGCCGCTCCAGCTGGCAAGCCGCCTGCATGGCATCCCCCAGATACGCCACAAGCAGCACGCAGCCCAGCGAGGAAAAAATAGCCGCAACGCACAAAGGGTAAATGGCAAAGGGCGGCTCTTCCATGAAATAGATGGCAGTAAAACAGCCAACCCCCGACGCCAGAATCAGGGAATCCACAAGCAGCCACATGCCCGCCGTCAGGTTCAGGCGGATGTTTTGGAGAGGCTTTTTCAAAAACAAAAAAATGCCGCACCAAAACAGCAATCGTAAAAAACATGCCGCCGCATAGATCCCCGCGTCTGCAAGGCGGATGGCGTCCGTCCACAGTTCCGAGGACTCCGGGGGGTTTTCCATGGCAAAAAAAATCTGGGAAGAAACATCCATCATCAGGAAATTCACAGACACCATAACGGGATAAAAAATAAAGGCAGCGGACATCTTTTCCATTATTTTCCCCCGGTGGAACAAAATAAGGTACAGAATCAGCCCCAAAAAAGAAAACAGGACGCCGTCAAGGTCATTCCGGTAAACCACCGCCCCTGCAAGATGCCGGGATACCGCAAAAGCTACCACACGCAGCAGGGCGCCGCCCCTAAGGGGGATGAAGGTATGCAGCATCCAGTAAAACAAAAGCTGGTATGCCAGCGCAAAGGCGAAGGCAGAAAATTGAAGCAGCGGCGTCACAGCAGTTCCCCCCAGTAGTCCGCCATCCTCTGCATAAATTCTTTCCGTTTCGGCTGGCTGATGGGGATGCGCTCCCCGGTGGTTAAAATAGCCTCCAAGCCCTCAACGCCTTTTACAAAGGAAAGGTTTACCACAAAACTTTGGTGGCAGCGGGCAAACTGGGGCTGGGCGCAGAGGAGGGCAGCTATTTCCTTCATATTTTTGTAAATCACCTGCCCCTGCCCCTCGAAATGCAGCCTCACGTTCCGCTTTTCCGTTTCCGCATAGCGGATGTCCTTGTACCGGGCCTTGTACCTGCCGCTATCGTTGGCAAAGCTGACATACGGCTCATCCTTCCCTTGGTAATTTGCAAAATAACGATCCAGCTCCAGCTTTAAGACCCCATATTTGACGGGCTTTAACAGATAATTCACGGCACGGTATTCATAGCCCTTCCACACATACTGCTTCAAGGAAGTCAGGAAAATAAGCCCGACCTTGCTGTCCATCCTGCGTAGCTCCCCAGCAGCTTTCAGGCCGTTTACTTTTTCCATTTTTATGTCCATGAAAATTAAATCGTAATCTGGCTGGTATCCCTGCAGCAGCTCACTGCCATCGTGGTACATGAAAATGCTAAATTCCCTGCCTGTTTCGGCGGCGTACCGCCCCAAATTCTCTTTTAATTCCCCAATCAGGGTATCTTCGTCGTCGCAGATTGCTATTTTAAACACTTCCCAAATCTCCTGTATCCCTTGCTTTTATTCCGTTTTGGATGTATTAATTATATAAAATTTTGATTGGGAAATCAAGTTTTGATAAAATGTAACACATACATTTATGTTTCCATGCACTGTATTGGCAAACGGCGCAGAAACAGAGATTGGGAACATAAAAACATACATTTTTTGTATAAACTGTGTTGACATAGTATGGATTCTATATTACTATTTCCTATAGGTAATTGCGAAACAAGTTCAAAATCTTGATTCCAATAGGGCGAAGGTCCGGTTGGGCCGGACTTACAGGAGGTGGATGTGGGTAACAAGGATTTTAAGACATGAAAACAAAGCAGATAAGGATATCTGCCCGTGAAATGGTATGCGGTATGTAAGGTTATGCAATCAGAGGTTTTAAACTGCGGATATATTGATGCCTGTGCAGTTTATCAGCCGCCATTACAGTAATAAGCTGGGTAATCCCGGCGAGAAGCAGGTCAGCATGAAGCGTTTTTTCATTCTGCGTTTTACGCCCGGCAACACAGAAACTGTCCTTGAAATGGTTGATTGATTTCTCAACATTTACCCTGATCTTATAGGTGGAATCCCATTCGGCCGTACCACGGAGTGTACCAGGACAGGCGCGCAGGTTTTTCTCGGGATAAATATAAAACATCCTGCCGCAGGGGGATTCAGTACAGGGATTTTCACAGTGGCAGACACGTTTGCTTTTACCGGTTGTTTTATCATATTCCCATTTCATTTTTGGGCATACAAACTTCATGGTTGGCAGCCCACAGCGGAGATGGGATTTGCTTCCTTCGCGTTTCATTGGAAGAGACGGGTCTTTAGGACAGCAGGGGACGCCGTCCTTATTCAGCGGGCAGTCGGATTTCGGAAGGGAGATTCTGCCGTTGAGGGGAATGTAAGCCTGCTCAAAGGAAGCTTCCTGTAACAGGTATTTGTAGATTTCAATGGAATCAAATGCGGCGTCTCCCAGAAAAGTTTTCGGATTGAAAAGCGGATGCTTCCGAAAGAAATCCTTTAAAGTGGGAATCAATGCCTTGGAATCGGCAAGACTCTTATCTTCATCCGGGGAATCAGATTTTTTTCCAACAATGATGTCAGGATGAGCCTCAAGAAAATCCTTGCTATAAAAGGAAATATCCCGGACAATGCCGAGACCGTTGGTAATAATACCGAATTTATAAGCATAACAGAAATGCCCGTTAATGTACATCTGCTGAATGGCTGGATTGGCGGCAGCATGGGAAGGCATGGAGCCGTAGGCGGCTTTATAAGGGTCAAAGGAATCGTCCATCCCTTTTGCTTTTTTGAAGGCTTTAAGTTGTTTGATGATACGGTTGGCATATTTGGGATTGTTTTCAGTCACCCATGCCTCAATACCGGATGTGTCAAAGAGAAGCATGGAAGCTTTCTGTGTATCAATACAATGGCAGATCGGTTCGGTCAAGTCAACAAGATGATCGAACATGGATTGTAAGTCCGATAAAAAATCCTGTTTGAACCAGGTGAACTTAGAGGCATCCGGGACAACATCAAACCCGCAGAAGTCCCGCAGTTCCTGGGAGTATTTCAGGAATACGATCAGCAGGGACGTTGTCGGGATTGAGAAGATAAGCTGTAATAATAGAGCCCTGAGCATTGGATAAAGCAGATGCTTACGGGGCCTGCCAGTGGCGGCATGGAAGTGAGAAATAAAGGACACTGGGACAATTTCATCTAAGTTGATGGTATTTTCGAGAAGTGCAAGGAACTGATATTTATCATTATCAAATTTATTTTGGCAATCGGTAAAAATATCTGCCAAAGAGAGCTGTTTATGTGTTATCATATAGATACGACTCCTTTACTGGTGGATATGGATAATTGTTACTGGACATTTCAATTATACCACAGACCAGTGAGGAGTTGTTTTATTTTGTAACAAAGAGAATCCCGTATTTATGCAGGTTCTGGCGTTTTGCAAACGCCTACTATTTCCTAAACAGAAAGGAGTTTTTGCATATGGCTAACTTAAATATTCCTGTTGACGACACATTAAAGCAGCAAGCTGAATTGATTTTTTCTGATATTGGCATTAGCTTATCGGCTGCAACTACCATATTTTTAAAACAAGTCGTGCGCTGCAACGGAATCCCTTTTGAGCTCCGCGCCGACCCATTTTACTCTGCCCAAAACCAAGCGCGCCTGCTAGAAGCAAAAGAGCGCATGGAAAAAAATGGCGGCACCGTACATGAACTGATTGAGGAAGAACCATGATTAAGGCGTGGGATGACTTTGCGTGGGATGATTATTTGTACTGGCAAGCACAAGATAAGAAAACCTTAAAGCGTATCAACCAATTATTGCAGGATATCGACCGGAACGGCAATTCTGGCATAGGCAAACCCGAACCGCTGAAAGGGAACCTGCAAGGCTATTGGAGCCGCAGGATAGACAATGCCAACCGCCTTATTTACCGTATCACAGACAACCGGATTGAAATCCTGCAATGCCGGTCCCACTATGGTGAAAAATAACCTCTTTGCATCATCTCCCAAGCCAATTTTCCAAAACCTCCTTGTCTTTCCCTACCACGTAACCGCTCCCGCCCCGTTCTTTCACATCCTCCGCCATGCTGACAACCAAAATTGGCCGCTCTGTGCCCTGCTCTGGGGTAAACACTGCAAACCATCCCAACTCCGTGCCAGAGGTATCGTCTTTTGAAGCCTTAATTTCTGCCGTCCCTGTTTTCCCAGCCAAGAGGACATCCTCACGGTGGGCTGCATACCCTGTCCCGTTTGGGTCATTAATGACTTTTTCCAAACCTTCCAAGAGAATCCCAGCCGTTTCCCCAGAAAACGCATTTGGGATCCAGTACTCCGCTTCTGCCTGTTCCTGATACCGAAGGTATGGCTTCACCACACTCCCCCCATTGCAAAAAGCCGTATAAATACAGGCTAGATGCAGCGGGTTTACCAAAACCTGCCCCTGCCCATACCCGCTGTCTGCAAGCTGGATTTCTGTCCCGATTTCCTCTGAGTTGGAATATTGGGACTTGGCCATCACGATTTCAAAGGGGATTTCTTCTTGGAACCCTAACTTCTGCAACGCTTGGATTAACCCTTCTGCTCCGATTTTCAAAGCAGCCTTCGCAAAGTAAATATTGTCTGAATAAATCAGCGCCTGTTCCAAGATTGCCGGTTCATAAGTGTGGAGGGTTGTCACATGGTAAGAGCCCCAAGACGCATCCTTCTGCCAGCTTTGCCCCTCGCTGCCAAAGTCTTCCCCTGCGCCAAATGCGCCGGAGTCCAAGCCAATTGCCCCAATCACGGATTTAAAAGTGGAACCGGGGCACCATGCTTGGCGGAACCGGTTATACATGGGCTTATTCTCATCCTCATTCAGCGCCGCCCACTGCTCGCTGGACAGCCCAAGGATAAAATCATTGTTATTGTAAGAAGGCGTGCTGACTAAAGCCAGCACCTCCCCCGTATAGGGATCCATGGCTACGGAACAGCTTTTATCCTCCCGAAACTGCCCGTACAAATCCATCTGGAGTTCTGCGTCCACCGTCAGCTTTATGCTTGCCCCATGCTCCACCGTCCGGTTTGCCAGCTCCATTTTCTCCTGCCCTTTGGCATCTGTAAGGAAAATCCGGCAGCCGTTTTGCCCTTTCAGTTCCTTTTCAAATAAACCTTCCGCGCCGCTCCTGCCTATGACGCTGTTGGCTGTATACCCCTCCCCCGAATGCTGCTCCAAGTCCTCCGCCGTCACATTCTGGACATAGCCTACCAAATGCGCCGCTGCCTCCCCCAGCGGGTATGCCCGGACTTCCGTATCAGAAATCATGACGCCCGGAATCTGGAGAAGCTGCTGCTGCCTGCCATGCTCTGCCTGAGCTTCTGGATCTGGCTCTAACGCCATCAGCTCCACTTCCTGTACCTTCCGCAAATTTTTGATTGGGACAAAGGAATTTTCTTTCACCCATTTGGCCGACAATTTTTTCTCAATATCCTCCGGATCCATCCCCAGCAGCCCTGCTGCCTGCCGGATGGCCTCCTCCCGGTCCTCAAGATTCCCCGGCACAATCCCCACGGAAGCTGCCACGCCAGCCCCGGCAAGGACGCGCCCGTTCCTGTCTAAAATTTCCCCCCGCTTTGCCGGCACGGTGGAAACACGCACCTTGTCTGTAGGCAAAAGCCCCGGGAAAATCAAGGAGTCCTCCCACGCCAGCTTGTAACCCTTTTCTTCTTTCTGGAACACCGCCTCATTTTCAAAAGAAACCGGGCCGGCCGTGGTGCCAAAAGACGTCTTGTATTGCACGGTATGGGTTTCTTCCTGATAGGAAATAATTTCCACCTCCATGCCCTGCACCCCTATCCCTTCGTAAATAGCAGAATTGCGCTTGATGAAATCTTCTTGGGTGATTTGGCTTACCGATTCTGCATCCAGCATTTGGTACATTTCTGTATACTTTTGCTCTGGGATCAGGTGCATGTATGACAAGAGCAGCTCTGTAGGGGATGGCTCCGGGCTGTTTTGCCCTAAGCTGCGGCGGGCAGAAATTTGGGTGTATGCCAATACGGCAAGGGCTGCAGCAGCGAGGATGCAGGATGTAAGAAGGATGGGGAATCTTAAGGCAGCCCTCCTGCGGCGGGCAGCTGTTTTCCGGTGGGTTCTCTTTTTTGCCATGTGGTACCTCCTAGTGAATGTTGGCAGGGTTGGGATTTATTTTCTGCTTCCCTAAATATTACACCTGTAGTATTTAAATGTCAAGGAAATATTTCTTTTTCCCCCATATGACACCATATTGCTCCGGCGGTTAAATATCGGCGTTTTTACTTGCCTAAATTTCCATCTGCCGCGTTGCCAGCCGTTGAGAGTGTACATAGATTGCCGCACCATAATGCATTTGTGAATGTAAATGAAAACTATTTGTGAATAGAAAGCGAAGCAGCTTGACAAAACCGCGCCCATAGAATAGAATATAATTAAACCGGCGGTTTAATTATTGAAAGGAGGACTGCAGATGGCACGCAGGAAAAAAGAACCAAAAAGCGTACATAGAGAAAATATTGCTGCCGCCGCTTCCGCATTGTTTATGGAGAAAGGGATTACGGCAACTTCCATGAACGATATCGCAAAAGCGGCTGGATATAGCAAAGCAACATTATATGTGTACTTTGAAAACAAAGAGGAACTTATCGGCTTTTTAGTGTTAGACAGCATGAAAAAGCTTTGCAGTTCTATCACTTCTGCATTGGAGCAGCAGGAGGAAACAAAAGCAAGGTATGATATGATTTGCCGGGAGTTAGTCCTATATCAGGAAGAATTTCCTTTTTATTTTAAAATGGTGTTAGATAAAATAAACATTAATTTCGAAAGCCAAAATTACTTGCCCGAAGAAAAAGAAACTTATCAAGCCGGGGAAGAAATAAATGAAAAACTAAAGGCTTTTTTCCTAAACGGCATAAAAAGAGGCGATTTGCGGGAAGACATAAAAATCATGCCCGCTATTTTTCAGTTTTGGGGTATGCTGTCAGGGCTTATCCAATTGGCAGCAAACAAAGAAGAATACATTGAAAAAACAATGCACTTATCTAAGGCTCAATTTTTAGGGAATGGTTTTGACCTGTTGTACCGTTCGGTTGAGAAGGAAGAAAACTAATGCGAAGCAATATTTGGAATGTCTTCCGACGATTTGCCGCCGGAACGAAGGGATTGGAAAAGGAGGGCGAAAATGGCCATGGACAAGAAATCGGCGCTTGAAATGAGAATATCTAAAAAGAAAATACTTTTATCTATTGTTTTATTTATTTTTCTTGTTGCTCTCATTTTTGGAGCAGTTTACCTAAAAAAAGTTGCTGATTACCAACAAGCCGTAAAGGAAACTGTTTTTGACGGAATAGATGCCGCTAATATTCCCGATGGAACTTATACCGGAGAATATGATGTGAATTTTATATATGCCAAAGTGGAAGTTACTGTGGAAAGCGGAAAAATTGTAAGTATTAACATTTTGGAGCATAAGCATGAGCGTGGAAAAGCTGCAGAAACAGTCATTGAGAAAATAATTGAGGAACAGAAAATTGATGTTGACGTCATCTCTGGCGCAACGAATTCAAGCACTGTCATTAAAAAAGCTGTTGAAAATGCACTCAAAGGAGAACCGTAATATTTGAACGGAAAAATGAAATGGAACAAGCCCGTCCTCCCTTACCTTGCCCGCACAAGCGTAGTTTACCGCGGAATGAAAATAGCATAATATCTTGTAAACCAGTTATTTTTTGTATATAATAAAAGAAATAAAACATGGCTGTACAGAACTATGGGCCGCCAGCAGGGAAGGGGGATGCCGATGAGGACAGAAACGGAAATCAGCATAGCTGCTGCAAGCGCAACCGGCAGCAAATATGACATGGCCTGCAAGGAGCTGTTCCAGAACAAGGAAATCATTGCCCCTGTATTGCGGGAAGTCGTGCCGGAATACAAGGGTTCCACAATTGAAGAGGTCATCCGCTGCATTGACGCAGACAGCATCGCAGACATCCCAGTGGACGACGTTTCGGCAAGGGCTGGCCAGCTGCCCACAGAGCAGGGTTCCGTCAGCGATAAGCTGATCCGCTATGACACCCACTTCCGGGCGGCCAACCCGATGCTCAGCACCGAAAGCCTCTGCATCCACCTACACATTGACTTGGAAGTCCAGAACAACTACAGGCCCACCTCCCCTGCCTACCCCATCGTCAAACGGGGGGTTTATTATGCGGCAAGGGAAATAAGCCGCCAGCTCGGCACCCTCACAGGGCAGACGGACTACGGGGATATCCAGAAATCCTACAGCATCTGGATCTGCAATGAACGGATCCCACAGCGCCTGCAGGATACTGTCACGATGTACTCCATAAAGAAATCTGATATTATTGGGGAAACTGACGAGCCCGAGGCCGATTTTGACCTGATGTCCGTAATCATAATCCGCAGGGGCGGGCCGGCAGACGCGCCAATCTTTGACTATTTGTCAGGGATTTTCCGGTGCGACCAGTCTAAGATTTCCGAATATGTAGACATTGAGCATAACGAAGCCATTCAGGAAGGAGTGAAGCGTATGAGCGGTTTAGGAGAAACAATCATGCTTGAATATTTGGAAAAGGGCCTGCAGCAGGGCCTACAGCAGGGCATGCAGCAGGGCATGCAGCAGGGCATGCAGCAGGGTATGCGTCAGGGCATGCAGCAGGGCATGCAGCAGGGAGAAAATTTGCTGGCTGCCCTTGTCGGCTGCCTGACACGGGACAAACGCTTCCAAGATTTAGAGCGCCTCTCCGATGCAGGATTGCGGGAACAATTATATAAAGAATACAACCTGCCAACCAGAACAGAAAACTGACCCATGGCTATCTTTTGGCTGTGCCAGCCTACCATAGTCAAATCAGCACCTAAAAATGCCCAATGGAATGGAAGATTCTTCCTCCATCCCATTGGGCAAAAAACTGCTGAAAAGCAAGCCATAACGAACCAAACCTCTACAATTTCCTCTTCCCAAAACAACCTCCCCCTGCCGCCACGCACAATGCTGCCATAATGGCCGCTGCCGCCAGCCCTCCGAAATAGCCCGACGGCTCCTCTGCACCCTGCAAAAGCGCCATGCCTTCCATTAATTTTGCCGGCAAGAGGGAATGGAACCTTGGGAATAGGCCCAGCAGATACATGCCGAGAGCCACACCGCCCGTCCCCAGCAATACCTGCGCGCTGCTCCCCGCAAAGGCAGAAAAAAACACTAGGGCTGCAACCACCCAGATTCCAAACACCCAACTGCAAGCCCCTGCAAAAAACAGGTTCTTGGCAACGCCATTATCCCAGAAATACCCATTATACCCATACGTAATCCCAAAGCAAAGGAAATACAGCACCGTCCATGCCCCAAACAAGAATATTGCTTTCGCCCCAAGGATACTCCAACGGGAAAGCCCTTTTGCCACCACTGGGATTAACGTCCCCCTCTGGTACTCCCCAGTAAAGCTCCCGCTGCACAGCAACACAAAAATAACCAGCCCCATGGGGAAATTTTTATAAAATTGTGCCCATGAAACCATGGCGTCCACAGTAATGCCCGTAGCTGCAATCCCTGTTTCCGCCAAAGATTCCGATAAGGCTTCCATCATCCATGGGGTCAGCTTTGCCAATGCAGGGTTCATAATGCCAAACAGCGTAAACACCAGTAAAAGCACCAGCAGCCGCCCCGTGCGCAGCCATTCCATCCATTCTTTTTTCAAAAAAGCTTTCATTATTTTACCATCCCTTTCCCTCCGTTCAGGCACGGAACGTTATGGAACCCTGCCGTTTCATTTCCATTTCTAATCTTTTGCATATCCACTTCGCTCAAGCATGGAACATTATGGAACTTTTCCATTTTACCTCTATGTTTCAATTGTAGGCCTATCCCTTCCCTTTCCCAACTATTTCTAAAAACAAATCCTCCAACGCTGGTTCCTGCCGCTCTGCCCGCAGAATTGGAAGCTTATTTTCTGCAATAAAATGCAGGATTTCCCACAGCCGCCCCGTATCCTCCAAAGATAAGCCCCTGTGCCCTGCCAATTTCAGGAAAGGGAACTGGGAAAGCAGCAATTTGGCATCTTCTGGCCGTTCCATTTCAATGGCTGTTTTGGCAGTTTTCCTGCTTTCTTTCACTTCCTCTACAGAGCCCTGCAGGACGATTTCCCCATTGTGGAGAAATGCCACTTGGTCGCAGATATGTTCCACGTCCGAAAGGATATGGGTAGAAAACAGCACCGTTGCCTGTTCCTTTGCCGATACCAGGATATCCAAAAGCTCCTTGCGCCCCGCCGGATCAAGGGCTGAAGTGGGCTCATCGCAAATCAAAAGCTTTGGCCGGCCAAACAGCGCCTGCGCTACCCCAAGCCGCTGCTTCATTCCACGGGAGAAGCCTTTGATCCGGCCTTTTTCCTTTTCCAAGCCCACCAGATGCAGCAATTCCCCTGTGCGTTCCCTGATTTCCTTTTTTCCCATGCCTGCAATTTCCCCACAGAACTGCAAGTACTCTGCCGGGGACATATAAGGATAAAATTCCGGCACATCTGGCAGATAGCCCACAAACTGGTTAGTTGGGGTATTCCCATAACAGGCTGGCATCCCATTGACCTCAATTGCCCCGCTGTCACAGGAAAGGAGCCCCAGCACCAGCTTCATCGCTGTGGTCTTTCCAGCCCCATTTTGCCCTACAAACCCAAATACGGTGTGCTCCGGGACAGAAAAATCCACATCCCGCAACACCTGTTTTTCCCCAAAATGCTTTGCCACATGGGAAAGCGTTAAAATATTCATGTCGTTTCCTCCTTCCCCAAAAGGAAATACAAGACCGGCCCGATAAACTGCATCCCGATAATAGCAACTGCAATCCATAGCCCCCGGCTGCCCCGTTTATAGGAATTATGGGTCAAAATGTGGTAAATGGTATATGCCAGCAGCGCAATTTCCACCACGGCAAGCGGAATGATAAATGGCAAAAATTCTTTGATGTCAAGCATGTTTTTTTCCTCCTTCTTCTAGGCTCCTAGCAATTCTTTGGAATTCCCCATTCCCTTTCAGGCTTTCAAACGCTGGATGGGAAAGGATTCCCTGTACGCTCTGCAAAATAAATCCCTTGTCCCGGGGCGCCATATTCCCTAAGGGAAGGCAGTCGATCCATGCATCCAGCAAATCAAAATACCCATCCCCATGGAGCAGGATTTCCCCGTCCAGCAGCATTTGTATGCAGGACTCAAATTTCCGGAGGAATTCCAAGGCTTTCCCTGTGTCCCCATGTTTGGCATAGATGCTGGCAGCTTGGCAATAAAACTGCGCTGCCAAGTTTGGGTGCAGGCGGCCTAGCTGGAACAGCTCCATCACGCCCAAGGTGCGCTGGATCGTTGTTTTGCACCGGGAAATATCATTTTCATAAAGGGACAAGGACATCACCCCGTTCCCTACAAGGTTCAGAAGGCTTGCATATTGCCCAATCTGGACATGGCTTTTGGCATGTTCCGGTTCCCCGGCCATCTGGTATGCCTGCACCAGCAATGCGCCGTCTTGGCTGGAAATGCGGCTGGGGTCTGCGGCTGGCTCCAATAGTTCAACCGCTTCTTTTGGCAAGCCAAGCTGGAGCTTAAGCCCTGCTTTTACCACCAAGGCATCCCTGCACACCCCCACGTCGCCGCACCCATCCAAAATATGTTCGCACCACCCTACTGCCTCCTGCAGCACCTGCCTGCCCTGTTCCTCTGTCCCTGCTACCATGAAATGGTTCCAGCACAAGGTACTTAACTGCAAGAGGAATGGGTAGCAGGAATAATACCGGCGGGCAAATGTGCAGGTGTGCTCCCACGCCTCCTCAAAGGGCAGGGATGCAAATTCTTTTGCCAGGTCCCCATAGCAGCGGCGGATTTGCTCGCTGGAAAGCTGCGCTTCATACCCTACCAGTTCGTCGATTGTTACCCCGAAAAAAGCGGCTAACTGAGGAAGCAGCAAGATATCCGGCATGCTTTGGGCATTTTCCCATTTGGAAACAGAGGCTTTTGTTACGCCGATAAAATCTGCCAGTTCTTCTTGGGTCAGCTTCCTTGCGCGGCGCAGGCGGACAAGGTTTTCTGATAAACTCAGTACGTTCATTGTGGTTGTTCTCCTCATTTATGTTTTTGGTTGGTTTTATTATAATCGGCAATTGGATGGAAATTCAATGGATAGGGGCGATACTTTAGGAAATAAAATCAACTGGCAGGAAACTTCTAAGGCTTTGGGAGAAAAGCAAAAGATGCTTGGAGGGGCAGAAAACAACAGAGCTTTGAAGGGGGAGATGGCAATAAGCCTTTGGGGACAGATGGCAATAAGCCTTTGGGAACAGACGGCAATAAGCTTTTGGGGACGGACGGCAATAAGCCTTTGGGGGCGGACGGCAATTCAGGGCGGCCCTCCCTCACGCAAATCAGAAGGGACTGTATTCCATTTTGTAACACAGTATTAATGCAAAATGCATTGCATTATAATTTTGGGTTTTGGAATATAATGGTAACAGATAGGTGGTGCTGCAAATGTCTTTTCAGTTAAAATCTGACAAAAAGGAAAGTGAAACTAAAACGATCCGTTTTCCTATATCGCTAATTATGCAGATAGAAACGGCAATAGAACATCATAATGTTACTTTTTCTGGATTTGTAGTACAAGCATGTGAATATGCGCTGGGACATATGGGAACAAAAGAAGATGATTCCATATAGAACAAAAGAAATTTTACATAACACTGCTTGTCTTTGATATAAAATCCAAAATGTATTGCATGCTATTCCAACAATGAAACGTATGAAGATAAGAAAAGGTAGGTAAAGAAAAGAGATGCCGTTTCAGATAAAGCCAAACAAAAAAGAAACAGAAAACAAGACAATCCGTTTCCCTATGCCATTAATACAGAAGATAGAAAATGCAATACAGAACCAAGATGTGTCCTTTTCTAGTTTTGTAATTCAGGCATGCGAGTATGCACTGGAAAAATATTCTACATACAAAACTTTAGAAAAGAAGGAAAATGATTATTACCATCGCTTGTTAAATAATTTATTTCAATACACAAAAGAACAATTATCCGCCCTTTGCGGCGAAATTCCAATGACATTAGACTTATTTTCTGAAATATTGGAAATCTGCGTAAGCATGGAGGATATGGATGAATTTTTTGCGTTATGCGATGAATATCCCCATTTATCCCAAGAGCATTTTAAGTCTATGGAAAAAATTGGGGAACAAACAGAATTGCCAGCTATATCATGTGAAATAGACGATGTTGAAAGTTGGAACCACCTTTGCGGGAAAATCCGGAAGAAATATGGGCCAAATGCAATTTAAGGATGGGAGTTTTTTAAATACATTTTCCCCTGCCAATGCGGCTGTGGATTTTTCAGGGGGAAACCTGGGAAAAATGGGCATACCATATCATCCAAATACCAAAAAAGAAAACTGCGCCAAGCTAAATAGCTGGAATCCTGTAAGGGCGAAAAACTTTACAGGATTCCAGCATACATACAGCAACCATTTGATAGCCTTGCTCCTGTCCTCCATTAATTTTCCAATTAGCGTCCCTTTCAATTCTAAGTCTATTGCAGCAACAAACCCCGGATGCCATTGGATCTTTGTATCGGGCATGTTCTCTCCTTTCCCCTGCTGGTTCCATCACTTTTTCCGTCCTAATGGCGGCAGGGGTGTATGCTAATTCCCTTTGAGTGTTTCTATTTCATCCTGCGAAAGCCCTGAAATG
>CAJTWA010000056.1:0-2125 GCA_910580195.1 uncultured Lachnospiraceae bacterium
GGAAAACCCAGTATTTATGCGGGTTTCAGCAGTTTTTATAAGGGTTCGAATCCCTTCCGTGGAAACGGTAGCTCAGTGGGTAGAGTACACAACGAAATGGCAAGGCCTTAAAAGCCCGTGGTTCAAATCCACCCAAAGAAAATTTTTATCCTAAATCCATGCATTGCCCCATCCTTCTGGTTACGGGCATATGCGGCTAAGCCTACAGCCTGAAAACCGGGGATACCGCAAACAGGATGGCGGAACAAGGGCCTGCATCAGCAATATTTTCCATCCATGGGCCAAATGTCAACAGAATAGCGCTTACAGCATCCCTTGGAAAAAATATTTGGCATCAGGCCTCCTTCCACCGGACTGCCTGCTAAACCGGTTTTCCGCTCCCGGCTAGCGGATGAGGGATAGAAACGATGATGTAAAAAGTGTTTTACATGAAAAAATAAAGAAGTATCAGGAAAATTTATCGGATGTAAGGAGGAATTTCCATGAAATATATCATTAAAGATAATCAGGCCGGGTTTGTTTTGAAAAACGGCATATTCCAGAAAACCGTTACCGCAGGCACGTACCATTTTTCCAGAACGCTGGGGTATCAGGTGGAAGTGGAGGAAATGTCCGGGGAGGTGGATTATCTGGAAGTGCCGTATCAGGTGCTGGCAAAAGACCCGGTATTTCTGGAGTCTACGGTACATATGGAGATACCGGACGGTTTTGCAGGGTTCCTCTATATCAATGGAAAACTGGTTTCCTTTGCAAACCGGAAGGAATACACATTTTGGAATGTGTTTGAGAAGCATGAAATCAAGGAGGTATCCATGGCAGAACCTGAAATTGGCCCTGATGTCACGAAACAGATGATTTCCATAGTCCCGGGGAACCTGTATACTGCAATTTCCGTAGGGGAAGGGGAAATAGGGCTGGTTTATTACGACAACGTGCTGCAAAAGCAGCTTTCTAAAGGGGTTTACCGGTTCTGGAATTATGCCCGCAACATTTCCTATCAGGTGGTTGACATGAAGCAGCGAGCCCTTGACATTGTCGGGCAGGAAATTCTGACAAGGGATAAAATCGGCATACGGATGAATGTTGCCTGCATGTTTAAAATCAGGGACGCCATAGAATTCGCCGCAGCCATTTCTGACCTGAAAAACCAGCTTTATTCTGCGGTGCAGCTTGCCATCCGGGAGATTGTGGGGAATTACAAGCTGGATGAAATTTTGGAGAAAAAAGAGCAGGTTTCCCGGGAAATTTATGCTGTATTGAAGGAGCGGGAGGGCATGTTCTGCGTAGAATTTTTGTCTGCGGGGATTAAAGATATCATCCTGCCCGGCGAAATACGGGAAATTATGAATTCTGTCCTAGTGGCGGAGAAAACCGCCCAAGCAAATGTCATTTCCAGAAGGGAAGAGGTGGCGTCTACCCGCTCCCTGCTCAATACCGCAAAGCTGATGGAAGAGAACCAGACCCTTTATAAATTGAAGGAACTGGAATATCTGGAGAGGATTTGCGAGAAGGTAGGGGAGATTTCTGTAAACGGTAACGTAGGGATTGTGGAGCAGTTAGGGAAGATGATGGGGGCAAGGCAGCCGGCATAAGCCCCCGCTCCTTTGCCACGTAACAGCCGAGATATCCCTTGGGCTGCCTCTGGGCTGTTATGGTATGCCGCCGTTTTGGGCTGCTGCGCAATGGGCCTGCCCGCAGCCGTTTTGAATCGCAGCGTGATAGGCCTGCCTGCAGCCGCTTTGAATCGCAGCGTGATAGGCCTGCCCGCAGCCGTTTTGAATCGTCGCGTGATAGGCCTGCCCGCAGCCGCTTTGAATCGTCGCGTGATGGGCCTACCCGCAACCGTTTTGAATTGCAACGTGATAGGCCTGCCCGCAGCCGCTTTGAATCGTTACGTGATGGGCCTGCCGCCTGCCTGCGGCTGTAGTGTTTTTGTACGGACAGCCCAGCGTGTGCGCCAGCCTGTCGGAACGCTTACTTTGCTGCCCAAAAATAGAACAAAAAAATTTGAAAAAATGCTTGCAAATAGCAAAAAGTTATGGTATAGTAATACTCGTTGCTGACAATATATGGCTCCTTGGTCAAGCGGTTAAGACATCGCCCTTTCACGGCGGTAACACGGGTT
>CAJTWA010000056.1:2258-25674 GCA_910580195.1 uncultured Lachnospiraceae bacterium
GTGGGTCTGCAACACCCTGATTCACCGGTTCAAATCCGGTCTGCGCCTCTTAAAGATCCCTATAAACATTATGTTTGTAGGGATTTTTTGTTAGCAAAAATAATTTCCAGATGAAAAGGGGCCATCTATTATGTACACATTTGATAAAAGGAGCAAGAAACCCTTAGGCGCCCAAATTGAGGATGAATTAATGAAGTACATCCTGCAGGAGCCCATAGCGCCCGGCAGCAAAATCCCCAATGAGTTCGAGCTTGCCAAGCAGTTCGGCGTTGGCCGCAGCACCATCCGGGAGGCCGTAAAGGGGCTGGTGTCCAGAGGCATTTTAGAGGTACGCCGGGGCTCCGGCACGTATGTCATTAATACCAATTCCTTCGAGGAAGACCCATTAGGGCTTGGGAAAATGGAGGACAAATATAAGATGGCGCTGGATTTATTTGAGGTACGCCTGATGATAGAGCCGGAAATTGCTGCGTTGGCCTGTAAAAATGCATCTGGGGAGGATTTAAAGAAGCTGAAAAAGCTTTGTGATGAAACAGAGCAGCTTTACCGGGGCGGCCACAACCATATCAGCAGGGATGTAGAATTCCATGCCCATATTGCCCATTGCAGCAGGAACCAAGTGGCGGAAACCCTGATTCCGGTGATTAATACGGCGGTCTACACCTTTGCCAACCTGACTCACCGCCTGCTGAGGGAAGAAACGCTGGAAACCCACCGTGCAATTACACAGGCAATCCTCAAGCGGGATTCCATAGGCGCAAAATGCGCAATGATGATGCATTTGACCTACAACCGCCAGACGATCCTGAAATTGTTGGAAGAGAGGGATCAGGAATCGTGATACGTCAGATGAATTTATAGGCTTTGCAAACGCCTTTGCCACCGGTATCAGCATAATATACAAAAAATATGGCATCTAATTGATTGGATGCCATATTTTTTTGTGCATAAAAGAGAAAGGAAAATAAATACATCAGATGTATTGCGGAGAAAAATATATAATTGTACAATAAAGGCACGATAACATAAGACGTCAGATGTTAGAGGAAAACGATTCCAAGTTAAATGATAAGGAACGAATATTATTGGCATTGCTGGGTAGCGTAAGATTATAGGAAAATCAGGAGGGAATCCCATGGAACATGCAAACCCGTTACTCAAAGAAACTTGTAATCCCCACAAATTTATAACAATTGGGGAAATTATGCTCCGCCTAACGCCGCCCAATTATGAAAAAATCAGGATGGCATCCAGTTTTGAGGCCAGCTATGGGGGCAGCGAGGCAAATATTGCCTTGGCGCTGGCAAACCTTGGGATTGACAGCACATTTTTTACAGTTGTCCCAAATAACAGCCTTGGGAAAAGCGCGGTACGCCTGCTTAGGAGCAATGATGTGCACTGTACCCCGGTAATCTTAAGCACGCCGGAGCAGACGCCTTCCCACCGGCTGGGGACGTATTATCTGGAAACCGGGTATGGAATCCGCGCAAGCAAGGTGATTTATGACCGGAAACACAGCGCAATTACGGAGTATGATTTTTCCTCCTATGATTTTAGGGCGCTGCTGGAAGGGTTTACGTGGCTCCACTTAAGCGGCATTACCCCTGCCCTTGGGGAAAATTGCCGGGACATGGTACTTAAATGTTTAAAGGCAGCAAAGGAACAAGGCATTACCACCAGCTTTGACGGGAATTTCCGCAGCACCCTCTGGACATGGGAAGAAGCAAGGGAGTTCTGCACGGGCTGCCTGCCGTATGTGGATGTGCTGTTTGGCATTGAGCCATACCATCTATGGAAAGAGGAAAACGACCACAGCAAAGGCGACTGGAAGGACGGCCTGCCCCTCCAGCCGGATTTCATGCAGCAGGATGAGGTATTTCAGGCTTTCGTGGAGCGGTACCCCAACTTAAAATGCATTGCCCGCCATGTACGCTATGCCCACAGCGGCAGTGAGAACAGCCTGAAGGCTTACATGTGGTACCAAGGGCACACTTATGAAAGCAAGCTGTTTACCTTCAATATCTTGGACCGTGTGGGCGGCGGGGATGCCTTTGCAAGCGGGCTGATCTATGCCATGATGGCTCATGATAAGCCTATGGACATGGTGAATTTTGCAGTAGCAAGCAGCGCGCTGAAGCATACCATCCGGGGGGACGCCAATATTACGGATGACGCAGCGGCTATCCAGAACCTGATGAATATGAATTACGACATCAAACGGTAATTTTAAGCAGAGATAGCAGGACCTGATGAATATGGATTACGGCGTCAAACGGTAATTCTAGGCAGGGAAAAGAATAAGATTCTATTTGCTGTAAAAGAATAATGAAAAAATAAAGGAGAATATCAGATGAAAACAATTGAAGAACAATTTTATGAATATGCAGTCGTACCCGTTGTTGTATTGGAGGATGCTAAGGATGCGCTTCCATTGGCGGAGGCATTGGTAGAAGGCGGCCTCCCCTGTGCAGAAGTAACCTTCCGTACCGATGCAGCGGAGGAGTCTATCCGCGCCATGAGCGGGAAATACCCGGAAATGCTGGTAGGGGCAGGGACCGTGCTGACGGTAGAGCAGGTGGACCGTGCCGTAGGCGCTGGGGCAAAATTTATTGTAAGCCCGGGGTTCGACCCTGAAATTGTGGATTACTGCTTGGAAAAGAAAATCCCTGTATTCCCGGGATGCATTACCCCTTCCGAAGTAGCGCAGGCTGCAAAGCGGGGGATGAAGGTAATTAAGTTTTTCCCAGCGGAACAGGCCGGCGGGGTTGCAAGGATTAAGGCAATGGCATCCCCCTATACCATGATGAAATTTATGCCCACAGGCGGGATTGGCATAGGGAACCTGAAAGAGTACCTTTCCTATGGCAGAATCCTTTGCTGCGGCGGGAGTTGGATGGTAAAGGGCGACCTGATAAAAAATGGTGAATTTGACAAAATCCGCACCCTGGCAAAAGAAGCTGTGGAATTGGCAGCATCTATCCGGGAATCCAGCGGGGCAGCAAAGAATTAATGGGCCAAGCCAGGCAGCAGCATGGAACCCGGCGCAACTGGAGCTGGGGCAACTCCGGAAACTGCCCGTTGCAGCCAGGCAGCAGCATGGAACCCGGCGCAATTGGGACGTCATCCTACGGAAGCAATTTTTAAACAGGAATTAGAAAGGAATGGAAAAAGGAATGGAATTAAACTTAAGGCCAGAAAAGGATTGTAAATTTGATGCACTGTCATTAGGGGAAGTCATGTTAAGGCTGGACCCGGGCGAGGGAAGGATACGGACGGCAAGGAGTTTCCGCGCGTGGGAAGGCGGCGGGGAATACAATGTCATCCGTGGGCTGCGCAGGTGCTTTGGCATGAAAACCGGCGTAATTACTGCTTTTGCGGATAATGAAGTGGGCATGTTGATGGAAGACTTTATTTTGCAGGGCGGCGTGGATACTTCCCTGATAAAATGGATGAAGACAGACGGGATTGGCAGGATCTGCCGGAACGGCCTGAACTTCACAGAGCGGGGCTTTGGCATCCGGGGGGCGGTAGGATGCTCTGACCGGGCAAATACAGCCATTTCCAAAGCAACCCCAGAGGATTTTGATTTCGATTATATTTTTGGGGAATTGGGGGCGCGCTGGCTGCACACAGGCGGCATTTACGCTGCATTGTCGGAGCAGGCTTGTGAAACTGTCCTTGCGGCAATTAAAACTGCAAAAAAATACGGCACAGTCATTTCCTATGACCTGAATTACCGGCCGTCTATGTGGAGCGCCATTGGGGGGCTTTCCAAGGCGCAGGAAGTCAATAAGGAAATTGCAAAATACGTAGATGTGATGATTGGGAATGAAGAGGACTTTACCGCCTGCCTTGGGTTCGAAATTGAAGGGAATGATACGGACTTAAAGGAACTGAACCTTGACGGCTATAAGAAAATGATTAACCATGCAGCAGAAACTTACCCTAACTTCAAGGTAGTTGCCACCACGCTTAGGGAGGTAAAGACAGCTACGGTGAATGACTGGAGCGCAATCTGCTGGGCAGATGGGGAAATCTATAAATCCAAGGACTACAAGGGGCTTGAAATTATGGACCGTGTAGGCGGCGGGGATTCCTTTGCATCCGGGCTCATCTATGGCCTGATGTCCACAGGGGATGCCGAAACAGCAGTGAATTACGGGGCAGCCCATGGTGCGCTGGCAATGACGACGCCGGGGGATACCACTATGGCAAGCAAAAAAGAAGTAGAAGCCATTATGGGAGGCGCTGGCGCACGGGTACAGCGGTAAGGTGTGCCAAATGGGATGAGGAAAAGGATTTGCGGCCAGCTGCACCGCAAATCCTTTTTTATTTTAAGTAGGAAATGCTATATCACTGTGAAGTGTTAAAATCCATGGCTACCCTAAGAAAACCCTCCAGAAGGATATCCTAGTGCGCTGAGCTCCCTGCGCTGGTCTGTAAACGCTCTCTGGATAAAACCCTCCAGAAGGATACCCTAGTGTGCCGAAAGGTACAGGAATTTTTAGCTGCTAAAAGTATTTTGCATCATGCATTTGGCAAGGTACAGGGTCTATTTTTGCCTGCCAATTGTATTTTACATCATTTCTGTTACAGTACATATTTTGCCAAATATCTTTGCCATTTCAGGTATTTCTTACCATTATCCAGCTATTCTCCGAAAAAGCCAATTGCAATCTCCAACTACAGTGCTATAATAGTACCAAGGCATATTTAAAAAGTTTAGGTTAGGAGTGGGACAAATGGTTATTACAATTGGCAGGGAATTTGGGAGCTATGGGCACGTCATTGGGCGTGAACTGGCAAAGAAGATGGGAATTAAATATTATGATAAGGAAACCTTGGCGGAGGAGGCAAAAAAAACAGGCAAGTATGAGGAATTGCGGGATTTTTATGAAGAGCAGCCCATTAACAGCCTGCTGTACGTAATTGCCACGGACAGCAGGGCGCAGGGGCAGAGGAAAGTCCCGTTCCAATTTATACGGGACGTAGCAGGGCAGGGGGACTGCGTAATCGTAGGGAGGTGCGGGAACTATATCCTCAAAGACAACCCGGACATGACAAGCGTGTTTGTCCATGCCCCTAAGGAATACCGCATTGACAAAACTGCGGCAGACCGGAAAATCAGCCCGGACAAAGCACGGCGGCTGGTGGAAAAAGAGGACAAGGCAAGGGCTGGGTTCCATACTTATTATGCAGATGAAAAATGGAATGAAGCAGACAGCTACCAGCTTACCATTGACAGCAGCGTGCTCAGCATAGCGGATGCCGTGGATTTAATCATAGACTTCATCCACAGGAAGGAACAGTTAAAAAATAAGGCGTCTGGACGGGCAGTGGAATAAGAGGTATGCTGGCATTATGGCTGGAATTTAGAGAAAGGGATTGAAACCATTGGCAAATAAAAGACAGAATTCTGATTTGGGCAAAGACCCATTGGGAAGATTGTTGCTGAAGCTGGCGCTTCCGGCAATCTTAGCCCAAGTCGTCAATATGCTTTACAATATTGTAGACCGTATTTATATCGGGCATATCCCCGGCACAGGGGCTATTGCATTGACGGGGATTGGGCTCTGCCTGCCTATTATCCTGATTATTATGGCATTCAGCGCATTGGTAGGGATAGGAGGGGCCCCGCGTGCAGCCATTTACATGGGAAAACAGGATATGGAGAGCGCGGAAAAGACCCTTGGGGCCTGTACGGTAATGCTGGTGGGGCTTGCGGCAGCCCTCACTTTGTTTTTCCTGCTTGCGGGCAGGCAGCTGCTGTTTTTGTTTGGGGCCAGTGAAAATACCATCCCTTATGCTTGGGGGTATTTGCGGATTTATGTGTGCGGTACGGTATTTGTCATGGTTGCCGTAGGGCTTAACAGCTTTATTACTACACAGGGATTTTCCTTGGAAGGCATGGGCACCATCCTCATTGGGGCAGTGCTGAATATTGTATTAGACCCTATTTTTATTTTTGGGCTGAATATGGGGGTATCCGGCGCTGCCTTGGCAACCATACTTTCCCAAGCAGTATCGGCGGTTTGGGTACTGCGGTTCTTAAGGGGGAAGAAAACAAAGCTCCGGATAGAGAAGGGCTGCCTGCAGGTAAAGAAAGAATATGTGCTGCCGGTGCTTGCCCTTGGGGTGTCGCCCTTTGTGATGCAGAGTACGGAAAGCCTGATAAACATATCCTTTAACACATCCTTATATAAATATGGCGGGGATCTTGCAGTTTCTTCCATTACGATATTAAGCAGCGTCATGCAGATGATATTCCTGCCCCTAAGCGGCCTGACCCAAGGGGCGCAGCCTATCATCAGCTTTAACTATGGGGCTGGGAATGATGAGCGGGTGAAAAAGACATTCCGGCTCCTGCTTTGCTGCTGCGTGCTTTTTGCCACCTTGATGTGGGCCTTGGTAATGGGGTTTCCGGGGATGTTTGTAAGGATTTTCAACAGTAGCTCCAAGGAGTTGTACGGTATGGCAAGCTGGGGGATGCGGTTTTACATTGCAGGGGCGTTTGCCATGGGGGCACAGATGGCTTGCCAGCAGACCTTCCTTGCGTTGGGGCAGGCAAAAGTATCCCTGTTTTTTGCATGTTTCCGGAAACTTATCCTGATGATACCGCTGATTTTTATTTTGCCTGTATTTCTGGAAGATAAGCTGATGGCAGTTTTTTTAGCGGAAGCCGTTTCCGACTTTGTGGCAGGGATTGCCACGACCGGGACATTCCTTGTGCGCTTCCCTAAGATCCTGCAGCGGGAACGGTAATAGATATTTTGGAAGTTCCTGTAATATTTGTGTTGTTTTATGGCGGGAGCCATGGTATAATAGCAACAGCTATTATACCGCCCGAAGCGAAGCGGAGTGGCATAGGCAACCATAGTTTATCACGGAGTGATTATGGTATAATAACAGCAGGTGTGATGCCCGGGTTTTTTTGGTATGGCTTAGGGAAAAGGAGAAGGTACTATGGAAATACTCGATTTTATCAGTAAAGAAAAGCTGCAGAGGCTTCAGGATTTATTTTCGACAGCGACAGGCGTAGCAGCCTGCATAGTAGATACAGAAGGGAACCATATCACAGAAGACAGCAATTTTTTAGATTTCTGCATTAAATATACAAGGGGGAGCGAGATAGGGTTAAAGCGCTGCCAGAAGTGCGATTTGGAAGGGGTAGGCACTTATTTCTGCCATGCAGGGCTGATGGATTTTGCAGCAGATATTGTGGTAGGCGGGGAGAAACTGGGGGCAATCGTAGGCGGGCAGGTACTGCCAGCGCCGCCGGACTTTGACAAATTCCGCAAAGTGGCAGAAGAAATCGGCGTAGACCCAGACGAATATATTGAGGCATTGAAGAAAGTACCGATAAAGACAGAAGAATCCATCCGGGCATCGGCAGATTTAATGAAAGAAATGATTAATATGCTGGTGAACTCAGAGAGTGTCCGGAACCGGGACAAGCATAAGATTGGCACCATTGACAAAGAGATTGAGGTTACCACTAAGAATGTAGAGCAGATCGAAGGCATGGTGCAGGACTTGACGAAGGTTTCCCGGAAACAGAATATCCTTGCGCTGAATGCTTCCATTGAAGCAGCAAGGGCCGGGGAGGCCGGAAGAGGGTTCAATATTGTGGCAGGGGAGATGGGCAAGCTGTCTTCCATGGCTACAGAGAAATACTCTGCAATTATCGCCAAGGCAGGGGAAATTGACGAATCCCTGAAGAAAATCAATCAGGAATTCAGCAAAGGCGTGGCAGATGGGGAATAACCCATCCAAGGAACTAGCAAGTATCTTAATTTTTGCATACTCTCCATATATCTGGGAACCGGAAATCTTCTGGTTCCCAGATTTTTTGTCTTATAGGAAAGCCCTTTGGGCAATGATGCGCAGCTTTTTGCGCGGAACAAAAAATTGTTTTGAAAAGGAAAGAGAATTTCTGTCATATTTACAGAAAGTATGTTATGATAGAAGAAATTTGGAAATAAAGGAGAAAAAAATGGATTATAGGACATATTTAAGGAACCATCCCAATAAAGAAGGGCGCTTCGGGGAATACGGAGGGGCTTACCTGTCAGAAGAACTGAAGCCAGCATTTGAGGAAATAACAGAGGCATACCAGACGATTTGCCATTCCTCCCAATTTATCAATGAATTGCGGCGGATACGGAAGGAATTTCAGGGGAGGCCTACCCCGGTTTACCACTGCGAACGGCTTTCCCGGCACATTGGCAACTGCCAGATTTACTTAAAAAGAGAAGATTTGAACCATACCGGGGCACACAAGCTGAACCACTGCATGGGAGAAGGGCTGTTAGCCAAATTTATGGGCAAGAAGCGGCTGATTGCCGAAACAGGCGCAGGGCAGCATGGAGTGGCATTGGCAACGGCAGCAGCTTATTTTGGGATGGAATGTGAGATCCATATGGGGGAAGTGGATATTGCAAAACAGGCGCCGAACGTAACCCGCATGAAGATTCTTGGGGCAAAGGTAGTCCCAGTTACCCATGGCCTGAAAACCTTGAAAGAGGCCGTGGATTCTGCCTTTGCATCTTATGCCAAGAATTATAAGGATTCTATTTACTGTATCGGCTCTGCCTTAGGACCCCACCCCTTCCCGCTGATGGTGCGTGATTTCCAGTCAGTGGTGGGCTATGAAGCAAGGGACCAGTTCCATGAAATGACAGGGATAGACCCAGACGTGGTCTGCGCCTGTGTCGGGGGCGGGAGCAATTCCATAGGGATGTTCATCCCCTTCCTGAATGACCCGGTTGACATTGTAGGGGTAGAGCCCCTGGGCAGGGGGGAACAGCTAGGCGACCATGCTGCATCCATGAAATATGGGGAAAAGGGCGTGATGCACGGATTTGAGAGCATTATGCTGAAGGATGGGAAAGGGGAGCCAGCCCCAGTGTATTCCATTGCCAGCGGCTTGGACTATCCCTCCGTAGGGCCGGAACATGCCTACCTGCGTGATTTGGGCAGGGTCCAGTATGAAACGGTTGGGGATGACGAGGCTATGGAGGCATTTTTCAAGCTGTCCCGGTATGAGGGGATCATCCCTGCAATCGAAAGCTCCCACGCCGTTGCCTGGGCCATGAAAAAGGCAAAGGAACTGGGGCAGGGTTCCATTTTAGCCTGCTTAAGCGGCAGGGGGGATAAGGATATCGACTATGTGGCAGAGCATTACGGGTATGGAGAAAAATATTTGTAAAAATAGGAATGGCGGTGAAAGATGATTTCGGATCAATTATATGCGTTAGCTTTTGAATATAAGAAAACAAAATTATGGCGGATGCTGTGGGATGTCCAAGTATTTGCAGTAAAGCTTTCTGATGGCAGGATTGGGTATATCAGCATTATGGGCGGCGGCGGGAGCCATTGCGCCCTTGGGCTTTATATTGGCCAGGCAGGGCTGGACAGCTTACGCTGTATTGCAGAGGCTGACCAGTTCCGTATGTCCCCCTTTGAGTTCCATGAGAACATCATCCGGCAGGACTGCCTGCAATGCGCCTTTGAAGGGAAGGAAGAGCTTTCGAAGGAGGAATTGGAGGAGGCTAGGGCCTATGCCCGCGCCAACGGCATCCGTATTTCCGGGAAGAATGCTTACCCCCAGTTTGTCCGGTACAAGCCAAGCTGCCTGCCGTGGCCGCTCCAGACGCAGCAGGAGCAGGAGGATCTTTGCGAAGCCCTTTCGGCAGCTATCCACATGGCAAAATTATTAGAAGGGCACAGGCCAGAGGACCTTGGCATCCGGCGGATCGACGGTGGGGCAGATGAGATTGTCCTGCTGGAATTGCAGGATGGGGCCTATGCAGTGTCAAAAATAAAAGCGCTCCCTAGGCAGCCTATGGTGTGGCCGGAGCCTTCCAACTGCAATGAAATTGGCTTGGCAAGCCTGAAAAAAATCAGGAAGTCCGGCACTTACGAATGTGAGATTATCCAGTTTCCGGATCCAGTCCAGAACGGCCCGGGCGAAGCGCCTTGTTTCCCCTTTGTCTTTCTGGCGGTAAATGCAGACATGAATTTTGTCTTGCCGGTATCCCCCGTAAAGAGCTATCTGGACGCGCCGGAAGAGCTTTTGAACTTTTTCATCGATGCGCTGCGGAAGGAAGGGATGTGCCCCAAGGAACTGCTGGTGCGGGATGAGCGGACCTATGCCTTTGCCAAGGGGTTCTGCGCCAAGCTAAAGATTCCCATTTCTATTGAAAAAGACCTGCCAGCGCTGGATGAGGTAGAAATGGACTTTGTCAGGCATTTTTCCATGAGTGAAGAGGAAGAATTGGCAGAGTTTGTCAGCTTGATTGGGGAAATGATGGAGGATGGGATTGGGCTGGGAGAGCTGCCGCCGGAAATTACGGAACAGCTGGAACAGGTACTGCAGAGGGAGGACATGCCAGAAGACATATTGGATCAGGTGGAAGAAATCCTCTGCCGGGGGACACAGGGGAGGCCAAGGCTGGCGAAGTCAGATTTCAAGACCGTAAAGCCTAAATCCGGCCAGTCTTATGTTATCAGCGTTTCCCTAGGGACAGGCTGCTACCGCCACATACAGATTTCCGGAAAAAGCTCCCTGTGGAGGCTGCACAGCGCAATCATCCAAGCATTTGGGTTTGACGACGACCATGCCCATGCATTTTTTATGGACAATAAGCGGTGGAGCAAGCGGGATGCCTATTATGCCTCCTTTTTGGAAAATGGCTGTCGGACTACGGATAGCTGTACGCTGGATAAGGCAGGGCTGTGCAAAGGCAAGAAGTTCTTGTACCTCTTTGATTTTGGGGATGAATGGACCTTCCAGTGCAAGGTGCTGAAAGTAGTGGAAGAAGCAGTGGATCAGCCGGTTGTCATAAAGAGCAAAGGGGACGCGCCGGAGCAATACCCTTCCTGGGAGGATGAATAGTCCAAAAAGACGGTAAGCAGAGCAGTTCTGGTGAAAATTTGCCAATTATTAGTTGAAAAAAGTATTTTTATAGAATACAATCAAAGTGTACAGAAAAATTGGAGAGGCTTTACATTGTGAGGTACTCTCCTAATTTTTATACAGGAGGTTCTTTCAAAATGACACATAACGAAAAATTATTATACTTAACCCAAGAACTGCTTTCCGAGTCTTCCCAGTACCAGGGGATGGCAATCCCCTCTGACATAGGAAAACAGAAGCGCCTGCTTAGGACCCTTATGAATATCCGGGAGCCCAAGCCCATTTCCAAGGAATTTCTGGAAATCCAAGACCAATACCTGTCCGAAGAAGTAGCGGAGCAAGGCATTGTAGATGGAAATGCCCTTCCGGCATCTAAGCTGGACAGCCGCCTTGTGCTCTGGAAGGGGGATATCACTACCCTAAAAACAGATGCCATTGTAAATGCAGCCAACAGCAAGCTTTTGGGATGCTTTGTCCCCTGCCATTCCTGCGTGGACAATATTATCCACAGCGTCAGCGGCATCCAGCTTAGGCTGGCCTGCCATGGGATTATGGAAAATCAGGGCTATGACGAGCCTACCGGCAGGGCGAAAATTACCCCAGCTTTTAACTTGCCCTGCGGTTATGTCATACATACCGTAGGCCCTATTGTATCAGGGAGGCTGACGGAAACCCATTGCAGCCAGCTTGCAGGCTGTTACAAGGCCAGCTTAAAGCTTGCGTCGGAAAAGAAGCTGAAAAGCATAGCCTTTTGCTGCATTTCCACAGGGGAGTTCCATTTCCCCCATGAGCGGGCAGCAGAACTTGCCGTGGGGGCAGTGCAGGATTTTTTACAGTCAGATTCACAGGTAGAGCGGGTAATTTTTAATGTGTTCCAAGAAGAGGACTATGAAATATATCGCCAAATTTTGGAAGCGATATAAGTTGAAATACGCCCTAGGAAGACAGGAGAGGGTATTATGAAAAAAACGATTTTAGTAGTAGATGACAGCAGGTTCAACCTAGTGATTGCCAAAGACCTCCTCTCGGAAGAATACCGGGTGGAAACGGTAAATTCTGGTGAGCTGGCCTTCCAATACCTTGCCGGGAACGAGCCGGATTTGGTGCTCCTTGACATCCAGATGCCGGGGATGGACGGGTTCGAAGTCATGCGGCGGATTCAAGGCAGCGAGGAATGGAAGAAAATCCCAGTCATTTTCCTTACGGCAGACCGTACGGAAAAGACAGAGGAAACTTGTTTCCAGATGGGGGCCATGGATTATATCGGCAAGCCCTTCGTGCCAGCGATTATGCTGCAGCGTGTCCGCAGGACCTTAGAGCTGCAGGGCTATCGGAAGAGCCTTGAGCAGATGGTAGAGCAGCAGCTGCAGCGGATTACACAATTGCAGCAGGGCATTATTATCACTATGGCAAATTTAATTGAGAGCCGTGACGGTACCACGGGGGAGCATGTAAAAAGGACCAGCGCCTATGTGAACCTGCTGGTGAATAAAATGCAGGAAAAAGGCATTTACAAGGAAACCCTGACATCTACCTACATAGATTACCTGAAAAAAGCATCCCCTCTCCATGACATAGGGAAACTCACTGTCCCTGACCGGATTTTGCAGAAACCCGGCGCATTGACCCAAGAAGAGTATGACTTAATTAAGCTCCATGCACAAGCCGGGGGGCAGCTGATACAAGAAAATATGAACCGCATTGTAGACAAAGAATTTGTGGAAATTGCCCAAGACCTAGCCGCCTTCCACCATGAGAAATGGAACGGGCTGGGCTACCCCAATGGCTTAAAAGGGGAGGAAATCCCCTTGGCTGCAAGGATTCTTGCCATTGCAGATGTTTTTGACGCGCTGGTGTCCGAACGGCAGTATAAGAAAGGCATGACGCTGGACCAAGCCTTTGGGATTATGGAAAAAGAGCGGGGAAATAGCTTCGAGCCTGTGCTGCTGGATGTATTTCTGGAGTCAAAAGAGGAATTGGCCGAGCTGATGGAAGAACTGTAAGATAGGAGGGGCTGCCGTGAAATGGAAGTTTTCCCCAATATATAACTGTGGTTCCCGAGGTTCCACTACGATATATTGCGCCTAAATTCCATTTCCCGGCAGCTCCCTGTGTTGGCAGAAAAATCTTCCGGCTTAAGCCTTACACCGGAGGCTGGTGGAATTACTGTGAAAAATAAGTTTTTCAGCGTTATCCATGCCGAAACGGGGCGAAAGGAATGGCTGATTGCCATGGATAGTTGCAAGAATTAGTTTATCGCTTTATTTCAGGATTTTCCTAAAATTCTTCTTCCCTTTCTTCAGAACCATCCCATCTGTAAAAGCATCCATCCCATAAGCTGCCTTAATGTCCGCAACTTTCTCCCCATCTACGGAAACGCCGCCCTGCTCTACTGCCCGGCGCGCTTCGGAACGGGAAGAAGCCAAGGAGGATTTTACCAAAAGCCCCAGAATATCAATTACCCCATCCGTAAAATCCCCGTCCTCCAAGGTTACGGTAGGCATATTTTCTGCATTTCCGCTGGAAAACAGCGCTTTTGCAGCATCCTGCGATTTTTTCGCTTCTTCTTCCCCATGCACCATTTTTGTCAGCTCGAAGGCAAGGATTTCTTTTGCTGTGTTAAGCTGCGCCCCTTCCCAGTGGTCCATTTTGTCAATTTCCTCCAAGGGCAGGAAGGTCAGCATACGGATGCACTTGAGCACGTCATCGTCAGCCACGTTCCGCCAGTACTGGTAGAAGTCAAAGGGAGAGGTCTTGTTGGGGTCAAGCCAGACTGCTCCGGACTGGGTTTTTCCCATTTTCTTACCCTCGGAGTTTAAGAGCAGGTTAATCGTCATGGCATAAGCGTCCTTGCCCAGCTTGCGCCGGATTAATTCCGTGCCCCCCAGCATGTTGCTCCACTGGTCGTCCCCGCCGAACTGCATGTTGCAGCCGTATTTCTGGAACAATGCGTAGAAATCATAGCTCTGCATAATCATGTAGTTGAACTCCAAGAAGCTTAAGCCCTTTTCCATCCGCTGCTTGTAGCACTCCGCCGTCAGCATCCGGTTTACGGAAAAATGCGCCCCCACTTCCCGCAGCACGTCAATGTAGTTCAGATCCATCAGCCAGTCGGCATTGTTTACCATTAAGGCTTTCCCTTCGGAGAAATCAATGAACTTGCCCATCTGTTCCTTAAAGCAATCGCAGTTGTGCTGGATGGTTTCCGGCGTCATCATCTGGCGCATGTCGCTGCGCCCGGAAGGGTCCCCAATCATAGCCGTGCCCCCGCCGATTAAGGCAATCGGCTTGTTGCCAGCCATCTGGAGCCGTTTCATCAGGCACAGCGCCATGAAATGCCCCACATGCAGGCTGTCCGCCGTCGGGTCAAAGCCAATGTAAAATACAGCTTTCCCTGTGTCCACTAATTCCTTAATCTCTTCCTCATCGGTTACTTGGGCAATCAGCCCCCGGGCAACCAGTTCTTCGTATACTGTCATTTTTCGTACCTCCTGACACAATATTTGGGATTTACGATAGCATGTGTAGTTGCCAAAGTCAACAAAATTTCAAAAAGTACTTGATTTTTTCATATCACCCTTGGAAAATCCCCCGAAATATAGTACCATCTCTATTAAGGCAAAGAAGGAGGAAAAGAATGGAGTTAAACAAAGAAAACATAAAAAAAATCCTATGCATTATAACTTTCACCCTAGTTCTGCTGTCGCTCCTGATGAACATGGGCGCCGTAAAATCCTACTTAGGTTTCCTATGGGGTATCCTGTTCCCCTTTGTGATGGGCAGCGCCATAGCCTTCATCCTGAACATCCCCATGGCGGCCATTGAGCAGAAATTATTCAAAAAGCCCAGCAAAGCCGCAAGGCCATTAAGCCTTGTCCTGTCTATCCTGCTGGTATTTGCTGTCCTAGCCATTGTCATTGTGGTAGTCATCCCGCAGCTTGGCAAAACCTTCGACAGCATCAGCGCCGGGATGGTGACATTCCTGCCCCAGATGCAGAAATGGCTGGAGCAAGTATTCAAGGATTGGGAAGGGATTGTATCCTATATAGAATCTATGGAATTTGACTGGATGGGCTGGCTCAAAAGCATCAAGGACTTCGCGCTAAGCGGTGCAGGCAGCGTATTTTCTTATACCATGTCTGCTACAATGATGGTAATTAACGGCGTCATGACATTTTTCATCGCTTTTGTGTTTGCCATCTATATTTTAATCCAAAAGGAAACATTGGGCAGGCAGTTCATGAAAGTATTTACCGCCCTGCTCCCTAAAAAGGCAGTGGACAAGATTACCCATGTATGTACCCTGTCCCACCGGACATTTTCCAAGTTCATTACTGGACAGTGCTTGGAAGCCCTGATACTTGGAGCCATGTTCTTTGTATCCATGACGGTTGTGCGGCTGCCTTATGCGCTTTTAATCGGCGTGCTTATTGCGTTTACTGCCTTGATTCCCATGGTGGGGGCGTTTATTGGCTGCGGCGTAGGGGCGTTTTTGATATTGATGGTAGACCCGATGAAGGCTGTGTTTTTTGTTGCTCTCTTCCTTGTCCTACAGCAAATTGAAGGCAACTTGATTTACCCCCATGTGGTGGGGAACTCGGTAGGCTTGCCCTCTATCTGGGTACTTTTTGCTGTGACTGTAGGCGGGAAACTTATGGGGATTGTGGGGATGCTGATTTTTATACCGCTTACGTCTGTGGTTTATTCGTTGTTCCGGGATTGGATTAATAAGAGGGGCCGGCTGAAAAGCAAAGTGGAAAAATAATTTGGGGGGGGGCTTTGGGGGCGGACGGCAATTCAGGGCTGCCCTCCCTCACACAAACTGGGCAACGTTCCGGCGAACTAACTGCTAACTACGACTAAGGAACTCAGGAAAGCCTTCGTTCCTAAGTCTTCGTAAGCAGTGGATTTCGCCTACACGAAAAGCGCCCATGAACCGTTTGCTTAGAGGGAGGGCAGCCCTGAATTGCCTGTGTATTGAATAACTTTACGTTCCAAATATGATTTATATGATGTTTTGTAACTAAGGATACCATTGTGCAAAGCCACATATATATGCCGAAAGTTTATAGGAGTTTACATAATTGCCATGAAGCAGAGCCAATACCTAGCAGCCAGTTCCGTACAGAAGGCAGCTTTTTACGAATTATTTAAAGAATTGCCGATAAGCAGAACCAGTCCCCACTAGTTCCAGATATTTAACCGCCGGAGTAATAAGAACCGCCTTTAGAGAACCATACAGGGAGTTGCAGTAAAGCATAGCCACCCCCCCAGCAGTTCTGTAGTAAGAACCGCCCTTAGGGAACCATACAGGGAGTTGCAGTAAAGCATAGCCCCCCCCGGCAGTTCTGTAGTAAGAACCGCCCTTAGGGAACCATACAGGGAATTGCAGTAAAGCATAGCCACCCCCCCCGGCAGTGTTGTAGCAAGAACCGCCCTTAGGGAACCATACAGGGAGTTGCAGTAAAGCATAGCCCCCCCCGGCAGTTCTGTAGTAAGAACCGCCTTTAGGGAACCATACAGGGAGTTGCAGTAAAGCATAGCCACCCCCCCGGCAGTTCTGTAGTAAGAACCGCCTTTAGGGAACCATACAGGAAATTGCAGTAAAGCATAGCCGATCCCCAGCAGTTCCGGGCAGGGACCCGCCCCCTGCAAACCATTCAGGGACGCCCTTAATGGAGGTGAAATCCACTGCTTACGCAGACTTAGGAACGAAGGCTATCCTGAGTTCCTTAGTCGTAGTTAGCAGTTAGTTCACCGGAATGTTGTCCCGTTTGCAGGGGGCGGGTCCCTGCCCGGAACTGCGTCCGCCCCCACAGCCTACAAAAGCAACTAGTCGCCCAGAATCTCATTCCGCTAACAGAAGGTACCCCCCTGCCCAGAACTGCGCCCACCCCCACAGCCTACCTAAGCAACTACCTCACCAGAATACCATCCCCCAAATAAGAGCCACCCCACCCCAAATTTTACACAGATTTTACACAAATTATGTATCCCATTTACACAAACCGTATAGAATAATCCTACGTAAAACCAAAACAACCCAACCAAAAAGTTGCATTTACGCAGGAGGATCAAAATGGATATATTCGGATTTCTGTCACTCATCGGCGGCCTAGCCCTATTCCTATACGGTATGCACGTCATGGGCGGCGGCCTAGAAAAACTGTCCGGCGGCAAATTAGAGCGCGTATTGGAAAAGTTAACCTCAAACCCCCTAAAAGCAGTCCTGTTAGGGGCAGGCGTAACCGCCGTCATCCAGTCGTCATCCGCCACAACCGTCATGCTGGTAGGCTTTGTCAACTCCGGCATCATGAAGCTGTCCCAAGCCATTGGGATTATCATGGGCGCCAATATCGGCACCACCATAACCTCATGGCTCCTAAGCCTGACAGGGATTGAAGGAGGGAACTTTTTCGTCCGCATGTTAAAGCCCTCCTCCTTTTCCCCCATCTTGGCGCTGATAGGGATTATCCTATTGTTGGGTGCAAAGAGCAGCAGGAAAAAAGACATTGCAGAAATTTTCCTAGGCTTTGCCGTACTGATGTTTGGGATGGAAACCATGAGCGGCGCAGTGAAGCCGCTGGCGGATGTGCCGGAGTTTACCGGAATCCTGACAAAATTCAGCAACCCCTTGCTTGGAATTTTGGTAGGCGCATTGCTGACCGCCATCATCCAGAGCTCTTCGGCCTCCGTAGGTATTTTACAAGCCCTCTCCGTGACAGGCGCGTTTACGTATGGCTCCGTCATCCCAATCATTATGGGGCAGAACATTGGAACCTGCGTCACCGCAATGATTTCCGCGGTAGGGGCCAATAAAGGGGCAAGGCGGACAGCATTTGTGCACCTGTATTTCAATGTCATAGGATCCGTAGTATTTCTGGCAGCTTACACTGGCTTGGATGCAGTGTTCCAGTTTGGGTTTACAGGGGAAACGGTAGGCGCTGCTGGAATTGCGGCAATCCACAGCGTATTTAATATTTTTGCAACGCTGGTGCTCCTGCCCTTTACCAAGGGGCTGGAAAAACTGGCCTACCTCACCATCCCAGCAACGGAAGAGGAACGGCAGGAATCTGGCAGCGAGGATGAATTTAAGGTATTGGATGAACGTTTTTTATCCACCCCTGGCTATGCCATCGAACAATGCATTTCCCTTGCAAAACAAATGGCGGTGCTTTCCGGGGAAACCGTCCGGGAGGCCATGGGCCTTTTTGGGGATTACTCCCAGAAACAGGCGGAATTGGTGCAGCAGCAGGAAGAACTGCTGGATAAATATGAAGATAAGCTAACCGCATACTTAACAAGGCTCAGCAGCCAAAATTTAACGGAGCAGGAAGGGCAGGGCGTTTCCACCCTGATGCACAGCGTCCACGATTTTGAGCGGATTGGCGACCACGCCCTGAACCTGATGGAGATAGCTGCAGAGATAAAGAAGAAAAAACTGGAATTTACCAAAAAGGCAAAATATGAAATGGATGTATTTGGCGATGCAGTTACCGATATCTTAAACCGCTCCATCCAAGCCTTTACCGAAAATGACATAGAATTAGCCCAGTCTGTGGAACCCTTGGAAGAAGTCATAGACGACCTGAACAAAGAAGTGAAAAAGCGCCATGTAAAACGCCTCCGGAAAGGGAAATGCACCATCGAAACAGGCCTTGTCCTGTCAGACATTGCCGTAAATTATGAGCGGGTGGCAGACCATTGCTCGAACCTTGCCGTCTACATGATACAGACGGAAGACAATACCATAGAAGCCCACGGCTATGTCAATAACCTTTCTGGGAAAACAAGGATGCGCTTTGCAGAAATGCAGGAATACTTCCAAGCGAAATACCAGCTAGGCGCAAAAGATTAAAAAAGGAGGAACGCCATGCCACTCATCTACACGGTTGAGGATGACAGCAGCATCCGGGAAATCCAGCAATACGCCTTACGCAACAGCGGCTTTGATGTGCAGGGCTTTTCCTGCGGCCGGGAACTGCGCCAAGCATTGGAAACCAAAATTCCGAGCCTGATACTCCTAGACATTATGCTCCCCGGCGAGGACGGCCTGAAAATCCTCTTGTCCCTCCGCCAAAATGCCGCTACCGCCCATATCCCAATCATTATGGTAACAGCAAAATCTACGGAGCTGGACAAGGTAAAAGGCCTTGACTTAGGCGCAGATGACTATATGGCAAAGCCTTTTGGCATTATGGAATTGATTTCCCGGGTCAAGGCATTGCTGCGGCGGACAGAGAACCTTTCAGAACCAGCGCTGCTTGCCAACGGCTCTATCGCCATGGACACGGAAAAACGTAGCGTCACCGTAAGCGGGCAGCCCTGCGAACTGACATTCAAGGAATTTGAGCTTCTGCGGATGCTGTTAATTAACCAAGGCATTGTCCTGTCCCGGGATAGGATTATGGAGCAAATCTGGGGCTATGACTACGAAGGGGAAAGCCGGACCGTGGACATGCATATCAAGACGCTGAGGCAGAAGCTGGGGGAAGGGGGCGCAGCCATCAAGACGGTGCGGAATGTGGGGTATGTCATAGGCAGGTAAGGAACTGCCCAAAAATTATTTTCCATACCCCTTGCCTTTTTATTACTCCGGCAGTTAAGCAGGCAATGAATATGAAGAAAAAGATTAATATACAATTGATACTTCTCTCATCCTTTGCAGCCATGGCAGCAGCTGCGGCATCCATGGCATTATTTTACAGTATTTTCAAAAATCAGGTATATGATGACATCAAAGACTATACTCATATAATACAGGCATCAGGGCCGGGGTTTTTGGAAAGCGGGAAAAGCCGTGCGCTTCTTAGGGAAGATGGGATACGGGTGACAGTGGTAAAAAAAGACGGCAGCGTTTCCTATGACAGCAGCATGGGGCAAAAGGAAATGGAAAACCACAAGGGCCGACCGGAAATCAAAGAAGCCTTAGAGCATGGCAGCGGAACCACGGTGCGTTGGTCTGCCACTAGTTCCCTGCACACGTTTTATTATGCAGAGCGCATGGAAGACGGGACTGTCTTAAGGATTGGGAAGGATTCAGGAAATATTTTCCATATGCTGAAACGCACAGGGATTTTGGCGCTTGGGCTGTCCCTGCTGGTAATTTTGCTCTGCGGGTTCCTCTCCCGCTGCCTGACAAAAAAATTGCTGTCCCCCATTGAGAAACTGGCCTTACATCCAGACGGAGCCAGCCAAGGGCCTATTTATCAGGAAATTGAGCCCTTTATCCAGACAATCAAGGAGCAGCACATCAATATTTTAGACCATGTGCGGATGCGGCAGGAATTTACCGCAAATGTATCCCATGAGCTAAAAACCCCATTGACAGCCATTTCCGGGTATGCGGAACTGATAGAAAGCGGCATGGCAGGGGAACAGGACGCTAAGCGGTTTGCCCATGAGATACGCACCAGCTTGGATCGGCTGCTGGATTTGATTAATGATATCTTAAAGCTGTCAGAACTGGATGACACGGAGCAGGAATTTGAACTGGAACAAGTGGATTTGTACCATGCAGCCAGAAGCTGCCTAGATATGATGGATATGCAGGCGGCAAAGCAAGGGGTCACGCTGCATCTTCAGGGGAAACCCTGCATAATTTCCGCCAACCGGAATCTGATAGATGAATTGCTGTATAACCTTTGCAGCAACGCCATACGCTACAATAACCGGGGCGGGGCAGTAACGGTTACCGCAGCCCTAGAACATGGCAGGCCTATGCTTTTGGTGGAAGATACCGGCATTGGGATTCCGAAAGAATATCAGGATAGGGTTTTCGAACGGTTTTACCGGGTGGACAAAGGGCGTTCCAGGCAAGAAGGCGGCACAGGCCTGGGCCTTGCCATCGTAAAGCACATTGCCGCCCAGCACAATGCAGAAATTTTTCTGGAAAGTGAGCCGGGGAAAGGGACGAAAGTAAAATTAATATTTTAGCAGCAGTGCAGGAAAACAAGCTGTCCAGAGAAGGTTCCTTTATGGAAGGATCTAAGGACATCCTGCTTATTTGCTGCAATGCGCAGGAGGCAGGACACGGATGATACGTTTGTTTTGGGAAAGGGCAAGAATACAGTTGTTGCTTATTGTAGTACAGGAGGCAGGGTACGGATGATACACTTGTTTTAGGAAGAGCCAAGAACCTAATTTTCACTTATTGCAATACAGGAGGGGCAGGATGCTGAATTACGTATTTCTTATCGTAGGGTTTGCACTATTAATCAAAGGCGCTGATTTTTTCGTGGACGGCAGCGCCAGCGTTGCGAAAAAGCTGCGCGTCCCGACTATGATAATCGGGCTGACAATTGTGGCAATGGGAACCAGCGCGCCGGAATGTGCCGTCAGCATAGCGGCTTCCCTGAAAGGGAGCAATACTATGGCAATCAGCAATGTGGTAGGTTCCAATATCTTTAACCTGATGGTTGTCTGCGGGGCATGCGCCGTATTTGCGCCCCTAGCCGTAAAAGAAAACACTTTGAAAAAAGAATTCCCACTTTCCATCATTGCGGCTATCCTGCTTTGGGCAATGGGAAACCAGGGCATGTCCATTGGCCGGGCAGACGGAATCCTCCTGCTGCTGGTATTTGCCGCATTTCTTATGTGGATGGTGCTAGAAGCAATGAAAGCCCGCAGCAGCGCGCAGGAAGAGGAACTTGTGCCTTTAAAAAGCTGGCAGTGCGTGGTATATATCGCAGTCGGCATTGGGGCTATTGTGGCAGGCGGGGAATTTGTCGTGGATTCCGCCACCGCCATTGCCGAGGATTTTGGCTTAAGCCCCACCTTAATCGGGTTAACCATCGTGGCCTTTGGCACATCCCTGCCAGAGCTTGTTACCTCCCTTGTGGCAGCAAGGAAAGGGGAAACGGATATGGCCCTTGGAAATGTCATTGGATCCAATATTTTCAATATTCTTCTGGTGCTTGGGGTTGCAGGGGCAGTTAGCCCAATGGAAGTCTTGATGGAAAACCTGATTGATGATATAATTTTAATTGGAATGAGCGGTGTTGTGTGGATATTTGCATGGCGCAGAAAACAAATCAGCCGTATCCATGGGGCGCTCATGCTGGCAATGTATGCCGGATATACCGCTTATATCTGCATGCGCTGAAAGATGCGGCTGCCATAAGGAGGAAAAGCGATGACATTTTTTACAAAATTAGGAGAAACGATTACGGCAACTGGGAAAGACGTATCCCAAAAAGCAAAAGAACTGACAGGCATTGCAAAACTCAACCTAGACATAAAAGCCAAGGAGGATTTTGTGGAGCGTCAGTATATGGAAATCGGCAAGCAGTATTTCGGGCTCCACAAGGAGGATGAGGAACCATTATTTGAGGAAATAGCCTTAATCCGGGATACTTTGCAGGAAATTGAGCAGCTGAAAGCAGAAATTGACGACATGAAAGGAAAAAAGAAATGTCCATCCTGCGGAGCAACGGTAGGCCAAGACGACGCCTATTGCAATAAATGCGGTGCAAAATGCGAGTCCATTTTTGAAGAAGAAACCATAATAAAAGAAGAAACGGCTCCAGAAATGCAGGAAGAGGGAGCTGCTGCAGAAGAAACAGCCGCCCCCAAAATGCAGGCAGAAGAAATGGAGGAAGGGGAACCTGCCTCAAAAAGCGCGCAAGAATAAGCCAACTTTAAAAGGTTCTGGCTGGCAAGCCTAGGGGAACCTGCTTCAAAAAGCGCGCAAGAATAAGCCAGCTTTAAAAGGTTTTGGCTGGCAAATCTAGGGGAACCTGCCTCAAAAAGCGCGCAAGAATAAGCCCTTGCCCAGACAGGGATTAGGGCAAGCCCAGTGCCGCAGCCAAGCTCACTTCTGCCTGTGTGCCCTTAAGATGGTTCCCGCCTGTCCTGAGTAGAATCATGTAAGGACGCAGGCTTGCCAGATCAGGCAATTTTTGTAAAAGAATGAAATGGGATATTTTTTGGAAAAGTTTGCATAATTAAAATGGAATGGGGAAAGCTGTTGTTAGGGCTTAGCAGGTGCCTTGGAATTCCGTTCCGCCAGATGTGCCCTAAAGTTTGTACCCGAAGGGCGTGGGATGGAGGAGGCAGAGGGCAGGAATGTATTTTCTGGTATACCCTAGCTAGCAACAGCTTTTCCTTTTTTTCTTCCTATGCTGGATATCCTGTTGGCAGCAGGAAGGCCTCTGTAAAATTTAGGCCTAAGGACACACTTAATCTGTTGCCAAAGTACTTTTTCTAAAATCAATATACGATATATAGTTTGATTCAAAATTAAAAAGCACTATATATTGTATTGCATCAAAGTTTAACTTTTTAAACATGGGGTTTGCCAACAGCTCGACATTCAGAAAAAGAAAAAAATGGAAAAAATTTGTAAATAATTGTTGACAGATGTAAAGGAAGATGGTATTATTAAATTCCACCGCGCGGAAAAAGCGAGAAAACGGTGAAAACAAAAAGAATTAAAAAAATTCAAAAAAGTTATTGACAAACGCAGGCAGCTGTGCTAATATATAGGAGTTGTCGCGC
>CAJTWA010000057.1 GCA_910580195.1 uncultured Lachnospiraceae bacterium
GGAAATCCCCACTCCATCCGTGAACCTCTCCAAAGAAGATACAGAGGGAAATGTTATAATGCCTGTTACAATCCACCCTGATTTATTCCGCATGAAAAAAGATAACGAGCGCATCAAGACAAATATCACTCTTCCCGCTTGGCTGAAAAGGATTGCGGAAGAACAAAAGGTAAATTATTCCCGGCTTTTGGAAACCGCCCTGATTGATTATCTGCAAATCCCCATGTCCGGCAGACAATAAGCATTTGCACCATTTCAAGCCGAAATTGCATGATGCAAACGCTTTGGCAAACCGTTATCGCCTTACAGTTGCCTTTTCCAGACTATCACGCAAAGGATATAAAGCGTTGCCGGACGTTGGCATTACGGATTCAGAACACCAACTGGAAACAGGCTAACCCAAAATCCAAGCATCCGGTTTTATTTTAACAGAGCATAAAAAGCACCCGATACCAATTTAGGCATTGGGTGCTTTCATCTGCTTCAAAATCCTATTTTCTTCTGAATTTGCCACAACATTGTCACAAATCCGTATTTCCAACCACTGAAAGCGGCTTATTTACTGCATTTCTACGAAAATCATATCTTACTTTTTTAAAAGCTCCGCCTTCACGCTCTTGGTCCTTACCCCATAAAATATTTTCCCGTCCAACACTTTATAAGCCCGTATCCGGTAATAGCGGATTTTCTTCTTTTTCAGGCTTTTGTCGGTGTAGGTAACTTTATTTTTTGAGGTTGTCCTTGCAATTTCCTTGAACCCGGAATTTTTCTTGGAAGAAGCATAGATGACGTAGCCGGTGGCTTTCGGGTTTTTCTTCCATGTCAGCTTTGCCTGTCCGTTTTTTAAGCGTTTCACGGCCAGAGCCGGGGCCTTTAAGGTAATCCCCCTTGTGTTCACGCTCAGGGAGCTTGTGCAATATTCATGGGCGTTATTCGCTGCAATTTTATAAAAATAATACGTATTTACCTTCGCCGTCTTATCTACATAATTCCTCTTTTTGGTAGTCCCAATCAGGCTGTACGGGCCGTCCTTTGTGGTAGAACGGTAAATTCCATAACTGGATGCCCCTGCCACAGCGTTCCATGCAATTTTGATATTCCCAAATTCCGTTTCTGCAAGGGATCCGTTCGCGGAAGAAGTTTTTAGCTGTTCCGGCATACTGCAGGTGACATACAGGGTATAAGATGCCCGGTCGGCCGTATTGTCCAGATTGACGGCAGTTATCACGGCTTTCCCAGAAGCCTTCACATCCACAAGGCCAGTATCTGGGTCTACCGCGGCTACATTCGTATTGCTGCTGGACCAGCTTAAATTCCCAGAATCCGTGGATGGGCGTATCTGGATTTTATACCCCTGCCCTGCCAGATACCATTGCCGCGGAAAAGACAACGGCATCCTTACGGAAACGCTGCAAAATGCCTGCAAGCCGTCCGGCGTCACCGCTGCAACCACGGTATCCCCTGTCTGGTTCCCCTTTACTGCCCCAGTGGCCGGGTTTACCGATGCAACATTTGTATTCAGGCTCTTATAGGTCACAGCAGAATACCCCGGGGCGACTGCCGTTACCTTTGCCGACTCATTGGTTTTTAATGTGATTTTGCTTTTATCCATCCGGATAGAGGCCGGCACCAAAGAAACCAAATTCAGAAGGTCCTGCTCTGAAAGGCTGCAATTTTTCAAGGTTGCTTTCCGCGGGTCTGGCACGCTCCCATAAATCCTGTAGTAAAAAGCTGCTGCCGCCAGAAAATAACCTGCACCAGCTTAGACAATCTGACGCTGCCACCATGCATCCCTGCTACAAATTCGTCCGCACCGGTTTTGGCTTGTAACCTTTCTGCTCCAGCGCGCCGATAATCTGCTCCTTATGCTCCGTGCCAAATGCTTCCATGGTAATCCTAAGCTCCACGGCTGCATTCCGGTTGGTGGACACAAACTGGTTATGCTCCAATTTTATAACATTTCCCTGTTCTTTGGCAATAGCATCCGCAACTTTGCACAGCTCCCCCGGCTTATCCGGCAAAAGGACGGACACGGTAAAGATCCGGTTGCGGAAAATCAGCCCCTGCTGCACCACGGAGGACATGGTTATCACGTCCATATTCCCGCCGCTTAAAATGGAAACTACCCGTTTATTCTTTACGTCCAGATGGCGCAAAGCCGCAACCGTCAGGAGGCCAGAATTTTCCACCACCATTTTATGGTTTTCTACCATGTCGAGGAAAGCCACCACCAGCTCATCGTCCTCCACGGTGATGATGCCGTCTAAATTTTCCTGAATATAGGGGAAAATCTTTTCCCCCGGGGTCTTGACGGCAGTGCCGTCCGCAATGGTGCTGACGCCGGGCAGGGTGGTGACTTTCCCAGCCTCAAAGGAGGCCTGCAGGCAGTTTGCCCCGGCGGGCTCTACCCCTATTACTTTAATCTTAGGGTTTAACAGCTTGGCAAGCACGGATACCCCGGTGGCAAGGCCGCCCCCTCCCACCGGCACAAGGATATATTCCACCAAGGGGAGTTCCTTGAAAATTTCCATGGCGATGGTGCCCTGCCCGGTAGCTACCGCCAAATCATCGAAGGGGTGGATAAAGGTATACCCATGCTCTGCGGCCAGCTCATAGGCTTTCTGGCAAGACTCGTCGTACACATCCCCATATAAAATGACTTCCGCCCCATACCCTTTGGTCCGGTTGACTTTTATTAAGGGGGTGGTGGTGGGCATGACAATGGTGGATTTTACCCCGTAGCATTTTGCCGCATAGGCCACCCCTTGGGCATGGTTCCCGGCGGAGGCCGTAATCAGGCCCATTTCCCGCTCCTCTTCCGTGAGGGTGCTGATTTTATAATAAGCCCCCCGCACCTTATAAGCTCCGGTAAACTGCATGTTTTCCGGCTTTAAGTACACCTTATTTTCCGTTTGCTTGCTTAAGTAATCGCTGTACACCAGCTTTGTTTCCAATGTAACTTCCCGTACAATTTTGCTTGCTTCTTCAAACCTCTCAAGGGTCAGCATGGCTTATTCCTCCTTAGCATTTTTACTGGCAATCCGCATTTTCCCAAGGGCCTGCATGGCTATTCCTCCTTGGCATTTTCATTGGCAGTAAATAACGCGTTTACAAATTGTTCCGAATCAAATTTCTGCAGATCGTCGATTGTTTCCCCCACCCCAATATATTTCACGGGGATGCCAAGCTCCGACTGGATGGCGACTGCAATGCCGCCCTTGGCTGTCCCGTCCATTTTTGTCAGGATAATGCCGGAAATGTCCGCTACCTCGGAAAACTGCTTTGCTTGGGCAAGGGCATTCTGCCCGGTAGTCCCATCCAGCACTACCAGTGTTTCCCGGAAGGCTTCGGGATATTCCTTTTCTAAAATCCGGTGGATTTTTTTCAGCTCTTCCATCAGGTTTTTTTTGTTGTGGAGCCGGCCGGCCGTATCGCACAGGAGCACGTCTGCCTTCCTTGCCTTTGCCGCCTGTACTGCGTCATAGACTACGGAAGCAGGGTCTGCCCCTTCCTGCCCGCCAATCATGTCCACCCCTGCACGGTTTGCCCATTCATTTAGCTGCTCCCCCGCTGCAGCACGGAAGGTATCGGCTGCAGCAATTACCACGCGTTTCCCTTGGCCTTTCAGTTTCCCCGCCAGTTTCCCGACAGAGGTAGTCTTCCCCACCCCGTTGACGCCAATTACCAGCACCACGGAGGTTTCATGCTCAAACTGGTAAGCGGTTTCCCCTACATCCATCTGTTCCTTAATGCTGGAAATCAATAGCTCCTTGCATTGGGCAGGCTCTTTGATATGCTGTTCTTTCACTTTCGCTTTCAGGTTTTCAAGGATTTCCGTGGTAGCATGGACGCCCAAATCGCCCATAATCAGTATTTCTTCTAATTCTTCATAAAAATCATCATCTATGCTGGAAAATCCGCTGAAAATAGAATCTATGCCGGACACGATGGTGTCCCTTGTCTTCGTCAGCCCTTGGACAAGCCGGCTGAAAAAGCCCTTTTTTTCTTTTCCTTCACTGCTCATTGTCTGTATCCCCTTTCCAAAAATAATTGCCATAATTTTATCAAAAACCCAATCATACAAATATTATCTAAAATATGTCTATCCCATACTAACATTACCTGATACACAGGCAATTTGGGGCAGCCCTCCCTCCAGCACACAGCGCCAAACATTAGCAGGAACCTCAATACACAGGCAATTTGGGGCGGCCCTTCCCCTAAGCAAACGATTCATGGGCGCCCTTAGTGCAGGCGAAATCCACTGCTTACGAAGACTTAGGAACGAGGGCTTTCCCGAGTTCCTTAGCCGCAGTTAGCAGTTAGTTCGCCGGAACGTTGCCCAGTTTGCGTGGGGAAGGGCCGCCCCAAATTGCCGTCCGCCCCCAAAACCTCCATCATCCCCCACCAGAATCTAAGCACCAAAGCAATCGCATTTTCACGTAGCCAAGGTTTCAATCAAATCCACAGAAACCAACGTAGACACCCCTTTTTCCTGCATAGTAATCCCATAAAGGCGGTCAGCAGCCTCCATAGTGCCCCGCCGGTGCGTAATCACAATAAACTGGGTATGCTCCGTAAGTTTATGCAAATATTTCGCAAAACGCCCCACATTGGAATCATCCAAAGCCGCCTCAATTTCATCCAGAAGGCAGAAAGGAGATGGCTTCAGATTCTGGATAGCAAACAAGAGCGAAATGGCCGTAAGGGATTTCTCCCCACCAGAAAGCTGCATCATATTCTGGAGTTTTTTCCCCGGAGGCTGTGCAATAATACGGATGCCGCACTCCAAAATGTCCTCATCCTCCACCAGCTCCAAAGTACCCCGGCCGCCCCCGAACAGCTCCTTGAATACCTTGTCAAATTCTTTTTGGATCTGGGCAAACTTTTCCATAAACTGCCGCCGCATCCCAGTATCCAGCTCGTCAATAACGCCAAGGAGGGTCTTTTCTGCTTCTACAAGGTCGTCATGCTGGTTTTTCAGGAACAGGTAACGTTCGGACAGGCTCCGGTAATCCTCAATGGCATTGACATTTACGTCCCCGAGCTTGCGGATTTCTTCTTTGATTTCGGAAATCCGTTTTTTCATCTTTGCAGGGTCGTTGTAATCCTCCCTGCGCAGCTTCATGGCATTGTAGCGGGTCAGTTCATATTCTTCCCACATATAGCTGGCCTGATGCTCCATGGACTCGTCCAATTTTTCTTTTTGGCTGTTCAGGCGGTAAACCTCCTTGTCCAAGCCGTTGATGCGCTGGGAAAGCTCTTCCTGTTTCTGGAAAAACCCTTTGTAAGCAAGGGACATTTCTTCCCGCTTCTTCTGCCCCTCTGCAATCTGCTCTTCCAGCTTAGCGCGTGATGCTTCGGCCTGCCCTACGGCTTTTTCCAGCTCCTGTATGCCTTTGGTTTTCTCTTGGATATCCTCCCGCGACTGGTCCTTTTCCTGCTGGGTTGCTTTCAAATCCTCGTCCAGCTTACGGATTTCTGCTGAAATACGGGAAATATTTTCCTGCACAAACCCTGCCTTCTGCTGGAAATTAGCTTCTTCCAGCTGTACCCTTGAAACATCCCCTTGGCTCTCCTCCGCCAGCTTGTTCTGGGCGTCTAACATGGCGCGGTATTCCCTTGTTTCTTCCTCAATTTCCTTCTCCCTTGCGTCTGCCGCATGGATTTCTTCCTGTATCTGCCCACGGTTTTCGCCGATTTCCAAAAGCTGGCGTTCGATTTCCCGGCTCTCGGACTGGAGGGCGGCAAATTTCCTTCCGTTTTCCTCTTTCTGCTCCATGGCGCGCCCGAGGTTCATCTTTTCCGTGTTCTGCAAAAGCATGGCTTTTTTCAGCTCTTCTTGGATTTGGCGGATGTCCTCTTTCAGCAATTCCCTTGCGGTATTGATGTCCTCTAAGCGGCTTTTGTGGCCCTGCAAGGCCTCTGCCAGCCGTTCTGTTTCCTTCTGCAAATCCTCAATTTCCCGTTTCCGGCCGAGGAGGTTGCTGGTGTTGCGGAAGGCGCCCCCTGTCATGGAGCCGCCGGGGCTTAAGGATTCCCCTTCCAGCGTTACAATCCTTAAGCTGTACTGGTATTTCCTTGCAAGGGAAATGGCATGGTCGATATGGTCTACCACGTAAGTCCGGCCGAGGAGGTATTTTTTCAGCCCTTCAAACTGGCTGCCTGCCCGGACCAAGTCGCTGCCAACCCCAATGACGCCCGGCTCGGATAAAGCGGCTTGGTTGGGGGAATTCCCTTTTTTCCCCACGCTTGTCAGGGGCAGGAAGGTAGCGCGGCCATAACGGTTCTGCTTTAAATAGCCAATCATTTTCTTGGCGGTGGCCTCGTCGCTGGTGACAATGTTCTGGATGCTGCCCCCCAAGGCGGTTTCTATGGCAACCTCATACTGCTTGTCCACTTGGATTAAGTCTGCCACTACCCCCAACAGGCCCGGCTCCCTGTCCTTTTGCTCCATGACGCGGCGGATGGAATTGCCGTACCCGTCGTAGCGTTCCGCAATGTTCACCAAGGATTCCAAGCGTGATTTTTCCCTATGGTACCTCTGGGTATCCTGCTCCTGCAGGTCCAGGGCCTGGGCGCGTTTTTCCTGCCATTCCCTGTTTTTTTCTTCTAATTTCCGGCCTTCTGCTTCTAGGCCTTGGCAGGTTTCCTTGGCTTTTATGTATTTCCCTTCACACTCCTCCAATGCAGCCGCAAGCTCTTCCTCTTCGCTTTTCTGCTCCAGCATCCGCTTGCTGAGCTGGGCTTTGCGGATATTCATCTGCTCCTGCATGGTGTCGTAACGCTGCTGTCTTGCCTTGGTGGAGGCCTTGTTGTTCAAAAGCTCAATAATCTCGCTTTTCCCATCTTCGATTTTCCTGCTGCACCGGGCAATCTCTTCTTGGATTTCCTGATACCGGGCCATCACTTGGCTTTTCTGCTCCTCCAAGGACTTCACTTGGTCATCCAGCTTGGCTTTTTCCTTCTGGCAGGCTTCTTTTTCCTCCATGCGCTGCCTGCGGTCTTTGGCTATGGCCTCCTGCCGGGACTGGAACAGCCCTTCGCTCTGCTCGGCCGCATGGATCTGCTCCCGCAGGACGTTGGCCTGCCCTTCCAGCTTGCCTTTCCTTACGGTGGTTTCCCCCAGCTCGCTGCGCAAAGATTCCAATGCCTCATCGGCTTTTGCCATTTCCTGCTCCATGCGGCCATACTCCGCCCGGATGTTGGTATAGGCTCCGTTGGCTTCTTTTAAGTCCTGCTCCGCAATCTTTAATTTTTCCCCGAGGGATTCCAAATCCCCTTCCATGCGCTCCATGTCCATAAGGAACATGTTCACGTCGTATTCCTTTAGCTCTTCCCGTTTCTTTAAGTACAGCTTCGCCTTTTCTGCCTGCCGCTCCAAGGGGCCTACCTGCTTTTCCAGCTCGGAAAGGATGTCGTTTACCCGGAGCAGGTTCTGGCGTTCGTCCTCTAATTTTTTCTGGGCAGTGGCCTTGCGCCGCTTGAACTTCACAATCCCTGCCGCTTCGTCAAACAGTTCCCGCCGCTCCTCCGGTTTCCCGCTTAAAATCCGCTCAATCTGCCCTTGGCCGATGATGGAGTAGCCTTCCTTCCCAATCCCGGTGTCATAAAACAGCTCATTCACATCTTTCAGCCGGCAGGAAGTGCCATTAATCAAATATTCGCTTTCCCCGGAACGGTACACCCGCCTTGCCACGGTCACTTCGTTAAAATCTACATTGAGCTGCCGGTCCCCGTTGTCCAAGGTGATGGCTACATAGGCATAGCTTAGGGGCCTTCGGTTCTCCGTGCCGGAAAAAATCACGTCCTGCATGCTTGCGCCCCTAAGCTGCTTTGCCCGCTGCTCCCCAAGGACCCAGCGCACGGCGTCCGCCACGTTGCTCTTCCCGCTGCCGTTCGGGCCTACAATCCCGGTAATCCCGTTGTGGAATTCAAAGAGGATTTTATTTGCAAATGACTTAAAGCCATGAACCTCGATACTTTTTAGATACATCTGTCCCTCCAGTAAATTTTTCTATCCATGGGGGCTGCCCCAGATTGCCTATAGGCAAAAAATGCCATTGAAGGGCCCCGCACCTGCGCCCTTAAGAATACTGGGGGAAATCAATATTTTTCTCCTTCTTAAGCTGGAGCAGCGTTTCATAGGCCGCCTCCTGCTCGGCGCCCTTCTTGGTCCTTGCAGACCCTTTCCCATAGGCCTGCTCCCCAACCAAAGCCTCCACATTGTATTTCTTGTCATGGTCGGGGCCGTCCACGGACAGGAGCCGGTAGGTGACTTCCTTGGAAAATTTCCCCTGCACCAATTCCTGCAAGATAGTCTTGCTATCATAAAAGAGCTTCTTGTGCCCGATGTCGTTGAGCACAAACCGGTGGATGAACTCTTTTGCGCTAGCAAACCCACCATCTAAATAAATGGCCCCAATTACCGCTTCTAAGGCGTCTGACAGCACGGACTTGCGCGTCCGCCCGCCGGTCAGCTCCTCCCCTTTCCCTAAGAACAGGTACTGCCCCAGATTTAAGTCCCTTGTGCAAAAGGCCAAGGTAGGCTCGCACACAAGGCTCGCCCGCATCCGGGTCAGCTCCCCTTCCGGGCACTTGGGGTATTTCTCAAACAGGAACTCGCTGGTGACAATTTCAAGGACTGCATCCCCTAGAAACTCCAGCCGCTCGTTGTCGGAAAGCTTCGCCAAATGGCGTTCATTGGCATAGGAGCTGTGGGTCAGCGCCTGCTCCAAAAGCTTGCTGTCCGCAAAATGGTACCCGATCGTTTCCTCAAATTCATTCTGCAATTTCATAAAATTTTCCATAAATTCTCCATTCCATAATCAAATGCAACCACTTCCCCCAAACGTGAAAGTGGTTGCCCATGTAATTGCCCTGCACTGGCACAGCCCATGCAAGCACGCGTCTAATTTCCGGCCATATGCGGTTAGTTCATGGCCTCCTTAATCTGCTCCACTGCGTCCCCAACCGTCACAATTTTCTCTGCCTCTTCATTGGCAATCTCAATGTCAAATTCTTCCTCCAGTCCCATGATAATCTGGAAAATGTCCAGAGAATCAGCCCCTAAGTCATCTACAAATGTAGTATCCATTGTGATTTCATCCACGTCAACGTTTAATACTTCTGCAATGATTTTTTTTAATTTTTCAAACTCCATTCTCGTTCCTTTCTACTCCTCCATGGGAGAAGTTCCAATATTTTTCCTGATTTTTCCATTGATATCCTGCTCTTTGAAGGTGACGCACTGGATAATGGAATTGGTGACTTCCTTTGCTTTTGCGCTTCCATGGGTCTTTACCACTAAGCCGTTTAAGCCCAGCAATGGCGCGCCGCCGTATTCTGTCGCATCGAAGGCCTTCAGCGTTTTTTTCAGGGACGGCTTTACCAAAAGCGCGCCGATTTTGCTGCGGAGGCTTGCCATCATCCCTTGTTTTATGACGCTTACCAGCGTACCGCTTAGGCCCTCATAAAGCTTCAAGATGACATTCCCCACAAATGCCTCGCACACAATGACGTCCGCCTCTCCCTGAGGAATTTCCCTTGCCTCAATGCTTCCCACAAAATTCACATCCGGGCAGTTCTTTAACAGCGGGAATGTTTCCTTTACCAGCGCATTCCCCTTTTCTTCTTCTGCGCCGATATTGACAATTGCTACTTTTGGGTTTTTCACGCCTAGGGCGTTTTCCATATAAATGGAACCCATCTTCGCAAACTGCACCAAATGGGAAGCCCTAGCGTCTACGTTCGCGCCGCAGTCAATCAGCAGGGATACGCCTTTCTTCGTGGGGATCAGCGGTGCCAGCGGGGGACGCTCCACGCCCTTAATCCTGCCCACGATAACTTGTCCGCCTACCAGTATGGCGCCGGAGCTCCCTGCGGAAACAAAGGCGTCCGCCTTCTTCTCCTTCACCATGTTAAGCCCCACGACAATGGATGACTTCTTTTTCCTGCGGATTGCCATCACGGGAGGCTCTGCGGTTTCGATTACCTCTTCGGCATGGACAACCTCAATCTGGGAGCCGCTGTAGGAATATTTTGCCAGTTCCTTGCTGACAATATCCTGCTGGCCCACCAAGTAGGCCTTAATGTCCTGCCGCCGGGCAACGGCGTCCACCGCCCCTTTCACCATCTCAGCAGGCGCATTGTCACCGCCCATGGCATCGACTGCCACTCGAATCATTTCCTGCATGAAATTTCCTCCTTATGGCCCGGGAACAGAAAAATATTTCCATTTACCGGATGCCTACCTAAGAATATACTATAACTACCGGGAGAAATCAACATAAATCTTCTTTATACCGTTCCTCTTCTTTTGCCCTGTCCTCCTCGGTCATATATTTCCGGAACACCCGCTCTAAAATATAGCTTTGGAGCCAAGCATAAACCGCCGGGAACACGAACAGCAGGAAAGGCGCAAAGAACACTACAAACAGGATAATCACCGTCATCACCAGCAGCAGGAACGTCATGGGAAGGTGGGCAATTGCCATCAAAATGGCGTTTTTCATGGATTGGCGCCTCGTGTTCTCAAAACGGGCCATGTAGGGGAACAGATAGGAAACCCATGCAAACCATATGGCCATCCCCATAAAAGCAATCACGGAAAGTGCGGAAAAATAGGTAACTGTCTTTGCATAAAAGCTGGAAATATAAAAATCAGCCGCCGCTACCCCTCCAATTATCCCGGCAGCAACCCATACCGGCGTAACCTGCTTGAAATTATTCCGGAAAGCAGACAGGTAATCCCGGAACAGATACCCCCTGTCGTGGCGGAGCACCTTGTGGGCCGTATAATACAACGCCGTGGAGGCTGCGCCTATGGTAATGATGGGGATACAGCTTACGAAATACATCAGGCTTAAGCAGATGCAGTCTGTGAACTTGGACAGGGACCTCATCAGGCCGCTGTCTAGATTAAATAATTTCATTTGCAACTTCCTCTCTTCTGTTATTCTCCGTACCTTTCCCTTATTCTCACCCATTCTGCAGAAAATGTCAACAGCTAGTACTAACAAAATGGGCAAGCACAGCTTTTGTTCCGCGCGCGAAGCTGCGCATTCTTCCCGGAGGGCTTTATCTTATAGGAAAGCCATAGGCTTTAACACTTTACAGTGGCACGGTCTTTCCTATAAGATAAAAGAAGAAAAAGAACCTTCCCAAATGGGAAGGCCCTTTTCCTATTAATCCTGAGGGATAATCTCTTTCTTGTTGTAGCTCCCGCAGTTCTTGCAAACCCTGTGGGGCATCATCAGTTCCCCGCATTTGCTGCATTTTACCAACGTCGGGACTGTCATTTTCCAGTTTGCCCTGCGTTTGTCCCTTCTGCTTTTGGAAGATTTATTTTTTGGGCATATAGACATGGTCACACCTCCTTAAATTTGTCAAAAATATCCTGAATTGCTGCCATTCTTGGATCCAGTTCTGTCTTCGGGCACTGGCATCCTGTTAGGTTCAGATCCGCGCCGCACCGTTTGCAGATACCCTTGCAGTCCTCCCTGCACAGAACTTTCATCGGCCAACTCACCAAAATTTCTCCAAAAATAAGTTGGTCCACGTCCAGGCTTGTTCCTGCCATATAGGCCTGCCCCTCCATGGCGGTTTCCTCACTGCCGCCGGTTAAGGTTAATTCCTTCTCTATCACAAGATGGAACTCCTGCTCAACATCCTTCAGGCAGCGGCCGCATGGGATTGCAATTGTGACTTCCGTTTCCCCTTGGATCAGCAGGCGCCTGTTCTCCTCATTGGTAAACTTCAGTACAAACGGCTCTTTCTTTACGACAGGGAATTGTCCTAATTTTGAGTCAAAGGACGAAAATTCAATCTCTGCTTGCTTGGGCATTTCCTTATTCTCAGAGGAAATTATGTCCGCTAATTCTATTCTCATGGCGTTCTCCTATACCCGTAGTGCGCATAGATTACCATACCATGGATTGCGCAACAATCACGCTATATTATAACTTCTGGCCTCAAGTTTGTCAACCATTTCTTTTATTTTCCTGTCAAAGCAACCGTTTCACGGGCAATTGCTAATTCCTCGTTGGTAGGCAGGCACAGCACCGTCACCTTAGAGTCCGGGGCAGAAATTACTTTCTCCTCGCCGCGCACCTGGTTGGCTGCGTCGTCCAGCTTCACGCCCAGATAGCCCAGATAACTGCAGACGCCTTTTCTGGTGTCAGGCCCGTTTTCCCCAACCCCTGCAGTAAAGCAGATGACGTCCACGCCGTTCATGGCAGCCACATATGCGCCCACATATTTTGCCACTCGGTAAATATAAGTTTCCAATGCCCTTATGCCGCCCTTGTCATCCTTGGCAGCGGCAGCTTCTAAATCCCGGAAATCGCTGGAAATATGGGAAAGCCCCTGCACGCCGGATTTTTTATTTAAAATTGCCATGACGCCTTCCAAATCAATGTTCTCTTTCTTCGCAAGGTATTCCATGGCGCCGGGGTCAATGTCGCCGGAGCGGGTGCCCATAATCAGCCCTTCTAAGGGCGTCAGGCCCATGGAGGTGTCCACGGATTTCCCATTTTTCACAGCGCAGATGGATGCCCCGTTCCCAAGGTGGCAGACAATGGTCTTTAATTCTTCGTATGGTTTCCCGACAAGCTCTGCCGCCCGCTTGGACACATAGCTGTGGGATGTCCCATGGAAGCCGTATTTGCGTACCTTGTATTTCTCATAATAATCGTAGTCAATGCCGTAAAGGTATGCCTTTTCCGGCATGGTCTGGTGGAAAGCCGTGTCAAAAACACCCACCATGGGCACATCCGGCATCAGTTCCTGGCATGCCCGGACGCCGATTAAGTTTGCTGGGTTGTGCAGGGGCGCTAAGTCGCAGCACTCTTCCACTGCCTGCAGCACTTCATCATTGAGCACTGCGGAACAAGCAAATTTTTCCCCGCCATGGACCAGCCTGTGGCCTACTGCATCAATTTCCCCAAGGCTCTTTAAGGCCCCGGTCTTGGGGTTTACCAATGCGTCCAATACCATCTGGATGGCCTGCTTGTGTGTCGGCATGTCCGCCTCTGTAATTTCCTTCCCACAACCTGCCTTCTGGTATACCAGCCTGCCGTCCAAGCCGATCCTTTCGCACAGCCCTTTTGCCAATACTTCCTCTGTATCAGAGTTGATGACCTGATATTTCAGGGAAGAACTTCCACAATTGATTACCAATACATTCATATTCCTATCCATTCCTTTCGCTTTTCTTTGGCGCAGCGCCTTTCGGCCGTGCCTTTTGGTTGGCAGTTTCAATCTTCCTTCTCCTTGCGGCAACCCCTGCGCTTCGCGCAAGCCTGCATAGATGTAAAATTGCCCTTTCCATTATAAACCAATCCAAAGCCTGATACAAGGGGAATTTGCAACAATTGTTTTATCCCCCGCCCCCTGCACGCCCTATCCACACCTCTTTCCCTCGGAACGCAAACCCATACATTTGGATGCGTTCCGGGGGGAGCCCACATTCCAGCAGTTCTTCTGCATACCGTTTTTCTTTTATCTGCAAAAGCGCGGCCTTTGCCGTTTCCTGCATACTGCCTTCCTGCCGGAAGTTGTGGACCTTGAATTCCAAGATAATTCCATCGTCTTTCCCCGGTTCCCGTGGCATCAGCATAACATCATACCTGCCAAAGCCACTCTCCCGGTTAGAACGGACGAGATACCTGCCTTCCAGCTCCACAATAAGGCCAAGCACAAACCCATGGTAAAACCGCTCCGGTTCCCGGCCATTTTTGTCGAAAAAGCTGAATGTGCCAAGGGCTACCCGGTTCATATATTCATTCATGGCCCAAACATCCCCCATAAGCAATGCCTGAATAAAATCGCTGTAATCAGAATCCACCCGGGCAAACCACCCTTGCACCATAGTATAAAACATGGATTTTGTTTCATTGTTCGTAAGCGTCAGTTCATACATGGGGCTGCCGCAGGCTTTGGCCTCATCCATGCGTTCATAGCCCAGCACTTTCAAATACCCGCCCGCCACAAGGAGCCCCCACACCGCCGCCTCGCTCTGTTCCAATTGGCTGTATACAATCTGTTCCTCTACGGGGCATTTCATACGTTCCCCCGCCAGCAGCTTTTCAAAAGATACCTTCAGCCGCCTGCCCCCTTCCTGAATTAATTTCCCCGCCAAACTATTTGCGCTTGTGTTGGCCCAATAGGCGCCGTATTTCCCTGTATCCAAAAAATTTAAAATAGACCATGGATTATAAATATCCGTATGGTTCCCGAAAACAAAACCATCATACCAAAATTTTACTTTTTCCTTCTCGTCCCCCAGCCCGAATTCTTCTAATGCCGCAAATACTTCCTGTTCCGTAAACCCAAAGGCTTCTTCATATTTGCCAGAAGTTGCTGTCACCACTTTCAAATGGTTCAAATCGGAAAACATGGATTCTTTGCTTATCTGGGTAATCCCCGTCAGCATCCCCCGTTCCAGCCACGGGTTTGCCTTAAATGCAGCATGGAACATGCTTCTGGTAAAAAATACCAATTCTTCCCAATAACCATGCACATAAGCCTCCTGCATGGGCGTATCGTATTCATCCAAAAGGATTACCACCTTTTTCCCATAAAAGCGGCACAGGTAATCCGATAGCTGGTATAAAGCCATAGGGGCTTCTTCCACGCTCATGCCCGCACACATCCGCCCATAATACGCTTTCTCTGCGTCGGACAGCACGCTGCTTTCCTCTAGGAAACGGTTTTGTTCAAACAGCTTCATCAAAAGCTGGCGGATCCGGTAACAGGCCGTCTTGAAATCCCTTTCTTTCACATTTGCAAAAGAAAGGCTGATAACCGGATATGTCCCCTGCAATCCGCGGTATTTTTCATCCTCCCAAATGGACAGCCCTTCAAATACTGCCCCGTCCCCCTCATATTTCAAGGAGAAAAAACGTTCCAGCATGCTTAAATTTAAAGTTTTCCCAAACCTCCTAGGACGCGCGACCAGCGTCACGCTGTCCCCGCTGTCCCACCACTCCCGGATAAAATCCGTCTTATCAACATAGAAATAATCCCGTTCCATGACAGCAGAAAAATCTTGGATTCCAACTGCAACTGTCCGCGCCATGCAATCCCTCCTTTAAAATCCTATTTTTAAGTATACTGAATTGCTTGGGAATTTGCAACTTCTTCCTGCCCTGCCCTTTTGCTGCGCACAGGAACCATACCTATTAAACTCCTACCCTTGCCCGCCTTTACCTCCCACAAGAACCATGCCTGCCCAAATTCTGCCTTTGCGCATTTTTCCATACAGGAACCATGCTGCCCAAATTCTGCCCTTGTACATTTTTCCCTTCAAGAACCATGCTGCCCAAATTCTGCCCTTGTACATTTTTCCCCTCAAGAACTACGCCTGCCCAATTTCTAATTTTACATAACAAAATTCCTCTTGCAAATGCATAGAAAGTCCGCTACCATAGTAGCATAAAAAATAAAAAACCGCCATCGGAGGAACCCCAATGAACGTCCTTGGAATCATCGCTGAATACAACCCTTTCCACAACGGCCACGCCTACCAGATAGAAACCCTGAAAAAAGAAACAGGCGCCGCCTACGCCATCATCGCCATGGGCGGGAACTTCATGCAGCGGGGCGCCCCTGCCCTGCTGGAAAAATACACCCGCGCCAAAATGGCCTTAAGCTGCGGCGCAGACCTTGTGCTGGAACTCCCCGCCCTCTATGCCTGCGCCAGCGCAGAATCCTTCGCCTATGGGGGCGCCGCCCTGCTGGAAGGCACCGGCGTAGTCACCCACCTTGGGTTTGGGACGGAAACGGAGCACCTTCCCATCCTACAGGAAATCGCCGGTATTTTAACCCGCCAGCCCCAGCAGTTTAGGCAAACCCTGCAGCAGGGATTAAAGCAAGGCCTTTCCTTCCCCGCCGCCCGCTCCCTCGCTGTAAAAAACTGCCTAGCGCTTTCATGCAGTAAAGGAGAAAACTGCCCCAGCGCAGAACTAGGGCAAATATTATCCTCCCCAAATAATATTTTAGCAATCGAATACTTAAAAGCCCTGTCCCGCTGCCATTCCTCCATCCTCCCAAGCCCGCTTCTCCGCCGGGGCCAGCGCTACCACGACCAGTCCCCCGGGCAGGAATTCCCCTCCGCCTCTGCCATACGCGCCAGCATATGGGAACCAGGTTCCCTTCCCCTCCTAAAACACGCTATGCCCGCCCCCGCCTTTGCAATTTTAAAGGATTATCCCCACCCCTTCCTGCAAGAAGACGACTTTTCCGCACTGCTCCACTACAAGCTGCTCACAGAATCCCCAGAACAGCTTTCCCGCTATGCAGACAGCTCCCCTTCCCTCGCCCAGCGCATAAAAAAAGAGGAAAACTCCTTCCTCTCCTGGTCCAGCTTCTGCCAGCGCCTAAAAACCAAAAACATCACCTACACCCGCTTAAGCCGCATCTTCCTCCATATGCTGCTCAACATCCATACGGAAGGCTGCTCCCCCCTCCCGCCGCCATCCTACCTGCGCGTACTAGGCTTTTGCAAGCAATCCGCCCCCCTCCTCGCCGCCATAAAAACCCACGGGTCCCTCCCCCTCCTCACCAGCCCCGCCTCCGCCCCCAAACTCCTCCCCGCCCCAGCCCAAGCCCTCCTCGCCCACGACCTAGCCGCCTCTAACCTATACCGCATCGGCCTAGCCGCCAAAGGCGACAACACCCTAAAAAACGACTACCAACACCCCATCGCCCTCACCTAACCCAACCCAAATTTAGCACGAACAGAAAAGCAACCACCTGGAAAACCCAAATCATACCCCCTAACTTAAGCCAACACCCAACAGTTCTGGGCAGGGGAAAAGCTAAGTTCCACGGACATTTCTTTCCTAACTTAAGCCAACACCCAGCAGTTCTGGGCAGGAACCCCCTCCCCTGCAAACAATTCAGGGACGCCCTTAATGGAGGTGAAATCCACTGCTTACGAAGGCTTAGTGATGAAGGCTATCCTGAATCACTTAGCCGTAGTTAGCAGTTAGTTCACCGGAATGTTGTCCCGTTTGCAGGGGAGGGGGTTCCTGCCCAGAACTGCGTCCCTCCCGCTCAACCTATATCAAAAAACCTAACCTAATTATTTACCTTCCAGCGTACTCAAATATCAATGATGGAACAGCCGTATCCCCGTAAAGCACATCGCCATCCCATACTTATTGCAAGTATCAATCACATTGTCATCCCGGATTGACCCGCCCGGCTCCGCCACATAAGCAACCCCGCTCTTATGCGCCCGCTCAATATTATCCCCAAATGGGAAAAACGCATCCGACCCAAGGGCAACCCCTTCCATTTGATCCAGCCATTCCCGCTTCTCTTCCCGGGTAAACACCTCCGGCTTCACCTTAAAAATTTTCTCCCAAGCGCCATCCGCTAAGACATCCATACAATCCTCCCCAATATACAGATCAATGGAATTATCCCTGTCTGCCCGGCCAATGCCATCCACAAACTGAAGCCCCAGCACCTTCGGGGACTGCCGCAAAAACCAGTTATCCGCCTTCTGCCCAGCCAGACGGGTACAATGGATCCTAGACTGCTGCCCCGCGCCAATCCCAATGGCCTGCCCCCCTTTCGCATAGCAGACCGAATTGGACTGGGTGTACTTCAGCGTAATCATCGCAATGGCAAGGTCAATTTTAGCCGGTTCCGGGATGTCCTTACATTCCGTCACCACATTGGAAAAGAAATCCTTTCCAATCTCCAGCTCATTCCTGCCCTGCTCAAAGGTAATGCCAAACACTTCCTTGTGTTCCAGCAGATCCGGCACATAGTCTGGGTCTATCTCAATCACGTTGTAATTCCCTTTTTTCTTCGCCTTTAAAATCTCCAAAGCCTCCGGCTCATACCCCGGCGCAATCACCCCGTCGGAAACCTCCCGCTTGATAATCAGCGCAGTTGCCTTGTCACAGACATCCGACAAGGAAATAAAATCCCCAAACGAGGACATGCGGTCTGCCCCTCTGGCCCTTGCATACGCATTTGCAAGAGGGGTAAACTCCATTTCCATATCATCCACCCAGTAGATTTTTTTCTCCACCTCCGTCAAAGGGAGGCCGACTGCCGCCCCCGCCGGGGAAACGTGCTTGAAAGAAGTTGCCGCCGCAAGCCCGGTAGCCTTCTTTAACTCTTTCACCAACTGCCACCCGTTCAATGCATCCAGAAAATTAATGTAGCCCGGCTTGCCGTTTAACACTTTAATTGGCAGTTCCCCGTTTTCCATGTAAATTCTGGACGGTTTCTGGTTCGGGTTGCACCCATATTTCAATTCTAATTCCTGCATAAATTTCCTCCATCTCTTATGATGCCATGATTACCTGCAAAAAATAGGCAAGTAGGCAAATACCCATTTTCCCATGTATTTCCTAATCCCGGAAGCATGCTGCTTGCCCTTGTCCATTAATAGCATGATTTGTCCCTAGTTCACCGAAAACATGTTGCCTATTCTTGTTCATTGATAGCATGATTTGTCCCTAGTTCACCGAAAAGACGTTACTTGTTCTTAGTCCATCGAAACGCATTACTTGTCCCCTAATTCATCCAAAACGCATTACTTATTCTTATTAATAATAACAGATTCATATTTCCCAGTTTCAATCTCAATATACCGCACAAACAGGGATACTTTGTTCTCCTCATTCAGGCTGTCCCAAATCTTTTGGGAAAACTCTTGGATACTGCCCTCAATGCTTACCAGCTTAGGTTCCCCTTCAAAGCTGGGCAGCGGGTTCCCGTCCCCCATATAGGTATGGATAAAATGCCCTTCCCCTGCCTGCGGGTTCTCATAGGCGAAGGTATAGCGGTTACAGGATTCTGGGCTGCCGTTATTGCTCTTTAAAATAGACATTGCATAATTGTAGCTGCCATTCCCCACATGCATAATGCCGGAAATCCGCGGGGTATAGTTGGGGGCATCCGGCTCAAATTCCCTTGTGCGCAGCGACTGCTCAAAGGTCTGCTGCTTGTCCATCAATTCATAAATGGTATCTGTCTGGTCCCCATTCGTCACAATGGTCTTATTGCCAAGCACCCGCACCGGCGCATAGATAATCAGGCTTGGGTCGCTTAACTTGGACGGGTCAAAGGCTTGGGTGCGGATCCCTTCCCCATCCTCCACAAAAATCCGGTTCCTGCTGTTCTCGCTCCTGCCCATAATGAAGTAAGCGGTAACTGCATGTTTCCCATCCTTGGATTTCCCAACCACAATCCCCCTGCCCGGATAAGAATTGCCCTTTAACTCTGTTTCCAATGATAACATTTTCACTCTGGTATCCTCCTTATGCTTGGTGTCTTTGCCTGTTCTGCTGCCGCCATCCCAGATACGGCATGGCCCATGCCCATTCTACCATGTAATTTTTCCCATTACAAGCAAAAAAACTGCCGGGAGCCCATGCTCCCAAGCAGTTTTCCTTTCCCTATGCCATTCGCTTCAGCCCCAGCAGCTTTTCTGGGTTTATCCTGCCCTGACATTCCTTCCTTCTGGAATTATGCCATCTGTTCCTGTTCCAGCAGCCTTTCCCGCTGGGCTTATGCCATCTGTTTCTGTTCCAGCAGTTCCTTCCTCTTGTCGAGAAGGTCGTCAATTGCGCTCACCAACTTGCCGATTTCCGGCTTGGTAAGCTGGGCGTCCGCCCCTAACATCTCGCCCTTGCGCCTCATTTCCTCATTGACAAGGGAGGAGAAAATAACGACCGGGATATGCTTCAGCTCGTCATCTTCTTTAATCAGCTTCGTCAGGCGGTGGCCGTCCATTAACGGCATCTCAATATCAGTAATTACCATATGTACCTTGTCGTCCAGATCCCCGGATTTGCGGAACTCGCAGAGCCGGTCCCAAAGCTCCTGCCCATTGTTGTTGACAATCAGCTTGGTATAGCCTGATTTCTTCAGGCAGTCGGTAATCAGCTTGGACAGCAATGGAGAATCCTCCGCCACCATAATCGGGGAATCGCTCCTGTTGCGTTCCTCCAAATCATCCAAGTCAGAAACCTGCAGCCCCGTTTCCGGGCTGATATCCGTTACAATCTTCTCGAAGTCCAGAATCACAATCAGCCGGTCCTCCAGCTTAATCACGCCAGTGGACACGCCGCTTTCCTCTATATTAATCGTAGCATCCGGCGTAATAATGTCTGCCCAGGAAAGCCTGTGGATGCCGCATACTTCGTCCACATGGAAGGCAATGTTCAGCTTATTGAAGTTGGTAATAATGAACAGCCCATCCTGCTCAATGTCCGGAAGCCCCAAGCAGCACCGCAGATTAATCACGCTAATCATCGTATCTCTTGGCATAAATATACCTTCCACACTTGGATGTGCATTAGGAATCGGAGTAACGGGCTGATATGTCAAAATTTCCCGTATTTTCGCTACATTGATACCGTAATGATTTCCAGCTAATGTAAATTCTAAAACCTCCAGCTCATTTGTGCCATTCTCCAAAAGAATATTTGTATCCATAATAGTAACTCTCTCCTCTCCGGTATATTTCCGCGTCAAATATGCTTTTTTTCATTATAGCACATAATTTCTGAAAAATATACAACAATTTTTTCAATTTTATAAATATTTATTTCAAATTAATCTCAGAGGATGCGCCGCCCATCTGCAAGGAAAGCTGAAGGGAAGAAACGTTCTCCGCGTTATCTGCCGGTACCTCAAATAGTAAAATCCCTGCCACCGTCTGCGCCGGCTCTAAAGTGCCCGTGTAAGTGGCTATATCATTTTCCAACATGGTGACTTCATTCTTCACCCCTGCCTCCCCATTTATCTTCAACGTAAAAATCGGCTGCTTCGTCAGCAGGTCGCAGGCCACAGGTTCCGTGCCCGTATTGGAAATGTTCACATTTAGGATTAGGAACACATTCCCTTCCGCCGCATCGGAGGAATAGTAGTCCCCCTGCTTATAGCTGTCGTAAATAGAGTAATCCTGATAGGAAAATTCTATGCCCGGGACTGCAAGCGCTTCTGTCATGGACACTGCCGACGCCTGCCCGCCTTCCGGCTCCTGCTGGCTGCCTTGGCTTCCGCTTTCCGGCTCCTGCCCTTCTGTTTCCGGCTCTTTTTCCCCTTCCACAGGCGGTTCCTCTTCCTCCTCTTCTTCCTTCGGATATACCCCTGACATCCCTTCCTGCTGGTAGCTATTGTGTTTTGCAAGGGTCCCGGCTGAATAATTGACAATCACCGCCTCTTCGCTTTCTGTCAACACCGCCATCTCATCCCCGCAGCCTGCAAGAAGAAATGCCGCGGCCACCAATGCCGTCCCCATTTTTATGAATTTCTTCATAAGTATGTTCTCCTTTTTATGCTAATGCATATTCCTTTTTCTATCACTAATTGTATTCTACCATTATTTTTCCCGCAGGGCAACCATAATTTTTGCCCTTACTGGCTCCGGTTGTCTAACTCAAACCAGAACACTACCCCCCGTTCCACGTTGTATGCCCCGCAGTTCTGGTGGAAGGAATCCATAATGGCTTTTACAATGGAAAGGCCTATGCCGTTCCCGCCGTACTCCCTTGTCCGGGCCTTGTCCACTTTATAAAATTTATCCCAGATATGGCCTAGCTCTTCTTCCGGGATATGGTTCCCGGTGTTGAACACCTCCACCCGCACCGCTTCAATCCCCGGCAGGACGGAAATTTCAATCTGCTTTTCCCCGGCGGCATAATGGATGGCGTTGCTGATATAGTTGGTTAGGACCTGCTCCGTCTTAAATTCATCCGCCCACACATAGATTGGCCCCGCCCCGTTCAGCTTGAGGGAAATATTTCCCTGCTCCCGCAAAATGGCAGTGGAATTGATGACGCCCCCAATGACCTCCATCAAGTCAAACCGCTCAAAGACCACTTGGTCGCTGCCCGACTCCAGCTGGTTTAAGGTAAGGAGGTTCTTCACAAGCTGGTTCATCTTGTCCGCCTCGTCCATGATGACTTCACAGTAAAATTCCCGGCTGTCCGCATCGTCATTGATACATTCCGAAAGCCCCTCCGCGTACCCTTGGATTAAGGCAATGGGGGTTTTCAGCTCATGGGACACATTGGAAATAAATTCCTTGCGCATCTTGTCAATCTCTGTTTTCTTTTCTATGTCTATTTTCAGTTCGTTATTTGCGCTTTTCAGTTCTGAAATCGTCTTCTCCAAGGTTTCCGAAAGCTGGTTCATATGTTCCCCCAGCAAGTCCACCTCGTTTTTCCCTTTGCTCTGGAATTTTGCCTCAAAATCCAAGTTTGTCATCCTTCTGGAAATTTCTGCAAGCTGCAGGATTGGGTTGGTAATCCTGCGCGTCACAAAATAAATGATGGCCGCGCACAAAATAACTGCCACAATCCCCACATAAGCCAAAAAACGGTTGGCAATCCCTACGCTTTCCTTAATGCTTTCCACCGCGGTCCGCATCAGGATGATGTTCCCGTCCTGCAAATTGCCCCACAGCACAAGGTAATCTGTCTTGAGCCTCCGGTCAGCGGTCTTTTCCACCGTATACTGCTCCGTGTTCTCCAGTACCTCGGCATTTTTATCCGTCCGGAAAATAAGCTCCAGAAACTGGAGCAGCAGTGTTTCATCGTCCCCTACGTTGGAGTCTAGGATGGTCTGGTCGGAGCTTATTATCATCATGGTAATATTGCTGTTGGCGCACTGCTTTTCCAGCCTAAGCCGGAACTGCTCCGTGCGCGACTCGCCCTCCGCGATGGCTTCATCCACCATGCAAAGGGTTGCCAATAACTTCTGCTGCTTATGCTCTATATAATAATCTTCCAATAGGGTGGTATTGATAAACCAGCACAGCAGGACCGTCCCGGCTACAATGCTTATCATGATGGCAGTGATTTTGCTTGTAATGGAATTTCTCATGCATCTACCTCAAATTTGTACCCCATGCCCCAGATTGTCTTAATGTACCTGCCTTTGTCCCCCAGCTTGCTCCGCAATTTTTTCACATGGGTGTCGATGGTCCTTGCATCTCCGAAATAGTCGTAGTTCCAGACGTGGTTCAGTATTTTTTCCCGGGACAATGCAATCCCCTTATTTTCGATAAAATAAGTGAGGAGTTCAAATTCCTTGTAGCTTAATTCCAGCTCTTTCCCGTCGGCCCGAACCTGATGCCCCAGCCTGTCTATTACAATGCCGCCGATTTCCAGCGTTTCCTCTTCCTTCTTCCCCGTGCGCCTAAGGATGGCCTCCACCCGCGCCACCAAGATTTTGGGGCTGAAGGGCTTGGAAATGTATTCGTCCGCACCAATGTCAAAGCCCATCAGCTCATCGCTTTCTTCCCCCTTGGCTGTCAGCATGATAATGGGCACCTTTGAATTTTCCCGGATTTCCTTGCATACTTCCCAGCCGTTGATTTTGGGCATCATCACGTCTAGGATAATCAGTGCAATGTCTTTCTGCCCGTAAAACTTGTCCAAGGCGTCTTCCCCGTTCTCTGCCTCTACCACTTCAAAGTCCTGCTTTACCAGAAAATCCCGCACCAGCTTACGCATCCTGCTCTCGTCGTCAACCACCAATATTTTCCGCTTGTCCATCTGTTTTACACCTTCCATTCCCATCCACATTCTGCATCCATGATACTACATGATTATGGAAAATCTGTGAAAACTGCTTTCTTTTCCTGAAACGAAAGAATATCCAAAGATCCTGCGCAATAAGGTTTCCCATCCGGCCTAATATCAATACGCCTGCCAGTTTCTTATCCAGCCTAATACCAATGCGCCTGCCAGTTTCTTATCCAGCCCAATATCAATGCGCCTGCCCGTTCCTTATTCATCCTAGTATCCGTGTGCCTGACTGTTCCTTACAGGCCTAGTTCCTGCTCCCGCTGCTTTACTGCCTGTTCCCGTTCTTCCAGCGCCTGTTCCCATTCTGCGTATTTATCGACAATTTTATTCTCATAATTGATAATATTGGGGTTGCTGTCCATCAAGGTTATCACTGCAATCCCAACGGCCAGAATCAGGAGGAACAGGTTCACCGCAATGCTAAAGCGCAACGCGCCCCGTCTGCCTTTCAGCTTGCTTTCCGCGCGCCTTTGCTTTAATTCTGCAGCACGGCGTTTCTGCTTTTCCTCCTCTATCTGCCCTTCGTACCATTCCGCCATGTCCTCTGAGCCAAATTCATTGGAGGCACCCTGCTGGATGGAGCCTGTGCCTGTTGATGATTTTGGCCCGCCCGGCTGGGCTTGGAATGGGGATTCCCCTGCTACGCTTGGCTGGGCTATGGCTTGCCCAGTTGGCTTTGCAGGAAAATTCGGCTGGGCTGGCACCTGCCCTCCTTTTCGGTTAGATGGCTGGGCAAGGCTGGCTAAGCCCTGCCCTCCCTGCGGATCCGATGGCTTTAAGGGACTGGCTAAGCCCTGCCCTCCCTGTGGGCCCGATGGCTTTAAGGGGCTTTGGGGCTTTGGCAGGCTTGCCGCTTGGATTGGCTCTAACCCTTCCATTTTAAATTCCGGCCTTCTGGCAAGGTAGTCCTGCAGCTGCTTTAAAAATACCAAGCCTACCGGTGTCTGGAACACCTGCTCCCTTGTCAGCTTGCGGTACATCTCAAGCACCATCCTAGGGTTTTCCATGTCCAGTTTCCCTTTTACATATTTTATGCTTTCTGCTTCTTTTACGGCTTTCTGCGCCGTTTCCCTGTCCGTGAAGGCAAAACCGTTTACCACAATCCTGTTCTCTTTCATTTCTTCTCCCTGTCTGTAAAGGCAGAGCTGTTCCCTTATGCCCTTCCCTTTTTCCTTCTTCCTGCCTGTGCGGGCAGTGCCGTTCCCAGAAGCCTTGGATTGGCACCAGATTTATTGCTCCGCCTTGATGGAAAATCCCTCGTATATCCCCACTGGGATATCTTCGCCAAAAGCATACTCTTCCATGCTGTCTTTTTCAAAATGACAGACGGCCACAAGTTCCCGTTCCGGGCCTGCTGCCCAATACTCCCTTACGCCAGCAGTCCGGTACTTAAATAATTTTTTGAAATAATCCATCTGCCTGCTGCTTGGGGAAACAACCTCAATAATCCAATCCGGCGCGCCTTTACAGCCCTTTTCTGTTATTTTATCTCTGCTGCAGATCACAGACAGATCCGGTTCCACATAGTCCCTGCCGTTTTCATTTAGGAATACCGCAAAAGGCGCTGGGAACACTTCACATTCCCCATGGCCCCTCTGGATATAATTCCCAATTCCCCTGTCAAAAACATGCACCAGCCTTTGATGCTTTGTACCCGGCGGAGCCATATAGTAAATCTGCCCGTCAATTAATTCTGCCCGTTCCCCATCGGCAGGGCATAAATATCATCTAAGATATAAATTTCTTCTTTTCCCAGGGCATCCATGGCAACCACCGTTCTTTTCCGTCCCGCAGCATCTGCCCAAAATAGGAAAATCTTATTCCCTGCTCCAAAAGATTAAGTTTATTACTATAAATGAGCAAATTTAAAAAATTGCACAATAAGCCTATGCCACTAAAGCTT
>CAJTWA010000058.1 GCA_910580195.1 uncultured Lachnospiraceae bacterium
AGCGCAGCAATGCGCGGAGTTGACTGCCACTAATAGGCCGAGGGCTTGACCCCAAGGTGCGGGCCAGTCGGGGGTGTCCTGTGCAGGCTGTATGGATTTTTCAGGGTATACAGGGTAGCCTTTAAGGGATTAAGGGCAGTGTATTGCCCCAGTTATATCTCGTAAAAGAATAGGATAATCCTCGATAGCTCAATGGTAGAGCACGCGGCTGTTAACCGCGGGGTTGTTGGTTCGAGCCCAACTCGGGGAGTTTGGAAAAGCCCGTAAACATCAGTGTTTACGGGCTTTTCATGTCTGTAAATGATTATGATAATGATGAGATAGAGTTCGGCTCTTTGATTAATCCCCCATGAAACAGAGAAGCTGAATATCCGCGAGTTGGCCGCGGGAGGTTGCTGATCCAAAGGCAAGAGAAAAACAGGCTTTTTATTTTTTCGCGGATCTAATACCCCGCTGCTTGCAGCGTTCTGAAGGAAGAAGCTAGAGCCAGATACCCCGTAACGTTCTGTGAGGCAGTTCATTTCTTTCGCGGGTTCGATGCCCCGCCTTGCTTGCGGCGTTCTTGAGGAAGAAGCTAGGAAGGGATACCCTGTTGCTTGCAGCAAGGCAGTTTATTTAAAGGAGCAGGTTGCTTAAACATAATAATGCATTTCTCAGTGATTTTGTTATGTTTCCGGCAGGGAACATGTGAAATAATATGGCAATATAACAGCAGCGGTTCGTTTCAGAAGATAGAAGATAATGGAAAGGCTGCCGCAATAAGGATAGGCCGTACATTATACAGGCAGTTCTAGTTACGGAATTAAAAGATAAGCCGTACACCATATGGGCATTTCCAGTTACGGAAATAGCGGTATGGTGTACGGCTTTTGCTTTTGCGGCAGCCCATGATTTTTTTACAGGGGAGCTATGTTATGCATCAATCTCTTTTCCAGTTTTTACGACTTTACTCAGTATAAATGTGAGGACAATACATAGTGCAGCTGCAACCATGGCATACGCCCATGTCATGTTGTAGCCAGTCCGCCCAAAGCTGTCCATCCAGCTTCCCACCAGCGTATACATGAACATATCCGGCATATAGCCCAACGCAGATGCAATGCCTGATACGCGCCCGCTTAAGTGGAGCGGGATTTTAGCATCATCATGCACTGCAAAATACTGGCTCCTGACTGCATAGATAAATGTGAGGCCAATAAAGAAGTTCACAATAACTGCGCTAAGCAAAGAGGCTTCTCCCGGCAGCAAAATATATGCCCCAAAAGAAAGGATAAGCCCCGCGCAGCCGCCAATAATTACTTTTATGCGGGAATGTAGCTTGTCGGCAAGGAACCCGCCGGCAATCCCCCCAAGCCCTTGCAGCAAATAGCGGATGCCCCCAAGGGTTGCAGCGGTAGTTGCAGTCAGCCCATAATATTGCTGCGCATAAGTCGTCACATAGCCAATCAGCCCATATACGCTGTAAGCGGTAAAGATAATCCCAACCAGCAGCCATACCCTTGGGATTAAAAGCATTTTGAAGAGGCCTTTTGTAACCTCGAGGGCAGATTCGCTGTTTTCCTCTTTTTTGGTATCTTCAATGAAAATAAAGTTCAGGACGCCAATAATGATGACTGTAACAGAACATACCCGGATGGCTGCCGCCGCCCCTGCAACTTCATTTGTATAGCGTGCGAACGCGGCAGTCATGACAAATACTAATACGGCGTTTAAAATGCCCCGCAGCCCTTCCTGAAGGCCAAACAGCCGTCCCTGCTCTTCTTCTGAGCCTAACATACGGGTTGCTTTGATGCAGGCAGACCAATAAGTGATAATGGTGGAAACACCCATCAGCACAAAAATAATCCGGCTGACCGTAAAGCCCGGGAAGGTAGAGAACCAAAGCCCCAGCACCCCAGTTGCAAGGAAGGAGAATGTCAGCAATTTCCGTGCGGAAAATTTGTCGGCGATTGCCCCTCCAATAAAGTAAGAGATAGTAGCTACAGTTGCATACCCGGAAGAAAGCATCCCCATTTGGGCGTTGCTTAGGCCCATCGCATTTTGGATTGGGACGTAGAATGTTTCCCGGATATAGGGGAGCTGGAAAATAATTCCCGCCCCTGCTGCTAACAGGAGCAGCGTGCCGTACTTCTTTAAAAATGATTTGTCCATGGTTTACCTCCAAACTTTTGAAATAAAAAAAGAGAAAAGTAATGCCCATAGGCGTTACTTCTCTCTTCACTCTTGTAACTGGGTTCATCATAAATTATTTGTGGAAAAAAGTCAATCTGAAAAGGCAGAAAAAATAAAATATATGCATTAGTTACAAAAATCAGAGTAGGAAAATATGAAATATTACCAGTTGACAGTAATGGTATTTATAAACTATACTAAAGGCAGTTACTCGAAGAGATGATTAGAGAGTGGTAACGGAAAGATAGATGGGATATCTGTCTTTGAAGTTACCGCTCTTTTTTTATTTATCTTTTTTACCTCAAAGAAACATAAGAAAGGAGTCCAGAAACATGGCAATTATTTCAAGGGAACAGATTGTGGAGGGATTAAAACAAATCCTCGGAACCGAAAACGTTATCACAGATGAGCAGGTCTTAAAGGAGAGCAGCCTAGACAGGTACCGGAAGTATGAGCAGGTATGCGAGGTGTACACACAGCCAATCCCGGCAGCAGTGGTATATGTAAGGAGCACGCAGGAGGTATCGGAAGTCCTTGCTTTTGCAAATGAAAATGAAATCAACGTAGTCCCAAGGACAGGCCACTCTGCCATAGAAGGCGGCTTGGAAACAGCCTTAAAAGATTCTGTTGTCATTGACGGGTCAACCATGAACAAAGTCCTTAAGGTTGATGAGTATAATATGCAGGTGACTTGCCAGTGCGGCGTGCCTTTGCAGGAACTGGATGACATGCTAAGGGAGCGGGGATATACCACCGGCCATTCCCCACAGTCCAAGCCATTGGCACAGATTGGCGGGCTTGTGGCAACAAGGAGCATTGGGCAGTTTTCCACCTTGTACGGCGGCATTGAAGATATGATTGTCGGCATGGAGGCAGTATTTGCCAATGGGAAAATATGCAGGATTAAAAATGTGCCGAGGCGTGCGGCAGGGCCTGACATCCGCCATATCATCTGCGGGAATGAAGGGGCAATCTGCTTTATTACGGAAGTGACGTTAAAATTGTTCAAGTGGCAGCCGGAAAACAACCGCTATATTGGGTACAAGTTGGACGATGCACAGATGAAGCTTGGCTTTGACTGCCTGCGTGAAGTCATGGTAGCAGGCTACCGCCCCTCTTTTGCCCGGCTTTATGATGCAGCGGACGCGCAGCAGCATTTCAGCGCATGGCTGGAGGATGGGAAAGCAATTTTAATCTGGATGGCAGAAGGGCCTGCAAATATTACCCCAGCCATCGAAGAAGGCATTAAGGGGATGATGTCCAAGCACCCGGAACTGGAAGAGGTAGACCCTTCCTTGATTGAAAAATGGTACAGCGGGCTGAACTGGGGCCCAGAGCAGATTGCAGAGGAAAAAGAAGAAATCCGCGCAACCCAGAACATCGGTATTACCACAGAAGTTTCTGGAAGCTGGGACAATATTTATGAAATATACAAAACAGCATGTGACAGGATACTGGCTGAAGTGCCGGACATGACGCTGATGGGCGGACATTCCTCACATAGCTACATCAATGGGACAAACATGTATTTTGTGTACTATTACAATATCGTGGACTGTGCCCCAGAAGAAGAAATCAATAAATACCATGACAGGATTAACCAGATTATCTGTGAGCAAGTCATCAAATATGGCGGGTCTATTGTCCATCACCATGGCCTTGGGAAAGCAAGGGCAAAATACGTGACGCAGGAGTATGGCTCTTCCTACTATATGCTGAAAACATTAAAGCAGGCTTTTGACCCCAATGGCATTATGAACATGGGAACGCTGATCCCTCTGAGGAAATAGCCCATGAAAATACTCGGATGCTTTAAAGTAGTTCCAGATTTGGACGCAATTGTAGAACAGGATTGGGAAGTGGAAAACCAGCGGGCAGTAGACACTGGATATGCCAAATTAGTTTGGAACTGTTTTGATGAAGGGGCATTGGAGATGATGTTAAGGCTTTCTGAATTTTCAGAAGGTCTTAATGTCGTATTCCAATTGAGCGCCCTGACAGTTGGAAGGGAAAAAACGGAAGGGTTTTTAAAGACGCTGTATGCCCTCGGGTTTTCCGAAGGGGTGAGAATCTGCGTGGAGGAGGAAAGGGAACTCTTATTTTCCCCAGAATGGGTGTCAGGCCTCATTGCAGCTTATGTGGAAAAAATAGCCATGCAGGATGTGGTACTTACAGGAACCCAAAGCTCGGACGGCAGCAACCAGAAAACGCCGTACTTGCTGGCAGAACGGTTAGGCTGGCCATGCATTTCCCAAGTGGTTGGCATAGAGCCTGTGGATGGGGAGCACCTGAAAGTGGTATCACAGGTTTCAGGCGGGCGTATGGTGCAGCAGGTGAAGACCCCCTGTGTGCTTGCCGTCGGGAACGCCCCTTGCGCTTACCTGCGGATACCAACGCTGAGAGATAAAATGAAGCTGGGGAAACGCCCGGTTACAAGGTTTGCGCCGGAAGAACTATGCAGGGACAAAGGAAATGGCGGCTTGCAGCTTGCGGCACTGAATCCCATAGACCGGAAAAGGAACACCATCCTGATTGACAAAGGCTCGCCCGAAGAAAATGCAAGGTGCCTGTATGAAGAATATCTGAAGGAAAGGCTGTCTGCATTATGAAATGATGCCTAGCAGAAATAAATATATCAGTGACGCCCGTACTATGGGAAGATGTATCACAGAAGCAGGGAAGCAAGGGACGTCTGCACTATGGGAAAATGTATCACAGAAGTAGGGATACAAGGGATGCCCGCACTATGGGAAGATGTATCACAGAAGCAGGGATACAAGGGATGCCCGCAGGCAAAATAGAAAGCAATGGAAAGGGGGCGGAAAGATGAAATATCACTTTGTGGTGAATGGGTACGCGAAGGATGCCCGCAGGCAGATGGAGGAACAGGCAGGGTTTGCAAGAAAGTATTTAGGCGGGCTAGTGCAGGGAGAAGCCATTATTTACTGCAAATCGGCAGAAGATATACAGGAATTGCAGGCCAACCATGCCAAAGAAGCCATAATCATAACTGGCAGCCAGTATGTGCCAGAGGCAATTTTGGAAACGCTCTGTGCCCGGGCGGACTCCGGGGGGCTGTACATTTTTGGCAGCGATGGGAGCGGCGTGGAACTTGCAGTGCGCATGGCGGCAAGGCTTTCTGGCAGTTCAGCAACAGAGGTAGGAGCACTGCACCTGCCTGAAAAGCAAGAAGCAGCATATGAAATTTGTAAACTATATATTAGCAAGAAGGTGTATGCCAACCATATGGAGGCAGTATTTTCTATGGATCAAGGGCCTTTTTGCATCAGCCTTGCAAGGGGCGTGGGAAGGCAGGAATTAAACCAAGGCGGATTTGCGGTAAAAGAGGAAATTGCCTGTAAGCCTCAGTGGGAATATCTTGTATCGCAGGAATTTTACCCAGAGGATGCAGAGGTGGGGCTTGCCGATGCCAAAGTGATTCTGGCGGCTGGGCGCGGCGTAAACGGCAAAGTGAATATGGCAGTGGTGGATGAAGCCGCTAAGCATCTTGGCGCAGAAGTGGCAGTCAGCCGTCCGGCGGCAATGAATGTATGGAAACCTATGGACCGCCTGATTGGCGTTTCCGGGGTTCTGGCGGAGCCGGAAATCTGCATTACGGCGGGAGTGTCCGGGGCTGCTGCATTTTATGCCGGGATTGAAAAAAGTAAATTTATCGCTGCCATCAATACAGATGGGAATGCCCCGATTATGAAAATGGCAGATGTGGCAATCGAAGGGGATTTTCTTCCCATATTAGAAGAGCTGATAAAGATAAGCAAATGACAAAACAAAAGATGCAGCAGCTGTGAGGAATGGTAAAGAAATATAAATGGCAAAACAGAAGATGAGGCAGCTGTAAGGATTGATAAAGATATGCAGATGGCAAAACAGCGGATGCAGTAACTGCAAGGATTAATAAAATTTGTAAATAATAAAAAGGCAGGTGATGGAGAATGGCAGGGAATATTTATAGGATGGATGGGCAGTATGAGGATTACCTTAAGGATGAATCGAAATACAGCGGGTATGCAGACAGCATATCATTTCCAGAATCCAAGGAAGAGATAGCTGGGATCTTAAAGGAGCTGTCACAGGCAAATATCCCAGTAACCATACAAGGGGGGAAAACAGGGATTGTTGGCGGTGCCGTCCCACAAGGCGGGCATGCCATGAACCTTTCCCGTATGGGGAAAGTGCTGGAGGCTTGGATGGAGGAAGATGGGACTGGGCGCATCCGGGTCCAGCCGGGAATTACCTTGGCGGACCTTAGGAAAGAGCTGAACCAGCTGTTCCGGGAAAACCCGCAGTTTTGGCCGGTAGACCCTACGGAATCCTCTGCAACTGCCGGGGGGATTGCCGCGTCTGGGGCACAGGGGCTTTGCCGTGTGCTGTATGGCAGGAGCAGCCATTATTTTGAGTCTGTAGATATCATGGACTATGAAGGGCAGGTACGGACCCTGCACTGTGGGGAACAGGAAGTGTTGGGCACAAAATGGGAAGATGGCTTAGGGTTAGCCCTTGGCATGGAAGGGATTACAGGGATTATCACGGAACTGACGTTAAAGCTCCTGCCAAAGCCGCAGGCAGTTTGGGGAATCGCATTTTTCTTTGAAGAAGATGCGCAGGCAGCAGGGTTTGTAGATGGGATAAAAGAGGATTTTTTGAACTGGAAGGCAGCGCCGGCGCAAGAAACGGGAAATTATGCCCAAATGGGGAGTGCTGGCGGACTAGGAGCCAGTATTTGGGAAAATGGAACGGATAGCCATGCATCGTTCCATGCGCCTGACGGTGAACTAGGAGCCAGTATTTGGGAAAATGGAGCGGATAGCCATGCATCGTTCCATGCGCCTGACGGTGAACTAGGAGCTAGTATTTGGGGGAATGGAAAGGCGTCCATAGCGGCCGTTGAGTATATTGGCCGGGAAAGCCTTGCCATGCTTGAGGATGGGAAAGAGCTTATTTCAAAATTAAAGGAATTCCCAGATATCAGGCCAGAGATTGCAGCCATGGTATATCTGGAAATCCATGGGGAGGAGGAAAGTATCGAGGAGCTTGCAGAACGCCTGATGGAATCCGCAATGGAACACGGGAGCGACCCAGACGGGGCATGGGCCGTATCGGGGGAAGCAGAGGTGGAAAAACTCCATACATTCCGCCATGCAGCGGCTGAGCTTACCAACCTGTTTGTGGAAAAAAGGCATCAGGAGGATGGGAGGATTACAAAGCTAGGCGCGGACATGATGGCCGGGGGAGGGCTTTTGCAGGCTTTGGAAGGATTCCGCCAGGAATTGGCAGAAGCTGGGCTGAAAGGCTGTATTTTCGGGCATGCGCTGGAAAACCACCTCCATGTGAATATCCTTCCAGAATCCTATGAAGAATATAGGAAAGGGATTGCATTGATGCGCAGATGGGCGGCAAAGATAAAGGAAAACCATGGAATCTTAGTAGGGGAGCATGGGGTTGGGAAATTGAAACGGGAAATCTTAGGCAGCCTTCTGCCGGAAGAATACCTTGAAAAATGCAGGAAAGCAAAAAATAAGATGGACTGCGCCGGTATGTTTAACCAAGGGAATATATTGGCAAAATAAGATGGACTGCGCCGGCATGTTTAACCAAGGGAATATATTGGCAAAGTAGAATCAAAAGAAAGGGGATGGGAAAGCTGAAGCTTAATTATCGTCTTACAAGGGAAGAGATTGAGGAATCCTTGCTTTGCATTGACTGGAAGAGGGAGGGGAGGATGAAGCAGGCGAACCTTATTATTTTGACTGTATTAGGGGTACTGGTATTGGGCGCTTTTATCAGGGAGCCGGGGCAGTTTTTCCTGTTCCTCATGCTTTTTGCCATTATAGGGCTGCTCTTTTATTTGCAGTACGGGCCCCAGAGGAAGAGAAAGAAACAGGCGGAAAAGATAGTAAAAACAGGCGGGAATTTCCAAATTTTCCTAGATAGGCAGCACATGGGGGCTATTTGGGGTCAACAGAAAGAGGGCAGGAAAAGGGAAAAGGGAATCAGGAAAGGCAGCCGGTTAAAGCTGTATATTTCAGAAAATATGTATACATTCAAGGCAGGCAGGGAGATTTATGCCATACCAAAGCGGATATTGAGCGGGGAGCAGAAAGGGACATTGGCAGAGCTTGCAAAAAATTGCCAAGCAGACGTAGTGAATATCAGAATTTGCCATAATACGTAACAGCACCAGCCTTTAGGGAATGTGTTCTGGATGGGTGAGGGGAAAAGGAAGAGGCTTTCAGGCTGGGAAGCAGCCGGGGGGTTGCATGGAACAAGGGAATGGCGTAAGGCCTTATGGCAAGGCAGTTTGCCGGGAAGGAGGGAGTGGATGGGAAAAACTTGGGCAGCACAGAAACGAGATGGTTAGCCGCCGGGACGGGCGGCAGAATGGAGCTTACTATGGAAGAAAAGACAGTAAAATTGACATTGCGCAAGGGCGTGTTTTTTCCGCCATGGCTATTGCTGGTGGCAATGGTAATTGTCAGCCTGACAAACGGCGATGCATTTTTGGGCGGGCTAAATGCTGTGACAGGCTGGATTTTAGATAATTTTGCATGGGCGTTCAACCTGACTACGCTGGCATGTGTTGGGACGGTAATTTTTATTTATTTTTCACCCCTTGGGAAAGTGAGGATTGGCGGGAGCAAGGCAAAGCCCATGATGGGATACCTGAACCTCGTGTGGATTACCCTCTGTACTACCATTGCGGCAGGGATTTTGTTTTGGGCCTGTGCGGAGCCCATGTACCATCTTTATGCCCCTGCGGCGGCGGAGGGCGTGGAGGCTGGTTCTGCCGAAGCAGCAGTATTTGCCATGAAAACCATGTTTTTGGAATGGACCTGGTCGCCATATGCGATTTATACCGTGGCTACCTTGATATTTGCCTTTGTATTTTATAACATGGGACAGCCCTACTCCATGGGGTCGGCGTTAGTCCCGGTATTTGGGGAGAAGGTAAAGAAATACAATGGCGTGGTGGATGTGGTCTGCTTATTTGCCCTGTCGGCAGGGGTGGCAGCCGCCCTTGGGACGGGCGCCATGAACATAGCAGGAGGCGTGGAAAAGGTATTTGGGATTAAGAGCGGGCCGGTTTCTTGGGGCGTGATTATTGCCGTAATTGCGGTGGCATTTATCCTTTCTAGCATTTCCGGCGTGATGAATGGGATCCGCATCCTGTCTTCGGTCAATGCAAAGGTGTATATGGTATTGCTGGGGTTTTTGTTCCTGTTAGGGCCGACGTCATTTATGCTGAATGTTACGGTGGAATCTTGGGGCGCTTATTTGCAGGATTTTTTCCGTATGAGCCTGATGACGGGGGATATTTTCCAAGATGGCTGGGCGAAAAGCTGGCCGAATTTCTACTGGTGCAACTGGCTGGCGTGGACGCCGATTACGGCCGTTTTCCTTGGGAAAATCTTAAAAGGGTATACCATCCGGGATGCCATCAAATGCAATTTTGTCATTCCTGCGGTATTCAGCACGGTCTGGATGGGGCTGTTTTCCACGGCTACCATTTATTATGAGTTCCAAGGGGCAGGGTTTTATGGTATTATGGCAGAAAGCGGGGCGGAGGCTATCGTATATTCGGTGTTTGAGCAGCTTCCCCTTTCCATGGTTGTCATCCCATTTTACCTGTTTATCGTATTCATTTCCTTTGTGACGGCCACAGATTCGAATACAAATGCCATGGCTGGGCTATGTACCAGCGGGGTAACGCAGGACAGCCAGGAATCCCCGGCATGGCTGAAGGCAGTCTGGGGCATAACTTTGGCGCTGGCTACTTGGGTATTGATTAGTTTTGCCGGGATTGACGGGATTAAGGCTGCTTCGAACCTCGGCGGGTTCCCGAATATGTTTTTGATGGCTGCCATGATTGTTGGGCTGTTGAAAATCAGTTTCCATCCCAAGGACTATGACATACATAAGGAAGATTATGACAGCGCAGGCAGGCCGGTGGAAAGCCCGCGGCTGCCCGTGGGACAGGAGGAGTGAATGGCACCTTTGACAAAAGAATTTTTTCTGGAATCCACAGAAAACTGCCCGGTTATCCCGGAAATTAAAAACGATGAATGGCTGGACGCCTTAAGGGAGTCCGACAGTGACATTGCATATGTGCTGTATGGGGATATCTGTACGATTGCTGACATTGTGGAAAAGGTCCGGGAGGCAGGGAAACGGGCAATTGTCCACATTGATTTGGTGGTGGGCCTTTCCGCAAAGGAAATCAGCGTGGATTTTATCCAGAAATATACGAAAGCAGAGGGGATTATCAGCATGAAGCCTGCCTTGATTAAGCGGGCAAATGAGCTTGGCATTTTTACGGTCCAGCGGTTTTACATGATGGACGGGTTTACCTATGCAAATATTGCGAAGCATGTGAGGAACTGCGACCCGGATGTGGTGGAATTTTTGCCTGCGGGGCTGTATAAGGTGATGCAGTACCTTGCGGCTACCATTGAAAAGCCGATTGTTGCCAGCGGGCTGACGCAGGATAAGGAGGACATTATCGGGGCGTTAAAGGCAGGGGCTGTGGCGGTTGCCACTACGAACCGGGGGCTGTGGGACTGCTGAACGCTTAAGGAGGGTGTTACAGTAGTTGCTGCCAATGGAGGGCTGTAGGGCTGCTGGAGGCTGAAAGTGAAGTTGCGGCAGTTACTGCCAACGGAAGGCTGTGTGCGGCAGGTATTTCTGTTGGCGGGAATTGCAGTTTATTGGGATGCCCATATTTTCTGATTATGGCCCAATAAAGATTGTATTTCTGAATGATTGTGCAATATACACAAAAATTTTTGGATTTTTTTGCAATTTTCACGATATTGACAATTCTATTTTACAGGCTTATAATGTGCGTAGTTACTAAAAGAGCAGAAGAGAGAGTAACTTTTACCTATTTGAGTGGGTAGAAGTTGCTCTTTTTTTATCTTCTTTTCTAGCGGGACATATTATAGTTGAAGGATGGAGGTAAACAAAATGGTAAGCATCAATGATTTTTCTATGGATTTCTTTTCACTGAAGGGCAAGAAGGCAATTGTTACAGGAGGGAACAGCGGCCTTGGGCAGGCATTTGCGCTGGCTTTGGCAAAGGCGGGGGCAGATATTTTTGCATTTGCTTATGTGGATGACGATGGGACAACCCAGAAGCTGATTGAGGGCTGCGGGGTACAGTATACTTTTATGCAGGGGGATTTGACGGAAGACGGGATGTGCGGCAAGATTGCAGAAAAATGCGTGGAAACTTATGGGCAGGTGGACATCCTTGTAAACTGCGCCGGCATCTGCAATATTGCGGACGTGCTGGATTTCGGCAGGGAGCAGTGGGATCCCATGATTGCCATTAACCTGACGGGGGCGTTCGATTTAAGCCATGCAGTTGCAAAATATATGATTCCGCAAAAAAGCGGCAAGATTATCAACATCTGTTCCCTGTTTTCCTTCTTGGGCGGCCTTGGCTCCCCGGCGTACGCTGCCATGAAGGCAGGGCTTATGGGCCTGACAAAAGCATATGCAGACGAATTAGGGAAATATGGCATCTGCGTCAACGGCATTGCGCCGGGCTATTTCCAGACTGCAATGACAGCAGGGACAGGCAGCGGAAATGAGGAAGACCCCAAATACATTGCCATCAAGAACCATATCCCGGCAGACCGCTGGGGCGACAGGCAGGACTTAATGGGGGCAACGGTGTTCCTTGCAAGCCATGCTTCGGACTATGTAAACGGCACGCTGCTGGTAGTGGACGGCGGATATCTGGTAAGGTAGGAAGGGTACAGGCATGGGTGAAAAATATATTATTGGCATTGATGAAGGCTCACAGAGCGCTAAAATTACAATTTTTGACACAAAAGGGAACATTGTCTGTGAGGACAAAGAGCCCCTCCGGCCTTACAGCCTGCCCAAGCCGGGCTACGTGGAGCATCCGGAAGACGACTGGTGGGACGCGATCTGCGCGGCAAGCAAGAAATGTATGGGGAAATTTCAGGGAAATACGGCGGACATTGTTGGGATTGGCCTTTGCACCATCCGCTGCTGCCGGGCTTACTTAAAGGAGGATGGCTCATTGGCACAGCCTGCTTTAAGCTGGATGGATATTAGGGTGTCGCAGCCTTATGTCCATGAAAACCCGGACGTCCGGTGGATTTGCGCTTCGTCTGGGTATATTACCAACCGGCTGACAGGCGAATTCAAGGATACCATTGCAAATTATGAATATGGCTGGCCGGTGGATGTGGACAGCTGGAAGTGGTCAGACGACCCGGAAAGCTACAAAGCTACCGGGATGCCCCGGAAAATGCTCTTTGAACTGGTAATGCCGGGGGATATCCTTGGGCATGTGACAAAAGAGGCGGCTTTGCGCACAGGCCTCCCAGAAGGCGTCCCAGTGGTAGCGACTTCCAATGACAAGGCAGTGGAGGGGCTTGGCACAGGCTGCATGGGGGATACCACGGCATGCCTTTCCCTTGGGACGTACACCACGGCCATGATGGAAGGGAAAGAAAACCTGCAGGGGACTTCGTATGCATGGCCGAAATTCTCCTGCGTGTCCCACAAATACCTGTATGACAGCAACGGCATCCGGCGGGGCATGTGGACCATTAGCTGGTTCCGGGAAGTCCTTGGGGAAAGCTATGTGAAAATGGCAAAGGAACGCGGCATGTCTGCAGAGGAGCTCTTAAGCCAAGAAGCTGAAGAAGTCCCGGTGGGGAGCGACGGGCTGATGACAGTCCTAGACTGGCTGGCTCCGGTGGATGCCCGGTATAAGAAAGGCATCATGATTGGTTTTGACGGAAGGCATACCAGAGGCCATATTTACCGTTCCCTGCTAGAAGCAGTTGCCATGACGATGAAAAAGCATGTGGACGACATGCAAAAGGAAGTTGGCGTAACCCTTGAAAAAATGATAGTGACTGGGGGCGGTTCCAACAGTGATTTGTTCATGCAGATACTGGCGGATGTGTTCCAGATGCCCACGGTGCGGAATGAAGTAAACGGGGCGGCTGGCCTTGGATCAGCCATCTGTGCAGCAGTTGCGGCAGGGATTTATGCAGGTTTTGACGAGGCAGTTGCAGGCATGGTCCGTATCAAAGATACCTTTACCCCGGACCCAGAGAACATAAGGCTGTACCAGAAGATGCTGCCTATTTATCTTGGGATTACAGAGCATACGGATGAGGTGCTTAAGAAAACTTATGAAATTTTCGAATAAGTAAAAAATAGAAATCCCTGCGGAGAGCTTGGAAAAATAAGCTTTCTGCGGGGATTTCCTGCCAATACTGCATATGAAAGGAAGAAAAAGTAGAAAGAGGGCAAGTAAAAAATGCACAAGGCAGATGCTTTGGCATTAAGAGTTGTAGAAAGGGGCGGGTGGAATGGGAAAACCTTTAATAATGGTAACAAATGATGATGGGATAGATAGCCCGGGGCTGTGGGCGGCAGCGGAGGCAGCAGCCCCTTATGGGGATTTGCTGGTTGTTGCGCCGCATATGCAGCAGACCGGGATGGGCCGGGCATTCCCAAGGGGAGGGGATACAGGGATTATTGAGGAAAAGGCGGTATCCTTGGAAAGTAAAAGAAACTGCAGCATTGAGGAAAGGGCGGTATCCTTGGAAAGAATAAAAAACTGCAGCATTGAGGAAAAGGCATATGCAGTCCATGGTTCCCCCGCGCTTGCAGTTGCCCATGGGGTGATGGAACTGGCAGGAAGGAAGCCGGATTTATGCATCAGCGGCATTAATTATGGGGAAAACCTAGGGACTACCATTACATGCAGCGGCACGTTAGGGGCTTTATTTGAGGCAAATAGTTATGGGATTCCCGGCATTGCGGTGTCGGTTGCCGTAGAATTTGAGAAGCAAAGGCTGGCGGAGTTTGAAGCCATGGACTGGGCGCCTGCCCAAGCAGTGTTACAGGAATTCCTGGAGCAGGCGCTGGAGCATGGGATGCCGGATGGGGTGGATATCTGGAATATCAATGTCCCGGCAAAAGCCGCCTATCCATGCCCTTGCCGGGTCACGGTGCAGAGCAGGCAAAATTATTTTTATTTTACCAAGCCGCCAAAAAGGGATTTTACGCAGCCTTTCCAGCTGAAGTCTGGGCAGTATGTAATGCTGGATTCGCTGGAGCAGGACAGCGATATCTACGCAGTGTATGTGGATCATGTGATATCTGCCACGCCGCTGTGCATGGATATGTCTGTAAGGCTTCCCAGAATGGAATTGTAGGCTTTTCAGAATGAAACGGTAAGGTTTTTTGCAGGATCCAGGGGGCATGTGGGTATTCAAGGGCATGGGGCTTAAAGCAGCCCCATTTGCTTTTGGAGCCGCGCTTTCAGGCTGCGGAGAAACCTTTCATTTCCAACGACGGTCAACATAGGCCCGAAGGATAGGACTTCAATGAGCAGTTCCGTTTCCATGGCTTGGTTATAATAAATGAAGCACTCGTATGTGTTTTCATCTATTTTCCGCGTATTTTTTTCATAATTGGCAAAATGCAGCATGGCGCGCTCAAGGGCGTTGCGCCGGTTTACAATACGAAGCGTCAAGGGTTCTTTGTAATAGGAATTTTTTATCAGCGCATTTAAGCCAACTTGGGCCTCCAGCGGCCGTTCCGTCAGCTTTGCGTCTTGGATACGGGCAAGGTTCAGGATTTCAAGGCGCATTTGGCCGTCTTTTGCGTGCTTTAGGGCAAGGAGGCGGAATTTGTCATTTTTCACAGAATATTCCAGCCGGGCGGGGACATAGTAATGGTGCACCCGGTTCCCGGCGGGGGAATTGTAGTCGATATCCACATAGAGGCTGCGCTTTTGTGCGGCCAGCAAAGTGCGGAAAATCTGGCGGTAGGTTCCATCCGTATAGGGGTCGCCGTCTGTGAATTGGTCGTAGTAGTAAAATTGCCCCGGCTGCCAGAGGGGCGTTACGGAGCCCAGCATCTGCCCCAAGGTTTTCAATTGCCCTTCATTGAGAAACAGCCCAATCCGGGGGTCGGACAGCAGGGCTTTCAAGTAGGATTTTTCAAGGGAGGAAAGGGGCGTAAGGAAATCTTGCTTTATTTTTGAAACGTATAATTCCCCTTCCCGTTCAAATAAATCCCAAGCCCCGCTTTCCAGTTTTGGGATGATGGACAGGAGGCTTTCCCCAAAGCCGTCCCGACAGACTTCTTTGCGGATTTCTTCTATGGTTAAGGCAGTTTGGCTGCACAGGAGATGGCGCAGGACTTGGTAGTAACAGCTATAAATTTCAGAAAAAAGTTCCATCTGTTTCATTCCCTTCTAATTGGTAAATGCGGTACATGGCCTGCAAATCTTGATAAAACCGCTGCTCTACAAGTTTGGAGGTACATTCCAGCGACAGGATCCTTCCGGTAAAGGTGCGAACCCAAGGCAGCATTTCATTGCAGTCAAAGGATTCCCGCTGGTATTGGTAAGTGTTTTCGGCAATCCGCGTGACTGTCCCTCCCCTGCCTTCCCGCTTCAGGCGTTCCACAATATAAGTTTCGCTGGGCTCGTGTACCTGCAATGTCATGGTTAACGTGTCCAGATGGCGGCGTTCTGGCCCTTGGAAAGACACGCCCCAGAGGCGGCTCCGGTTTTTTTCCAGCTTGGCCTGCAGTTCTTCATATCTTTCGTATGGCCCGGTAAGTGCAACGCGTTTGATGGTGTCTAGGCGGAAACAGGTGAACCGCTTGCTTCTTTCTACATACCCGCAGAGGAACCGCCGCCCGCTTCTGGAGCTGACGAAAATCTGCAGGGGGATGCAGCAGGCGGTATTTTCCATGTGCCGCTTGGAGCTTTTGATGGCAAGCTGTACCTGCTGCTTTTGGTTCATGGCTTCTAACAGGGGGAGGAGGATTTCATCTTCTAGGGTGTGTACGAAAAAACTGTGCTTTACCCGGAAAGATTGGTTGGAGCCGCCGAGCAGTTCTAAAATTTCATTGCCAATAATGCCGAAATTTCCGGCCATCTGGTAAAATGCCAAGGCGTCCATGGCATTTTCATTGTCGCTTAACCAAAGGGCAAGGGTGCTGTCAAGGGAAAATACTACGGTTTTTCCAGATTTTTGCTTGGTGAGGAGCCCTTCCTTGCTGTAAGCGTTGCATTTGCGGCGGACGGTTTGGATGTCGAAGAGGGCTTCGTATCCGGACAGGAGGCTGTCTGTGATTTCTTCTGCTGTCCGTGGCTGCCCGTCCTGCAGTAAGCCTAGGATTAGGAAATGGAGCATGATGTCGTTGTCGGTGAAGCTTTTTGTTTTCCACACCCGGAACAGGGGGTTGGTGTCAAGGAGGCTGCTGTCGATGGCGAGGGAGATATTTGTGCCGTTTGGGACGTGGTCTTTTTGTATGTAGGGGGCGAGCCAGCTTTCTAGGCGGCGGCGTTCATTGTCGTAGGTGCGGGGGCTTTTTTCGGTGAATTCTTGGCGGGTTTTGAAGCCGTAGACGAAGAAATCGCGGATGTATTCCCTTGTTTTGGGGAAGGATTTGATGAGTTCTTGGAAGTCTGACATAGTGTTGGGTGCTCCTTTTGGATGAGGGTTTTGGGGGTTCTGGTAGGTTGAGGGTTTGGGGTTCTGGTTAGGTTGAGGGTTTGGGGTTCTGGTTAGGTTGAGGGTGGGGGACGCAGTTCTGTGCAGGGGACAGGTCCCTGCACAGAACTGCTGGTTATAGGCAACCCGAAAGGTTGAAATTTCAAAACTGGTGGCTCTGCTTTATAGCGCCATGGATTGGGATTGCTTTTACAGTTTCAGGATGGCAATTAATTCTTCTCCGTCCATTTCCCCGGTTTCGGTAAAGCCAAATGAGTGGTATAAGTGGCTGGCCGTTTTATTTTCAGGTTCATAGGACAGCCAGCAGTATTCTGCTTCGCTTTATTTGAGAAACAGATGGACGGAAAGGTCCTGTCCCTGCAACGATGCACCGACCTCGCCCCCGTGGAGTTCCACGATGCGTTTTACAATGGCAAGCCCCAGCCCGGAGCTTTGGGGGGCGCTTCTGGCCCGGTTTCCGGAGTAGAAACGCTCAAAAATCCGGTCAGGCTCAATGCCGTGGGCATCTGTCAATCGGTTTGTGATACAGATATGGAGCCGGCCCGCATCCTGTGCCGCCACGGTTACCGGAGCGGAACGATCAGCATATCTGCGGGCGTTGTCCAGCAGATTCTGAAACACCCGTACCATCTGCTGCGTATTGATATATGCAGCATGGTTTTTCGGCTCCAGCTTCCATGAAAGCGCCAGGCCCTCTGCCTCCATAAGAATTTTATATTCATAAAGGATATGCCGCAGCAGTTCCAGCACATCCCTTTTTTCCATGTCAGGAAACCGGTCGGCGGAGTTCAGCTTTGTATATTCAAACAGTTCGTTGATTAGCCCGTTAAGCCCTGTCAGCCGCCGCTCTACCACTTCAATGTATTCCTCAAAGCGCTGCCTGTCTTCCGGCCCCGTTTCCTTCAGCAGCTCCACATAACCGATAATTGAGGTAAGAGGACTGCGCAAATCATGGGAAACATTGGTGATTAGCTCATTTTTGCTCTGCTGCTGCCTCCTTTCCCTTTCCTCCTTTTCCCTGAGCTGGACGGACATCTCGTTGATGACGGCGCATAGCTGGGTGATTTCATCGTCCCCCTGCAGTTCCATGCTCCTTCCAAATCCCTCCTCCCGGATTTTCTGGATTTCCTGGGACAGATACTCCACGTACTTAACCCTGCGGTTGATCCGGATGGAAAAGGAAACGACAAAGCATATCACGGGAAACGCCACTGCCAGCACCGACGGAAGATATTCGGCGGCAATGAGGTATCCATAGCCCAGCCCATAAAAAAAATTCCATATCCCGGAATAGATCAGAAGCTGCATCATAGTCAGTACCACCGCCAGCGCCACTAAGCTGATGATAAGGGAAACGCAGGCCGCTTTCAGGAAATATGCCGTGAGGCGTTTTTGGAATGTGGAGGACAGTTTCCTGTAAACCAGAAAAATCACGAGAACCGTTCCTCCGATGGCAATGCCGTTGAATAAAATATAATTTGGAAGTATCTTTGGCAGCGTCATATTTGGTACCCTCTTCCCCAACAGGTTTTGATAAAATCCGAATGTACATGATCCCAGTTCAGTTTATTGCGGAGATTGGCAATATGCATCATCACCGCATTTTCCGAACAGAAAAATTCTTCATGCCATACCGCTTCATAAATCTGCGCCATGGTCAGCACCTGCCCCTTGTTTCGCAGCATATATTCCAGAATGTCATACTCCTTGCGCGTCAGCTTCACTTCCCGTCCGCTTACCCATACCTGACGGCTTTCCATGTCTACCGTCAGATCCTCCGTCTGGAGCGTGTGCGCCGGCTTTTCCGTTTCATTGTACTGTTTATAGCGGCGGAGCTGGGCTTTGACGCGGGCGAGAAGCTCAATAGGCTTAAAAGGCTTCGTCACGTAATCGTCCCCTCCCACCGCAAGGCCTTGTATGATGTCTATATCTTCCGTTTTCGCCGACATAAATATAACCGGAATTTTGCTTCTTTCCCTTATTTGCAGGCAGGCGCTGATACCGTCAATTTCCGGCATCATCACATTCATCAGGATTAGATCCACCTGATAGCGTTCTAAGATATCCAACGCCTGCGCCGCATTTTCACAGGCGAGGTAACGGTAGCCCTCATTGCCCAGATAGATGCCCAGAAGCCTGCAGATGTCTTTATCATCGTCAACAACCAATATGAATTCTTTCATGATAGCTTTGCTTCTCCCTTTTTGTAGAAATGCTGCAGGACCGCCGAGGCAAGGAACATAAACAGAAGCTCCACAGCAATCATCTGCCATCGCCTCAGGCCGCACAAGTTGCCAATAAAACCCGAAAAGGCAACCATACCAATGGATATAATCTTAGAAATTATACCAATTTTCAGAAATTGAGGCAATGGTATTTTCAAAAAAGCAGAGCCTGCACAGAGCACTTCATCTGACACAAGCGGAACAATCAGCAGTACGCCAAGAATCCAAAGGCGGTACCGCCCCGTCAGCTGCTGCAGCCACACAAGCTGCCTCCTCTCCTTTTTCCCTTTTGAAATACGATGTATAATCAGTGAAGATAAGGAATACATAACCATCAATCCCACTACGGAGCCTGTGACCCCAAAGAAAAAGGCTCCCAAGCTGCCGATTTGTCTGGTTCCCCACAGTATCACTGCCGTTTCCGGCACCGGAACACATATGGGGAGCAGTATGCAGGTAAGAAAATAGACACACCACATAACAACACCTCCTGATATGGGTTTATACTGCACCGTCCGCAGAATTCTGCTTCCCATGGCAGAATTCCAATTTCATGTCCAGCACATATGCCGGGGGCAGGTTTTGCCAGACCCGTACAATCCTCTGGATATTGAAATAATTTTCCAGAAAGGCTTTCCTTAGCAGCGTATACTGAAATGTAGTAAATACGCCTTCGGTTCCGATAGCCTTTTGGGTTTGCGACAGTATTCTGTGGGACACCTGCCGGGGAAGAGATGTAAATGGCAGGCCGGAAATGATATAATCCGCATGTCCAAACCCCTGTTCTCTTAAGAAGCCGCATACATTTCCGGCATCCCCATGGATTAGCGCCACCCCCGGTATTCCATGGAACTGTTTTTGCAGTATTTCGTAAAAACGTTCATTCTGTTCAATCACGATATACGTCGTGTCCCGCCTTTTCCTTGCTGCCACAGCTTGGGTAAATACGCCCGTCCCTGCCCCGTATTCTACAATGCAGTGCGCTTTATTGAAATCAATAGAAGCCGCCATGGACGCCGCCAGATGTTTGCTGCTGGGAGCAATAGCCCCGATTGTGCCCGGAGCGCTGAGGTATTCTCTTAAAAACTGCCACATAGGATGTCCCTCCTCATAGAATAGATTCAGTGTGTGATACTGTCATTTGATGATTTCAATATAAAGAGGAAGTATAAAGAGAAAACCGTAAGAATTATAAAGATTTCTTTAGATATGGCAGGCCGATGCGCTCGCCCGCCATATGGTCTGGACAGGTAAACATTATGGCAATACCCATAGAAAAAAGAATCTGTTTTTATTTCCCCGAAACCAGATTACAATTGCTCCACAAAATGGTTCCCAGATTCGTCCCAATATTTTTGATATACAAAATCATCATTGCCATCAAAATTTAACTGGTACATCCTGAATATGACAGGAAAATTTTTCGGCTGCCATTGTTCTTCATAGGAATATCGGTACGTCAAGCCTAATTTTTGCATAACGTTGCCGCTTCTCGGATTATTTCTGTCATGTGTCGCCGTAATATATGGCAATCCGTCTTTTTTTACTTGCCCCACAACAGCCTTTCCTGCTTCAGTGGCAATCCCCTTATGCCAAAACTCCTTACGGAGCCCATAACCAAAATCATGGTGTTCTTCCATATCAACGTTGATATAGCCTATAGGAAAATTATTTTCTTTCAAGCAGATAGCATATGCATACCCCTGCGGCTGCGCATATTTCGAAGCATATCTTTTATCAAAGAATATCTCTGTTTCCTCCATGCTTTTTACAGGATACCAAGGCAGGAACTGATTCACTTCCTCATCCTTCAGAATAAGGAAAAGAGCTTCCATATCCCTTTCCATAAATTTTCTTAACATCAATCGTCCTGTTTCTAACGCAGGTGTATTCATATTTCCTTCCCTCCATAAATTTACAGTAGGTTACTATAAACTCTAAGAAATTTAAAAACTTTTATATACGGTTATCATGCATTTATTCTCAATGAAAAACCCCCCATGCTGGAATGGCCGTCCGCCCCCAAAGAGCCCCACATAGCCTCCCACAAAAAATTATACCACAATCCCCCAAAAAATTGCTAAATCATTTAACCTCGCAACTTTTTTAAAATGATAAATTACCAAATCCTGTATATAATAACCCCATCAGCACCAAACAAAACCAAAAATCCATAACAGAAAGGACGGCAGCGGCATGTTTGTACTTTATAATGAAAACACAAGATTCCCAGTAAAAGTATGGTTAGCACAGAAAGAACAGTTGGAAGAAAATTGCCTAGAACAAGCATACCGCCTGTCACAGCTCCCCTTTATCCACAAATGGGCCTGCCTGATGCCAGACACCCATGCAGGGAAAGGGATGCCCATTGGCGGAGTGATTGCCGCCAAAGATGCAGTAATCCCAAACGCAGTAGGCGTAGACATTGGGTGCGGCATGGATTTTATCCCGACAAATATCCGCATGGAGGAACTGCGGGGCATCCAGACAGGGAACGGCACAATCGTGCAGGCAGTGATAGGCAATATTATGCGTGCCATCCCCCTGAATACAGAGAGGTACAAAACCCCGCAGGAATCAGCCGTGCTTGACAAGGCAAAAGAGGAAATAGAAAAATACGCAGAAAACCCAGAACTGCTCCCTTTGATCGAAGATGGGTATTTTCAGGTAGGAAGCCTAGGGGGCGGAAACCATTTTATAGAGCTTCAGGAAGATGAGGACGGGTACCTCTGCATTATGATCCACTCCGGGAGCCGCCATATGGGAAAGGAAATCTGTGATTATTTCCATAAAAAAGCAAAGGAACTGAACCAGCTTTGGTACAGCGAAGTGAAGGAAGAATCCCATTTGTCCTTCTTGCCAGTCCATGCCAAAGAGGGGCAGCAGTATATCCGCTGGATGAACCTGGCGATGGAGTATGCATTTGAAAACCGCGCGCGTATGCTGGATAAAACCTGCGCCATTGTAAAAGAGGCCGTGGAAAGGCACACAGGCCAAACCGTAGAATTTGGGCAAGAAATCAACTGCCACCACAATTATGCCGCGCTGGAAAACCATTATGGCGCAAACGTCTGGGTGCACCGGAAAGGCGCGACACGGGTACGGGAAGGGGAGCTGGCGGTAATCCCGGGGGCAATGGGCTCTTACAGCTATGTGGTGGAAGGGAAAGGGAATCAGGAATCCTTCTGTTCTTCCTCCCATGGGGCTGGCCGGAATTATTCCCGTACAGGGGCCATGCAGGCATTTTCCGTGGAGCAGGTGATGGTAGATTTAAAGGAGCAGGGGATTATCCTTGGAAAACGCAAAAAAAATGACGTGGCAGAGGAATGTCGGTTTGCATATAAAGATATCGGCGAGGTCATGTCCCAGCAGATGGACCTTGTAACGCCAATCCGGAAATTAAAAACAGTGGGAGTAGTAAAAGGGTAATTTTAACGGAAATAATTTATTTATGCTCGGGTATTGGGATATAGTCCCTGCCCAGCGGTGCCTGCAGCGTGCTGTTAGGTATACCATAAATATTTCACAAGCTTAACATGGGGTTAAGTATAAATTGTGCTGTCAAGGGTTCGAATCCCTCTTCCCCTGTTCAGAAACCCTTGAAAATAGGGCGTTTCAGAGCATGAGTAACCAAAAGGTAATCAAAAAAGTAATCAGAACAGCTGTACGAAAAACAACCATCTAAGAAAGGGATAATCCTGTACATCGTGGAATTGAATAATTTAAACATTTGGACATCTAAATAAGTCCATTACCAGTTTAGTAGCAGATTGGTAGTGGGCTTATTTTAGTGCCTGAATATGCCCATGCAGGTTTTATAAGCAGTCCCAATCCCGCACCAGTAACCTTCCCCCACCCCAGACAAAAAACGCCACTATCCTCCCCAAAATGTAAAATAAACCTAACACATAGAACACCCCCGGGCTTGAAACTACAATTTTATTGGCAATAATCAGGGGCAATGCTTCCATCCAACTATTGTTAAACCTACCATCTAACAGTTATCCAACCATCATCCAATAGTTACCAAAATTATTATACCAACCATCACCAAAACCATAATCCATGCCATTATCCTAACAACTACCAAAACCACTACCCATACCATTATCCATCCGATACCAATTGACATTTCCATTAAACACGCGCATAAAAAAATTTCTTACCACAATAACCAAACAAAAATTAAAACAGAAAATACAAGGGGAGGGAAACCGCAATGGCAAAGCATATCAGCAGCATGAACCAGCTACAGGCGGCACTTATGCCAACTATGGCAAAAATGGTAGATGAGTTGGCAGAAAGGGTATATGAAACATTGAATTACTTCCTGCAAGAGTACTATAACAGCTATGACCCAAAATCCTATAGGCGGCAATATGATTTCCTGCGTTCGGCAGTGAAAGTTGAGCCTAAAATAAAAGGGAATAAGGTTACAGCATCAGTATTTATTGATACGGAATTTATGGATAACTATTATAACGCAACTGGCGCACAAGTGGCACAATGGGCAAACCAAGGGCTGCATGGTGGGTTAAATACAGGGGGCAGTACCCCGCGTGTATGGGATGACACCATAAACAGCACGGTAAACAGTGGGGAACTCTTGGTACTTGCAGCAGAATATTTAAAAAGCCATGGGATACCAGTAAGGCACTAAAAAATAAACCAGAAAAGGAGAATAATAT
>CAJTWA010000059.1 GCA_910580195.1 uncultured Lachnospiraceae bacterium
CGCTGGAAGGCCTGAACATTGGCTGTTCCAGCGTTTTATTCTTGCAATTTGGAAGAGTAGCTGATTGCGCGGCATGAGGGCTAAAAAAGGGAAAACTCAAAATAATAGCGTGTAGCAATTCTGGTAAGATTCTGGTATACTGTGTGTAGCGAAGTGAAAGGCAGGTAGACGTATGGATTTGAATTTGCAGATAACCGGTATGGCAGGCGCATATATTGAACATTCTATGGTAATTTCCAATTTTTTAATTAAAGTAGGAAGCCAAATGCAAGATAGCATGTGCCGTATATTTGGGGATAACGTACAATATAAATGGATTATGGACGATGAAGAGAAAACAGTCATTCCAGACGTTTCAATAAATTGCCGTTTCCGTAACAGACGTGGGAACTCATTTTTCAATAACCCACGTTTTGTAATGGAAATTTTAAGCCCTTCAACTGAAAAATATGACCGTGGCGAAAAGATGGAACTGTACAGGCAACAGGAAATTGACGAATACTGGATTGCTGACTGGAGAAAAAAACAGATTGAAATATATGTTCTTGATTATGAAAAGGATGTGCCAAAATATTATCTGTTTTGCACGGTTACTGAAAGTAATAAAAATGATTTAAGGATAGTGCATTTTCCAAACATAAAAATTGCATTTGACGAATTGTTTAGCGGTATAGATTATGAAACGGGAAATGAGGGTTAGGCATATGGCAATGAAAACGGATCAGGCACTTGCACAAGCTGCGGGCTGATGGTGGGTTCTGGTTTGCAGGAACCCAAACGGGCAGGAGTACGGCAAAAGCGGTGTAATAAATACATACGAAATACATATGGCAATGAAAACAAAAACGTGTTACAATAAAAACATAACTTTAAAACTTTTCCGCAATGAGGAGGTGGAACGTATGCCAAATAATGAGAAGGAATACAATGGCTATCTTCTGGATCAGCTTGAATTAATTGAAAGGCTTGAGATGGTAATAGAAGACAATAACATTGAGGCGGTAAAAAAACAACTTGCGCTTGAAAAGAAGTTTGTAGAGCGTAAATTGTATCAAAAACCACCTATTAGGAACGAGTAATATAATAAATTCTAATTTTAGGGAGTGTCAAGGGACCTGACGCTCTCTTTTCGTCCTATAGGATAAAGCTCTTCGGGCAATGATACCCTCGCTTCGCTGGGGCAGACCCTGTACAGCTTCGCACGCGGAATAAAAGCTGCGCTGCCAAGGAGATTGGACGTGAGCGTGTGCGGAGCGCACTTTTTTATCAGGGCTTGTAGCAGTTTTGTTTCCGGGAAGGATGGTGCTATAAATTTATGGATAAGAAGATGTTCCTAAAATCAATTTATGCCGGCGTAATGATTGGGTTCGGCGGCATTGTGTACCTGTCGGTGGAAAATAAGCTGGTCGGATCCCTCTTATTTTCTTTTGGCCTGCTGACAATCGTAACGCAGGGATTTTGTTTATATACTGGAAAAATAGGGTTTGTGGAAGAGCTAAAAGAACTGCTGGACATGGCGGTTATCATAGCCGGGAATTTTATCGGGACTTTCCTTGTATCATTCCTCATGAAGGCTGCACATCCTAACATTAGCAGCTTGGAATTAGCCCATAAAAAGTTGGATAACAATATCCTGCATGTTTTTATTTTATCAATCTTTTGCGGCGTCATGATGTATTTAGCAATAGACAATTATAACAAATCGAAAAATATTGTATTTATCATTGCGCCCGTCATGATATTTATCTTGTCTGGGTTTGAACATTCCATTGCAAATATGTTCTATTTCCATTTTGCCGGGGCATATAGCTTCAAAGCCTTTGGCTACCTTGCTGTCATGCTGGTTGGCAATGGGATTGGCGCGAAGCTTTTTGGCCTGAAGCCGGAATAAGCCTATGTATGGGGAAGGGTATAGGGAGTTGGCAGGCAAATAAGGCCAGGCTCCCTTGGCATAGGGAAGGGCTGCTTGGATTGCTGCCCTTCCCGCCCCAAAAAAAGAATCTCCCGGCTGCAAGCCGTCTGGTATGGCTGGAAGGCACAGAGCCTGCCCCTCCTCCAAAAAGAATCCCCCAGCTGCATAGCCCGCTGTAGTATTAATTCCCTATCAGCCCTTTCACAATCAAAAACAGTAGCAGCGCCGGCAGCACAAAGGTCACATAAGGCCTAAGCCACCGGGGCAGCTTCATCCCGTTCCCGGTATTGGCTTCTTCCAAGTAATTCCCAAACCCCCATCCAAACCGCGTGACGCAGAAAATCAGGTAGCAGAAGGAACCAATGGGCAAAATCAGGTTGCTTACCAGAAAATCCTCCAAATCCAGCACCGTGCTGCCATCCCCCAAGGGCTGGAACCCAGACCACAGGTTATACCCAAAGACGCAGGGCAGGGACAGCGCGGTAATCAGCACGAGGTTCACAAGGCAGGATTTTTTCCTGCTCCAGCCAAAAAGGTCCATGCCGCAGGAAATGATGTTTTCAAATACTGCAATTATGGTGGAAAATGCCGCGAAGGTCATAAAGACGAAAAACAGCGTCCCCCAAACCCGTCCCCCAGCCATCCCGTTAAATACGTTGGGCAGGGTAATGAAAATCAGCTTTGGCCCATTGTCGGGGCTGATGCCGAAGGCAAAGCACGCGGGGAAAATAATCAGCCCGGAAACAAACGCCACAAAGGTATCCAGAATGGCAATGTTGACGGATTCCCCAAGCAGGCTGTGGTCCTTGCCGATGTAGCTGCCGAAAATCCCCATGGCGCCGATGCCGAGGCTTAAGGTGAAAAAGGCTTGGTTCATGGCAGCCGTAATGGTTTCCCAGATCCCCACCTCCTGCATCCGCCCAAAGTCAGGCAGCAGGTAGAATTTCAGCCCTTCCAAGCTGTTTTCTAAGGTGCAGCTGTGGACGGCGAGGACGATGATAATGGCAAGCAGAAGCATCATCATGGTTTTTGTGATTTTTTCCACGCCTTTCTGTAGGCCCATGGAACAGACGAAGATTCCGGCAGCCACTACAATTACCATGGCGGCGCCAAGGATTTTGGGGCTTGCAAGCATTTCTTGGAACATCCCGGCTACCTGCCCGGCGTCCTTCCCTGTAAATTTCCCTGTGAGCATCTGGTAGAAATAGTACAGCATCCACCCAGTCACCGTCGTGTAGAACATCATCAAAAGGTAGTTCCCGGCCATCCCAAGGTAGCCGTTTAAGTGCCATTTCTGGCCCAGGCGTTCCAGCTCTTGGAAACTTTTCACGATGCTTTTCCTGCTGGCCCTGCCCACGGCAAATTCCATTGTCATCACGGGCACCCCCATGGCAATCAGGAAAAACAGGTAGAAGAGCACAAAGACCCCGCCGCCGTAGAGCCCGGCGATATAGGGGAACCGCCAGACATTCCCAATCCCGATTGCGCAGCCTGCGGACAGTAAGATAAACCCTAGGCGCGACCCTAATTTTTCTCTTTCCATGTTTCTGTTCTGGCTGCAGCAAGCGTGCGCCCGCACAGCCATCTCCTTCCGTAAATTAAATTTTCCCTGCCATTGTACCATAAGATGCCGGGATTTGGAAATGAAAATTTTTTTATAAGAAAAATATTTCCATTTCCCCTTGCATTTACGGTAGTAAAGTGCTATCATAGAACACGATAACATGATAATCTTAAGGATGAGAGTGGGCTTCTGTCCACTCTCAATTTTGTGTAAATGGGCGGCGTCCCATGGCAAATAGATTTGGCGGAAAGAAGGTGCAAGGATGTCAAGGAAAGAGATGTATGAGCAGCGTACCGAAGAGCTGCTGCTCCCCATCCTAGAAGAGCATCAGTTTGAGCTGGTGGACGTGGAGTATGTGAAGGAAGGCGGGAACTGGTACCTGCGGGCTTATATTGATAAAGAAGGCGGGATTACGGTGGACGACTGCGAGCTTGTCAGCAGGAGGATGAGCGATTTGCTGGATGAGCAGGACTTTATCGAGGAATCCTATATTTTTGAGGTAAGCTCCCCGGGGCTGGGCAGGCCCTTGAAGAAGGAAAAGGATTTTGCAAGGAGCCTTGGGAAAGAAGTGGAAATCAGGACTTACCGCGCCATAGGGAAAGAAAAAGAATTTTATGGCATTTTAAAATCATATGATGGGACTACGGTGACAATCGAATTAGGCAATCAGGAAGAGCTGGCATTTGCAAAAGCAGATATTGCATTGATCCGCCTTGCCTTTGATTTTTAGTTTTCGGATGGGCAAGAACATTCAGGAGGGTAAAAGAAATGAACAATGAACTATTAGAAGCGCTGACGATATTGGAAAAAGAAAAGGACATCAGCAAAGACACCTTATTGGAGGCAATTGAAAATTCGCTGATTACCGCGTGCAAGAACCATTTTGGCAAGTCGGACAATATCAAGGTCAATATCAACCCGGAAACCTGTGAATTCCATGTATATGCGGAGAAAACCGTGGTGGAGGAAGTGGAGGACAGCGTACTGGAAATCAGCTTAGCCAATGCCAAGATGATGAACTCCAAATACGAAGTGGGGGACATTGTAAACATCGAAGTGAAATCTAAGGAGTTTGGGCGCATCGCTACCCAGAACGCCAAGAACGTAATCCTGCAGAAAATCCGGGAGGAAGAGCGCAAGGTGCTTTTCGACCAGTATTACGGGAAAGAAAAAGACGTGGTGACTGGCATCGTGCAGCGGTACGTAGGGAAAAACATCAGCATCAACCTTGGGAAGGTGGACGCCATTTTAAGCGAAAACGAACAGGTAAAAAGCGAGGTGTTCAAGCCTACGGAACGGATTAAATTATATATCCTAGAAGTGAAATCTACCTCCAAAGGCCCCAAAATCCTTGTTTCCAGGACCCACCCAGAGCTGGTGAAGCGGCTGTTTGAGTCCGAGGTGACAGAGGTCAAGGAAGGGATTGTGGAAATCAAAAGCATTTCCCGGGAGGCCGGCAGCAGGACGAAGATTGCCGTATGGAGCAACGACCCGGACGTAGACCCGGTAGGCGCCTGCGTAGGCCTGAACGGCGCGAGGGTCAACGCCATTGTCAACGAGCTGCGGGGTGAGAAAATCGACATTATCAACTGGAGCGACAATGCGGCCATGCTGATTGAAAATGCCTTAAGCCCGGCCAAAGTCATTTCCGTTATCGCAGACGCAGAGGAAAAGACCGCCAAGGTAGTCGTGCCGGATTACCAGCTATCCCTAGCCATCGGCAAGGAAGGGCAGAACGCAAGGCTTGCCGCAAGGCTTACCGGTTTTAAGATTGACATTAAGAGCGAAACGCAGGCAAGGGAATCCGGGGACTTTATGGATTATGAGAATGACTATGAGGAGTATGAGGAAGAGGACAGCTTTGCAGGGGAATTTGACGAGATAGACGGAGAAGGGCTGTACAGTGACGGGCCGGGATATGAAGGCGGAGCCGGTTTTGAAGGGACGGAATATGCCGAAGAAACTGGATATGATGACGGGTTCGGTCCCGAGGAAGTGGGATATGCCGAAGAAGGCGATTTTGAAGAAGGTGGATATCCTGACGGAGCTAATTCCGAAGAGCCGGAATATGCCGAAGAAGGCGATTTTGAAGAAGCTGGATACTCTGACGGAGCTAATTCCGAAGAGCCGGAATATGCCAACGGGCCAGATTCCGAAGAAGCGGAATATACCGAAGATGGCAATTTTGAAGAAACGGAATATTCTGACGGACCAGATTCCGGGGAACCAGAATCTGGCAGCGGCGCCGGGGAAGAAGGGCCGGAATATGAAGAAGAGCCAGATCCAGAGAAGAGGGAAAACGAATGAATAAAAAAATCCCCATGCGCCAATGCGTCGGCTGCGGCGAAATGAAAAGTAAAAAAGAGCTGCTCCGCATCATCCGCACCGGGGAGGGCGAAATCCTCCTAGACGCCACCGGGAAGAAGAACGGGCGGGGCGCGTACTTGTGCCGTGATATGGAATGTTTCCAGAAAGCCTTAAAAACAAGGGGCTTGGAACGTTCCCTGAAAACAGCCATACCAAAAGAAGTAACCGAAAATCTGGAAAAGGAGATGGAAAATATTGCAGCAAGATAGAATTTTATCCATGCTGGGCTTGGCGGCAAAGGCAGGGAAAATTGCAAGCGGGGAATTTTCCACGGAGCGTGCCGTGAAATCAGGAAAAGCCTTCCTTGTGATTGTTTCTACTGAGGCATCAGGCAATACCCAGAAGATGTTCCGGAATATGTGCGAATTTTACCATGTCCCAATGTACCTGTATGGGCCGAAGGAAACTTTGGGCCGCGCCATTGGGAAGGGGTTCCGTGCCAGCCTTGCAGTGGTGGATGAAGGATTTGCCGCAAGCCTAATAGATAAACTGAATGTAGCAGACAAAACGGAATAACGGAGGTAGCAATATATGGCAAAAGTCAGGATATATGAAATTGCAAACGAATTAAAAATACAGTCCAAGGATGTGATAGAATTTTTGAAAGAAAAAAATATTTTCAAAAAGACAGCCAGCAGCGCCATCGAGGGCGACGTCATTGACATGGTAAAAGGCAATTTTTCAGATGGGAACCCTGAGCCAGCCAGCCATGGCAAGGAAGGGCCGTCCAAGCAGCCAAGAGCAAAAGACGGGGCAGCTGCGGCAGGTGCAGCAAAAGAAGCCAAAGAAGGGCCAGCAAAAGAGGCCAAGGAAGGGCATCCCAAAGAAGGTGCGGCAAAAGAGGCCAAGGCAGAACATCCAGAAGGAAAAGAGGCCAAGGAAGGGCATCCCAAAGAAGGTGCAGCTAAGGAAGCTAAGGAAGGGCATCCCAAAGAAGGGCCAGCAAAAGAAGCCAAGGAAGGGCATCCCAAAGAAGGTGTAGCAAAAGAAGCCAAGGCTGAACGGAAAGAAGGGGCAGTTAGGCAGGCCAAGGCAGAACCTTCCAAAGAAGGGGCAGTTAGGCAAGCCAAGGCTGAACAGCCCAGAGAAGGGCAGGGAAAGGAAGAACAGCCCAAGCTGCTTAAGGAAAAAACAGAGCCTGCCAAGGGGGAACCCCAAGGGCAGGGGAAGGAAAAAGAGGAAACGGCCAAGGCAGGGACAGCCGTAAAGCCAGCAAAGGAGAAAGACGGAACAGCCCAAGCACAGCCAGCCAAAGAGGATGCTGCACAACCCGCCAAGGGGGATGCGCACAAGGCTGGAAAAGGAGAGAAGGGACCGTCAGAAGGAGGGAGAACTGAGTTAATGAAAGGAAAAGAAGAAACTGCAAAACAAGGGGAAGGCAGGGAAGAAACTGAACGCCCGAAGAAAAAAGCCAGCATTACAGCCGTGTTCAACCCACAGAACAGTAAAACAGCCCCAAGGCGGCCGGCTAAGCCGCAAGGGGACCGGAATAACCGTTCCCAAGGCGACCGCAGCGGCAGGCTCCAAGGGGAGCGCGGCGGGAACCGCCCGCAGGGCGAACGGAATAACCGCCCGCAGGGGGAACGCCCCGCAAGGCCGCAGGGCGACAGGCCGCAACGGCCCCAAGGCGACAGGCAGCAGCGGCTGCAGACGGGGGAAAAGCCCATCCGTGCGCAGGAAGAACGCCCCGCAAGGCCGCAGAATGACCGTGGGGAACGCGGCGGCCATACCCAAGGGGAACGTAGCGGCCATACCCAAGGGGAACGCAGCAGCAGGCCGCAGGGGGAACGTGGCGGCAGCCGTCCCCAAGGGGAACGCAGCGGGCGTCCGCAGGGGGACCGGAATAACCGCCCGCAGGGGGAACGCAGCGGGAACCGTCCCCAAGGCGACCGTGGCGGGCGTCCCCAAGGGGAACGCGGCGGCAGGCCGCAGGGCGACCGTGGCGGGCGTCCGCAGGGGGATCGGAATAACCGTCCTTACCAGAATGGGCGTCCCGGCCAGAAGAACCGTTTTGAACAGGAAATCCATAAAATGAACCAGAATTCCCCGGCAGGGTCCATGGACGAAGCAAGGGGGAAGGAAAGCCGGGAGCGGGACAACCGCAAAGGCGGCAACCAGCGGCATGAGAAGGAACTGATGGGCAAGAAGAAGGAACGCTTCGACAACCTTGAAAAGAAGGGCAGGGGCAAAAAGAACCAGCAGCCCCAGCAGCAGCCCCAGAAGAAGGAAGAGGAAACCATCAAGACCATTACCATCCCGGAGAAACTTACCATCCGGGAGCTGGCAGACCGCATGAAGGTCCAGCCCTCCGCCATTATCAAAAAGCTGTTTTTGCAGGGCAATATCGTAACGGTGAACAGTGAAATCGAGTTTGCCACAGCAGAGGAAATTGCGCTGGAATTCAACTGCATCTGCGAGCAGGAAGAGAAAATAGACGTCATTGCAGAACTCTTAAAGGAAGAGGAGGAGGACGTTTCCATCCAAGAAAAACGCCCGCCGGTTGTCTGCGTCATGGGCCACGTAGACCACGGGAAAACATCCCTTTTGGACGCCATCCGGGACACCCATGTAATTGACCGGGAGGCAGGGGGCATTACCCAGCACATCGGCGCTTATATGGTAGAGTGCAATGGGGAAAAAATCACCTTCCTCGACACGCCGGGCCATGAAGCATTTACCGCCATGCGTATGCGGGGGGCAAACGCAACGGATATCGCAATTCTTGTAGTTGCCGCAGACGACGGCGTAATGCCCCAGACCGTAGAGGCCATCAGCCATGCCAAGGCCGCAGGGGTAGAGATTATCGTAGCCATCAACAAAATCGATAAGCCAAGCGCAAATGTGGAGCGGGTGAAGCAGGAGCTTGCTGAATACGAACTAATCCCAGAAGACTGGGGCGGCAGCACCATATTCGTGCCGGTATCCGCCCATTCCCATGAAGGGATTGACACGCTTTTGGAAATGATCCTCCTGACAGCGGAAATCTGCGAGCTGAAGGCAAACCCGAAGCGGAACGCAAGGGGGCTTGTCATCGAAGCGCAGCTTGACAAAGGCCGGGGCTCCGTCGCCACTGTCTTAGTCCAGAAAGGGACCTTGAAGGTAGGCCAGCCGGTAGCTTGCGGCAGCTGCTACGGCAAGGTAAGGGCCATGATTGACGATACGGGCAGGCGGGTGAAAGAAGCAGGCCCCTCCACCCCAGTGGAAATATTAGGCTTGAATAATGTGCCCAATGCCGGGGAAATCTTTGTATGTACGGACTCTGAAAAAGAAGCGAAAAGTTTTGCGGAAACCTTCATTTCCGAAGGCCGTGAAAAAATGCTGGAAGAAACCAGGACCCGCATGTCCTTGGATGATCTGTTCTCACAGATCCAGTCCGGGAACATCAAGGAGCTGCCGATTATTGTAAAAGCAGACGTACAGGGTTCCGTAGAAGCCGTAAAACAGAGCCTTGTCAAACTTTCCGACGAGGAAGTGGTGGTAAAAGTCATCCATGGCGGCGTAGGGGCTATCAACGAGTCAGACGTAAGCCTTGCCTCAGCCTCCAACGCCATCATCATCGGCTTTAACGTGCGCCCAGACGCCACAGCAAAGGCCACGGCAGAGCGGGAAGGCGTGGATATGCGGCTTTATAAAGTCATTTACAACGCCATTGAGGACGTGCAGGCAGCCATGAAGGGCATGTTAGACCCGGTATTTGAGGAAAAAGTGTTAGGCCACGCAGAAGTGCGCCAGATTTTCAAGGCCTCCGGCGTCGGCAACATCGCCGGGTCCTATGTCTTGGACGGCGTCTTCCAGCGCGGCTGCCAAGTCCGCATTTCCCGCGGCGGGGAGCAGATTTTCGAAGGGAACCTTGCATCCCTCAAGCGGTTTAAGGACGATGTGAAGGAAGTCCGGGCAGGCTATGAGTGCGGCTTGGTATTTGAAGGCTTTAACGACATCCAAGAACTGGATGTGGCCGAAGCATTTACCATGGTGGAAGTGCCAAGGTAAGAAAGGCAGGATATGAGAAAGAACAGCATTAAGAATACAAGGATTAACGGAGAAGTGTTACGGGAGCTTTCCAATATCATCCGCGGGGAAATCAAAGACCCAAGGATACAGCCCATGACTTCTGTGGTGGCAGTGGAAGTAGCGCCGGATTTGAAAACCTGCAAGGCATACGTCAGCGTATTGGGGGATGAGGAAGCCCAAGCCAATACGCTGGCCGGGCTAAAAAGCGCAGAGGGCTACATCCGCAGCAAACTTGCCAAGAACATCAACCTAAGGAACACGCCCCAAATCCAATTCGTACTGGACCAGTCCATTGAATATGGCGTCAATATGTCCAAGAAGATTGACGAAGTGAACCAGCCCAGCAGGGAAGAGCGGCAGTGAGTTTACTGGCAGCCATCAAGCAAGGAGGGCATTTATGCAAGATTTAGCGTCACAGTTAGCCGGGGTAGGGTCAGTTGCCATTGCCGGGCATGTCAGGCCGGACGGCGACTGCGTAGGCTCCTGCTTAGCAACCTATAATTATATTAAGACGTGGTTCCCACAGATAGAGGCCGACGTCTATCTGGAGCCCATACCCAATATTTTTAAATTTTTAAAGGGCGCAGAAGAGATAAAAAACACCTGCGGAACGGAAAAAATTTATGATCTTTTCATTGTGCAGGACTGCGGGGACGCCGCGCGGCTGGGGGACGTTGCCAAGTATTTCCGGACGGCGAAAAAGACCCTCTGCATCGACCACCATGTGAGCAACCAAAGTTTTGCCGATGAAAATTATATTTTCCCAGAGAAAAGCTCTACCTCCGAACTGGTTTTTGAACTGCTGGAGGAAGAGCGGATTACAAAGGAAATCGCAGAGTGCATTTATGTAGGCATCATCCATGACACCGGCGTGTTCCAATATTCCAGCACCTCCGCAAAGACTATGGAGGTGGCAGGGATTCTTATGGAAAAAGGCATTAATTTCACGAAAATCGTGGATGATACCTTCTACACCAAGACCTTTGCCCAGAATAAGATTTTAGGGCAGGCTCTGTTAAACAGCCAATGTTACTTGGATGGCAAAATCATCGCCGCAGCCGTCACAAAGGAGGAAATGGCTAAGCACCAAGTCCTCCCCAAGCATTTAGACGGGATTGTCAGCCAGCTGCGGGTCACAAAAGGCGTAGAAGCCGCCATTTTCCTCTATGAAAATGAAGACGGCAGCTGGAAAATCAGCATGCGTTCCAACGGAAAAATAGACGCAGCCAAAATCGCCATGAAATTCGGCGGAGGCGGCCATGTCCGGGCAGCCGGGGCAACCATGGAAGGCGAAAGCCAAGCGGTTATTGAAAAACTCTGCATGGAAATGGAAGGGCAGTTAGGGCTGTAGCGGGCACCAAGCCGAAAAATGGAACCTGCAGCCTGAAATAAGGAGCGCATACCTGAAAGTTACAAGGAGCATTTCGGCCATGATAAATGGAATCATCAATGTATATAAGGAAAAAGGATACACTTCCCACGACGTGGTCGCAAAGCTGCGGGGCATATTCCGGCAGAAAAAAATCGGCCACACCGGCACCTTAGACCCAGATGCAGAAGGGGTGCTGCCCGTCTGCCTTGGGAAAGCTACAAAAGCCTGCGGCCTGCTGACAGAAAAGGATAAAGTATACGAAGCAGTGCTGCTGCTTGGAAAAACCACAGACACCCAAGACAGTTCTGGAAACGTGCTGGCAGAGGAGGAAGTTGCTTGCTCCGGAAAGCAAGCAGCCGAAGCCATCGCCAGCTTTACCGGGCAAATCAAGCAAATCCCGCCCATGTATTCCGCTTTAAAAGTCGGCGGGAAAAAGCTCTGCGATTTGGCGCGGGCAGGGGTGGAAGTAGAGCGGGAGCCGCGGGACGTCACCATTTTTTCCATCCAGATACAGGAAATTTCCCTGCCAAGGGTGCGGATGCAAGTCCACTGCTCCAAGGGCACCTATATCAGGACCCTTTGCCATGATATCGGCCAGAGCCTAGGCTGCGGCGGGTGCATGGAATCCTTGGTGCGCACCCGGGTAGCAGGGTTTTCGCTGGAAAACGCCTATAAGCTTGCGGAGATTGAAGGATGGGTGCAGAAGGCAAGGGCAGAAAACCCAGAGGGGGCGCTTACTAGGGAAAGCCTGCAGGGGCTGGTGGAGGAAACAGACTATGTATTCCTGCAATACCCAAGTTCCTCCGTAAAGCCGGAATTTTCCAAACTTTTGTACAATGGGAACCCCTTAAAGCCAGAGTGGCTCACGGAATGGGACAGCTCCTACCAGCAGTCCAGCCTGCGCATTTACGATGGAAACCAAGTATTTGCAGGGATTTACCGCTGGGACGGGGACAGGAAGGCCCTTCGGCCAATCCAGATGTTCCTGCCGTGAAGGCTTTCCAGCTAACCCAAATGTCCCAGCCGCGAAGGAAGCAGATTCCGGTTTGGGGCAGGGAAAATAGATTTGAAAGATTTTCTTTTTCCTGCAATAAATGATAATAGCGGAAGTTTAGGATTAGGCATAGGAACGGCTTACGTACCTGCAACGTGCGGAAGTTTAGGGTTGGGCATAGGAATGGCTTACATACCTGCAACGTGCGGAAGTTTAGGGTTGGGCATAGGAACGGCTTACGTACCTGCAAAGTTAAACAAGCAGGAATTTTACAGGATAAGGACAGAACAATGGAATACATAAAGCAGAGCATTTTTACAATCAAAGAGCCCACCGTGCTGTCATTCGGCAAGTTTGACGGGCTGCACCGGGGCCATGAGCTGCTGATGGGGTACATGGCAGAAAAGAAAGGGGAACAGGACGGCCTTCAGGCAGTAGTCTTTACCTTCGACATCCCCCCAAAGGAACAGGTGGCGGGCGCGAAGGCCAAGGTACTTACCACCAACCAGGAAAAGGTGAAACTTTTTGAGGGCGCCGGCATTGATTACCTGATCGAATGTCCCTTTACAAAGGAAATCATGTGCATGGAGCCAGAAGCATTTATCGCCCAGACAGTAACCAGCCTGAACGTAAAGTATATGGTGGTAGGGACAGATTTCCGGTTCGGGCATAACCGCCGGGGGGATTACCGGATGCTGCAGGCATTTGCCCCCCAGTACGGCTATGAGGTAAAAGTGGTGGAAAAAATGCAGGAAGAAGGCAGGGACATCAGCAGCACTTTCGTGCGGGAGGAGATTGCCGCCGGGAATATGGAAAAGGCAAACTGGCTGCTGGGCTATGCGTTTTTTGTGGAAGGCAGGGTCCTCCATGGGAAAAAGCTGGGGAAACCCGTCCTAGGGATCCCTACCATTAACCTGCTGCCCCCGGAGGATAAGCTGCTGCCCCCATACGGCGTCTATGTGACGGCCACGGAGCATCAGGGGAAGGTATACCCGGGAATTACGAACGTAGGCTGCAAGCCCACGGTAGGGGGCCAGAACCCGGTAGGGGTGGAAACCCACCTTTTTGGCGTGTCAGAGGATATGTACGGGGAAGAAGTAAAAGTGAAATTCTTAAGCCGGGTGCGGGAAGAGCGGAAATTTGAGGGCCTTGCTGCTTTGAAGGCGCAGATGGAGCAGGATATCCATTACGGAAGAGAATATTTTAAAACCGGCAGGGGAACTGCTGGTGGAAAAGGGAGAATACCATGGAATTAATACTAACATTGCTTGGGGGCCTTGGGCTGTTCTTATTTGGCATGAGTTTTATGAGCCAAGGCTTGCAGAAGGCGGCAGGGGCGAAGCTTCGGACAATCTTGGAGGCAATGACGAAAAACAAGATTATTGCAGTATTGTTCGGGGCATTGTTCACTGCCATTATCCAGTCCTCCGGCGCGACTACCGTTATGGTAGTCAGTTTTGTAAATACGGGAATTATGACGCTGGCCCAGTCCGTAGGGATTATTTTCGGGGCCAATATCGGCACGACCATCACATCCCAGCTTGTGGCATTTAACCTGACAGGGATTGCCCCGGCCATCCTGTTCGTAGGGGCCGTATTCATGATGTTTGGGAAACACCCAATGGTGAAAAAAATCGGGGAAGTCATTTTAGGCTTTGGCGCGCTTTTTATGGGAATCAGCATGATGAAGGATTCCATGTCAGGCCTGCGGGAGTACCAGAACGTGCTGAATATCTTGGGCAGCCTGGATAACCCCATCCTAGGGATTCTCCTAGGGACAGTGATTACCGTGGTTGTCCAGAGCTCCTCCGTAACGGTCAGCATCCTGCTTCTGATGGCAAGCCAAGGGCTGGTAGCCCTCCCAGTCTGCTTCTATGTGGTCTTGGGCTGTAACATTGGCTCCTGTACCCCTGCGGTCCTTGCCAGCCTGAACGGCAAAAAAGACGCAAAGCGGGCTGCCCTCATCCATGTGCTTTTCAATGTGCTGGGCATGGTGGTGATTGGCCTTTTGCTGGCCTTTGGGATGCAGCAGTTTGAATCCTTTATTTTGCGCATTTCAGGCTCGGACGTAGGCCGTTGCGTGGCAAATGCGGATTCCTTGTTTAAAATTTTCCAGACCTTGATGTTCCTGCCCCTGTCTGCCCAGTTCGTGGCGCTGACGAAAAAACTGGTGCCGGGGGAGGACGCTGGCGACAAGGAATTCCAGCTCCTTTACATAGGGAAACAGAATATTTTCTCCCCTTCTACGGCGGTGGTGGAAACTACGCAGGAAATCGAGCGGATGGGGACCATGGCAATCCGGAACCTGCGCCTTGCCATGGAGGCATTTTTCGACCGGGATGAGGGAAAGATTGCAAAGGTCTATGAAACGGAAAAGCAGATTGATTTCCTAAGCCATGAGCTGACGGACTATTTGGTAAAAATCAACCAACTGCAGCTGCCTGTGGTGGACGCCAAGCGCATTGGCGGGCTGTTCCATGTGGTAAGCGACATTGAAAGGATTGGCGACCATGCGGAAAACATTGCAGATTATGCGGTGAAATGCAGGGAAGAAAATTTGGGCTTTACCAAGAAGGCCTCCAAGGAAATTTTGGAAATGCATGAGAAGGCCACGGTGATTGTGGAAGAAGCCATGGAAATGTTTGTGACGATGGATGAGAAAAACCTGCCGGATATTTTGGAGCTGGAGGAAACCATTGACCGGATGGACCGGGAGCTGCAGCAGAACCATGTGAAGCGGATGGCAAAAGGGAAATGCTCCCCGATGTCTGGGATTATTTTTACGGATTTGGTTACCGGGCTGGAGCGTGTGGCGGACCATGCTACGAATATTGCGTTTTCTATTTTGGAGAAAAATCCGGCGGATTAAGAGGGGGATTGGAGCCGGACGGCAAATCAGGGCGGCTCTTCCTCACGCAAACTGGGCAACGTTCCGGCGAACTAACTGCTAACTCCGACTAAGGGATTTCAGGAAAGCCTTCATCCCTAAGTCTGCGTAAGCAGTGGATTTCGCCTCCACTAAGTGCGCCCATGAATCGTTTGCTTAGAGGAAGAGCCGCCCTGATTTGCCTGTGTATTGGCAAAAGGCGGTTCTTTTAGTTTTAGATGTGTTTAGAGAGATGGGGTGAGTTTCCTGTGCAATAGGGAAGGCAGTATTTTGGTTTTAGATATGATTAGAGGGAGAGCTGGCTTGAGTTGCTTGTACATGGAGAAGGTTGGTTTTGCTGGATTTTTTGATAGGAGATTTTGCCGGCGGTTGGTGGGAGGTTTTTGCAAAAAGTTTCATGGTTTGTGGAGAAATGACAGTTTCTTTCAGGAAAATATTCTCTGGGCACGTTAATTTTGCACAAATATTACGGAAATGTTACAGTATCCTTGACAATGTAATTTTTAGTTGATATAATTCACCTAACGCTTGATGTAGATTTTTCGTATATAGTGTTGGTATTACGGCGGATGGTACATAGGTTTTGCATATCCATTGGGCAGGAAGTGGGAAAATCCAGAGTTGCCGCGGGGCATGGAGGTTCCTCCGCAGCTTGCCTGCCGTAGTATTTAGAAAGGCAGAAGTGGATGTTAGGTATTGAAAATAAATTGTCCGGGAGGTCAGGGATGAGGAGCGAATTTAGGAAAGCAATCGCAGTATGCATGGCAGGCACGGTTGTGTTTGGGATGTCACAGATAACGGCAGAAGCGTCAGGGAAACATGTGGAAGCAGGCGTCAGCGCAGTGCTGAACGAAAGTTTGGCAGGGGATACAGAAGTAGGCGCCGGGGTGGCTGCAATGTTAGGGCAGAGCCTGACAGGGGATGCGGAAGTATCCGAAGTGCCAAAGGAGCCAGAAACCGTATGCGGCTATACCAACCTTGGGATTGCCCAAGTGGAAAACCACTTGAATATCCGGGAAGGCGCCGGGGAAGAGTATGATTTGGTCGGGAAACTGCCGGTGGACGCCGGTTGTGAGATATTGTCCACGGAAGGGGAATGGTGCAAAATCCGTTCTGGGAAAGTCACAGGCTATGTCAAGGGAGAATACCTGCTGACCGGGGAGGACGCTGCAAACCGTGCAGACGAAGTGAAGACCATTGTGGCGACTTCCGTTACCCAGACATTGAACGCAAGGGTGGAGCCCAATACGGACTGTTCCATCTGGACCATGATAGCGGAAGGGGAAGAGCTCCAGCTGTTAGAAGACCAAGGCGAATGGCTGAAGGTAGACGTGGACGGCGATGAATGTTATGTGGCAAGGGAATATGTGGAACTGTCCGAACAGCTCCAGAAGGCAATGACTATGACGGAGATCCGTTACGGGGAAGGCATTTCCGATGTCCGTGTAGATATGATACAGTATGCGTGCCAGTTTGTGGGGAACCGCTATGTATGGGGCGGCACAAGCCTAACGAACGGCGTGGACTGTTCCGGCTTTACCATGCGCATTTATGAGAAATACGGCATTTACCTGCCCCATTCCTCCAGCGCCCAGTCCGGGTACGGGACGAAAATCAACCCCTCCGACGCAAAGCCGGGCGACTTGTTCTTCTATGGGAACGGAGGCGGCATTAACCATGTTGCCATGTACATCGGCAATGGACAAGTTGTCCATGCAAGTTCCGCAAGGACAGGCATTAAGATTTCCAATGCATTTTACCGCTCGCCTATCTGCGTCACAAGGCTGTTAAGCGATTAAGGATAGAAGATGGAATGAAATTAGGCTGCTTATATCTGGGAAGATGTAGGCAGCTTTCTTTTTGTAATAATGCAACAAAATTGTATTTCTTCATGCGTACCCTTTGTGTACCTTTTCTTCTTTTATTCCTGCGGGCAATGGGCCAGGCGCCGTGCTTGCAGTGGGGGATTTGGCTTACCTATCTTTGGCAGGAAGGAACCATCTTCCCTTTTTTTGCATATATTAACTATTGATAACCATTATCATTTAGAGTATAATAGTTACTGGGCAGCAATGCCAATACATATACTAGAATCGAGGAACAGTACATGACAATTACAGAAGGACACATTGGCGAAACGTATGCCGTAACAGACATTTCCATGGAAGGCCCCGTGATGCGGCGCTTGGAAGCGCTTGGCATCAACAGCGGCACCAAGCTGCGCTTGATGAACCGGAAACGGAACGGGACTGTCATCATCAAAGTACGGGGCACCCGCTGGGCAATTGGGCGGGACATTGCAGGGGGGATTTTGGTAAACCCTACAGAAAGTGAGGCGCCGGTATGGAAGTAATTAAAGTTGGATTTGTGGGAAACCCAAACTGCGGGAAGACCACATTATTTAACGCCTACACCGGGGCAAACTTAAAGGTGGCGAATTGGCCCGGCGTGACCGTGGAAAAAGTTGAAGGGGAAACTGTCTACAAAGGCCAGAAATTAAAACTTATCGACTTGCCGGGCATCTACAGCCTGACTTCTTATTCCATTGAGGAAAAAGTTTCCAGACGGTGCATTATGGAAGGCGAAGTAGACGTAATTATCAATATCGTGGATGCATCCGCCTTGGAGCGGAACCTTTACCTGACGATGCAGCTTTTGGAACTGGGCAAGCCAGTGGTTCTTGCGCTGAACATGATGGACATTGTGGAGGAGCGGGGGATGGAAATTGACCTGCACCGCCTGCCGGAAATGCTGGGCGGCATCCCGGTCGTGCCTGTTTCTGCAAGGAAACGCAGCGGGCTTGACGTGCTGCTCCATGCAGCCGTGCACCACTATGAGGAAATGCACCAGCCAAACGTCGTCGCCTACCAGAAGTACATCGAAGAAAAAATACTCCGGCTGGAACAGGAGTTAAAAACCAAATACCAAACACTGGAAAATACCCGCTGGTATGCCGTTAAGCTGCTGGAGCAGGACGAAGAAATTACGGAAAAATACCCCGTGGGGCTGCCGGAGGTTTTGGACAGGAGTTACGAAAAAGATATCATCAACCAGAAATATGATTACATAGAGGAAGTCATCGAGGACACCTTATTTTACAAGTCGGAAAAGGCAGCATTTACCGACAAGGTGGACGGGATCCTGACCCACCGCATTTTTGGCATGCCCATCTTTTTCGGAGTAATGGCAGTCGTATTTTTCCTGACTTTTTTTGTGGGGGATGCCTTAAAAGGCGGGTTTGAGGTGCTGCTGGATTCCATTTCCGCAGGCGTGCTCCATGTGCTGGAGCAGATGGGGGTAGCGCCTTTCATGGTTTCTTTGGTGGTGGACGGGATTATTGCAGGGGTGGGAGGAATCCTTACTTTCCTGCCGAATATTTTCATTTTGTTCTTAGCCCTTGCGCTCCTTGAAGACAGCGGGTATATGGCAAGGGTGGCTTACGTGATGGACGGCCTGATGGGAAGCCTCGGCCTTTCCGGGAAAGCCTTCCTGCCTATGGTGCTGGGGTTCGGCTGCACCGTGCCGGCTGTTATGGCGACCCGGGCGTTGGAAAAGGAATCAGACCGGCGGCGCACCATTTTGATTACCCCTTTTATGTCCTGTTCTGCAAGGCTGCCTATTTATGTGCTGTTTGCAGATATGTTTTTCGGGGAATATGCCAGCCTTGCCGCCATTTCCATGTATTTTCTGGGGATGGTAATTGCTATTGCGGCTGCCCTTATCATCCACCGGGTGGAAACCCACACGGAGCACCACACCCTTTTGATAGAGCTGCCGGAATACAAGACCCCCAATGCCAGGACCATTGCCGTCTATGTCTGGGAAAAAATCAAGGATTACCTGACAAAAGCAGGGACCACGATTTTCATTGCTTCTATTATTATCTGGTTCCTCTTGAATTTTGGCGCCCACGGCATGGTAACGGAGGTATCGGAAAGCTTTGGGGCAGCCCTCGGCCATTGGATGGAGCCTATCCTTGCCCCGGCAGGGCTTGGAATGTGGCAGATTGGCGTCGCGCTGATTTCCGGCATTTCTGCAAAGGAAGTGGTAGTCAGCAGCTTCTGCGTGCTCTTTGGCATCAGCAACGTGAACTCCGCCTCCGGGATGGCATCCCTCACTGGGCAGCTGGCAGGGCTGGGCTTCGGCCCCTTAAACGCATACTGCATGATGGTGTTCTGCCTGCTGTACGTCCCCTGCGCGGCAACCATCGGAACAATTAAGAAAGAAACCAATTCCATGAAATTTACCTTGAAAATGATCTTGTTCCAGCTGGGGGTTGCTTGGCTGGCAGCAACTGTAATTTATCAGGCCGGGTCGCTCTTTTTTTAAAAAGTTTTTTATCTTATAGGAAATATCGTGCCACTGTGAAGTGATAAAGTGCATGAATTTCCTATCAGATAAAACCCTCCGTGGGGGTGCGCAGCTCCGCGTGCGGAACAAAAGCTGCGCTTACCAGAGGAGTTGGGCGCGGGAGTGTATGGAGCGCACTTTTGCTTTTTCGTCCAGTCTGCTCTTTTTGTAGAAAATAAACAGTAAAATTTGTGGAAAAAGGAGAAACGAAGTATTTTCTGGCGTACATGGGAAAATTCCCTTGCAAGAAGGATTGGTACAGTGTTAAAATATTGTCAAACAAAAAAAGAGAGGTAAAATCCAATGTATGCTGATGAAAATGTGATTAGAATTAAACATGATGTGCTTTATGAAGTGGCAAAGCTGGCATTTGCCGGGGAACTGGACGCCAAAAGGGACCACATTGCGCTGGAGCTGATTCCTGGGCCGACGCCAAAGTTCCGCTGCTGCATTTACAAGGAGCGTGAAATTATCCGCCAGAGGGTGCGCTTGGCAGAAGGCAAGGCGCCGGGGGCTGTGGACGATGGGAACGTGATCCAAGTCATCAGTTCTGCCTGCGAGGACTGCCCCATTTCCAGCTATACCGTCACAGAGAACTGCCAGAACTGTATCGGGAAAGCATGTATCAATGCCTGCAAATTTGGGGCCATTGAAATGGGCCGGGACCGTTCCCACATTGACGCGTCCAAGTGCAAGGAGTGCGGGAAGTGCGCCCAGGCATGCCCGTACAATGCCATTGCCCACCTGAAACGCCCCTGCAAATTCAGCTGCCCGGTGGACGCCATTACATACGACGAGCATGGAATTTCCATCATCGACAAGGAGAAATGCATCCGCTGCGGGAAATGTATCCATAGCTGCCCCTTCGGCGCAATCGGATCCAAGACCTTTATTGTAGACGTAATAGAAGCGCTGAAATCCGGCAAAAAAGTATACGCTATGGCAGCCCCGGCTACCGAAGGCCAGTTCGGCAAGGACATCACCGTTGCAAGCTGGAAAAAAGCCATGAAAGAGCTGGGCTTTGAAGATTTCTATGACGTAGGCCTTGGCGGCGACATGACAGCCGCTTACGAAGCAGAGGAATGGGCAGAAGCATACGGGGAAGGCAAGAAAAAAGTTACCTCCTGCTGCCCGGCATTTGTAAATATGGTGCGCCTGCATTACCCACAGCTTGCAGACTGCGTATCCACCACGGTTTCCCCCATGTGCGCAGTGTCCCGCCTGATTAAAGCGCAGGACCCAGACGCTGTGACCGTATTTATCGGGCCGTGCCTTGCGAAAAAATCCGAGGTAGTAGACCAGAAAATCCCGGGAAATGCAGACTATGTCCTCACATACAGCGAAATCCGCGCCATCATGAAGGCAAAAGACATTACCTTGCAGCCGTGTGAAAATGAAGGCCAGATTGCCTCTGTCTACGGCAAACGCTTTGCCAACTCCGGCGGCGTTACCGCAGCAGTGCTCCAGAGCCTGAAGGAATCCGGCCATGAAATCGACGCAAAAGTATACAAAGCCAACGGGGCGGCAGAATGTAAGAAAGCACTGCTTTTGCTCCGTGCAGCAAAATTGCCGGAAGACTTTGTGGAAGGCATGATTTGCGACGGCGGCTGCGTGGGCGGCCCAAGCGCGTTCCACGACCAAGTTTCCTCTAAGAAAGACCGCGACGCGCTGATTGCAGAAGCAGACGGGCGCGGGATCCATGAGAACCTTGGGAACTTTGCAATGGACAGCTTTTCGATGCATAGAGAATAGGGATGGCAGCGTGCTGGTTTTCCTGAAAAGTGGGAATGGCATTGCGTGAAGCTATTCCATGCATAGGGAATGGGATGGCAGAGTGCCGGTTTTCCTTAAAAATGGGAATGGCGTTGCGTGAAGCTATTCCATGCATAGGGAATGGGATGGCAGCGTGCCGGTTTCCCATATAAAATGGCAAGAAGCTGTTAAACTTTTAAGTAGGCTATTAAAAAAAGAATATTGAGATACAAAGCAGGTGCAGAGCCCCATGGGTTTTGCACCTGCTTTGCATTTTTCTATGGCAAAGCGGTATTTCAGCAATAAAATTTGATATTTTTTATTCAGAATTTTGTTTCCGCATAATGGGAGAACTGTTGTGTGAAAGGACATATTTCATAGGATATGGGTTTTTGGAAACTTGTATCGTATTGTTTGTCTATCATGCAGCAGTTCTTTTTTCTTTATATATCCTTAGGCCATTTAGAAAAATCTTTAAAAAACCTTAAGAATTTTTTAAAAGTATCTTCCATTTTCTGGAAATTAATGTATAATTAGTACTATATATGGGAGAAAAGTACTGTGGATTTCAGAGGGAAGGGGAGATGCATTAGGCGTAGGGAATGTATTTTGTTTTCAACCGTTTTAAGTTATGCATTTGAACGGTAGTGTCAAGTAATCTATGAAAAACTAAGTCGAAAAAAATAGGCTCAAATAAA
>CAJTWA010000060.1 GCA_910580195.1 uncultured Lachnospiraceae bacterium
CCCCTCAAGATTGAGGGGATAGGGGAGTTGAAGTGGGCTTGCCCACTTTGTTCTGGGAATTCCAGAAGACAGGCAGCAGGTTTTTCAGGAGAATTTTATGGATTGGTATAAGGAATTTTATGCAGGCGAAGGCATTGCAGCAAAAAAGAACTGGATAAAATGGAAAATCCTCCACCATGCGGGGCTGCCCGGCATTTATGTGGTTACGCTAAGCAGCAACCCGCAGAACCTGCTGGACATTATCCCCTCATGGGAACTCATGCAGGGCTATTACCCCAAATCCGGCCTTTTGGCAGTAGGCGTGGACAAGGGGTATGAGAACGCCATGGAACTGGCAGGGATGATTGTAATGGATGTGTACCAAAAGACCGGGATCTTTCAGGTACGGGAATACTTCCTTGAAAAACATAGGGAGAACACAAGGAGAAGGCACAGATGGAAATAATCTTTGTAATCCTCAAGGCTATCGGCATCCTTCTGGCAATCCTGCTGCTGTTGTGCGTAACGCTGTTTGTAGTTCCGGTCCGTTACCGCGTCAGCATAACCATGCAGGAAGAAACCGAGGGGAAAGCAGCCATCCACTGGCTGCTCCACCTCTTAGATGTAAGGATATATTATAAGGAAAAAAAAGTTTCCTATAAAATCCGGATTTTCGGCATCCCCATACCTTTGGGCCAGAAGAAAAACGGAGAGGGAAAGGGAATAAAGAAAAGGGAAAAAGAGAAAAATAGTTCGGGAAAACAAGAATCTCCCGAAGGGCTTCCCCAAGAGCTTCCTTTGGAAGAAAGCCATCCTGCCGAAAAAGAAGGCTCTTCCGGGCAAGGTATTGCGGGAAAAGAAAGCGCCCTAGAGCGAAATAATTTAGGCAAAGAAAATGCTTTCAAGCAGGAGATATTAGAAAAAGAAAATACTTTCAAGCAGGAGATATTAGAAAAAGAAAGCTCCGCCAGGCAAGGCGCCTTGGATGAAGATACTCCCCAAAATGGCGGGAGTTCCACAGAAAATGGGGTTCCTGCCAAAGATGGAACACCCAACCGTAAGGATGCAAAAGGCAGCGGCCCAAAAAGCGTAGAAAAAAGTAAGGATAAAAAAACACATGGAAACAAAGGGTTTGCGCATAAAATTAAATCAAGGTTCAACAAAAGAAAGCACAAACCCAAGCCCCAAAAGCAGCAGGGAGGTGGCACAGAAGGCGGACGGCTGGCTTCACTGAAAGCCCAGTTCCAAAGGATTAAGGAGATGGTTTCCGAGGAAACGAACCAAGCGGCATTTTTCCATGCCCTGCGGGAAATCCGGTACCTTTTGCGCCACTATATCCCGGGGACGGTTTCCGGGAACCTGACGTTTTCCATGGGGAACCCAGAACTGACCGGGAAGGCGTTAGGGGGGCTGAGCCTGCTGCCGTTCTGGGCAAGGTCGCGGATGGTGGTAATGCCGGATTTCCTTTCCGAATCCTTTTACGCTAAGGGGATCCTCTATGTGGCAGGGCATATCCGGTTCCTGCACCTGCCCGTTTTGGGAATCCGCCTGCTGGCGGATAAGAATATCCGGAAATTAATACGGGACATCAGGAGCCAACTGCAGTAAAAGCAGGGCTTCATGCGGTATAACCCAAATTAGCGATGGAACCGGAACCAAGTAATCAAGGACAGCTATTATATAAGGAACAAAGCAATTTAGGAACAACTATTAAAATAAAAGGAATCACAGGAGGGCCATGATATGCAGGAGAATAATTTCAACACAACCGTCCAGTCATTATTTAAGGGGATGGATAGCTTTATTACCACAAAGACAGTCGTAGGGGAGGCAGTCAACATCGGGGACACCATTATCCTCCCATTGATAGAGGTTTCCTTCGGGGTAGGCGCCGGGGCGTTCTGCCAGGAAAAGAAGAACAACGCTGGCGGAGGGATGGGCGGGCGCATCACCCCAAGCGCAGTCCTAGTCATCCAAAACGGCACCACGAAGCTGGTAAATATCAAGAACCAAGACGGCATCACCAAGATTCTGGACATGGTGCCGGAACTGGTAAACAAATTCACCGAGCGCAGCTCCAAGAAGCAGCACAAAGGGGACGAAGCCGCAAGGGAGGCGGCAGCGCAGGAGCTGTCAGAAAAGCTGAACATTTCCAAAGAGGATGGGAAAGCAGGGGAATAAAGCCCCGGCAGCATTTTAGCCGGCAGGCAGGAAGGGAATTTTCAGGCAGAAGGAATTTTTTCAGGGAGAGGGCATATATTTAGTAGTAATATATGCTCTTTTTCTGGTGATGGCATGAAACGGCTGATTGGTTTTATACTGTTTTGGATTGCAGTTGGGATGGCAATCATGATTTTCCTGCCCAATGAAGTGTTAGGGATTTTGATTATCCTCGTCTTGCTGTTGCTGGGATATAACCTGTTCTGCTGCTGATTGGAGATTTCCCAAAATCCCCATAAAATGTATGGTATTTTCAGGCAGCACATTAGGACTGTCCAGAAATAGCTTTTAAATTCTGCCCACGGTTTAAAGGTTATTTCTGGGCAGTTCCTTAGATTTCCCAGAATATTGCAGGCGGCGGGGAGTAAAGTCCATGGAATAACAAAGTGGGCAAGCCCACTTCAACTCCCCTAACCCCTCAATCTTGAGGGGCTTGTTCACTTTGCGCGCCGAGCACGGTCGCCTTGGCGACATAATACCCTTCGTGCGAGTGCGCATCCCCCGGAGGGTTTTTATCTTATAGGAAATTCATGCACTTCATCACTTCACAGTGGCACGGTATTTCCTATAAGACAACAAATAGGAGCAGCCCATTGTTTGCCCAACAACGGCTGCTCCCTTATTTTCCCATAAAGCTTTTGGCTTACGCCCGTTCTACTTTTCCGCTTCTCAAGCAAGAAGTACAAACATACATCTTCTTAGAGTTAGGGCTTCCAGCTACCTTGCACCTTACGGATTTAATGTTAGCTCTCCACATCCTTCTGGTCTTTTTATGAGAATGGCTGACATTGTTCCCGAATTGCGCGCCTTTTCCGCAAATGCTGCATTTTGCCATAATAGCACCTCCTTGCACCGTACTAAGCCCGTACAAAACGAACTCACAACAAGGCTATTCTAACAGATAGGGGCTAAGATTGCAAGGGAAAAATGAATTTTTTGTAAAAAGAGAAAATATGTGTTTCATTTTTCTGAAAAAGCGGTTATAATAAAAACAATGAGGATATGAATTTTTGGAGGTTATGTTTATGAAAGGACAAGTGGACACACAATATGGCAGGGTGTTAATTGATACAGACGTAATTGCAATCTATGCAGGCTCTGTGGCAGTGGAATGTTTCGGGATTGTAGGCATGGCTGCCGTAAATATGAAGGACGGCTTGGTAAGGCTGTTAAAGCGCGATTATTTAAACCATGGGATCAATGTCACATTGAACAACAACAAGATTACACTGGATTTCCATGTAATCGTATCTTATGGCGTTAGTATTTCTACTGTTTCTGATAACCTAATCAGCACGGTGAAGTACCGGGTAGAGGAATTTACCGGTATGGAAATCGAGAAAGTCAACATCTTTGTTGAAGGTGTCAGAGTGATTGATTAAGGAGGAAAGAAAAGTGGCGGTAACTACAATTGACGCACCTATGCTTGCGAAAATGTTTTTGGCAGGCGCAAAGAACCTGGATGCGAAGAAAGAATGGATTAACGAACTGAACGTATTTCCCGTGCCGGACGGGGACACTGGAACCAACATGACAATGACGATTATGTCCGCGGCGGCAGAGGTCCAAAACCTTGGGGCGTCCCCGGACATGGCATCCTTGGCAAAGGCAATCTCTTCTGGCTCCCTCCGTGGGGCAAGGGGGAATTCCGGGGTTATTTTATCCCAGTTGTTCCGTGGCTTTACCAAGGGAATCAGCAAATATGAAGTAGTTGACGTAGTGATATTGTGCGATGCGCTCCAGAAGGCAGTGGAAACGGCCTACAAGGCGGTTATGAAGCCCAAGGAAGGCACCATCCTCACCGTTGCCAAAGGCGGCGCAGACAAGGCGCTGGAGCTGATTGGGGAAACGGACGACCTTGTGGTATTCTTGGATGAAGTCATCAAACATGCGAATTATGTGCTGAGCCAGACGCCGGAAATGCTCCCCGTGCTGAAGCAGGCAGGCGTCGTGGATTCTGGCGGGCAAGGCCTGATGACTGTGTTGGAAGGGGCTTATAACGCGCTGATTGGGAAAGAGGTTGACATTTCCATTGCGCCCGCTTCTGCAGGCAGCGGCGTGGTGAAGATTTCCCAGCAGGCAGAGCAGGATATCAAGTTTGGGTATTGTACAGAATTTATCGTTGTGCTGAACCGCCCATTGGAAGAAAAAGAAGAGATGGATTTCAAGGCATATCTGGAATCTATCGGGGATTCCATTGTGGTAGTTGCAGACGACGACGTGACAAAGGTCCATGTACATACCAATGACCCCGGCCTTGCAATCCAGCGGGCGTTGGAATATGGATCTTTAAGCAAAATAAAAATTGACAACATGCGGGAGGAGCATCAGGAAAAATTAATTAAGGATGCTGAGAAAGCCGCGGCAGAACAGAAAGCCGCAGATGAAAAGAAGCGTTCCGAGAAGGATGCGCTGGAAGAGGCGCAGAAAGCCCCTAAGAAGGACATGGGCTTTATCTCCGTTTCCATCGGGGAAGGGATTAACGAAATTTTCAAAGGGCTTGGGGTGGATTACATCATTGCCGGCGGCCAGACCATGAACCCCAGCACGGAAGACATGCTCAATGCCATTGAGGACGTCAACGCAGACAATATTTTCATCCTTCCCAATAACAAGAACATTATCCTTGCAGCAAACCAAGCGGCATCTTTGATTGAGGAGAAAAATATTTTTGTTATCCCCAGCAAGACCGTGCCCCAAGGCATTACTGCGCTGATTAATTTCATGCCGGACAGCAGCCCGGAGGAAAATGCGGCACGGATGACGGAAGAGCTCTCCAGCGTAAAAACTGGGCAGGTGACTTATGCCGTAAGGGACACCCTGATTGACGACAAATCCATTAAGCAGGGGGATTATATGGGCATGGGCGACAGCTCCATCCTGTCCGTAGGCAAGGACATGGATGCTGTCATTAAGGATTTGGTAGCCCAGTTAGTGGATGAGGATTCTGCCATTATCAGCATTTATTACGGGGAAGAAATTGAAGAGGCTGCAGCTAACAAACTGGGGGCTGAGCTGGAAGAAGCTTACCCGGACTGCGAAGTGGAAGTACATTCCGGCGGGCAGCCGATTTACTACTATGTGATTTCGGTAGAATAAAAGCGGATGAAAGGAGCAATCCCTATGGATAAGACGTCCAGTATTGGGGCGCTGAAGGGGATTGGCGCAAAAACAGAACAGTTATTCCATAATTTAGGAGTATACACCATTGGTGATATACTCCTTCATTATCCTAGGGATTATGACAAATTGCCGCCAATCACCCCTTTGGCCGATTTAGCCGGCCTTATGGACGGCACAGGCCCGGCATCCGGGAGCAGTGCACGGGATGGGAAAGAAAATAACCAGCCGCTGCAAGCAGGCAGCCGTTTCGGACACACAGAAAACAAGCAGCCTGCGTCAGGGCAGGGAATAGGTTATGTACATACAGGAGAAAACCAGCCGCTGCCGGAACAAGATTCCGGACATCGGGAAGAAATGCCGGCAAGAAGGCTGGAGGAGGCCACAGTAGCAGTGGCGGCGCGGGTGGACAAGGCGCCTTCCGTGCGGGCAGGCAGGAATATGCAGGTGACTTCCCTGACGCTTAAGGAGAGGGGGGTATCGCTGGATTTGGTCTGGTTCCGTATGCCTTACTTAAAAAGCACTTTGAAGCCGGGGAACTGGTTTTTGTTCCTTGGGAAAGCGGTGCGGAAAGGGAAACAGTTCCACATGGAGCAGCCCCAGATTTTCCAGCCGGAAAAATATGAAGCTATGCAGGAATCCTTATGGCCCTGCTATCCCCTGACGGCAGGGCTTGGGAAAAACAAGCTTTCCCAGGCCATCAAGCAGGCGTTGGAAGCGCTGGATTTATCGGTAGATTACCTGCCGGAAGACATCCGGGCGCGCCGCGGCTTGGCGGAGTACAATTTTGCCATAGAAAACATCCACTTCCCGGAAAGCGGGGAAGCCTTGGAGCAGGCGAGGAAACGGCTGATTTTCGATGAATTTTTCCAGTTTATCCTTTCGGCAGGCATCCAAAAAGGGCAGATGGAAGAGATACGGAATGGGTTTTCCTTCCTTCCGCTGGAGGAAGGGCTCGCCAGCCAAGCTGCTGGGGAGCCGCCAGAAGAGGGGGTTCCCTTCCAACTGCTGGAGGATGGGCCTGCCAGCCAAGCTGCTGGGGAGCCGCCAGAAGAGGGGGTTCCCTTCCAACCGCTGGAGGAAGGGTCCGCCAGCCAAGCTGCTGAGAAACTGCGGGGACAGGGGAGCCAAGGGCAGCCTTTGGGAAGGCAGCAGCCGGGGCAGCCCAAGCCCATCCAGCCTTTGTGGGCAGATATGGTAATCAAGAACCTCCCTTACCAGCTAACAGGGGCGCAGCAGCGCACTTTGCGGGAAATCCGTATGGATTTGCGGGGCAGGAAGGTCATGCAGCGGCTGGTGCAGGGGGACGTGGGCTCCGGCAAGACAATCCTTGCATTCCTTGCCATGCTGGACGTTTCCCAGTCCGGTTACCAGTCCGCTCTGATGGCCCCGACGGAAGTCCTTGCCGTGCAGCATTTCCAGACTTTTACGTCACTCTGTGAGGAAAATGGGCTGAACGTCCCAATAATCCTACTGACGGGGACATTAGGCCAGAAGGAAAAGCGCCGGGCATATGAACGGATGCAGCTGTACCCCAACGCCATGGTGATTGGGACCCACGCACTGATACAGGAACGCGCCCTCTACGACAGCCTTGCCTTAGTGATTACGGACGAGCAGCACCGGTTTGGGGTCAAGCAGCGGGAAACCTTATTCCTGAAAGGCTCCCAGCCCCATATTTTAGTGATGAGCGCAACGCCAATCCCAAGGACCCTGGCCATTATCCTGTACGGGGACTTGGACATTTCCGTGGTAGACGAAGTCCCAGCCAAACGGCTCCCGGTGAAAAGCTGCGTGGTGGGGAAAAGCTCCCGGAACACTTCCTATGAATTCCTGCGAAAAGAAATTTCCCTCGGGCATCAGGCCTATGTCATCTGCCCGCTGGTGGAAGAAAGCGAGGGCTTAGAAGCGGAAAATGTCACCGATTATGCAGAAACTTTAAAAAGGCGCCTTCCGCCAGACGCAGTCGTAGAAACCCTGCATGGGAAAATGAAATCTGGCCGGAAAAACTTGATTATGGAACAGTTCGCCCGGAATGAAATTCAGGTGCTGGTGTCCACTACAGTCATTGAGGTAGGGGTTAACGTGCCAAATGCTACCGTCATTATGATTGAAGACGCTCAACGGTTTGGCTTAGCCCAGCTCCACCAGCTCCGTGGCCGGGTAGGCCGGGGGGACGCCCAGTCCTATTGCATCATGATAAATACCACGGATTCCAGCAAGGCGAAAAAGCGTCTGGAAATCCTGAACCAATCCAACGACGGCTTTTTTATCGCAGGGGAGGATTTAAAACTGCGGGGGCCTGGGGATTTCTTCGGCATCCGCCAGAGCGGGCTCTTGGAATTCCGCCTTGGGGACATTTACCAGAATTCAGACTTGCTGAAGCAGGCTTCGGAAGAAGCAAACCTGCTCCTTTCAGAGGATAGGATGCTGGAACTGCCAGAGCATGGGAAAATCAAGGAGCAGATACAGTATTTCTTGGACCGGCAGGGGGAAACAGTGAATCTGTGAATTAGTGAAGCAGAAGCCTTGATTCCTTCACGGATCTAATACCCTGCTGCTTGCAGCGTATTGGCAGAAGTTAGGGGATGGGATGTTTCCTTGCTTATAGGAAGTGTTCATTTTCAGGTACGGCTGTAGGCTTGGCAATAAGAAGGGCCAGCCACAGTATTTTATCCATGTAGCTGGCCTTTCCTGCCCGACATTGCTTGGGCCAATTCCTGATATCTGTTACTTTAGCCTTATCCGCTTATGCGATGGTGCCGCTTAGTTCCCAGACATCTGTCTTTCTTGGGCTTCGATCATTTTCTTCACCATATACCCGCCGACAGAACCATTCTGTTTCGAGGTTAAGTCACCGTTGTAGCCATCCTTCAATGGCACCCCGATTTCATTTGCAACTTCGAACTTAAACTTATCCAATGCGCTCTTTGCCTCTGGTACTACCGCTTTGTTAGATGAATTAGACATATCGTTACCTCCTGTTGTCTTTTGTTATTGGCATTATGGCAATGCCGCCCGCTGCATGGAAAGCCATGCCGCGTGTCTGTAACTTTTTTGTAACTCATTTGTTACAACGATAGTATATGCACCAGAAGCCAGAATAGACATGCATTTGTTTCCGTTTTATGAAAAAAATTCCAACACTGTATCATAGGCTAATCCACAACAGCCTCTATCCCAGCAATATCCGGCGCCGCCACAAGCGAATAATTCGTATAATAAACCACAAACCCGGGCTTGCTCCCATTCGGCTTCTTCACATTCTTTTTCTCAAGGTAATCAATTTCCACCTTCTCATTCTCCCTCCCCTTGGAGTAATAAGCCGCAAGCCTCCCTGCCTCTTCAAAAGTCCGGTCAGGCAGCTCGTCCCCATTGGTTTTTACCACCACATGGGACCCGGGGATTCCCTTTGCATGGAACCACCAGTCGTTCCCTACGGCAAATTTAAAGGTGAGCTCCTCATTCTGGAAATTATTTTTCCCCACATACATATGGTAGCCATCAGAGGAAATGTAGTGGAAGGGCTTGCTTTTGGCCTTTGTTTTCTTGCCGGCAGGCCGCTTCTTGATATAGCCAAACTGGATCAGCTCTTCCTTAATCTGGGCTAAGTCATCTTCCGAGGCTGCAATGTCCAGAGAGGCCGCGATGGACTCCAAATGGAGGATTTCCTCCTTTGTTTCTTGGGTCAGCTCCGACAATGCCTCAAAGGTGCGCTTTAATTTGTTGTATCTGTCGAAATATTTCTGGGAATTCTCTTGGGGCGTAAGCTGTGGGTCCAAGGGGATGGAAACCATTTCATTGGTGTAATAATTCAGGGCGTCCAATTTTTGGGAATTTTCCGCAAGGCCGTAGCCATAGGTGTTGATAAGTTCCCCATATACCTTGTATTTTTCCCGCTTTTCCGTGTCCTTTAGCTGCTTTCGCTGCAAATCGTACTTTTTCCGGGCGCGGTCTAGGACGGTCGATACCACTTTCCGCAAATCCACGGATTTCTGGCGGATGCGGGTGTAAATATTTTTGTCGGCATAGAAGGTTTCCAGCACTTCTGAAATGGACGCATAGGGGACGGCGTCCAAATCTGCATATTGCTTCAGTTCCACTGCTGCAAAGTCAATGGGCTCTTTGCCCTTTTTTACAATATTCGGGGTGAAATTCCCTTCCTTGACGTCCTCCATCATCCAAGAAAAGTGGTGGAAGAGGTGGAGCTTCTCTTCCTCGGACAAGGCTTCTTGGGGCCGGTCCCCGTCCACATTTGCCCGGCAGCAGAGTTCCGAGGCGATGGCCGGGCTGATGCCGGTGTAAGAGGCATAGATGGCTTTCTGCACCGGCATGGGCTTGTGGTAAACACTCTCCCAGAAGGATTCTTTGCTTGCTTCAAGGGGGTTGGATTTTTCCTGTGTTTCCGGGATGAAATAATCCCTGCCCGGCAGCACTTCCCGCACAGAGCTGACTTGTGCGGAAATATGCTTGATGCTGTCAATAATCATGCCGTCTTCCCGGCAGAAAATAATGTTGCTGTGCTTGCCCATGATTTCCACTACCAGCGTTTTGCGGCAGAGGTCCCCCAGTTCGTTCAAATGCTCGATTTCAAAATTGATGATGCGCTCCATATGGGGCTGGGAAATCTTGGTAATCCGCCCGTTTGCAATGTGCTTGCGCAGCAGCATGCAGAAATTCGGCGCGGTAAGGGGGCTGGGCTTGTTGGTTTTGGTTAAGTAAACCAAGGGCAGGGAGGCGCTTGCAGATAAGACAAGGCGCACCTGCGCGCTGTTCCCCTTGATGGTGAGCAGGAGCTCGTCGTGTTCCGGCTGGGCAATTTTGGTAATCCTGCCGTTTAAGATGGCTCCATTTAATTCTTTTACTAAGTTTGCAATTACGATTCCGTCAAAAGCCATTGGTTTCTCCTTTTTATGGTTGGTTCCTGCTGATTTTTGCGATATTTTTATGGCTGCTTCAGATGGAAACGGTTTACCAGCTCATGCAGGCGTTTGGACTGGCTGGACAACTCTGCGCTGGTGGAGGCGCTGTTTTGGGCAAAGGAAGAGTTGGACTGCACCACTTTGCTGATGGAGTCCACATGCTCTGCAAGCTGTTCCAGCACCGATTTCTGGTTCTGGGATGCATGGCTGATTTTGTCCATGGAATTTAAAACTTCTTTGGAGCCTTCCACCACGGCCACCAGTGATTTTGCCGTATTGTCTGCAATCCCCATGCCGTTTTCCACTGCATGCTGGGAGGTTTCGATTAAAGCAGCAGCTTGGTTGACTGCCTCTGCGCTCTTTGCCGCCAAATCCCGGATTTCATTTGCCACCACGGCGAAGCCTCTTCCGGCCTCCCCAGCCCTTGCCGCTTCAATGGAGGCGTTGAGGGAAAGGAGGTTGGTCTGGTCTGCAATTTCCTCAATGGACTTGACAATTTCCTCAATTTCGCTGGAAGAGCGGCTGATTTCGGACATGGCGCGGATTAAATGCCCCATTTCCTGATTGCTTTCCTTGACGTTTTGGCCCATTTGGGAAACGCTGGCATTTGCGGCCTGCGCGTCGCTGGCATTCCCTGCGACGTCAAGGGCCAGGCCTTCGATGGAGGCTGCAAGCTGGTCAATGGCTGCGGCCTGCTCTGCGGCGCCGTCGGAAAGTATCTGCGCGCCGGAGGACACGTCCTCGGAGCTGGCGGAAACTTCATCGGCGGAGAGGACGATTTGGTGCAGCGTGTCATTTAAGGACTGGGCGATTTTCTCAATGGATTCTTGGATTGGGATAAAATCGCCGATGTAGTTCTGGGCAATGGAAATATCCATATGGTTGTCCGCCATCTGGGAGAGCTGCACGGAAATATCCTCCACATAATTGCTCATGGTTGTGCTGATGTGGTTGAAGGCTTGGGAGAGCTTGCCCAGCTCGTCCTCAGACTGTATATCAATATGGATGTCCAAATCCCCGGCCTCCAGCCTTGCCGCCCCGTCCGCGATTACTTGGATGGGGGTTAAATATTTTTTGATGATGCGGTTTACGGCAGCCAGAAGCAGGACGCCGAACAATACTACCAAAAAGGCCAGTTTCCCTGTCCCTTCGATAATTGCCCCATAGTATTCGCCTTTGTTGACCGTAAGGTGCAAGGTCCACTGGGTTTTCCCGCCTATGGAAAGGGGGACGGCGACAGAAACCCCGCTTTTTCCGGTGCCGAAATTCTTGCCGCCCCGGATGGTGAAGCGGCTGTTTTCCTGTTCCCCTTCCGGCATGGAATGGATGGCGGCGGCATCCTCCATCATCGTGCCGTAGCCCACGTCAGAAGCAAGCTGGCCTACTTTGGAACTGTCTGCGGAATCGACAAGGACGGTGCCGTCCTCTGCCAGGGCCACTAAATGGGCAGAACGGTAATCCCTGCTGACTAATAGCTGCTCCTGCATATTGTCCAAGGAAACATCCACGCCGGATACCCCGAGGAATTCCCCTTTGGCGTCCCAGACAGGGGCAATAATGCTGATCATCATGATGTTTTTCCCCATGAGCTCATAGACGTAAGGGTCCATGACATAAGGTTTCCCGGTTTCCTTTATCTGCATGTAATATTCTTTTTCGTAATTGTCGAAGGCATCCTCATGTTTCTCGAAGACATACCCTGTTTTTTCTTCATTTAAATAGACCACCGATTCATATGCGATGTCGCGTTTATGGACGCTGTAAGGCTCCCCATTTGCATCTGCGATGGCGTTCTGCTCAAAATAGGCAAAGGCGGTGGGGAACCCGTCGCCACATTCTTGGAGCCCTACAAGGGCAGTGTCAATGGCGTCCCGCTGTTCTTTTGGGTCCAGCGCGGTGATGTTGCGCAGGGAACTGGCAAAACCTTCTGCCTTCCCGTAGGCATTTTCAATGTCGTTTGCGATGAGGAATGCATTTTCATAGGCGACTGCGGCTAATTTTTCCTTATTTACCTGAATCAATGATTTTGCAGAAAGGAGCGCAGACATGACAATAATTAATAGGAAAATGGCAGCGACGATAAAGGCCATTTTTGAAATTATTTTTTTGCTGAGGCTGTCGCTGTTATCAAAAGAAAAAAATTTTCCAGCCTTTCCTTTGTGTAACATAAAATATCCTCCATAGTCATTTTTTTGAAATTTCTTCCATTATATCTTCATTCGGGGCGGAAGTCAATTTTCTGGGAAAATAATTTTCCCTTCCAAAACCCCCAATCTTCCTAGGGAATCCCAAATATTTTCCCAACAATAAAAAATATAGATTGAATTTTCCGAACATTTGTATTAAAATAGAAAAAAGGAATATTTTAAGAACGAAAGAACAGAAAGCAGTTGCTATTCAATGAGGACGTGAAAAAATGCAGGATAAAAACAATACCCAATATTTTAAAGTAGAAAAGGAACAGCAGATAAGGGTAGACGATGTGCTGGAACTTGTCTATAGCGCTTTGCGTGAGAAAGGCTATAACCCAGTGAACCAGATTGTGGGATACATCATGTCTGGGGACCCGACTTACATTACCAGCCACCGGAACGCAAGGAGCATGATTATGAAGGTGGAGCGGGACGAGCTGGTGGAGGAGGTGCTCCGCCAGTATATTAAGGGCAACGCTTGGGAATAGGAGGCAGGTATGCGCATTATGGGCCTTGATTACGGCTCCAAGACGGTAGGCGTTGCAGTGAGCGACCCCCTTAAGGTGACGGCGCAGGGAGTGGAAACCATACAGCGGAAGTCCGAAGGGAAACTCCGGCAGACGCTTGCCCGGATCCAGTCATTGGCAGAGGAGTACCAAGTAGGGGAGATTGTGCTGGGCTTTCCGAAGAACATGGACAACACGGAAGGCGAGCGGTGCGAAAAGACGTTAGAATTCAAAGAATTGCTGGAAAAAAGGTGCGGCATGCCCATCATCCTCTGGGACGAGCGCCTGACGACAGTTGCGGCAGAGCGGAGCCTGATGGAAGGCGGCGTGCGCAGGGAGAACCGGAAAAAGCATTTGGACAGGATTGCAGCAGTATTAATCCTGCAGGGCTATCTGGACTCGCTGGCATTTCAGGCAAGGAAAAATCTGGAAGGATAGAGAAAATGGAAAAAATAGAATTTCAGGCTCCCCAAGACGGAGAGTCTATTGAGTTTTATGTTATGGAACAGACGAAAATCAATGGGATCAATTACCTTTTGGTGACAGAAGAGGAAGACGGGGACTGCGACGCCTATATTTTAAAAGAAATATCACAGGGCGAAGAGGAGGATTCCACGTATGAAATGGTGGAATCTGAGGAAGAATTGGAATATATGTCCAGAATTTTCGGGGAAATTCTGGAGGACGTGGATGTTACAATGTAAATGAATTTTTCAGGAAGGTGTTAGCAGATGCTCCGGGAAGATTTTGAAAGAATTTTGAAAGAACATGGGTTGAAAAAGACCAAACAGAGGGTTTTGGTATTGGAGGCATTGGCGTCCTGTGGGGACGAACACCTGACTGCGGAAGAAATATATGAAATAGTAAAGGCAGAGTTCCCGGAAATTGGGCTGGCTACTGTCTATCGGACAATACAGTTGCTTTCAGGGCTGGGCTTGGTGGAAAGCATCCAGCTTGGGGATGGTTACGTGCGCTATGAAATTGGGAAGATTGGTGGATCAGAAGCGCACCACCACCATCATTTAATATGCTTGGAATGTGGGAAAATCATATCGTTCCGGGATGATTTGCTGGATGAATTGGAGAAGCGGATTAAGGAATCCGTTTCTTTCCAAGTCACAAACCACGAAGTGAAGCTCTACGGCTATTGTGAAACATGTCTGGGGCAGAAGTGCCAGATAGGAAAATAGGGGGCCTGCACAGCATTTGGAGGTGCAAGTTGAAGAAAGAACAAAACTCAAAATTGAAAATTATCCCATTAGGCGGATTGGAGCAGATTGGGATGAACATGACTGCCTTTGAATACGAAGACAGTATTATTGTAGTGGACTGCGGGCTGTCTTTCCCGGAAAATGATATGCTGGGCATTGATTTGGTCATCCCGGACACTACGTATTTAAAGAACAACCTTGAGAAAGTAAAAGGCTTTTTCATTACCCACGGGCATGAGGACCATATCGGGGCCATCCCTTATGTGCTCCGGGACATCAACGTGCCAATTTACGCCACCAAGCTTACCATCGGCATTATTGACAACAAGCTGCGGGAGCACAACATGATTTCCAAGGTAAAGCGCAAGGTGGTGAAGTACGGGCAGCATATCAACCTCGGCTGTTTCCGGGTGGAATTCATAAAGACCAACCACAGCATCCAAGATGCTGCCGCATTGGCAATCTATTCCCCAGCGGGGATTGTGGTCCACACCGGGGACTTTAAGGTGGATTATACGCCGGTGTTCGGGGATGCCATTGATTTGCAGCGGTTTGGGGAAATCGGCAAGAAGGGCGTGCTGGCCTTGATGTGTGACAGCACAAATGCGGAACGGCCGGGCTTTACCAATTCCGAGCGGACCGTAGGGAAAACCTTTGACAATATATTTGCAGACCATCCCAATACAAGGATTATCATTGCTACCTTTGCCTCGAATGTGGACAGGGTGCAGCAGATTATCAATTCCGCGTATAAATTCGGGCGGAAAGTTGTGGTGGAAGGCCGGAGCATGGTAAATATCATTACCACAGCCACGGAGCTTGGGTATCTGCAGATCCCGGAAAATACACTGATTGACATAGAGCAGCTAAAGAATTACCCTAATGAGAAAACCGTCCTGATTACCACCGGGAGCCAAGGGGAATCCATGGCGGCGCTTTCTAGGATGGCAGCCAGCCTCCATAAGAAGGTGACAATCCAGCCGGGGGATACCATTATTTTCAGCTCCAACCCCATCCCGGGGAATGAGAAGGCAGTGTCCAATGTCATCAATGAACTGTTCCGCAAGGGTGCCGAAGTAATTTTCCAAGACGCCCATGTGTCCGGCCATGCCTGCCGGGAGGAAATCAAGCTGATTTATTCCTTGGTAAAGCCGAAATATGCAGTCCCAGTCCATGGGGAGTACAAGCATTTAAGGGCGCATGCCACCATTGCCGAGGAGCTTGGGTTCCATAAGGATGATATTTTCATCCTTTCTTCTGGGAATGTGCTGGAACTGGACGGGAACAGCGCAGCTGTCACCGGGCAGGTCCCGGTAGGGTCCGTGCTGGTAGACGGCCTTGGCGTAGGCGACGTGGGGAATATCGTCCTCCGGGACCGCCAGCATCTGGCAGAGGACGGAATTATCATTGTAGTCATGACCTTGGAGTCCGGCAGCGGGCAGGTGCTAGCAGGCCCGGATATCGTCAGCCGGGGCTTTGTGTACGTCCGCGGTTCTGAGAGCCTGATGGACGAAGCGAAGAAACTGCTGGACGACACCATGGGCTACTGCATGGAAAAAAGGATTACCGACTGGGGAAAAATCAAAACAGAAATCAAAGAAGAGCTCGGGGAATTTGTCTGGAAAAAGACAAAGAGAAGGCCTATGATTATGCCTATTATCATGGAAGTTTAGGGAAAAAGTTCGTATGGAGATTGGCTTATGAAGCGGGTGGAAGAGAAATTGGATGCGCTGGTGCGCGTGGTAAAAGAGAGTTCTGAATATAGGGAATACCAGAGGGTGCGGGAGCTGCTCCACCGGGAACCGGAAAAAGAAAGGGCAGTCCATGAGTTCCGCAGGAGGAATTTTGAGCTGCACAAACGCAGGGATGTGGACCTATATTCAGAGATGGACCGTCTGGAAAAAGAATTCGCCCCGTTGCGGGCAGAGCCGTATGTGAACGAATACCTGTCTGCGGAACTTGCCGTATGCCGCATGGTACAGAGGATTAATTACCGCCTGATGGAAGAGATTGAATTTGACTTAGGCTTTGAATAAGCAGCGGGAATTTTACTGGAAGTTGGGGATACGTATGAAAAGCAGCAAAGTGGCACTGAATATCTTAAGCAGCGTGTTGGGCATATTGGTATTTGTCTTAATCCTGTTTGTGGTGGCGCGTGCAGGGAACGCGGCATATGACATAGGATACCGGATATTTACGGAGCCCGCCATGGACAGGGAGCCCGGCAGGGACGTCACTGTGCGGGTATCAAAGGACATGTCCGGAACTCAGCTTGGAAGCCTTTTGGAAGAAAAAAGGCTTGTGGATAATGGGCTCCTCTTTGCCATCCAGCTAAAGCTGTCCTCCTATGAGGGCAAGCTGAAAGCTGGCAAATATACCCTGAACACTTCCCAGACTGCGGAGGAAATGATACAGGTCCTTGCAGGGGAAGAGGAGGAAGAAGAGGATAATTAAGGAAGGGCAGAAGGATGGTAGCACAAGAACGGTTAGCCACATATATTAATTCCCTGAATATGGGGAACGGGCCTTTGTTGGAAGAATTGGAAGAAGAGGCAAAATCGGCCCGCATACCAATCATCCGGAAGGAAACCCAGCAGCTCTTAAAGCTCCTGCTTGCGATGAACTGCCCAAGGCGTATCTTAGAAATCGGGACGGCTGTTGGCTTTTCCGCATTATTGATGGAACAGGGGAACCCAAGGCCGTGCCATATCACAACGATAGAAAATTATGGGAAAAGAATTCCTGCTGCAAAAGCAAATTTTCTGCGCGCAGGGAAAGAAAATGTGATAGAATTATTGGAAGGGGATGCCAGCCAAGTGATGAAAGGGCTGGCAGGCCCATATGATTTTGTGTTTATGGATGCAGCCAAAGGGCAGTACATCCATTTCCTCCCGGAGGTGATGCGCCTGCTGGCCCCGGGGGGCGTGCTGGTATCCGACAATGTGCTGCAGGACGGGGATATCATTGAATCGCGTTTTGCAGTGACGAGGAGGAACCGGACCATCCATAAAAGGATGCGGGAGTATCTCTATGAGCTGACCCACAGGGATGGCCTGACGACTTGTGTGCTCCCCATGGGGGACGGGGTGGCAGTCAGCGTGAAAGCAGAGGGCAAGGGATGGGGAAAGGATCCCAAAAGGCCCCTGATAGACGCAGTGGGGGACGTGAAAGGGAGTGACAGGGAATGAAGAAGCCGGAGTTGCTTGTGCCGGCAAGCAGCCTTGAGGTATTGAAGGTTGCCGTAATCTTTGGCGCGGACGCAGTATATATCGGCGGGGAAGCCTTTGGCCTCCGGGCGAAAGCGAAGAATTTTTCATTGGAAGACATGGAAAAAGGCATACAATTTGCCCATGCCCATCAGGTGAAGGTCTATGTGACGGCAAATATCCTGGCCCATAACCAAGATTTGGCAGGTGTCCGGGAATATTTTAAGGAGCTGAAAAAAATAAAGCCTGACGCGCTGATTATTTCCGACCCGGGGGTATTTGGGATTGCAAGGGAAGTGTGCCCGGAGCTTGAGGTGCATATTTCCACGCAGGCAAATAACACCAATTATGGGACATACCAATTTTGGCATAAGCTGGGGGCAAAGCGGGTGGTCTGCGCAAGGGAGCTTTCCTTAGAGGAAATTGCAGAAATCCGGGAAAATATCCCAGAGGATTTGGAAATTGAGGCTTTTGTCCACGGCGCCATGTGCATTTCCTATTCCGGGCGGTGTTTGCTTAGCAATTATTTTACGGGGCGCGACGCCAACCAAGGGGCCTGCACCCATCCCTGCCGCTGGAAATATGCGGTGGTGGAGGAAACAAGGCCGGGGGAATACTTCCCAGTCTATGAAAATGACCGGGGGACTTATATTTTTAATTCCAAAGACCTGTGCATGGTGGGGCATATCCCGGAATTGGTGAAAGCCGGGATTGACAGCTTTAAAATAGAAGGAAGGATGAAGACAGCCTTGTATGCGGCAACGGTGGCGCGGACATACCGGAAGGCAATCGACGACTATTTCTGTTCCGAGGAAACTTGGCGGGCGCGCCTGCCTTGGTATTTAGGGCAAATCCGGGGCTGCACCTACCGGCAGTTTACCACAGGGTTTTTCTTTGGGAAACCAGATGAAACCGCCCAGATTTACGGTGAGAGCACCTATGCCAAGGATTACACGTATCTGGGGCTGGTGGGCAAACAGAATGAAGAAGGGCTGTACCAGATAGAGCAGCGGAATAAATTTTCCGTCGGGGAACAGATTGAGGTAATGAAGCCGGATGGGACAAACATTGAGGCAACAGTAAAGAAAATCCGGGACGAAAACGGCAACGAGATGGAGTCAGCGCCCCATCCCAAACAAGTGTTATATATAGATTTAGGGCAGCCGTTGGCAGAATTTGACATTCTGCGCAGACAGGAAAAGGAGGAGCAGTCAAATGAGTGAAGAAAAATATGTAGCATACGTGGGGACATATACCCATGGGAACAGCGTAGGGATCCATATTTTTGACATGGATGTGGAAGAAGGGAGCATGAAGGAGCGCAAGGTAGTGCCCATCAACAACCCCTCCCACCTGACCGTTTCGGCAAATGGGAAATTCCTGTATTCCATCGCAGACGAAGGGGTAGCTGCATTTAAAATCCTGCCGGACGGGGATTTGGAGCTTATGAACGACAAATGGATTGGCGGCATGCGCGGGTGCTACGTAGACGTGGACAGGGAGAACAGGTATCTGTTTGTAGGCGGCTACCATGACGGCCGCGTTACCATGATGCGGCTCAATGAGGACGGGAGCATTGGGGAAATTGCCGACGGCATTTTCCATACGGGCATGGGCAGGAGCATTGCAGAGCGGAATTACCGCCCCCATGTCAACTGCGTAAAGCTGACGCCCCAGCAGAGGTTCCTCTGTGCCGTGGACGGCGGGCTGGACCAGGTGAAAATTTACCAGATTGACTATGAAAAAGGGAAATTGAAAATTGCGGATATCCTTAGGGAGCATCTGGAATCTTCCCCAAGGATGATCCGGTTTACCCGGGATGGGCGGTTTGCGTTTGTGTTATGCGAAGAGAGCAATGTGGTGGATGTATACACCTATGAATGTACCCCGCAGGGGCCGGAATTTGAAAAAATCCAGAGCATCCCAACGGTGGAAGAGGAGGAAAAGCGTAACTGCGGCGCTTCTGGCATGGAAGTCAGCAGGGACGGGAAATATTTGTTCTGTTCTAATGCCGGGGCGAACTCTGTGGTGATTTATTCCATCAATCAGGAAACTGGGGAACTGACGGAAGTATGCGACTCGAAAATCAGCGGGGATTATCCGAAGTCCATTGCTATTTTCCCGGATGGGAGGCATTTTTTGAGCCTGAACCATGATACGAATGAGATTATGACGTTCCGTGTGAATTATGAGAAGCATTATTTCCTGATGAAAGGGCGGCCGATTGCGATTGACCAGCCGAATTGTATCCGTATCCATAAGCTGGCGTAAGCGGGGCGCGGATAAAGAATATAGAGTGGATGGCGGCAGTTTGGGCGGAAGAAGGAAAATGGATGCGGCTGTCTAGGGAATCTGGGGGAGCACTTTGCGGGTGGATGGCAAGGTGCTCTCTTTTTGGATGGGGGAATTTCAAAAGGGTGATAGGCATCCTGAATTGCTGTTTCTATTTTTGCAACTTTTTGGATGGAGGAATTTCAATAGGGGGGGTGGGGGTTTTGGGGGCGGACGGCAATTCCGTGCAGCCCTTCCCCACGCAAACTGGGCAACGTTCCGGCGAACTAACTGCTAACTGCAACTAAGTGATTCAGGAAAGCCTTCATCACTAAGTTTCCGTAAGCAGTGGATTTCGCCTCCACTAAGGGCGCCCATGAAAGGTTTGCTTAGGGGAAGGGCTGCACGGAATTGCCTGGGTATTGGAAAAATGGGCGCTGTAGGAAGGAACTTGGAATCTGGTATGCAAGATGCAAGCTTAGTGTTTTTTATAGAACGCTGTGGGCAATGGGAGAAACCATAGAGGAGGAATGGATTGGTGAATCCCTTCTTTTGGTTATACTCCGGTGGTTAAATATCGACGAATTTTACGCAGAATAAATTTCCATCTGTATGGCGGAAGAAGGCGGCGCAGCGGGGCTACGTCAACGGATGGCAACGCGGCAGATGGAAATTTAGGCAAGTAAAAACGTCAATATTTAACCGCCGGAGTAATATATTCCCCAGAATAACTTAAATTTACTCAAGGGAAATCTTCTGGGCTTTCCCTAATCTTCAAAAGATTGCCCTTCCATTTATCTATCTTATTAATAATAGGTTAGTACTACAATAAATTTTTTCTTATTCAATACACAGGCAGTTTGGGGCAGCCCTTCCCCACACAAACACTTCATGGGCGTCCTTAGTGGAGGCGAAATCCACTGCTTACGGAAACTTAAGAACGAAGGCTTTCCTGAGTTCTTTAGTTGTAGTTAGCAGTTAGTTCGCCGGAACGTTGCCCAGTTTGCGTGGGGAAGGGCTGCCCCAAACTGC
>CAJTWA010000061.1 GCA_910580195.1 uncultured Lachnospiraceae bacterium
GGCAGGCAATCATAAATATTAAATGTTTCTTCATACAAATCTCCATTCTGCCGCTAACCAGAAACGGCATACATAGCAATTGGCACACCCTAAAACCGGAAATAGATAAAGGGGTTATAGGAGCCCCCTGACAGCCGGATGATGCACCACAGGAGCAGCACAAAGGCTGCTAGATATAAAGCTGCCTGTACGAAATTTTCCTTCGGGGCCAATTCCCCTTCCTGCTCTGACGCCTCCCGCAGCCTTAAGGAAAGGCGGCTAAGCGGCGCGCACCCGGCCACGGCCGCTGCCAGCATGGCAAGGAAGAACGGCGTAAGCTGCTGGACGGCAAAGGACAGGGACCCTGCCGTGAACTGGAACCCCGTGAACATCTTCCCAAGGAAGGAAAAGGCCTGCCCCAGAGTATCCGCCCGGAATATCACAAACCCCACCGTCACCACCAGCATGGTATAGATGTGCAGTACGGCACGGGGCAGCTTTTTTATTGCCGGGACAGCCTCCTCCAAGAAGCTGAACGCCCCATGGAACAGCCCCCACGCCACGAACGTCCAGTTGGCCCCATGCCAGAGCCCTGTCAGGAAAAATACAATGACTTTGTTGAGCCCCGTCCTAAATTTCCCCTTCCGGTTGCCCCCAAGGGGGATGTACACATATTCCTTAAACCATGAGGACAGGGAGATATGCCACCGCCGCCAGAATTCCTTGATGGTAAGGGAGCCGTAAGGGTGCTCAAAGTTCTCCCGGAAATGGAACCCGAACATCCGCCCCAGCCCAATTGCCATGTCGCTGTAGCCGCTGAAGTCATAGTAAATCTGCATGGTGTAGGCTGCTGCCCCAACCCATGCCCCCAGCATGTCCAAGGAGCCCAAGCCCTGCTGGAACACATGGTCCGCGGCCACGGCCATGGTGTTGGCGATTAAGATTTTCTTTGCAAGGCCACAGATGAACCGCCTTAGGCCAAGGGCTGTTTCCCCCAAGGTTACGCTACGGCTGTCAATTTCCAGCGCAATGTCCCTGTATTTCACAATTGGCCCTGCAATAAGCTGCGGGAAGAAGGATATGTACAGCAGAACTTTCCCGAAATTCCTCTGGACCTCCACCTGCCCCCGGTACACGTCAATCACATAGGACAAGGCTTGGAATGTGAAAAATGAAATGCCGATGGGCAGCGTAACCTGCGGGGCTTTTAATCCCAAATGCAGCATACTCTCCACCGTTGCCGCAAAAAAACCGGCATATTTAAACACGCACAAAATGCCGATATTTGCCGTTGCCGCCACAGCCAGCACAGCCTTCTTTTTCCCATTTCCTACAGCATCTATCAGCAATGCGCACAGGTAATTGAGGAAAGCGCTCGCCGCCATCAAGGCCACATAAACGGGTTCCCCAAATGCGTAAAAAAACAGGCTTGCCGCAATTAAGAGCGCATTGCGTGCCTTCGTGGAAGGGATTGCAGCGTGCAGGCAGAAAACTACCGGGAAAAATATGCATAAAAATACCAATGAACTGAAAACCATTTTTTCTCCTCTGTTATAATTGGCAGGAGGACCCGTTGCCCATGCACAGGGCAAACCCCTCCCGCTCCTGTCAGATTTTTACACGCATCCATGGAAGCCCCGCTGCAATGCCCCCTTTATAATCCACTTTTGTTTTCTCATCGTAGCTGATGCCGTAGTAATGGAAACTGGGGTCAAATTTATTCCGTTCCGGATCATAAATTAATCCGTCAATCTCAGCCCACCCATGGCTGCCGCTATTACATGCATATACCTCTTCATATCCAATAGCCTTCGCCATATATGCAAACGCCGCTGCGTAACTGAAGCAAATTCCTTTCCCATCGTTCACAAACATGTCATTTGCATAGACTACCGGCCAGTCCATCCCTGTATAGTGGGGCGTCCTTGGCCAGCCTCCCTTGTAAGTTTTCACAAATTCAAAACAAGCCCGCAGCTTTTCTTCCTTTGCCATGCCTTCGTTTGTAATGCTGGCGACAACTGCCTGTGCCCTTTGGAGGGTCGCCAAGGATTCTGGGCTCATCCCTTCCATTGCTTTTCCATATACGTATACCGTAAGCTGCGGGAGGGCCAGGGTCTTTTTCGCTTTATGGCTATAGTACTTTGTGCCAGCTTCAAGCGCCGTGTTGACTAGAGTGCATGTGCCTTTTTTTACGCTGTTCATCTTATTTTCAGGGTCTAAGTAATAACCAGAATACCGTTTCCCTTTGACGTATAAAGCCTGCTTGGGGAGTTTCTCCCTTTTCTTGGCACGGTAGCTATAATACTTTGTCCCAGCTTTCAGCATCCCCGTTACTAAGGTACGCGTCCCCTTTTTTACTTGATACATTTTCTTTGACTGGCTCATGTAAAAGCCAGTATACACTTTGCCTTTGACGTATAAAGCCTGCTTTTTCACTTGCAAAAACGTTTTGGCACGGTAGCTATAGTATTTTACGCCTGCCTTTACCATCCCGGTTTTCAGGGCTTGGGTGCCTTTTTTCACATAGTACATTTTCTTTGGTTGGCTCATATAGTAGCCTGTGTACACGTTCCCTTTGACATACAGCGTCTGCTTTTTTACTTGCAAAAACGTTTTGGCACGGCTGCTATAATACTTTGCCCCAGCTTTTACGGAGCCGGTTTTCAGGGTGCAGGCGCCTTTTTTTGCGTAATACAGCTTCTTGTCCGGGCCTAAGTAATAGCCTGTGTAAATTTTCCCTTCCACAAACAAGGCCTGTGCGGGCAATACTTCCGTTTTGCTGGCGGAAAAATTGTAGTAGGCTGTCCCTGCATCCACGGTCCCAGTTTCTGGTTCGGCTATGCCGTTTGCCACGGCATATAAAATCCCGGCGCTGTCCATGCAGTAACCTGTATACGGTTTCCCTGCGACAAATATGGACTGTGCAGGAAACGCCATTACTTTGCGGGACGGATTACTGTAGTATTCCGTCCCTGCGGCTACTGTGCCAGTCTTTGGCTCAGCTGTGCCGTTTGTTACAGCATACAGGATTCCGCTGCTGTCCATATAGTAGCCGGAATAGGGCTTACCGTCCAAATAAAACAGGCCGCTGCTGTTTTCCTGTACGCCGGACGATATTTCCTTCCCTTCCTTTGGCTCCGGGATGGAAAACAGTTCCTGCCTTGTCCCTATCCCGTCCAAAAGGCCGGATGCCTCCTCTGATGTGCCTTGCTGCCCGGATTCTGCCCCTGATGTTTCCTGCGGCCCTTGCTGGCTCTCTGGCATATTTTGCATCCCTTCACTCACTGGTGCATCCTTAGGTTCTTCGCTTACTGGGAGATTCTTGGGCTCTCCGCTTGCTGGGGCATCCTTGGGCTCTTCGCCTACTGGAAGATTCTTGAGTTCTTCGCCCACTGGGGCATCCTTGGGCTCTTCGCTTACCGGGAGATTCTTGGATTCCTCGCCCGCTGGGGCGCTTTGGGGCTCTTTGCCGCTCTCTGGCGCATCTTGGGAGCCTGCCCCTTCTCCTGCTATGTCCTGCGCAGGGTTCTTTCCTTCTGGTTCTGCCGCGTCCCCTGTTTCTGTGCCCTCAATGGAAATCATTTCTTTCCCTGAAACATCTTCTTCCATGGCGCGCATTTTTTCTGCTGCCGGCTCCCCCGCCCCTCCTGCCGCAAAAGCAGGCAATGCATCAGCGGCAATCAGGCTTGCTGCCAGCAAACATGCACAGATGCGGGCCGCCATTTTCTTTCCCTCCATCCGTTTATCCTTCCTTTTTTATATCTTTGTGATGCTTATCAATGCCTATAGGAATCCTACCGCATTACCCAAAACTGGTTCTCATTTGGCTTATCTTGGTCGGAATATTCCAAAACTAGATACACTACCTGCTTTGTCTTTTTGTTTTTAAAAGTTGCACGTACGTGAGAGCCACTCGCAACACCGCCACCGTAAACATAAGAAGGCCTTAACAGCACGTTAGAATTGTTCTTGACTTTAGATCCATCGTTGGTGATTTCTACTAATTTCCAACCTTTGTTTGGCACAATGCTTACTTTGGCTGACAAATCCCCTGATTTGCGGTTCACGCAATACCTGCCGGATACCTTAAAATTACGGCTGTAGTCGGTATCGCCGATTTTAAAGGATTTGCAGGGATTCTTCCAGTAGGCTGCCGTAGCGGTGATGGTATATTTCTTTTTTGCATATTGGAACGTAATCTTCGCAGTCCCGGGCTTCTTGGGGATTAGCTTTATCATATTTAAGCCAGTTTCCTGTTTTGCTGCAATGACTTTCTTCTTGGAGCTTTTTACTTTTGAAATCGTTTTGCCGCTCGGGACATTGCGGATGACGCAATAAGCTGACGTATCTATATCCTTCTTATTTTTATAAAGGGTAAGGAAAACTTTCTTGTCAAATTGAATGGATGCCGCATGGGCTTTCTGGGTAGGTACGAAAGATGCCGCTAAGATGATAAATGTTAACAGAAGCGCCAGATAGTTGGCTTTTTTTGTCTTTTTTAAGTGTTCCATAGTTTGCCTCCTTGCATGGTAAGGTTTATAGGTTCAAATCCCTTGGCGCGTTGCTGGGCGCTGGGGCTTTTAGTTTTGGACACAAATTTAAGACTCCGCAATCGGCTCTTTGTAATGCCATTGCGCAGCCTTGTCCTTCCCTTAAACTTACCTCGTTGGGGGCTCTTATAAAATAAGAAGCGGAATTACAGCTTCTCTTCTCTTCTCTTCTCTTCTCTTCTCTTCTCTTCTCTTCTCTTCAAAATTATAATCATTTTTTTGTTCCTGTCAATAGTTTTTTTGGTGGGGGTGGTTGTAACGGTTTTATTATAGCTTCTATTTGGGGAAAATGCAAGGCTTTCCGAATCTTTGACAGCTGTATTTTTATGAAAGGCATCTAATCCCTTGTATAATCTGCCTTTTCTTTGTCAAATATTTTGTTTTACTTAAATAGTAATGTTGGTTACGTCTTGATAATTTTCTAATTGATGTAAAATATATTTCTTTGTCATTCCTTCATAATTTTCAGCTATTCTAAACTGCTCAAGGTATGCCTCAAAATATTAGTATTTGCAAGTACCTTATTTCCCATCTTGTAAGTAGAGCCTGCTATCTTTGCATGCTCCTGAACTCTTGTAAGGCCTATGCAAAAAGCTCCAAGCACATATTCGTAAAGTCCTCTCAACCTTCTAAATATGTACCTGAAGCCTAAAAATCGTGATTACAGAAAAGTCACAAAATATTTTCCACTAAACCACTAATACCTCTGCAAATAATCATCACAGCCATCATCAGATGGTGTATCGGTATACGAACCCAGCTTTCCATCACTGCCATACCAGTCAGTATGTCCTTCTCCATCCTCATATCCATAAAAAGTTGCTCCGTCTGATTCATCCGTGCTTACCCAGCCAGATGTGTTATTATCTATATCAGTTGATATCTTCGTTTATCATTGCAATATTTTAAGTTTCTTGTTTCCTTCCCTAAAACCATCTGATCTGTTAAAAATACTCGGATATCAGAAAGATCTCTGTATATTGAGCGGACATTCACCATATATTCATTCGCTAATTGATAGGGATCCACGCACTTACCTGCGCACAACAAAGAATATATGCATAAAACTCGGTTTATCTTATTCACTTCCGTTCCACCTCCTATTTTTCATGTGTTTATCTCTCCTTTCGTTTATTTGATAAATCAAATTTACCAAAGTCTTTGCCAAACTTTGTAATTGTGATACAAAGAAAGAGCGAATGTGCAACACATACACACCCGCTCCCATATCAGAGTCATAAACTTATGAATTTTTAAATTCTATTTCATTATGTTGGTATTTATCAGAAATAATTGAAACAACATCCTGAATCACTTTGTCTTCTAAACTATCTGGCATGTGTTCTATCATTTTCTCCCGCAAATCAACCACAGTATCTAAGAATTCAGCCGGTAGGCCATCCAAGTTCTCTATGATCTCTTCGCACAACTGATACAACAGTGCATCGCTTTCTAATTTCTCTTCCCATCTGCAATTGCCCTTCCTGTAATGGGTTATAACATGAAGAATATAAGCGCTCTCAAATACCACCATTTTGTTATCTTCCGCAATTTCATACTCCCAGACTAAATCTTTCAGCTTATCAATACAATCCCTTAGGTTCCTATCACTCTGTTTGCAATAATACTGTACGGCCATCCTATGCTTTCTCTTTATCAAGTCCCTTAAACTCTGATAGTCATTCATGTTCTTGTATGCCCTAACCGCATCTCTCAGAATATACCATAAATCTCTATCGAATCTGCAATAATCATATTTATCCAAATTTTCCATTATCAACTTTTCTGCCTGTTGTAAGCAACAAACTTCATCCGCATACTTTTCAACCAGAGAATAGTTTCGGGCAGCATCTTTCCACAGTTCGATACACTTTTCCAAACCACCCGTTTCACATTCCGTCTGGGCGATTAAGTAGTAATCGCACTTCATCCTAACCGAATCTACCTGTTCTGAGTTATATTGCGCATCATTTGACATAACTTCAGCCATCACAGAATGTACTTTATTAAGAAAATATTTATCTTGCCCTATGGATTCCATATCCTTTATTGCTTCGTTGCAGCACTCCATTGCTCTCTTGATTTTTTCATATGGATATTCGTTCCGTAATTCAGCCTCCTTTATTTCCAGCATTATTTTTAACCTTACAGGCTCATCTCCCTTTTCCTTGTCTTTCAACATCTGAAATAACTCTATTTTCCGTTCTAATTGACGGTTCCATATATCCAAACGTCCCACAATATCTATGATGGATGGATTGCTAAGGGCTTCTGTACTCAAGTAATCATACAAAAATGGATAAAGCTCTTCATCCAATTCTTCAAGCCTAAGCAATTCAAACAGCATCTTACATTTTTCCCAGTGCCCTTTTCTAAGTTTTGAATCTTCCTCCACACGGAATAGGTAATAATAAGCCAATAAAACATACGAAACCACATACTCCGAATCTTCCTTATCCACGATTTCATGTTCCTCGTATGAAATAAGTTCCTGCGCAAAATGTTTTACTTCATCCATCCGGTCCTGTTGTAATAAAATCTTGATGAGGGCAATACAAAGGCCACAAGAATAGCTTCCAACCATATCAGGATTTTCTTTTTGCTTTCGGTCTTGGGCTAACACATACTCAATACACTGGATAGCCTTGTCCGGTTCTCCCAGTTTAAGATATGCTTCAACTATACTACTGGCAACAAAATCATACGGACATTCTCCTGCTTCACAAGCTTGGTTATAGGCTTCAATTGCTTTTTCGTATTGGCCTTTTGATAAATACTCATTTGCCCTGTTTTCTAGTTTTACTTCCCCTGGTTCAATACGGAATACTATCTCATCCGGATTCTTGGAATGTTCTTTTTTATTCTTATCAAGGCAGCCAATCATCTTTTGATACTCATATGCCTTGTCCATATTTCCATATTTTTCATATCTATATAAAGATAGGAACATATCTTCATCTGAATAAAATTTCCTCATAAGCATCAGGCTTTTTTCTTTTAAATCATCCGATAAATCTGTCTGCATAATTTTTCCCTGTACATAGTCAAAGATTTCTATCATCCGCCCGAATATTTTTTCTTGCCCAATTGTAGAATCAAAATATAAGGAAAGCACTTGAGCCCCTAATATTCCATCTATCCTATTGCAAGCATCGACGAGCATCATACATTGTTGGCCCAAATCCCTCTCTTTATAGCAAGTTTCAATAACCTGTTCAAAAATCCCTTTTATCTTTTCTAAAACGTGTTCACAATACTCCTCAAAAGAATCATCCTCTAAATCCTCTGAAAACATATCCTCGCACTGTCCTAAAAAATCTATTTTTTTTATTAATGCTTGTACCAATACTTTATAGGAATCTGAATTTTCTATGCCCCTGCAAATGGATATCGCTTCTTCTAACTTTTCTATCCTTCCATATTCCAAGCATAGGCGGGCATAGAGAATATCGTTTCCTGTAAGCCTGTTTACGAAAATGCCAAATACTCTTCTTTTTATCCTTCCCTCTGAATAATTAGCATCCTCTTCCTTAATATAACCGTACATGCCTTCTGAAACACGGGGGTATGTTTCTGTTGATGGATGGTAATTTGAATAAATCAAATCCTGAATCACTTGATGCAATGATATTTTATGATTCATTTCGTTATATTCAATCCATCCATGATTAATTAGCCTTGATAACCGTCTTTCACAACCGTCTACCCTGCAGATTTTTACAAATAATTCATTTTTGATTCTTATTCCTGCGAATAATGACAATGAGCCAATGATTTCTTTTGAAATACTGTCAAAATTAGATATGTCAAAGAGAATCAACAAATGCCTATTTACGCTTTCCACATTCATCTTTCTATCTTTTCTTTGACGGACAATGGTATCATCTGTATTGGTAACTCCTTCCTTTTGCAAAAAGAGCCCGTACAGCTCTGATGGCATAAATTTTGCGTCACGTAGATATTTGGAAATTAATTCAACCGTCATCGTATGGCCATCGACAAAATCAATCAGCTTATCAATGAATTTTCTTTCTTCCATCCCATAATTGCAATCATTGTAATAGGAAAAGAGTTTCACCAGTTCTCCACTGTTTGAGATACGCCCAACGTTTATTTGCCTAAAATTATAATCCCTAAAATCCGTTCTTGTCGTAAATAAGAACTTACATGGGCACTCCAATAGTTCCTCTAATCTGTCATCCGATTCCACATCAAAGTTATCAATTATAATCAAATCTCTATCTGAAGCCGTTTCCTTTAATATACTCATAAGACGTAAAAAAACGTCTTTTTCACATTCTCCCTCTTCCAAGCCGAATTTATGAAATACTAATTCCTGAGATATGGTTTGTTCTAAGCACTGATCATAATATGCAAATGATACTGTGTCATAATAATCCTTATACTCATCTGCATATCTTTTGGCTAGTTCAGTTTTCCCAATGCCTCCGATACCAGAAATGAAAACCACTTGGTTTTCACCCAGAGCATTATGGATCTCAGATAGCTCTTCAAACCGGCCAACAAAACAAGCAGAGTTATACTGAAAATTGCTAAGAAGATATTGTTCCTCCAAATTTGACAACTTTATTAGCTTATCCAATTCATCAATCAATATTTTCATGTCTGGCCAACGATTTCGGGCAGAAGCCGATAATGTCTTATGAAAAAAACGTGATAATCTACGGAAAAGTTCTGGACGGTATGATTCACTATAATAAACCATATTAGTAAAGGAATATCCACTTGAAATACGGCAATCTTCTATCTTAGGGCTTCTGCCAAATATTTTGGCAAAGAGGATTGCCCCAATTGCATATACATCTGTATGCGTACCCACCATATGTATCTGTCCCTGGACTTGTTCTGGAGCAGAATATCCCTCTGAGTATGATAATTCTATTATTTTTCCATCCTTTAATTGGTCAATACGGACAGCAGAATCAAAATCAAATAAATATATATGTTCTGGCGTTTCTGGTATAACAAAAATATTTTCCGGTTTTAAATCCAAATGCAAAAAACCCGCTTCATGATATTTCTTTATGGCTGTAGCCAAACTCTTTACATGTTCAAAAACTTCCATTAATGATTTATCACAGTATTTACCATATTCCATTCCCTCATCCAAGGCCATAATGGCATAATACGTATTGTTAACCTCAAAGATATCTGTCGAATTAATAGTTGAATTCGTTAAGCCCAGTGTGTTCCTAAATACAATCCCTTGAAAGTAAGTTTTTCTAAACCGTTGTTTTGCTAGTGCAAACTTATCCATAAATTCTTCAGCACATGATAAATTATTATTCCCATCGCGTCCTAAAGGCAGACTGATAGGATATAATTCTTTAATTCTTACCCTATGCATGATATTAGCACTATCATATAACATCCCATCATATACAATGCAAGAAGCGCCTCTTCCAATTTCATTCATAATCTGAATTTTACTATCTTGTACAAATTTTATCCAATATCCGCTAGACAGCGCTTTTCTATTATCTATCATTTTCATAATCTCCTCGCCTTCACATTAACTTTTTGAATTGTATATATTTTCCTATCTATCAGCATACTTTTCACCTCCATATGATATCTGACAGTGAAGAATATACCCAATACTGTGTACGAGTTTGTAATTGCGATTTCCCTATAGGATATTTTACTATAAAATGTCAAATTTTCTATAGAAATTTTGACATTTTCACCATATAATATATTTTAAGGATTTTATAATTATTACGAAAGGATGATTGCAAGTGAACTATACGCAATTCAACGAAAACAGCCTCCATCAATTCAAAAATGAAGATGATATCTATGAAGCAATTGATTTCTTAAAAGACCCATCCAACTTTAGGAATTTTGATGAGGGGTTGGTTGAACTAATGCACCGGAAGGGATATTCTACGGAACTTAATGTATTTGAACTCTCTGGCATTTTATATTCAGAACTTCAAAACATCGGTTCTTCTATTTCACGTACCACAATAGGCTCTTGGTTCCAAGGCACGCACCGGCCAAAAATAGAAGCTGGATATCGGAAACAAATATATGAAATATGTTTTGCATTAAAGCTTAATTGTGATGAAACCAAATGGTTTTTCCAACATGTATATTATGACCGTGCATTTAATTGCCACACAATCACTGAATCAGTCTACTTTTTTTCATTTTTAAATAACTTACCGTATACTGAGGCCCAAGAAATTATAAATATCATTGAAAGCGCACCAAGCCCATCCATTTTTTCGCCGGTAAAGAATTACACACAGTTTTCAAGGAGCCAAATTGAATCCTTTCATTCCAAAGATGAACTTATTCGTTTTTTAACCTACCATAAATCCAACTATGAATCTTGGAACCAAAGTTCATTCGCAGAAATACAAAACAGGATGAACGAGTTAATTCCTACTGATTTAGGGAAAAAAGAAATTAGCAACGTTAAGCGTACAATTACGAGAAAGAATACCATTGTTGGCGTGATTCCTAAACTATCCTGCCAAAAGGAATGGGGGCTTATCATGCAGGAATTCTTTTCCTCTGTCATTTGCCCCGAGGATTTAGAATATATATCCGGGCTAAATATCCAATCCAATGCATTTATATTGAAACGCATACTAAGCCCTTCCTCCTGTGAGGTAAAAATAGATAAAACAAGCGTCCCATACATAGTAAAAAATAATTTTCCTACACGGAAAACCATGTCAGACATACTGTCAGCAGAGAAAATATCCCATTCCAAATCTTATGACAGCATACGGAAAGTAATCATTCTTTTAAACTTTTATATTTTCTGGGTCCGGGTTGACTTAGGGTATACAAATTACTTACAGGAAGAACAAGATTGTCCTGATAATATTCTCTACGATGCATTTATCAAAGAAATGGATGCAACACTCTATAACTGCGGTTATGAATATTTATACGCTGGAAATCCTTACGATTGGCTTTTCATGTGTGCAGCGCTAACAGAAAAACCATTAAGGTATTTCCGGGATTGCATGATTGAAATTCAGTCAGAAGATGAAGATTAAGAAGGCATGTGCCGCCTGCAATTACCATAACTTTGATATGCATAGCTTCCCTATCCTTAAGATGGGGTGTTTCACACGTTTTTACACGATTTGCCATCTTTTATCATTTGCAGCATATATTCCGCAAATTTTTGTGTTTCCATTTTTCCTAAATAGCCGAAATCCATCTCAGTCCCAAGCGCGTAGCTTTGTACTGCATTTGAGATGAAAGCATGGTATTGGGCTGGAAGGTTTTGCAACGCCCACTCTCCGCCCTGCTTTTTCGAAAGGTTGGAACCGTCTTTGAGGAAAGCGGCAGCCCTGCATAAATTCAGGATTACATAAACAGGCTCTTCCAATATCCCTTCCCTAGCTCCCTTAACATCAGACCAAATGCTGTCAATGAAATCTTTTCTTGGCACATCAGCGAATACATCATTGATTGCTTTTCCTTGCAATACAATGCCGTATTCCTTGATGTTTTTAAAATGCGCAGCCAAATCCTTATCTGTGCCATTCATTTTTTGGACATAATCGGTTGGGTCTTCCATAAACCATTGCAGATGTGCATTGGAAAAATGTAATTCAAATGGCGTGGGATAAAGAAAATCCCTGCAATATTCTTCCTTGACAATGCTCAATTCAATCCCTTTGCTTGGGGCTTTCTTATTCCATGCTGCGATATGTTCCATAAACTGCAATTTTTGCATGTCCGTGATGTTATTTCTAATTACAAGAATGAAATCAATATCACTTTTCTTTGGGTTAAAACACCCCATCGCCAATGAGCCATGCAGATAGATGCCTGTAAGGTCCTCCTGAAAAATTATTTCGCTTTTGCTAACAATTTCATCTAACAGTTCCTGATATGGCATAACACCCTCTCCTTTTTCATGCAATTATTTAGGTGCAGTTCTATACATGCCAAAACAGTTTCCCGCTGGCAGCAGGAAACTGTTTTCGGAGGCTTGCTGTGTTAGGCAGCTGCAGCATTACATTCTGCGAAAGCTATCAATCCGCTGCCCAAAAGCGTACGGCTGTTACCGAACCGCTGCCCAAAGGCATACGGCTTCTACCGGGCCGCTGCCCGGCCGCAGCATTTTTTATATTTCTTCCCGCTGCCGCAGGGGCATGGGTCGTTGGGGTAAACCTTATCCCCTTTTACGATGGTGCCGGACTTTTTCTGCTCTAAGTAGAGCCGGTGCCTTGTTTCCTCATCGTAAATCTTTTCCCACTGGGGAAGGTTGTAGAGCCAGTCTGCTTTGGCGTCTACCATGTTTTTGTAAAGTTTTTCCTTGTCAAAGGCAAGGCTTACGTGGGTGTCCTCTTCCATTTCCTCAATGGGGTTCGGGGTAACTAAGCTGTCGTTGATCCCGTCCAAAAACCCGGTCATGTCCATGATGGACAGGCTGTATTTCTCGGCCAGTTCCTTCACTGTCCCCTCGACTGCTTGGTCTGGCTCTTCCAGCAACTGCTCATACACGCCCTTTTCCAGCAGGAAATACCTCTGCCAGAACTTCTGGAGTTCCCCTTTATTGGTTTCCTGATTGTATGCAATATCTTTCCACTGCTCTAATAATGCCATATCAAATACCATCCTTTGCCGCTTTTCTAAATTCTGCACTTCCCGTGCATGGTTTCTTTGCCGCCCCCCCAAGCCTGTCCGAAGGGGCTGGGGCTGCAGCGCCATTTTGGGCTAAAATGCCTTGGCTTTTCCTAGTATAACTCATTTTCCTCCGTTTTCCAAGGACTTTTTTCAGATTATGGGCAGGCTCCAAGGATTATTTTTGCCCATAGCCCATATCCCTCCTTGGCGGCAAAAAATAGAACATATAGATTTTCCGTTCCTATATGCCCTAACACTGCTGCTGTATTTTATTTCGCCTATTATGGCTCATTATGCCAATTGCAAAACTCTTGTTTCCATTGAAAACTAAATTTTTCGTGAAAATTCTTCTATTCCGCTGATTCTTTCCCTTGCGGCTTTTATCCTGAAACTTTGCACTAAAAATCCCCTGCCGGGCCAAAGCCTAACAGGGGATTTTAAAAAGGGGAGGATAAGTATTTAACCTTATCTTTGGTTCAAAGCATCTTGCTTTTTCTCCGTCCAAGACAAGTGGGGGCTTTGTCCTGTCCGGATGATAGTAGTATGGGCAGATTCACGGCTTTTATTCCGATAATTATAAAAAAATTAAAATTTTTGCAATTTTTCTTTTTGCTGTGTTAAAATAGGGATATGCGCCTATGGATGAAAAGTGGCAGGGAAGGATACCAGCTACCCGATGCAAAGCCCCTGTCCCTGCCGGAAAATCCCTTGCTGCTGCACCGCATGAAAATGCATAGCTTTCCTGTAAGGGCACAACCGGAAAATCCTCACGCTGCATCCTAGAAAAATGCATAGGTTTCCTATGCAGGCACAAAACACATCCCCTATCAAAAACATAAAAGGTGGTAACTTATGAGTGAAAAAAACATTTTGAGCAGTAAATATTTCCTGTATGCCACGGAATTTTTCTCCGGTATGTCGGTCATGGCGGTGGAATTGGGGGCAAGCAGGCTGATGGCGCCTTATTTCAGCTCCTCCCAGATTGTATGGACCGTGATTATCGGCGTGATTATGATAGCCATGGCCCTTGGGAATGTGTGGGGCGGGCGGATTGCAGACAAATCCCCTTCCCCGGACAAGCTCTATGGCAGGCTCCTCCTAGCCTCCGTCTGGATTGCGCTGATCCCCTTCGCGGGAAGGTACCTCATCGGCGGGATTTCCCTGCTCCTTGCAGCCTTTGTCACCAAAAATTTCCTTGTCTGGGCTGCGCTCTGCGCCTGCCTTGCGGTATTCTCTTTCCCCTGCGTGCTGCTTGGGACAGTCACCCCATCCTTGGTGAAATATTCCGTCAGCAGCCTTGACAGCAACGGGAAAACCGTGGGGGAACTGGGGGCTTTGAATACCATCGGGAGCATTATCGGCACGTTCCTGCCTACTTTCGTGACAATCCCTTCCGTGGGGACCGCGGTGACATTTTTGATTTTTTCCGGCGTGCTGGCCCTCCTTAGCATCCTCTATTTTATTTCCATGCGGAAAAAAATGGTTAAGTGCGCCCTCACAATCGTGCTGATTTTTGCCTTAAGCCTAGCTTCTTCCAGCTTTCGCTTTGCATTTTGGGAAAAAGGAATCACGCTGGAGGACGAGTCCATTTACAATTACCTGCAGGTAAAGGAAACGGACTCCTCCGTCATCCTTTCCACCAACGTGCTCTTTGGGGTGCAGTCCATTTTAATGAAGCATGAAAAGCTGACGGGCATGTACTACGACTATGCCTTGGCCGCGCCGCTGATGGCCGGGATTTCCGCCAAAAACCCCGGAGATATCCTAATCCTCGGCCTTGGCACGGGGACATTTGCCAAATATTGCAGCGAATATTTCCCGGGGTGCTCCATTGAAGGGGTGGAAATTGATGAAAAAATTGCGGATTTGGCAACGGAATATTTTGAACTGCCGGAATCTGTGCAAGTATCCGTGTATGACGGACGTTCCTATCTGGCCGCCTCTGAAAAAACGTATGACGTGATTATGGTAGACGCCTATCAGGACATCACCATCCCTTTCCAGATGTCCTCCGTGGAGTTTTTTACGGAAGTCCGGGAGCACTTAAAACCAGAAGGGGTGATGGTGGTAAATATGAATATGAAATCCAGTTCCAAGGATTCCATCAACGACTACCTCTGCGATACGATGGGGGCTGTTTTTGACTACGTCTATACCGCCCCGGTGACGGGCGGGACGAACTGTGAAGTATTTGCCTTCCAGTCCCCTGCAGTGATGGACGCCTTTGCGGCTGGCAGGGCGTCGCTTAGGGAGGATGCGCTTTCTGGCATGATGGAAACAGTTTTGGCCCAAATGGAGCTGCGGGAGCCCGGGAACCTAATCCTGACGGACGACAAAGCCCCGGTGGAGGTGCTGGGGATGCGGGTGCTGGATGAAATCATTGCGGATGAACTGGAATATTACCGGGAACTGTACCTTGGGGAGATTTTTTAAGAAATGCAAACACTTAAGATACAAGAAATATGAAAATACTAATACTCTTGCACCAACCATGCCAACAGAAAGCAAATGCTTAAAATAAAAGAAATATGAAAATGTATCTGTACCAACCATGCCAACAGAAAGCAAGTACTTTAAATAAAATATCCCCGTACCAATTATGCCAACAGAAAGGAAGTGTTTTTATGCAATCATTGCCTCAGCCCCAAGTTATTACTTTAGAAGAATATGAAGCCCTTCCAGAGGACATGAGGGCAGAGGTTTTTGACGGGCAGATTTACGGTATGTCCAGCCCGTCAGAAATCCACCAGACCATTTCCACCGAACTGACGACGCTCCTCAACAACTACATTAAAAGCGAGAAAAGCCCCTGCAAGGTATTCCATGCCCCGTTTGACGTAAAACTCAATGACAGCCCTCTTACGGTTGTCCAGCCTGACCTTCTGGTTGTCTGTGACCGGAGCAAGCTGGATGGGAAACGGTGCAATGGCGCGCCTGATTTTATCATTGAGATTGTTTCCCCCAGCAATCCATCTGACGACTACATCCGCAAACTCTATTATTACAAAAATGCTGGCGTGCGTGAATATTGGATTGTAGACCCCCGCAGGAAAATAGTCACGGTATACTACTTTGAAGGCGGCGCTTTTAACGTGCAATATACCTTTGACGCCGCCATCAAAGCCAATATTTTTGATGATTTCTATATCAATTTCCTTGATATGCTGGATGCATGGCAATAACCCTTATGGACCCAGAAGCTGAGCGTGCCGCCTTACCGGAACTGCTTCACCAGCCAGTTCCCCCAAGGGGTTAAGTCTTTCTTCTTCCAGCCGGAAGTCTTTTTCACGGAGGGCTTGATTAAGGCCGAGCTTTCCTCCTTGTTGCACAGGCTCCAGCCAATGGCGCTGATTTTATTTTTCTTTAAAAATTCCATCCATCTGGCTCCTTCTTCCTTGTTCAGCGCCCCGTTCCCAGAGGAATCGGAAATGCCGAATTCCGACACGAACAGGGGGAGCCCCATGTCCAGCGCGGCCTGTGCCTTCTGCCGCAGGTATTCCCCATGGGTCCCGGCATAGAAATGCAGGGTGTACATCAAGTTTTTATAGTCCTTGATGGGGTCTTGGGCGGCAAGGTCTACGTCTTGGGACCAAGTGGGGGAGCCAATCAGGATGACTGCATCCTTGTCTTTGGAGCGGATGGCCTTTACTACTTTTTTTGCGTAAGGCTTCACGTCTGCCCACGTTGTGCCGCCGTTTGGTTCGTTGCAGATCTCATAGAGGACATTGGTGTGCTTCCTGTATTTTTTTGCCATTTTTTTGAAGAAGGCAACTGCCTCTTTTTCATAAGCCTTGGGGTTGCCGTCGCTTAGGATATGCCAGTCGATAATGACGTAAAGGCCTGCCTTTGTGGCATATTTCACCCCTTTGTCAATCCGCTGTTCCAATGCTTTGCGGTTGGCCGCGTCCCCGGTGCAGTAGCCGTTGTACTCAGCCGTATACATGGCTAGGCGGACGGCGTTGATGTTCCAGTTCTTTTTCATGTAGGTAAAGGCCTTCTGGTTCACGTATTCCGGGTACCATGACAGGCCGTGGGTGCTGACCCCTTTGAGCCGGACGGGCTTGTTCTTTGCGTTGACAAGCTGGGTGCCTTTTACCTTTAAGGCTGGCAGCTTGGCTGCGTGGGCTGGGATGGGTTCCAGTGTTAGGAGGAGCGCTGCCAATAAGCAGGCTAGGCGTGCCCATGGTTTAAATTTTTTCATAAATCTTCCCTACTTTCTCATCTGTTTTTCTTGTTATTGCCGGTATAAGGCGCGGCAGGAAAACGCAGGCTCCCTGCGGATAAACAGAATCCGGAAATGTGCCTACAGCTCCTTTGTAAATGCGGCGTGGACACGGTAATCTGTGTATGCCGCGTTATAATTTGTACTAAAATTCCTGTCTTTTGCAAAGAGCGGGTCATAGAGCCTTCCGTCAATATCTACCCATGCATGTTCCGTATCGGAACAGATTGTCACCTTTTCGAACCCGCATGCTTTTGCCATATATGCAAATGCGCAGGATAAGGATGCGCAGCAGCCGGAACCTGTATCAAAGATATCATTTGCAAACGTACAATCCCAGTCTACCGGATCGGCATTTACGGCGTCCATCGTGGTACGGTACTGCACATATGGGCATTTTTTGATCCAGAGATAGCATTTATAAAGTTTGTCCTCCTTGCTGTCGGCCGGGCTTGAAACGGACTGCACAACTGCCCGCGCCTTCTGGAAGGTTGCTACCCCATTCGGCGTCAGGTTGTCCAAGGCTTTTCCATTTACATATACTTTGTCAGACGGAAGTGCCTGCATCACGTTGCCATTGCAGTTATAATACGCAGTCCCTGCAGCAAGGGATGTATCGACAGGCGTATAGGTTCCGTTTGATAAGAGATACATCCTATTGTCGCTGCCAAGGTAATAACCGTTATATACTGCCCCGTCCACATATAACGTCTGGGCTGCAAAGCCGCAGTTCTTCTTTTCGTTATAGCTGTAGTACTCCGCCCCTGCCTGTACCATCCCAGTTAATAAAGTGCAGGTCCCGTTGTCTGCATAGTACATCGCATTTTTGCTGTCCATGTAATAGCCGGTATATACGTTCCCCTGCACATATAACGTCTGTTTGGGAAGTTTCTGGTTCTTCTTCGCTTTATAGCTGTAGTACCCTGTCCCCCCTTCTACCATTCCGGTTTTTAAGGTGCTGGTCCCTTTTTTTACATAGTACATCTTATTTTTGCTGTCCATGTAATAGCCGGTGTATGCTTTCCCTTTTACGTATAGCGTCTGCTTGGATAGTTTCCGGCTTTTCTTTGTTTTATAATTGTAGTACTTTGTCCCTTTTTTCACCGTCCCGGTTTTTAAGGTGCTGGTCCCTTTTTTTACATAGTACATCTTATTTTTGCTGCCCATGTAATAGCCGGTGTATGCTTTCCCTTTTACGTATAACGTCTGTTTGGAAAGTTTCCGGTTCTTCTTCGCTTTACTGCTGTAATACCCTGTCCCTTTTTTCACCGTCCCGGTTTTTAAGGCGCTGGTCCCTTTTTTTACATAGTACATCTTATTTTTGCTGTCCATGTAATAGCCGGTGTATGCTTTTCCTTTTACGTATAACGTCTGTTTGGAAAGTTTCCGGTTCTTCCCCTCTTTGCCGCTGTAGTACTCTGTCCCTTTTTTCACCGTCCCAGTTTTTAAGGTGCAGATCCCTTTTTTTGCATAGTACATCTTATTTTTACTGTCCATATAATAGCCGGTATAAAACTTCCCGGCAACGAACAATGTCCGCTGGGGCAACGTCTTTTGTGTTTTTTCTGCTTCGCTGTAGTATACGGTTCCCTTGGCTGCCATTTTGGTAACCGGTTCTGCCGCCCCATCCGATACTATGTACATCATGCCTACATTGTCCATATAATAGCCGTTGTAAACTGCGCCATCCACATAAATAAGGCCATCGTCTTTCTTATCTGCGTCTGACGGCGTTACCGGAACTTTTTCTGCCAAGATGGAATCTGTATGTTCCTCAAGGGCCTGCATTGCATCTGCTGCCGTTACATCTGGCAATCCTTCTGCAAACACAGAGGATGGCTGGACTGTGATAAGGCTTGCCATCAGTGCAATTGCACAGACACAAGCCACAATTCTCTTCCCTTTCATAGGTTTTTATCATTCCTTTCGTTTCACTTAAGGCACAAACGGGGTGTGGGACGTGCTGTGCCCGTTACTTTTTGCCCTGCAATCCTTGCTGGCGGATAAGGTTTGGCGCAAAACCGCCCTTATCTGCCAAAGAATTGCAATTGGGCTGTTACATGACTGGATTCTACCACAATCTGCCTGTTCTGGCAACCTGTTGCTGGCCGGAACATCCCCATTTTTGTTTTTGTACCAAAATTTGTCAGGCTATTCTGGATTGTGCATATTTTATGGGAATTTTGGCATGTTAAGCTGGATGTCCCAGATGCCTGCTGCCGGGGTATGGCTGTGTTTGCTCCGCGCCTTTTGCACTGAAACATTTGCACACAGCCCTTTTGGGCATAGCAGCATTTTTCCGGGCCTGTTATTTTAACAACGTTTGTTCCTTGCAGCCGAGCAGGCGGCGAAGCTAAGCGGGCTGTATGGATATACGCATAACCCGTATCAAGAAAATATTTTAGGAATCCGTGTAAGGAGCTGAAAAATTTAAAAAACATTGTGTTCAGGTAGAGTACGCTGTTTCTTTTTCTTGAAGGATTTAGAAAGCTGCGTTCTAATAGTACAGTGCCAATGCTATTGGAGATATACTGCTGACTCAATAGGGATACCGTCATCATCCACATATTTTACATCTCCAAGCCCAACCTACTGGTTCCGGGTATCTTTCTTGAATTTCTTCCCATGTTAATCTTTCAGGCATACAAAAACCTCCCTGCATTTTTCGGTAGTGTCAAACCCTACCTGATTTTTTGTTACTAAAACCTTGATTTATTGGGA
>CAJTWA010000062.1 GCA_910580195.1 uncultured Lachnospiraceae bacterium
TAAGCAAACGGTTCATGGGCGCCCTTAGTGGAGGCGAAATCCACTGCTTACGCAGGCTTAGGGATGAAGGCTTTCCTGAAATCCCTTAGCCGGAGTTAGCAGTTAGTTCGCCGGAACGTTGCCCAGTTTGCGTGAGGAAGGGGGCTGCTGGTTTGCCGTCCGCCCCCAACCCCCCACCCGTACATCCACCCAAACATTTCCCATTTTACAAGAAAAAGAGTTCTTCTAGTTTGCCATCCGTCCCCAAATCCCCTGCCGTATCTCCTTTTTCCTAATCCTGAAACCCCACACCAGCCTTGCCAAATCCCCAAATATATCATATAATAAGGCGAGTATGCTTTTTAGGAAAGAGGAATTACAATGGAAAAGTTAGATAGACTGTTAGGACGCCTAGACTACACCATAGTACAGGGAAAAACAGATTTAAACATCACAAGCCTTGCCTACGATTCCAGAAAGGTAACAGAAGGCTGCCTGTTTGTCTGCATCAAAGGCGCAGTGTCAGACGGCCACGCCTATGCAGCAGACGCCGCAGGGAAAGGCGCAGCAGCCCTTCTCGTACAGGAAGACGTAACCGTGCCGGATTCCGTCACCATCATTAAAGTCCCAGACACCCGCTACGCCCTTGCCCTTGCATCTGCAGCATGGTTCGGCCACCCAGCAAAGCGGCTGAAAACCATCGGCGTCACCGGGACCAAAGGCAAAACCACCACCACCTACATGGTAAAATCCATTTTGGAGCAGGCAGGCTACCGGGTAGGGCTGATTGGCACCATTGAAGCCATTATCGGCAGCCAGTCCATCCCCGCGGGCAACACCACCCCAGAGTCCTACGTGGTTCAAGAATATTTCCACCAGATGGCAGAAGCAGGCTGCCAGTGCGTGGTGATGGAGGTATCCTCCCAAGGGCTCAAGATGCACCGCACGGCAGGGTTTACCTTTGATATTGGGATTTTTACCAACCTTGAGCCAGACCATATCGGCCCTAATGAACATGCGTCTTTTGAGGAATACCTGGCCTGCAAGGCAATGCTGTTTTCCCAGTGTAAAATAGGGATTGTCAACCGGGACGATTCCCACTGGGAGCAGGTAACAGAAGGCCATACCTGCGAAATAGAAACCTTTGGGTTTTCCCCAGAGGCAGATTTGCGGGCAAAAAACCTCCATTTGGTGCAAAAACCAGGCTATCTCGGGGTTTCCTACACCGCAGAAGGCCTTGTGGGCATGGAAGTGGAAATTGATGTGCCGGGGAAATTCAGCGTGTACAACTCCCTGACCGCCATCGCCATCTGCCGCCATTTTCAGGTGACGGAGGAAAACATCCGGCAAGCGCTAAAAGCGGCAAAGGTAAAAGGCAGGATTGAAATGGTTCCGGTATCAGACGAATTTACCCTGATGATTGACTATGCCCACAATGCCATGAGCTTAGAAAGCCTGCTGAAAACCTTAAAGGAATACGAGCCGAAACGGCTGGTGTGCCTCTTTGGCTGCGGCGGCAACCGCTCCAAGCTGCGCCGCTACGAGATGGGGGAAGTATCCGGCCGCCTTGCGGACTTGACGGTAATCACCTCCGACAACCCAAGATTTGAGGAGCCGCAGGCCATTATCGACGACATTAAGGAAGGGATGGCAAAAACCGACGGGCAGTATGTAGAAATCACCGACCGGAAAGAAGCCATCAAATATGTAATTTCCCACGGGCAGCCGGGGGACGTCATCGTACTGGCCGGGAAAGGCCACGAGGACTATCAGGAAATCAAAGGAAAAAAATACCCGATGGATGAACGTGTGCTGATTCAGGAGGTTTTAAGGGAATTGGCGCAGGAAAAATAAAGGAGATGCAGCGATGGCAGAGTTTGCCAATATAATCATTGATATTTCCCATGAAAAACTGGACAAAGCCTTCCAATACCGGGTGCCGGCCCATTTGCAGGAAACCCTTTCCCTAGGGATGCAGGTGGAAATCCCATTCGGGAACGGGGACCGGGCAGCCACCGGATATGTGGTGGGGCTTTCTGGCACGCCAGAGTATGACGTGGATAAAATAAAGGAAATCCACGGGATTGTAGAGGGGAGCATACCCATCGAATCCCAGCTTATCGCCCTTGCAGGGTGGATGCGGGAAAATTACGGCGGGACCATGAACCACGCCCTGAAAACCGTCCTGCCCATCAAGCAGAAAACAAAGGAAAAAAAGCAGCGGGAAATCAAGCTGCTCTTGAAGCCCGGCGAAGCAAAGGAACAGCTTGCCCTCTTTGAGAAGAAAAACCATAAAGCCCGGGCGAGGCTCCTTCTTGCCCTGATGGAGCAGAATCCCATCCCCTATGAGGCAGTTACGGGAAAATTAAATATTACCGCCTCCGTTATCCGCGCCATGGCCTCCATGGGCGTCCTTTCCGTGGAGGAAAAACGGAAATACCGAAGCCCCTTCGGCCAGGAATTCCCGCAGGAAAAGAAACGCCTTGTGCTAAACCTTGGGCAGCAGGGGATTGTGGACAGGATTTGGCAGGATTTTTTGGAAGGGAACCATAAGACATGGCTTATCCATGGCGTCACTGGCAGCGGCAAGACGGCAGTTTACATAGAACTGATTGAAAAAGCAGTGCAGCAGGGCAAACAGGCCATTGTCCTAATCCCGGAAATTGCCTTAACTTACCAGACCGTCGTGCGGTTTTACCAGCGGTTCGGGGAACGGGTGTCTATCCTAAATTCCAAAATGTCCGCCGGGGAGCGGTACGACCAGTTTGAGCGGGCAAAAAACGGGGAACTGGACGTAATGATTGGCCCGCGCTCTGCTTTGTTCACGCCGTTTTCAAATTTAGGGTTTATTATCATAGACGAAGAGCACGAAACCAGCTACAAAAGCGAAACCGTCCCCCGCTACCATGCGAGGGAAACAGCCATAGAACGGGCAAGGATGGCAGGGGCAGCCGTGGTGCTAGGATCCGCAACCCCTTCGCTGGACAGCTATTACAAAGCCAAGCAAGGGGAATACACCCTTTTGGAGCTGGAAAAAAGAATCGAAGAAAAACCGCTGCCTGCGTGTGAGATTATTGATTTGCGGGAAGAATTAAAGCAAGGCAACCGTTCTATTTTAAGCGGGCGGCTGGAAGAACTCATCAAAGACAGGCTTAAGAACCATCAGCAGGCCATGCTGTTTATCAACCGCCGGGGAATGGCAGGGTTCGTGTCCTGCCGTTCCTGCGGCCATGTGCTCAAATGCCCCCATTGCGACGTTTCCTTAAGCCAGCACAACAATGGGAAAATGGTCTGCCATTACTGCGGCTACGAAGAGCCAGTCCCAAAGGTTTGCCCGGAGTGCGGCTCCAAATACATCAGCGGCTTTAAAGCCGGCACCCAGAAAGTGGAAGAAATCGTGAAAAAAAGGTTCCCAGAAGCAAGGGTGCTGCGGATGGATTTTGACACCACAAGGAATAAGGCAGGTTATGAAAAAATCCTTTCCGCCTTCGCCAACCAAGAAGCCGATATTTTAATCGGCACCCAGATGATTGTAAAAGGGCATGATTTCCCCAACGTGACGCTGGTAGGCGTGCTGGCAGCGGATTTGTCCCTGTATGTCAGCGATTTCCACGCCGCCGAGCGGACTTTCCAGCTTTTAACACAGGCGGCGGGCCGCGCAGGGCGGGGCAGGCTCCCCGGGGAAGTCGTCATCCAGACCTACAGCCCGGAACATTACTGCATCCAGTTGGCCGCCCAGCAGGATTACGCCAGGTTTTATGAAGCAGAGCTCCAGTGCCGGGGCCTGATGGGCTATCCCCCCTGCGGCCATATGATGGCCATGCTGGTGGCATCCCCAGACGAGATGACAGCCTTCCTGTGCGCAGAACTGCTGAGCCAGAAAGTCCGCCAAGCCCAGGCGAAGGGCAAGCTGCCCGGCCTGACAGTCGTAGGCCCCACAAACGCCCCAGTGGCAAAGGTTAAGGACATTTATAAAAAGGTGATTTATTTTAAGCATAAAGAGTATCCAGAATTGGTGAAAATAAAAGACGTGCTGGAAACATTTGTAAACAGCCACCGGGAATTCGCAAATGTTACCATACAGTTTGATTTTAACCCAATGAATGGATTTTAAATTGGAAAATGGCTTATTTTTTAGGAGGGAAAGAGCAATGGCTTTAAGGAATATCCGCCAGATGGGCGATGAAATGCTAAAGAAAAAGTGCAGGGAAGTCAAGGAAATGACACCCAAGATGAAACAGCTGGTAGATGATATGTTAGACACCATGTACGACGGCAACGGCGTAGGGCTTGCCGCCCCACAGGTAGGGATTTTAAGGCGGCTTGCCGTCGTAGACATCGGGGACGGCCCCATTGTCATGATTAATCCTAGGATTGTCGCCAGCCGGGGGGAGCAGACCGGGGACGAAGGCTGCTTAAGCCTGCCGGGCAAGGCCGGAGTAGTGACAAGGCCATACTACGTAAAGATAGAGGCTTGGGACGAAGACATGGAATGGTACGAGATGGAGGCAGAAGACCTCTTAGCCCGCGCCTTCTGCCATGAAATCGACCATCTGGACGGGCACATGTATGTGGAAAAAATCGAAGGGCCGCTCCATGACGCCGTGTATGAGGATGAAGAGTAAAGGAGCGTGAAAAATGAGGATTATATTTATGGGAACCCCGGATTTTTCCGTGGGCACATTGGAAATGCTGATACAGGTAGGCCATGAAATTGTCCTAGCCGTCACCCAGCCGGATAAGCCCAAAGGGCGGCACAAGGCCATGCAGCCCCCGCCCGTAAAAGAAGCTGCCCTTGCCCACGGGATAGAGGTCTACCAGCCCCGCCGGGTAAGGGAACCAGAATGTATCGAATATTTAAGGCGCCTGCATCCCGACATAATCGTGGTAGTGGCCTTCGGCCAGATTCTCCCGAAGGAAATTTTGGAATTGCCTCCCAAAGGCTGCATCAACGTCCACGCATCCCTGCTCCCCAAATACCGCGGGGCGGCTCCAATCCAATGGGCCGTCATTAACGGGGAGCCTGTAACGGGCGTCACCACCATGCGCATGGACGAAGGCCTTGACACCGGGGACATCATCCTGAAAACCGAAGTCCCCCTTCAGGAAGGCGAAACCGGGGGCACCCTATTCGAACGCCTAGCGAAAACCGGGGCAGAACTCTGCATCCAGACCATACAGGCCATCCAGCAGGGCACTGCAACCTACACTCCCCAAGACCATAGTTCCGCCACCCACACCACCATCATCAAAAAGCAGCTCGGCCAACTGGACTGGGCAAAACCAGCCAAGGAACTAGAACGCCTCATTCGCGGCCTGAACCCATGGCCCAGCGCCTACACCTATCTGGACGGCAAAACCCTAAAAATCTGGAAAGCAAACGTTCAGGAAGAAAACCCAGGCACCTTAAGCACAGCAGCCGGGGAACAGCTTACCGGAACCCCAGAAACTCATGCCCCAGATAAAACAGGCAGTTTAAGCGCAAGAAACGGATACCAGCCGGGAACCATTACAGCCATTACCCGCAACACTATTTCCGTCCAAACAGGCCAAGGCACCCTAATCCTAGAGGAACTCCAGCTAGAAGGCAAAAAACGCATGCCCACAGAAGCCTTCCTCCGCGGTTTCCCCCTAGAACCCGGCCATAAATTAGGCTAAAAATTTGTTAATAAAAAAATTTAAATCAAAGAATTGCCGTCCGCCCCCACAGAGCAGCCCCCTAAAAAGCACTATCGCACTATCCACATGAAAAGGGCAGCCTCAAATTACCGTCCCCTCACAGAGCCCTTAACAAAAAGCAAGCTAGCGTGGGAAAAAGAAAATTCATCAAATCAGGAATAAATTTCACACAAAAAGGAGTGATTCTATGCCACTATACGGTTACTATTTCGACCCAACCTACATCCTAGTCATCATCGGCGCCGCCATCTGCCTCATTGCATCCGCAAGAGTTAAAACAACATTCAACAAATACAACAGAGTCCGCAGCATGTCCGGCATGACAGGCGCCCAAGCAGCCGAGCGCATCCTACATTCCGCCGGCATCTACGACGTATCCGTCCAGCATATTTCCGGCGACCTGACCGACCACTATGACCCAAGGAATAAGACCTTAAGCCTTTCCGACAGCACCTATTCCTCCACCTCCGTAGCAGCCGTAGGCGTAGCAGCCCATGAGTGCGGCCACGCCATCCAGCACCAGCAGGACTATGCCCCGCTGTCCATCCGGAGCGCCATTGTGCCAGTGGCAAACTTAGGCTCTTTTGCCGCATGGCCCTTGATCCTGATTGGCATGTTCATCACCAGCAGCACCGGGAGCCTGCTAATCAATATAGGAATTCTCTGCTTCTCCCTCTCCGTGCTGTTCCAGCTTGTCACGCTGCCAGTAGAATTCAACGCCTCCAGCCGGGCAATCCATATCTTAGGCCAGACCGGCATCCTGCGGGAAGAAGAGCTCCGCGGCACGAAGAAAGTCCTAGGCGCAGCAGCATTGACCTATGTAGCAGGTGCAGCAGCAGCCATCCTGCAGCTACTAAGGCTTCTGATTTTAACGAACGGCAGACGGGACGACTAAGGATATCCTATGGAAGAGATAGAAAATTTTGGTACAGGAGGAATCATGGGCAACGATAAAAACCAAGTAAATTGCAGGGAATTGGCGTTGGACGTCCTTTTAGCGGTAACCCGGGACGGGGAATACAGCCACATTGCCATACGGAATGTGCTGGACAAATACCGTTACCTGCCAAAGCAGGAGCGCAGCTACCTAAAACGCCTGTGCGAAGGCACGCTAGAACGTATGATATGGATTGACTATGTGCTAAACCAATTTTCCAGCGTAAAAGTAAACAAAATGAAGCCTGTCATCCGCTGTATCCTGCGGATTGGCGTTTATGAACTGAATTATATGGACGCCATCCCCCACTCCGCCGCCTGCAATGAAGCCGTAAAACTAGCGCAGAAACGGGGGTTCCAGAACCTGAAAGGATTCGTAAACGGCGTCCTGCGCAGCATCAGCCGGAACCTTTCCAGTATCCCCATGCCAGACCGGGAACAGGAGCCCCTAAAATATCTGTCCGTGGCCTATTCCATGCCCCAATGGATACTGGAACTGTGGCAATCTTCTTATTCCACGGAGCAGATGGAAGGGTTTTTAGATGCATTTTTAACGGAAATGCCCACCGCTATCTGCGTCAACCCCCTGAAAACAACAGAAGAAGCGCTGAAAAAAGAATTAACCTCATCCGGAATCCAAATCCGGGAAACGGGAATTCCAAATGCGCTGTTCCTTGAAAACTATGACTATTTGGAAAAAATCCCCGCATTTTTAGAAGGAAAATTCCATGTACAGGATATAAGCTCCATGCAGGCCGGCCTGTGGGCTTCCCCCGCCGAAGGCAGCTTCGTCCTAGACGTATGCGCCGCCCCCGGCGGCAAAAGCCTCCATGCAGCAGAACTCATGCACGGGACAGGTATGGTAGAAGCAAGGGACTTAACACCCCAAAAAGTCGCCCTGATACAGGAAAACATCAGCCGCTGCCAACTGCCCAATATCCGCACCCTCCAAGCCGATGCGAGGGAACTGGACAAGGCCCTCATAGGGAAAGCCGACCTCGTAATCGCCGACCTCCCCTGCTCCGGCCTTGGCGTCCTAGGCAGGAAAGCAGATATTAAATATAAACTTAAAAAAGAATCCTGCCAAGAATTAGCCTCCCTGCAGCGGGAAATCCTCCACACCGTCCAACAATACGTAAACCCCGGCGGCACCCTCCTGTACAGCACATGCACCATTAACCCCGCAGAAAACGAATCCAACACCGCATGGTTCCTGCAGGAGCACCCCCAATTCCGCCTAGAAAAGCAGCAACAGATACTCCCCCAAAAAGGAAAACAAGACGGCTTCTACCTAGCAAAGCTGCACAAGGAAAACAAGACGGCTCCTACTTAACGAAGATGTACAAGGAAAACAAAATAGCTCCTACTTAACAAAGCTGCGCAAGGAAAACAAGACGGCTTTCCCTTAACAAAGTTGCACAAGGAGAGCAAACCATCTTTTCCCAGCAAAGTTACTCAAGGAAAGAAAAACGGCTTTCCCCTAGCAAAGTTACTCAAGGAAAGCAAGGCATCTTTTCCATAACAAAGGTACTAAAATAAGGAAACAAGGAAACCACGAAAATAAACTTAAACATCTCCTCCACAACCTTAAAAACCGCAATACAAAAGCGTGGTTATTCAGTACACAGGCAATTCCGGGCATCCCTTCCTCTAAGCAAACGGTTCATGGGCGCCCTTAGTGGAGGCGAAATCCACTGCTTACGAAGACTTAGGAAGGTCGGCTATCCTGAGTTCCTTAGTCGTAGTTAGCAGTTAGTTCGCCGGAACGTTGCCCAGTTTGTGTGAGGAAGGGATGCCCAGAATTGCCGTCCGCAGCCACCCCCCCCCTTTCTCCCGCTATAAATAGAAAGAAAGGATAGCCAAAAGGTTGCCATCCGCAGCCAACCCCCTCCTTTCTGCCCAGTTTTTATACTGACAGTATAGAGAGGTATTTCCAGAATATTTAAGCAAAAGCACCCCCCTTCAATATGGAGAACATGTTATGCAAAATATGCAAAAAGCAGACATAAAGTCATACACCCAACAAGAACTCAGCGATTTCCTGCAGTCACTAGGCGAAAAGCCATTCCGCGCCAAACAGCTCTACCCATGGCTGCACAAAAAACACGCCAAGTCCTTCGAGGAAATGACAGACATCCCTAAAAAATTAAAAGAAAAATTAATAACCACATGCAGCCTCACCGTATTGCAGCAAGCAGACATGCAGCAATCCAAGCTAGACGGCACCAGAAAATACCTCTTCACCCTCCCAGACGGAAACCTAGTAGAAAGCGTCCTCATGCATTACAGCCACGGGAACAGCGTCTGCATTTCCTCCCAAGTAGGCTGCCGGATGGGCTGCAAGTTCTGCGCCTCCACCCTAGGCGGCCTCGTCCGGAACCTCACCCCGGCAGAACTTTTAGAGCAGGTCTACCGCATCCAAGCAGATACCGGGGAGCGGGTATCGAACGTGGTAGTAATGGGCATGGGGGAACCTCTGGACAATTACGGAAACGTCCTAAAATTTATCAAGCTCCTCTCCGACGGAAACGGCTTAAACATCAGCCAGCGCAGCATCACCCTTTCCACCTGCGGGATTGTGCCCAAAATGCGGGAATTAGCAGACGAAAAGCTGCAAATCACTTTGGCGCTGTCCCTCCATGCCCCTACGCAGGAAAAACGCATGGCCCTGCTACCGGTTGCAAAAAAATACGGCATCCAAGAAGCAGTAGACGCCTGCAAATATTATTTCCAGCAAACCGGCCGGCGCGTCACATTTGAATACAGCCTCGTGGGCGGGGCCAACGATAGCGGGGAGGACGCAAGGCAGCTTGGGGAGCTGCTTTCTGGCATGAACTGCCATGTGAACCTGATTCCGGTAAACCCCATTGGGGAGCGGGAATACCAGCCCCCCAGCCGCAAGGAAGTATTGGATTTCAAAAATAAACTTGAAAAATATGGAATAAATGTTACTATAAGAAGGGAAATGGGCCGCGACATTGACGGGGCCTGTGGACAGTTGAGAAAACGATTTTCAGAAAGGCAGGGAGAGGGATGAAGACTTTTTCCAGAACGGATACGGGGAGAAGGCGTGACATGAACCAAGACTATGTGTATACCTCTGAAACGCCAGTTGGAAATCTGCCGAACCTGTATATTTTAGCAGACGGCATGGGCGGCCATAATGCAGGGGATTATGCCTCCCGGTATACCGTAGAAGTGATTGTAGCTTCTGTGAGGAACAGCAGCGGGCAGTCGCCGGTTTCCATTCTAAGGAGCGCCATCCAAGAGGCGAACCAAGCGGTAATGGAAAAAGCCCAGACAGACATTGATTTGGAGGGCATGGGGACTACGGTTGTAGTAGCCACCCAGTCAGGGCAGGAACTGTGCGTGGCAAATGTGGGGGACAGCAGGCTTTACCTTGCAGGCAGCACATTCCGCCAGATTACCAAGGACCATTCCTATGTGCAGGAAATGGTACGCCGGGGTGAGATTTCCAAAGAGGCCGCAAGGACCCACCCCGACCGGAATATCATCACTAGGGCTGTCGGAGGCGGGCGGGCAATTGAAGTAGACTTTTTTGAGGTAGGCCTTGCGGAAGGGGACCAAATCCTGATGTGCTCGGACGGCCTGACCGATATGCTGGAAGATGAAGAAATATTTGAAATTATAAAGGAAAATCAGGATGTGCAGGAGGCCATGGACGAATTGGTGGAGGCAGCCAACGACTATGGAGGGAATGATAATATTACAATCATTTTGACAGAGCCATTTTCTTCAGGTGAGGTGAAAATATGTTAAGAGAGGGAATCTATCTTGCAGATAGATATGAAATTGTAGGAAAAGTAGGGGCCGGGGGGATGGCGGACGTCTATAAGGCGAAGGACCATACCCTTGGGCGTTTTGTAGGGATTAAGGTGCTGAAGCCGGAATTTTCCGAGGATGTGAATTTTGTAACGAAGTTCCGTACAGAAGCCCAGTCCGCAGCAGGGCTGGAGCACCCGAATATTGTAAATATTTATGATGTAGGGAGCGAGAATTCCATCCATTTTATCGTGATGGAGTATGTGGAAGGCATCACCCTAAAGACGTATATTGAAAAAAAGGGGCAGCTTTCCTTTAAAGAGGCAGTCAGCATTGCCATCCAAGTAGGCCGGGGCATTGAAGCAGCCCATAACAAGCATATTATCCACCGGGACATTAAGCCCCAGAATATTATCATTTCCACGGAAGGCAAGGTGAAAGTGACGGATTTCGGCATTGCCCGGGTAGCCAACGCCAATACCATCAATTCCGAGGTGATGGGGTCCGTCCACTACGCCTCCCCAGAGCAGGCAAGGAATGGGTTTGTGGATGGGAAGAGCGACATTTATTCCCTCGGGATTGTCATGTATGAGATGGTGACTGGCCGGGTGCCTTTTGACGGGGAATCTACGGTGGCCGTTGCCATCCAGCATTTGCAGGAGGAAATGGTGGTGCCAAGCGCCTACGCCCCAGACCTGCCCGTAAGCATTGAAAAAATTATTTTAAAATGTACCCAGAAAAGCCCGGACAGGCGTTACGATACCATCAGCGACCTCCTGATGGACTTAAAGAAAGCCTTAATCAGCCCAGACGAAGATTTCGTGGTAATGGTGCCCCTTGGGCAGCAGGACAAGACCCGGGTAGTCAAGCAGGAAGAGGTGGAAACCATCAAGCAGCAGGCCCGGAACATGTACCGGGAAGAGCTGGCAGAAGAGGAAGAAGAGGACGAAGAAGAGGAGGACGAGGAAGAGGAGGACGATGACGACGGGTTTTTGAACCCGAAAATGGAAAAAGCCGTCACAATCATGGGGATTGTGGCAGCCATCATTATCGTTGGGATTATCGTCTATATCGGCGGCAGCTTCATGGGCCTGTTCAAATTCGGCGGCACGGAAAAAGAGGACAAGAAGGAGCCGGAGCAGAAGCAGGAAGAGGTAAAAGACGATGAGGGGCAGGAGGAAGAGAAACCGCAGGCAGAGCAGGTGGAAATGATTGATGTCAAAGGCTATACGTTTGACGAAGCGCTGGACGCTTTGAACAACATACATCTGGGCCTTGAAAGGGGCGGGGAAGAATCTTCGGAGGAATACCCCGAAGGCCAGATTGTGTCCCAAAGCGTAGAAGAGGGGACCATGGTGGATAAAAATACTACCATCACAGTCATTATCAGCAGCGGCGCAGGGGAATTTGACGCGCCGGACGTAAAAGGCAGGCCAAAAGGAGAGGCAGAAAGCATCTTAACCCAAGCAGGGCTGCTGACGGCATACGACTACCAGCATGACGACAATGTCCCCAGCGACCAAGTGATTTCCCAGAACCCCGAAGCGGGCGCCAAGGTGAAAAAGGGCGATACCGTCACAATTATCTTAAGCAGGGGCAGGGAAACCTTCCAAGTGCCGGATGTCCGGAATACGCCCGAAGCAGACGCAAAAGCGCAGTTAGAAGGCCTTGGGCTCGTAGTAGCCAGCACTTCCAGCGACTATTCCGACGATATTGCAGAAGGCAATGTGATAAGCCAGAGCATTTCCCCATGGAAAACGGTGGAAACAGGGACCCAGATTACGTTGGTTATCAGCTTAGGCAAGAAGATAACCACCCAGTATTATTCCCTGAATAATTATAACATTGAACTTCCGGGGCACATCCCCTTGGACTCTACCCGGGTAGAAGCAAAAATCACCCTCCACAAATCCGAAGGGGACGAGGTGATTAACACTTGGACAGCAACCGCCTTCCCTTACACCGTCAACGTGTCCAATATCGAAAATTGCGACCGGGGATATTTTGTCATTGAGTGGGAATGGAGCTATATGGACGAAGACGACGCCGAGGTTACAGAAACAGACAAGACCGTCATAGAAGGCGTTCCCTTCACGCAAAGTTAAAAAATTGGAAAGCCAAAGGATTATGAAGGGAAACTGAAAAAACTGGAAAGCCAAAGGATTATGAAGGGAAACTGAAAAAACTGGGAAACCAGAGGATTATGAAGGGAAACTGAAAAAACTGAGAAACCAAAGGATTATGAAGGGAAACTGAAAAAACTGGAAAGCCAAAGGATTATGAAAGGTAAAATTATAAAAGGGATTGCCGGCTTTTATTACGTGCATGTGGAAGATGCCGGGGTCTTTGAATGTAAGGCAAAAGGGATTTTTCGCAAGGAAAAAATAAAGCCCCTCGTCGGGGACAACGTGGAGATTGACATCATCAGCCTAGAAGAAAAAACAGGGAACGTCATAAAAATACACAGCCGCAAGAACGAGCTAGTCCGCCCGGCTGTTTCAAATGTAGACCAAGCCCTCGTCATCTTTGCAGCAGACAAGCCAAAACCAAACTTCAACCTGCTGGACCGTTTTCTGGTGATGATGGCTCAGCAGCAGGTGGAAACTGCCATCTGCTTCAACAAACAGGATTTGGTAGGGGAGCAGGAGCTGGAACGCTTAAAGGGCATTTACCGCGCCTGCGGCTGCCAAGTCTTATTTGCCAGCGCAAAAGAGGAGTCAGGGCTGGCAGGCCTCCAAAAAATCCTAGACCAGAAAACCACCGCAGTAGCCGGCCCTTCCGGCGCAGGGAAATCTTCCCTTATCAACCTGCTCCAGCCAGGCGCCGGCATGGAAACAGGGGATATCAGCGAAAAAATCGCCCGGGGCAGGCACACCACCCGCCACTCCCAATTAATCCACATCAAAGGCCAGGCCTACATCGTAGACACGCCGGGCTTTAGTTCCATGTACCTGCCGGGGATGGATTGCCAAGAGCTGAAATCTTATTTCCGGGAATTTCAGGAGTACGAAGGGAGCTGCCGGTTCCAAGGCTGCAGCCATACCCACGAGCCGGGCTGCAGCGTAAAAGAAGCCCTCGGGGCAGGGAAAATCAGCCCCATACGCTATGAAAATTATGTCATGCTCTACGAAGAACTGAAACAGATGAAAAAGTATTAAAGGGCTGCCATAAGAATTCCTGAAAGAAGCTCCGAATTAAAACAATCCCACAACAAACCAAAGGAGAACTACTATGAATAATTATTTATCTCCCTCAATTTTATCTGCCGATTTCACCCGCTTAGGCGAGCAGCTTCAGGCCATTGATGCAGCCGGGGCAGAATACGTCCATATCGACGTCATGGACGGGGTCTTCGTGCCCAGCATTTCCTTCGGGATGCCCGTCATAAAGTCCATCCGCCCCTGCACCAGCCGGGTCTTTGACGTCCACCTGATGATAGAAGAGCCCGTGCGTTATTTGAAAGAATTTGCGGACTGCGGCGCAGACATTATCACCGTCCACGCCGAGGCCTGCAAGCACCTTGACCGGACCGTAGAAGCCATCCGGGAATTAGGCCTGCGCCCAGCCGTAGCCTTGAACCCGGCCACTAGCTTAAGCGCCCTTGACTATGTCCTGCCCAAGCTCGACATGGTGCTGGTAATGCTGGTAAACCCCGGCTTCGGCGGCCAGAAGCTGATCCCCTATACCATAGAAAAAGTCCGGGAGCTGCGCAGCCTCGTGGAAAAGCGCGGCCTTTCCACAAATATTGAAGTAGACGGCGGCGTAACCCTTACGAATGTCACAGAGATTTTAGAAGCTGGGGCAAACGTGATTGTGTCAGGAAGTTCCATTTTCAAAGGGGATATTTTTGGAAATACAGAACAATTCCTGAAGCTGATGGAAAAGTAGGGATAACATTGGCACAAAATACGGGGTATACCATTTTTTCATGGGTTGTCTGCCCAGCTAGCCAATTGGGAGATTGACGAATATGGGGTGCGTGGGACGAAAAAATCTGCGCACCTCGCTTGTGCAGGAGCTACTGCGCCAGATTCTCGTAATCCTGTAAGTCGTGGTAGATGCCGTCGACGTAAACTGTATTGCCATCTATGCGGTATAGCATGAAATATTTGTGTTGCTTAAAATGAATCGTTCTATAACCCAAAGCCCTTAACTTGGTATCTTCACATAGTTTAAGGTTTCCGGCAATATGGGAGAGACACAGTTTAGTGCCGTCGGCATCTCTAATTACATTGTCCGCCGCTTGCTCATTCCCTAATTGATAAAGGATATAATAAATGATTTGCTCAAACTGTTCTCTGGCTGGGTCAGTTAAGACAACTTTATAACCCATATTTTTCCCTGATTTCTGCAAGAGCCTGCCCCATTTCCATACAGTTCCCCTCCGCTGCTTGTTTTCTGGAAAACTCTAATTCTCTGTAAATATCCTCTTTGCTCTTTAACGGAAATGGACAATTATTATATTGTTTCTGGAAAAGTTTCCTAGTAAAATCTTGTATCTTAACTAAATCAGTTTCCGGCAGAGCCTTCATCATGGAAACTGTATTCTCAAGAGTGTTCATATTGCCCCTCCTTTTGGGATTAAAAATCAATTCCCTCAATAATTCTTATCATAGATTTTCTTAATTATAACATCTTATCAGTAAAGAAGAAACTGCTTTTGGAGGAAAACATAAAATTTCCCTAGTTACATAGCGTGCGTACAAATGGCGGAAGATGGATGCCAGATAAAGACGAAATAAAAAAGCTTTTTTCGGAAGGTAAAGGCATAAATTAAGAAAATTAGCCACACGAAAGATTACTTTGCGACAGCGTCCGCAGATATAGCGAGCATCGGATTGCGTTAGGCACAATCCCAACTACAAAGCCTTTTAAGAAAAGGATAGAAGAATGTTAATTGATATGTTATAATTCTTGTGTTGTCCAACCTACACCCGGCAACGGGAGGGGGTGTTTACATGGAGTTTGTCATATCTTTTATAGTCGCTGTTGCGGCTGGTGTAGCCTGCCACTACATCATCAAATGGCTTGACAGTGACCGAAAGGACAACAAATAGCCTAGTGGGAGCTTTGCCACTATAAAAGAAAAGAAGAATCCCCAAACTGTACGCTACTACAGTTTGGGGATTCGTTCTACGTTCACATGGAACTGTCATATCTTCTTGCCTATCGGCATTATAGCATATGCAAAAACTTTTGGCAATATGCTTTTGGCAATCTTCAATTTATCCTTATCTGGTATCAGTCAAGTATGAGTTTTGCAGATTTCTTGGTTATATCTTTCTTGGATTAGGGAATGTTCGGGCAACACACAGCGTCGGGCAAGATATGAAAGAAACCATATCCGTCAATCTCCTTATTGCCCTCTGGAATTTTTTCTGGTATTATAATTGCAGTATTTATTTGGGAGTTATTTATTAGGGTACAGTTAAAGTGCAATATACTCTGGTATTTTTTGAACCAAGCCCCGATAGTAGCAGCGTCCGGAAGGAAGAAGATAGGGTTGAATACAATACCCTATATCTTGCTGCGGGTCGGTTCATTCAGGCATTTCATATTTTTATAAATCATTGGGATTTAGGAGGACAGGAGAACATGCAGGCGTTAATTATCAGCGGCGGGCATCTGGAGGATGCCTTTGCTGCTTCTTATATAGAAAAATACCAATTTCAGCTAACCATTGCCGTGGATTCCGGCATGGCTTTTTTTTACCGGAAAAATTGGGTGCCGGATTACATTGTCGGTGACTTTGATTCCGCCAGCCCAGAAATCCTGCAGGAATTCCGGGCAATCAGCGAGTCCGGGCAGGGAAAGCCAAAGATTCTGCAGTTCCAGCCGGAAAAGGATGAAACCGACACGGAGCTTGCCATCCGCACGGCTATCGGGCAGGGGTGCAAAACCATCCATCTCCTTGGCGCCACCGGCACCCGCATGGACCATGTGCTGGGCAACCTCCATCTCCTTGGGATGGCAATGGAGCAGGGGGCAGAAGCCCTGATGGCAGACAGGCATAACCGCATCCGCATGGTACAAGGCGGCCTTGTGATTAAGCGGGAAGAGCAGTATGGCCGCTATGTGTCCCTGTTCCCCTTCACCCCGCAGGTTGCAGGCCTCACCCTCAAAGGCTTCAAATATCCCCTCTGCGGTTACACCTTGGAATGTTACCATTCCCTTGGGGTCAGCAATGAAATTATTGGGGATGCTGGGGAGATTTCCTTTGAGGATGGGGTGCTGGTTGTGGTGGAGTCGCTGGATTAAATTTAGTGATAGGTATGCAAAATTATAAGGGAATTTATGAGATTGCAGATTTTTGCCGATTAATATGATAAAGGGTTCTTTATCAGCCTTTATTTTGGAAAAATGTGTATCTATTTGAAGATTTCACAAGCAGGAAAAAAGAAAGGGATGAGTTAATTATGATGAAAATCGCACAAACAGCCAATTTTGCACCTTACCATCCACAAATTGCTGGCGCCCTGCAGACGGGAACGCCCTTTGGCATCCAAGCAGAAAACAGCCCGAAATCCCAGTCCCCTATGGAATATTACCAAGGGTTATGCCGGGAATTCCAAGGTGTCACATTCCGCCTCGGGGACAAAGCAGCGCAGGAATCTTCCGGCGGTTCTGCCCTAGGCTATGGCGGCAGCATGAACCAAATCGGGGAAGGCTTTGGCAGTCCGGGCCAGTGCAGTATTCAGGTTGACATTTCTGTACTTAGGAAAATGCAGCAGGATCCAGAGTATGAGAAACAAGTAAAAGGTATCATCCAAGACGCCAAGGATACGTATTCTGTGTATGAAAACCAAGCTGGAAGGGACGGATATCTTTATACATGTGTGGAAATTGAGGACGGGGGAGCACGTCCCCAAAGAGCCTTGGTGAATTCCAAAATGCCTTTCTCCACCGAAGAAGAAATCAGGGAACTGTGGGAAAATGAATCCGCCCAAAGCCAAATAAAAATCAATTTCCAGACGGTAAAAGATTCCTTGCTGGAGCAATATTTAGATGCTTTGGAAGAACGGGGAAGGAAACTGCAAAAGCTGGGAATTGGGTAAGGCGTGCTTATGTATAACATTGGGATATGCGATGATGGGAAAGCAACCTGTTCTTCTTTGGAAGAGATGGTTTTGCGGTATACGAAAGAGAAAAATATTTCGGTGGAAACCATGGTTTGGTATTCTGCAGAGAACCTTTGCAGCTATTTGGAAAGACAGAATGATTTAGATATTTTGTTTCTGGATATCGCCTTGCTTGGTATGACGGGAATCCAAGCAGGTGACTTCATACGGAACCGGCTGGAAAACTGGGCGATGCAGATTATTTATATTTCGGCAAAGCCTTCCTATGCCATGCAGCTGTTTAAAACCCAACCCCTTGATTTTCTCGTAAAGCCAATTTCCCAGCTCCAAATAAACGAAACCTTGGGCCGCGCCATTAAAATTCTGGATCGGGGCGCAGGGAAATTTGAATTTCAGGCAGGGAAGGACTTTTATGCCATTCCCTTCAAGGATATCATCTGCTTTATCAGCGAGCGGAGGAAGATAAAAGTTGTGGCTATCCAAGGGCAGAAGGAATTTTACGGGAAGATGAAAGATATTCTTCCGAAGCTTTCAGAGAATTTTCTCTTAATCCATCAATCCTATCTTGTCAATAAGGAGCATGTGTTCCGGTATGCCTATGATACGGTGGAATTAAGGAATGGAATGGTGCTGCCCATAAGCAAAGCAAACAGGATACGGGTGCGTGAGGAAATATTTTCCGGCCATCAGGCAGTAAAAGCGCAGTTGTAATTCTGGAAATGATTGGTTATAATAGATGAAAAAGACATCAGATACCGCAAACCGGAGGCTCCATCAGGAAGAAGGAAGGCGGCATAAATTTGAAGAAAAGACAGTGCAGGAGGGAAACCATGTTGGTACGGAACGCAGAAGAAAGGGACATCCCCCGGATTGCGGAAATCATTATTTTCGGCAAGCGGGTGGCATACCGGGACATATTCCAAGACGATGCAGTGTCTTTTCAGGAATTGCAGGTGGTAAGCCTTGCAAGGCATTACAACAAGGATCCTAAGCTATTAGGGCAGATGCTGGTCTATGACGATGGGATTGTAAAAGGCGTCATTAACAGGCGCCAGGGCCAAGATGCCATTGAAATCTGCGAGCTCTATGTAGAGCCCTTCTTCCTAGGCCAAGGCATCGGCTCCAAGCTGTTAGGGCAGGCCATCCAAGAAGCAAGGCAGCAGGGGGTTCCTTCCCTGTATCTGTGGGTTGTCGCCGATAACCTTAAGGCAAGGGCATTTTATGAAAAACATGGGTTTTCTGCATCCGGGAAAACGGCAGTAGTGGAAGGGACAGATAAACTGGAACTGCATTATGTGATGCAAGCAGGGCAGCAGTGAAATAGGGGATGGGACTGGGAATGTGGAAGGAACTGCCTATCTTTTATAGATGCCGATTACGGAAGCTCCATTTTCGTTTTCATAATCCAAGTTCAGTAGGGAAAACCGCTAAGTGCACAGCAAAGATATTTATTGAGGTTCATCAGGCCAAATTTAACCAAATGTTGCAAGGAACAGCAGCAAAGAAGAATTTAGGCAAAAATAAAAGAAAAAGATTGAAACTCTCACATTACACAGAAAGCTGTCCTTGAAAATGGGGCGGTTTTTCTGCGCGATATGGATGGAGTCCACTGTGGGCTACCCTGTTTTGGTTATCAAGGCGGTTTCCAGCAGATCCCGGACATCCCCCCCGAAAAGTCTAAATATCACATTGTAATTTCGAAACAAAATCGAGCTGTTGGCAAACCTCCTGTTTAAAAGGTCAAACTTTGATGCAATACAATATATAGTTCTTTATAAGTTTACAGGAAATACCATACCCCTGTGAAGTGCAGAGGCCATAGCTTCAAGAGGTTTTTGCACCTTAAAATAGATACGGGAATAGAGAAATAAGAATCTCCTATAGGGCATTAAGTGCAATAAAACGCTAATTCTTATGGGGATTCTTATTTTAGGGTTTAGAAACAAAAAACGGTATTGGCGGGCAGCCCCTTTTTCTTATGGAATCTGCTCAATCCATCTTTATCTTCCCATGCTCTTTTTCAAAATTTGCCACATGCTTTTTCATAAGGACTTCTAATTTCCGGTTGGCAGAACACCTGTTATAACAAGCAATAAAACAATTATTTGACAATTAATATTATAATGCGCCGCTATTTTGCCGTCAATATGCACTTTGCTGTTGTAAAAGCAGTATAATAGCATTATAAAGATGCTATGGGAGTTGATATGCCTTGACTTATAAAATATCCAAATTCACATTACGGATAGAGAATAAGATTTTAAGAAAATTCCGTTATATTGCCGAATATAATGCGCGCTCTGCCAACCGGGAATTAGAAATACTTATTAACTATAAATGAGCAAATTTAGAAAATTGCACGATAAGTCTACGCCGCTAAAGCT
>CAJTWA010000063.1 GCA_910580195.1 uncultured Lachnospiraceae bacterium
GGAAAACCCAGTATTTATGCGGGTTTCAGCAGTTTTTATAAGGGTTCGAATCCCTCTTCCCCTGTTCAGGAAGCCAACTACCAATATACGCACTTGGTAGTTGGCTTTTTCTATATTGAAATAAATGAAAAGCAGTACCTGAATGTTTCAGGACAAACGCCCCAAAAGATGCATTGCATATTTTTTCAATTGTTCTTTAGAAGTTTTAAAACTTTCCGTGAATTCAAAGTATGAAACCTTGTCCCGGTACTCCTGTTTCAGGGAGGGGGCAAACAGTTCTTGGTATTGGGGCAGGAAACAGCCGGTTTTTTTGCTATAGCAGTTGGATGCAGATGCCTGTATGCGGTAATCCCTGCCTACATAGGAGGCTACGCTTTTATGGACTGCCCTGTCTTCTGCGGGGAGGTAATAGTATTCTTTATAATTGGGGTAAAAATACTTCAGCTCCCCTACATAGAACTGCACCCGCAGCTTTGCCTGTTGTCCAAGGCCGGTAACGTAGAAGCCTTCTTGCTGGCAGGAAAAGCGCTGTGGGAATGGTTCCTCTGTTTCTAAGGATAGGATGAGTTCCCAACCTTCTTTTTTTTCATAAGTTTCCCATTTACGGGTTTCTAGGGAGGAAATTTGGAAATTTCCTTCGAAAAAGCTGGAGTAGGACAGGAGTGGGAACAATTTTACCATTCCTGCCATGTCTTCGGAATTATGGAGCTTTAAGAGGCTGCGGGCTTCTTTGGAAGGGCATTTGGCGTATTCCAGATAGACAGGGATTAAGTCCCCGCCGGAATATTGGCCGTCCCGGCGGATGCCAAGGAAATTTTCCAAGTCTTTCTGCTTTAGGCTGGGCAAATGGAGGATGTTTTTGTATTTTGAAACCTGTTTATAAATGTCTAGGTGCCCGAGGAAATCCAGTGTTTCTGGTATCCCATAATGGGCATAGCGGCCTTTTAGGAAAGGGACGTCAAACCCGGTTCCGTTAAAAGAAACCAATGTGCGGTATTGGGGCAGGGTTTTGGCAAATGCAGCGAGGATTTCTGGCTCTTCGGCTGGGGTTTCTGCAAATAATTGGGTAATGCGTATGGTGCTGTCTGTGTTTGTGGCATAGCTAATGGTGTTATTTGTGTTTGTGGCATAGCGTATGGTGTTATTTGTGTTTGTGGCATAGCTAATGGTGTTATCTGCGTTTGTGGCATAGCCAATCATGTATACTTGGCTATGGGATGCGGAAAAGCCAGTGGTTTCTATGTCGAAAAAAATAGAATGGGGCGTAAAATATTTTTCTATGGGATAACCGCTTTTTAAAAGCGGAAGTTCTGTCTGCCAAATTTTCATTGGATACCTCCGTGTGGAAAATTTTTTAGGTAATGCCTGTTTTGCCTTTTGCTGGAAATGGATAGTCCTGTGGGGCAGCCCTTAGGTTCTTAGGGTTGGTTGGGGTTTGCGGGAAGGGGATGGTTTCCTGCTGTATTTCTGTTCCTCATTTCAGAAGAGGCTGTTTTCTGGAAGGGATTGGCTTTCCGGAAGGGGATGGTTTCCAGAAGGGACCGGTTTCCAGAAGGTCGGCGACAGGGTCCCAGAATGACAGGGGGTGGGAAAGCCAGTGGGCATCAGAGCCCCATCCAGTGGATGAGGCTGTCCGGTAAAGGAGCAAATCCTCTGCGCAATTATCAATCACTTCTTTTGCCTGCGCGCCATTTGGTGCATTTCCAGAAAAATAAATAGAATCCAGATTCTGGTTGGCGAAAATGCTGTAGGGGCATAATTTTGCCAAGGTGCTGGGCAGGTACAGTTTTTCTATGCTGGGCACTTGCCCGATGGCGTGGGAAGAAATGGCTGTTACGGGAGCAAGGACCCAGTAGGTATCGTCTGGCTTCATGGGTGCATAATAATATAGGGTAGTATGTGCTTTGTCGTAAAGGACATTGTCAATGGACGTAAGGTATGGGTTTTCTGGGGCGACTGTGACCGTACGGATGGATTTGCTGTTTTGGAGGGCATTTCCCCATTCTATGCGGCTGGTGCAGAGATTGCCGATATGGATGGCTGTCAGGGCATCACAGAAACTGAAGGCACGGTTCCCAACCGTTGTTACGCTGTCTGGGATGCTGATTTCCTGCAAGGATTTGCAGCCCCAAAAGGCATCTTCCCCAATCGTCTGCAATTGATTTGGCAGCCGCAAACTGTTTAAGCTGCTGCAGCGAGAAAAAGCCCCCAGCCCGATTTCCGTCAGGGTGCTGGGCAAGCCAAGGGAAGTGAGGTTTTTAGCTTTGGAAAATGTATATGCTCCGATGGTTTCTGTTCCTTCTGCAAGCGTTACCGTGTTTGCAGGGGCGGAAACGGCATATGCAATGGCTTTTTGGGGCGTCCCATCTTCCCGCAGCCCATACAAGACATTGTTTTGGGCCTGGTAATATTGGCTGCCGTCTTGTACATGGATTTCTTCCAGCGGCGTGCCTGAAAAAGCGCTGGGAAGGATGCTGCTTACATTCCGCGGGATGGTGATGCTGGTAAGGCCGGACGGGAAAAAAGCGCTGTGGCCTATGGCGGCTAGGCTTTCTGGGAGGGATATGCCTGAAAGCCTGGTACAGCCGGAAAATGCGTAACTGCCAAGTTCCTCCAGCCCTTCCGGTAGATGCACGCTGGAAAGGGAGGAGGCGTTAAAGAAAGCATTATTCCCGATGCGCTTTAGCCCGGCGCCGCAGGTAACAGACGTTAGGGAGGCGGTTTCCCGGAAGGCAGAGTTCCCAATGGAAATGATGCTGTCCGGCAGTTCTAAGGAAGTAAGGCTTGAAAGCCCCAGAAAGGCATAATCGCAGATGGAAGTGATGCCTTCCCCAATAGTGAGGGAAAGGATGCCCTCACGGTAATCCATCCAAGGGCTTATGATAACGGTTTCCGTATGGATGTCCCAAAACAGGCTCTGGTCCATGCTGCCTTCTCCGGTAAGCGACAGATGGTACCATGTTTTGTCAGAAGCATCTTCCATGGGAACCTCCTCCAGTTCCCATGTGATGGATTCCCCGCAGGTTCCGGAAAGCGGCGTATTAGGGGCGTTAGTGTTTGCGGTTTCTGGAAGGCTTGCGGCTTGTAGTTCTGTGGGCAGCACAAGAACGGTATGGGCTGGGCAGGCAAAAGCAAGTGCAAATGAAAATATTAGTAGAAGGCTGACGGCATTTTTTCTTTTTTTCATGGTAATTAGCGAGTCCTTTCCCTTCGTTCAGGCACAAATTGAAATTTGCAAGCATATGTTTCAACGGTTACTAAATTTTTTGGAGTGTTTGGGAGTTTTATTAGGGTTTAAGCACTGTGCAGAAATAGCGGATACAATCTGCTTGTCTTTTCTTTTGGGGACACTGTCTAAAAATACTCAATGTATCCCAGTATACCTCCGGTTTTGGAACAGCGTTCCCGAAAAAAATCCCGCGCATCCTGTACAAATTATTTCTGCATAGTTCCTTAGGTGCGGTACTCCACAAGCGTTAGTTAAAATTATAAGGGAATCCCAAATACTTGGCAAGGGAGTTGCTGGATTTTTTGGAAAATAGGCATTGCCTGCAGTATTTGCGGTGTGAGGGAGGCATGTGGATATATTTAACCGCCGGAGTAATAGCTGGATGAGGGAAATGGATGGCCAGAAAGAAGGAGGTTTGGGAAACCAAACGAAAGAAGAAGCTGGATGGAGTACTAGGAAGGAAATGGAAAGCCAGGCAAAAGGGAATTCCCTCCTGCCTGGCTGTGTGCCATTATTTCTTTTTCACAATGATTTTCATTTTGGCTTTTTTCCCGTTGTAGGTCTTTACGGTGATGGTGGCCGTCCCTTTTTTCTTTGCGGTGATTTTCCCGGTAGGGGAAACGGAGGCCACGGAACTCCGGCTGGAGGTATAGGTAAGCTTATTGCTGGCCGTCCCTTTTGGGAATTTGGCCTTAATCTGGAACTGCCATCCAGCCCGTATGGTTTTGGTTTTTGCGTTCAGCCTAAGCTTCGTGGGTTTCTTTTTTATGGTGACCTGGACGGTGGCTTTTTTCCCATTGGAGGATTTTACCGTAATTTTGGCGGATCCTGTCTTCTTGGCGGTTATCTTCCCTTTGGAGGTTACGGTGAGCTTCTTGTTGGAAGCAGCGTAGGTAAGTTTCCGGTCTTTGGCATTTGCCGGGAGGGCGGATGCCTTTAGGGTGTAAGTTTCGCCTACGCCTAGGGTGAGCTTTTTCACATTTACTTTTACGCTTGTTACGGCCTGTTCCCGTTTTGTGGCGGATGGCTTCTTGGTGGTGGAGCTGCCGGAGGCAGAACCGCTTGGGTTTTTGGTGGTGGAATTGCCAGTGCCCGGCTTTTTGTTTCCGGAATTGCTGGTATTCCCGGAGCCCGGTTCTTTTCCGCCGGGATTGCCGGTGTTCCCGGAGCCAGGCTGGTTGCTGCCGGAATTATTGGAGCCCGGTGTATTGCTGCCGGAATTATCGGAGCCGGGCTGGTTGCTGCCGGAATTACCGGGATCTGGTGTTTGGTTATCAGGGGTGTCTGGCTCCTCTCCGTCTGTGCCTTTTGGGAAGGGGAAGGCGGCCTGCCCATCCTGTAAGGGTATTTGTTCGCCGTCTACGGTGATGGATTCCTGCCCCGGAGCCTGTATCTTGATGGTATTGTTTGTTTCTACGGAGATGGCAGCGTTGCTGCTGTTTAGCTCAATGCTGCGTTCTTCCCCTTGGGGGTTGACGAGGGTGAAGGATGCAGTTTCTGCTTCTGCGGAACTGGATTTCAGCTCCAGTACAAGGGCGCCGTCCTGTGTTCCAGTTTCGGACACGGTGAAGGCTGCCTGTTCATCGGAGGCAGTGACTTCTGCAAAACAGTCCTTGGAACCCATATAAAAGGTAACGGAATTAGTGTCCCCGTCCCCGCCTTTTGGCATGTTTGCGGAAAGCTGGTAATTCCCTTCCGGGAGCACAAAGCTGCGGATGCCGGGAAAGGCATCCCCATTCCCGTCTGTGAGGGGTTTTTGCTCGTATGCGCCTTCAATCCCGGTAATGTCGTTCCCGGAGGCGTCGGTTGCCATTCCCTGCTCTTTATCAATGGAAAGGTACAGGGAATTGTCTGCTCCGTTTTGGGCTTTTGCCTTTTCGCTTTGGAAATCCATGCCGTACATGGCGGCAATGGTGCGGTAGGGCACATAGGAAATACTGCCATAGGAGCCTTTGATGCCGCTGAAATCCTTATTTATTGTAATGGTATCCAATTCAGCGGGGCGGTTGGGGTTATAGGCCGTAATCAGGAAGTCGCCTTCTGCATTTTGGCTGACGGAAACTGGGATTACCACATGGCCGCTGAAATCGGAGTAGAGCACGAGGGCGAGGGGCTCTGCATCGGGATCTGCCCTAAGCCCGCCGGAACGCTCAAATTCCTCAATTTTCTGCACCAGCCCCCGGTAGTCGTTCCGGTTGGCGTTTAAAGCGCCTGCGCACCCGGAAATTAGGGGATGGTACTGGGAAATCTGGTAGGATTCAATTAATTGCGTCAGGGGAGCGTCTTTATCCCCGGGCGCGGCAATCCCATAGAGCGTCCCTGCGGAGGGGCTGTAGGTTGCAATAGGGAACCTGTCTGGGTTCTCGTAAAATCCCAGCGTGGTTGCGGCCATGCCGTAGCAGGAGCCAGTCCAGTTGGGGCTGATGACGTAATAGTAAGTCCCAAGGCAGGCATTTCCTAGGGCGTCCCAATACCTCTGCTTGGGGAAATAGTAGCCTGCCGGGTAGCCAAAGGATTCTGCGCTGTTGGCAAAGGAGTAATGGTCCTCCCCGCCTTGGTAGAAACGTTCTTGTTTCAGAAGGGGGATGCCGTTCCAAGCCCCGTTAAGGTTTGCCCAGCTCGTCTGTTTGGCGCGGTAGCAAAGGTTCAGGCTGCTGTGGCACCCTTCAAAGCTGTCCGCGGCCCAGTTGGCTGGGATAGTCCCATAGAAATATACTTTTTCCAAGGAAACGTCCCCTGAAAAAGCCTGTGCGCTGATGGAATAGGTGTCGCTTGGGATGTTGACGGAGCGCAGGCTGGTGCAGCCCCGGAAAGCCCCTTCGCCGATGGTGGAAACGCTGTCCGGGATGAGGAAGGAGGTAAGCCCGGTGCAGCTTTCAAATACTTCTTTTTCCAAGCCTGTCAGGCAGGAGCCCAAGGTAGCGGAGGAAAGGGAGGTGCAGCCCCGGAAGGCCCCTTCGCCCATGGAGGATACTTTTTCCAGCGTCAGGTTTTCCGGCAGGCTGGTGTTTTCTGCAAATGCAGCAGCGCCTATGGTGCGGATGGCGGAAATGTTTATGGATTTTAATTTCCCGCAGCCGGAAAATGCATAGCTGCCTGCGTGTTCCAAGCTGGCATTTGTTTCCACCTGAATCAGCTTGGATGCGTTACAGAACCCGTAATCTCCGATTCCAGTGATACCATCCCCTTTTACGGACTGGATGGCGCCCATGTAGGGGTTCCATGGGGCGGGGGATCCTTCGGAGAAGTCTGGGAGCTGGCCGGAGCCGGTAAGGGCAAGGCGGCCTTCGCTGCCAGTGTATTCCCATCTTATTCCGCCCAGGGAGCCGGAATCTTGGGTCGTATTTGAGGGATCCCAGTCTGCGGTTTGTTCAGGCCCTAAGCCCGGATAATCCCATCCTGTGGAAGATGCCAGTTTATAAAGAATAAGATTTTTTGCATTTTGGTATATAGCACGGTTATAAGTGTCCGTAGTTGGGCAGTTTCCCGCAAAGAAAATGGCATCAAGGTTTGGGTTGTTAGCAATGCCCCAATTATTAATGTGTTCCAATGCTTTTGGAAGATAGAGTTTTTTCAATGCGGATGCATGTTGAATAGCGCCCGTAGGTATTTCCCTTACTTGTTCGGAGGCATGGTACGCAGTGTCTGGTTTTGCAGGGGCATAATAGAATAACTTAGTATGGTCCTTGCTATAGACGACATTTTCCAAAGATTCCAAATAGGGGTTCTCTTGGGAAACCGTGATGTCGGTGATGTTTGGGCTTTCAGGGAAAATGTCAGTTAACGTTGGGACGCTTTTGCCAATCGTGACTGCTGTTAAGGCAGGGCAGTATGCGAAAGCCTCTTCGCCGAGTATGCTTACATTGTTGGGGATTGTTACTTCCTGAATATTCTGGCAACAGGAAAATGCGTAATCGCCAATTTCTGTTAGGCTGTTCGGAAGATGCAGTTCGCTCAGGCCGCTACTGCCAAAAGCGTTTTCATGGATAGAAACCAAGGATTCTGGCAGTATGGCAGAATGTAAGTTCTTAGCAGCATAAAAAACGTAGGCGTCAATTGTTTCTGTCCCCTCTAAAATTTCTACGCTGCTGGCTGTGTTTGAAACGGCATATACAATGGCCCGTTTGGGGGAGCCATTTTCTGCAATTTCATAAAGGATATTGCTGTCAATTAAAAAATGCTGGTTGCCAGAGGAAACGCGGATTGTTTCCAAGAACACGCATGAAAACGGGGAAGAACCAATTTCTTCCACGTTGCTTGGGATAGTAATGCTGGATAAAGAAGTGCCCCAAAATGCACTATCTCCGATTGCAGTCAGGCTTTCCGGCAGGGAAATTGCACTTATATTGCTGCAAAAAGAAAAGGCCCAAGCGCCAATCTCTTTTAGCCCTTCGTTTAGTTGGACAGAATTCAGCTTACTTTGCTGGAATGCCCCATGGCCAATTACCTCTACGTTGCCTGGGATAGTGATGCTGGATAAGGACGTTCTTTCAAAGGCAGATTCTCCGATTGTAACCAAGCTTTCCGGCAGGGAAATCTGCCCCATTTTTTCGCACTTCTGAAATGCGAAAGAGCCAATCTCTGTAAGCCCTTCGTTTAACGTGACGGCTGTAAGGGAAGGAAGGCTGTCAAACGCATAATCCCCAATTTTCACAAGCCCGCTGCCGCATACGACAGTTTCCAAAGAATGGTTTCCTTGAAAGGCATATGCGCCGATAGAAGCTACGCTGTCCGGCAAGGTTATGGATGTTACGTTATAGAGCCCGGAAAGGCCGTAATCCCCGATGGCTGTAATGCCTTCGCTGATTGTTACAGAAGTGATGGAGCTGCAGGCATATTCCCAAGGCTTGCTGCCGCTTAATTCCCCTGTCCCGGTAAGTATCAGTTCATAGCAAAGCGGTTGGCTATCCGGCCCTTGTTCAGGGAACACGGCTCCGTCTGGGTCTTCCACAAGTTCCCATGTGATATTGTCCCCTTCTGCCCCGCAGGTTTCCAAAATCGGGCTGGCATCTTTTTCTGGTTCCGCAGCCTGCACGTTCCCAAGGGAGGCAGACCAAGAAGGCGCGGAGCCAAAAGAGCCCAGCGCAAGGGAAACTGCCAGCAGGAGGCTTAAGGTTTTTCTTCTCTTTTTCATAAATACTCCTTCTCTCTCATAGTTTTAGTTTGGAATGTCCGATACCCCAGTTGTTACTTGGAATTATACTGGGATTTCCAAGATATGGCAAGGGAAGCTGGAGAAAAATTTAGGAAAATTCTTTTTAAGCGGGATTGATAAATTTTCCTGATACGGGGATAGGACGTTAACTTGACATGAGGAGAAAGAAAAGGCCTCCAAATGCCTTGCCGGCCATTTGGTTTTGCAGAAATCCAAGCTATTATATATTCCCAAACAGCGGTTTTTCTGTTATATTGTAGTTGGATAGCTAGATACATCTTTGTATTATTAGGTGGAATTTTACCTGAAAGTATTTTTGGAAGGCAATGTATGGATGGATCCGTAAAAATATCTGCCATTGGAGCAGAAGGAAGGTGGTTTGCGAATATGGGGCAAAAAATAAAAATTCCCATAAGCATTTTAGGAGCAGGATCAGTGGTGTTTATTGATTATCCATTTGAAGATAAAAAAGAAGATAAAAGACGGCCAGCAGTTGTCTTATCATATGGGAATGGAAAAACAAAAGTTGTGCTGTTGAAAATAAGCAGCGTAGAGAAGTATGAAGATGCAAAAAAATATCCATATGCATATAAAATCCAAGATTTACAGCAAAGCGGGTTGCCAAAAACATCATATGTCTTAGCGGACAAAGAATTATTAGTGCCAGATGATACCCAATGTGAAGGGACTGGGAGGCTATCTATCCGTGATTTAAAAGCAGTAAACACATTGCATGATTTGGCAGTATTGGCAAACAGGCAAACAATTCAGAATTATGGGGAGGGACCATTATGATTGCGATTCCAAAAACGATTTCTATAGAATTTGTCAGTAGTTTAACACCAACAGATATACGGGAACTTCTGGAACAGGCTCCAGACGCCATTATAAGCCAAGTTATTGCACTTCTGCCAAAGCCAACACAGGCGGATTATTCAGAGGCACATCAATTTTTAGACGATGGAATTTATGATTCAGATGGAAATATCATTGGGGAAAAGCATCCAGAAGACTGAGTGCTGCTATCATAGAAAATTTCAGCCATTCAATTCCAGCCATTTAGCAGAAAAAGTAAAAAATTATCGAAAAACTATGTTGTATAAGCATTGAAATGTGTTATAATCAGGGGTGTTAGTTTTGTTTCCTAATAGGTTAAGATAGGCGGATGCCTGTACTTAAGGGAACAGGCATTTCCATATAAAATATTTAAAAGAAAGTGGGGCACGAAAAATGGGTTTCATGACATTTAAGGGCGGTGTCCATCCGCACGATGGAAAAGAATTTTCCAAGGATAAGCCAATCCGTGAACTGCTGCCGAAGGAGGAACTGGTATTTCCGGTATCCCAGCACATCGGCGCGCCGGCAAGCCCAATTGTGGCAGTTGGCGATACCGTGCTGCGCGGGCAGAAAATCGCAGAGGCTGGCGGCTTCGTATCCGCGCCGGTTTATTCTTCTGTATCCGGCAAGGTGAAGAAGATTGAGCCGCGCAGGGGCGCAGTAGGCGACATGGTGAATTCCATCATTATTGAAAATGATGGGGAAATGAAGGAAGTGGAGTATACCCCTGCAGAAGACATTGCCGCCCTCTCCAAAGAGGAGATTATTGGGAAAGTAAAAGAGGCAGGCGTTGTAGGGATGGGCGGGGCAGGCTTCCCAACCCATGTGAAATTATCCCCCAAGGAGCCGGATAAGATTGAGTACATCATTGCCAACTGCGCAGAGTGCGAGCCTTACCTGACTGCGGACTACCGGCGGATGCTGGAAAATCCCAAAGAGCTGATTGAGGGGATGCGCATTGTCCTGCAGCTGTTTTCCAATGCGAAGGGGCTGTTTGGCATTGAGGACAACAAGCCGGACTGCATCGCCAAAATGCAGGAACTGACAAAAGACGAGCCGCGGATGGAAGTATGTCCGCTTAAGACAAAATACCCGCAGGGGGGCGAGCGGCAATTGATTTACGCGACCACCCACCGGGAAATTAATTCCACCATGCTCCCGGCAGACGCAGGGTGCATCGTAGACAATGTGGAAACCTTGATTTCCATTTACAAGGCAGTGAAGCTGGGCAAACCTGTCATGAACCGGATTTTTACGGTAACAGGGGATGCGGTGGCAGAGCCGGGGAACTTCGACATCTGCCTTGGCATGAGCTATGGGGAAGTGTTAGAGGCAGCAGGGGGCTTCAAGGTGCAGCCGGAGAAAATCATTTCCGGCGGGCCGATGATGGGCTTTTCCATGTTTGGCTTGGACATCCCGACCACCAAGACTTCCTCCTCCTTGCTCTGCCTTGCCAAGGACGACGTGGCAGCCAGCGAAACGACTGCATGCATCAACTGCGGCCGCTGCGTGTCCGCCTGCCCGGAACAGATTATCCCTACAAGGCTGGCGAAAATGGCGGGCCATGGGGATATGGCAGGCTTTGAGAAATGGAACGGCATGGAATGTATTGAATGTGGGAGCTGCAGCTATATCTGCCCAGCTAAAATACCTCTGGCACAGTCCATCCGTACTATGAAAAAGCAGATTCTTGCGGAGAGAAGGAAAAAATAATAGAAGAATAGAAAGAGGTGTCTTATTGTGAGTGATTTGTATAACGTATCATCCTCATCCCACATCCGTTCCAAAGATACATCTGCCAAAATTATGCTTTATGTGGCGATTGCACTGCTGCCAGCCAGCGTGTTCGGTATCTTTAATTTTGGGATTCAGGCTTTGGTATTGATTTGTGTATGCGTTGCAACCTGCGTGGCTTCGGAATGGGCCTTTGAGAAGCTGATACATAAAAAGAGCACAATCAATGATTTCAGCGCAGTGGTGACAGGGCTTTTGCTGGCGCTGAACCTGCCCCATACCCTGCCCATCTGGCAGGCGGTGTTAGGCAGCGTGTTTGCGATTGTCATTGTAAAAATGCTGTTTGGCGGCTTAGGGCAGAACTTTATGAACCCGGCATTGGGGGGCAGGTGTTTCCTGCTGGTTTCCTTTGCAGGGACCATGACTAGCTTTACCTACGACGGGGTGACAGGGGCTACCCCGTTGGCATTGTTAAAGAACGGCGAGAGCGTAGATACCATGAAAATGCTCCTTGGGACTACGGCAGGGACCATCGGGGAAACCAGCGTGATTGCCATTTTAATCGGGGCAATTTTCCTGATTCTCATGGGCGTGATTGACTTAACCATCCCTGCAAGCTACATCCTTTCCTTTGGGGTGTTCGTGCTCCTGTTTGGGGGCCATGGGTTTGACATGGCCTACCTGACTGCGCACCTTTGCGGCGGCGGCCTGATGCTGGGGGCATTTTTTATGGCGACAGATTATGTGACCTCCCCCATTACCCCTATGGGGAAAGTGGTATTTGGGATTACCCTTGGGATCTTAACGGGGCTGTTCCGCCTGTTCGGGGCCAATGCAGAAGGCGTTTCCTTTGCAATTATCTTAGGCAACCTGCTTGTCCCGATTATTGAGAAATTTACCATTCCAAGGGCATTTGGCCAGAAAAAGGAGGTAAAATAGCATGAATAAGAAGATAGTGCATGATGCGTTGATTTTAACCGCCTTTACGTTAGTGCTGGGGTTCCTTTTGGGGGTTGTATACGATATCACCAAAGAGCCCATTGCAGCGGCAGAAAAAGCTGCCTTGGACGAGGCATATAAAGTAGTGTTTGCAGACGCGGCGTCTTTTGAGGAAGAGGAATCCTTTGACGCGGCAGAGGCAGCAGAGCTCCTTGCGTCAAGCGATTTTTCCAAGGATGAAATTACGGCAGTCAACAAGGCCTTGGACGCTTCTGGGAGCGTGCTTGGGTATGTCATCAACGTGACTTCCCACGAAGGGAGCCAAGCGGATATTTCTTTTTCCGTAGGCATCCAGAATGACGGGACCTTAAATGGCTATTCCATTACGGCCATCAGCGAAACGCCGGGCCTTGGGGTGCTGGTGCAGGAAGAGCCCTTCTATTCCCAGTTTGAAGGGAAATCAGAAGAAACTTATTCCGTCGTAAAGACAGCCCCAGCGGCAGAAAATGAGATTCAGGCGGTGACAGGGGCTACCATTTCCTCTAGGGCAGTTACAAACGGCGTAAATGCGTGCCTTTTGTATTTCAGAAGCGTTTTGCAGGGAGGTAACTAAGTATGAATAAATATGTAGAACGTCTGTATAACGGTATTATTAAAGAAAACCCTACCTTTGTGCTGATGCTGGGCATGTGCCCCACGCTGGCGGTTACATCTTCCGCAGTCAACGGGATTGGCATGGGTCTTTCCACCACAGTGGTGCTGGTCATGTCCAACCTGCTGATTTCCATGTTCCGTAAAGTGATCCCCAACGGCGTGCGTATGCCGGCTTATATCGTAGTGGTAGCGTCCCTCGTTACCATTGTGCAGTTCATCATGCAGGCTTATACCCCTGCCCTTTCCGCATCCTTGGGCGTATACATCCCCTTGATTGTGGTAAACTGCATCATCTTGGGCAGGGCGGAAAGCTATGCTTCTAAGAACCCCATTGCCCCTTCTATTTTCGACGGGCTGGGCATGGGATTTGGGTTTACCATCGGCCTGACTTGCATCGGGCTGATCCGCCAGATTTTAGGGGCGAACCTTGGGATTACCGTGTTCATTATGGCGCCGGGGGCCTTCCTTGTGCTGGCTTTCCTTGTGGCCGGCATGAATGTTGTCCGGGAAAAAATGGAACAGAAGGGCAAGCCCTTGGCTGCTCCTTCCGGCTGCCTGACCGGGGACTGCCAAAGCTGCTCCCAGTCTGCCATGTGCACCGGGAAACTGAAAGATTCTGCAAAGAAATCAGAAGAATAGGAGGCAGGAGAGATGAAAGAATTATTAATCATTGCAATCGGCTCTGCCATTGTGAATAACGTAGTGTTAAGCCAGTTCCTTGGCATCTGCCCCTTCTTGGGCGTTTCCAAGAAAACAGAAACGGCAGCCGGGATGGGCGGCGCAGTAATCTTTGTCATTACGCTGGCCTCCTTCGTGACCGGGCTGATTTACAAATTTATTTTGACGCCCTGCCATGTGGAATATTTGCAGACCATCGTATTTATCCTTGTCATTGCTTCATTGGTGCAGTTCGTGGAAATGTTCTTAAAGAAGAATATGCCCCCCTTGTATGAGTCCTTGGGCGTGTTCCTCCCGCTGATTACGACCAACTGCGCAGTGCTTGGCGTTGCCCTTAACAATGTGAGCAAAGGCTACGATTTGCTGCAGGGCGTGGTAAACGGCCTTGCAACCTCCGTCGGGTTCTTTATCGCCATCGTGATTATGGCGGGCATCCGTGAGAAAATTGAATACAACGATATTCCGAAACGGTTTCAGGGGACAGCCATTGTGCTGATTACAGCCAGCTTAATGTCAATTGCCTTTATGGGATTCTCGGGAATGATTTAGGAGGGAAAAAAATGAATGTAACAGCGATTATCATTGCCGCCCTTGTCGTGGGCGGAACTGGTATTTTCCTTGGCTTTTTCCTTGGGATTTTTGGGGAAAAATTCAAGGTAGAGGTAGATGAGAGGGAAGAAGCCATCCTTGGGGTGCTCCCGGGGAATAACTGCGGCGGCTGCGGCTACGCAGGGTGCTCCGGCCTTGCGGCAGCCATTGCAAAAGGGGAAGCGCCAGTAGGCCAATGCCCGGTAGGGGGCGACCCGGTAGCTGCCCAGATTGGGGAAATCATGGGCGTTTCCGCAGAAGGCGGCGTGAAAATGGTGGCCTTCGTGAAATGTGCCGGGGACTGCGAGAAGGCAAAGCAGGATTATACATACACCGGCGTGGAGGACTGCGCGGCCATGGCGTTTATCCCTGGCGGCGGTCCGAAATCCTGTAGCTTTGGGTGCCTTGGCTATGGGAGCTGCGTGAAGGCATGCCCCTTTGACGCGGTGCATATCATCAACGGCATTGCAGTGGTAGACAAAGATGCCTGCAAGGCCTGCGGGAAATGCGTAGCAGCCTGCCCCAAGAACTTGATTGAGCTGGTGCCTTACGGTGCGAAGAACAAGGTACAGTGCAATTCCAAGGCAAAGGGCAAGGATGTGATGGCGGCCTGCTCCGTGGGCTGCATTGGATGTAAGCTCTGCGAAAAGAACTGCCCGGAAGGGGCTGTCACCGTTACCGACAACATTGCCCATATTGATTATGAGAAATGTACGGGATGCGGCACCTGCGCAGAGAAATGCCCGAAGAAGATTATCAGCAAGGCAGGCTGAGAAACGCCGTGCCATGGATGGTAAGAGCCCTGCAGGAAGGGGGAAAAGTCCTTCCTGCAGGGCTCTTTGCTATTTCTTTCACGGGCGGGATTCCCGTTTCCTGCACCGTGCCAGTGAGATGCTTAAAGCCATGGCTTTGCGGTAAGATAAAACCCTTCAGGGGGATCATTGTATGCGGAACTGCCCAATTAGCTGGTTCAAGGTCCGCGCTTGGGTGGACAGCTCATTGGAAACGGCTGCGCTTTCTTCCGCGGCGTCGGAATTGGCTTCTATGACTTTGGAAACTTCCTTGATCCTGTTTTCCACGGCCACAATCATTTCCGACTGCTGGACGCTGGCGCGGGAAATTTCATCCATCAGCACTTTAATGGACTGGATGCACTCGCCGATTACCTGCATGGCGGAAATGGCTAGGCTGGAAGATTCCGTCCCTGTCTTAGCGGCGTCAATGGACTGGCTCACCAGCGTGCTGGTGTTCTGTGCAGCTTCTGCGGATTTGGACGCAAGGCTCCTGACTTCATCGGATACCACGGAAAAGCCTTTCCCTGCGGTGCCTGCCCGGGAGGCTTCAATCGAAGCGTTCAGGGCAAGGACATTGGTCTGGAAGGCAATGTCCTCAATAGTCTTGATGATGCTGACGATTTGGGCGGAGGACTGGTCGATGTTTTTCGTGGCGGCAACCAATTGCTCCATCTTTGTGTCTGCTTCTGCGGCGTAGCCGGTGGCCTTAGCTACTAAGTCGCTGGCCGTCCCGCAGCGGGCGGTGCTGTTTTGGATTTGTTCCGTAATGTCCGTAACATTGGAAACAAGGCCGTTGATGGAGTCCTTCTGCTGGGAAGTGCCTTGGGAAAGCGCCTGCGCCCCTGCAGATACTTGGTTTGCCCCGTTGTCCACTTGGCTTGCGACTTTTGTAATGTCACGCATGACAGTGGTAAGGTGGGTGCGGATGCTTTTTAAGCTTTCCGCCAGCACTTGGAAGTCCCCAATATAGTAGGATTCATTTTTTTCCACATCCACGGCGATATTCCCGTCTGCCATTTCCCCTAGGATCCGGCCGATATCGTCAATCGTTTTCCGCAGGCAGCCGCAGACATGGTGGATGGTTTTTGCAATCATGCCGATTTCATCCGACCTGCCTAAAAAAGATTCCAATTCTTGGTCAGCGGAAAGCTCCAGCTCCCCAAGGCCTTGGATGGCATGTTCCAGCACCATAAGTTCCCGGCCTTCCCGGTGCAGGATGAACAGCGTGGCGAGGATAATGAATACTGCCACAACGGCGCACAGGAGAGCCACCACAGTGCGGACAACCGTTACTTTCCCATATACTTCCGAAGTATTGTCCCGGACCATGAATACCCAGTTGCGGTCCTCTAAATATTTATAGACGACGAGCTGCCTGACGCCGTTTTCGTCCCGGTAAGAGTATGTACCTGCCGTGGTGTCCTTGTCAGCCTGTATCTGCTTTAGGATTTCCAGATAGCCGCTGTCCTTGGTTTCCGTGTTGAGGAGGGAGTCATCCTCATGGTATAGGTAAGTGCCTGTGTCTACGTTCAAGAATACATATTCGCTGTTTGGCAGCCCTTCAATGTCCAAATCCAGCAGGGAATCCATCAGGCGGCTGGCATAAACCCCGGCCCCTACAAACCCAATGCACTGCTGGCCGTCAAAGATTGGGCAGTACATGGACAGGATCATGCTCCCGGTCCCCGGGGATTTCATAATCCCTAGGTTCGTAAGCGCAGGCTTGGCTAGGATGGTATTCTGGAACTCTTCCAAGGAATCGCCGGAGCGGGTAGTAATCCCAATTGCCCCTTCCGAGGTATGGGTCAGGACATAGGTGGAGGGGGTCCCGATATAAAGCCCTTCAAATATGCCTTTGACAGATGCAAAATCTTCTGTATATTGCTGCCCTTCCCGGAGGAGGGCAGGGTCGTTGGGATGTTCAAGGAGGTTTTTGACTTCGCTGCCCAAGGCAAATGCCTCCATATATTCTTCCGCGGAAGTGACATAGTCATTGATAATGGACGCCCTTGATTCCACGGCGTCAATCATTTGGTTGGTAATATTGTTTTTTACCATGGATGCAACGGAACTGGACACAATTAGCCAGAGCAGGAACATCCCTGTAAAAGTAATCATGGTGGTAATAATGCTGATGCGGGTCGCAAGTTTTTGGTTAATTAGAGATTTCATGATATTCCCCCTGTAGTAAATATAAAATATCCGGCAGACAGCGGATGAATTTTAGCATGAATATTTTAACATGCTCGTTTATGTTTTTCAAGCGTACCTGTTTCCTAAATGGGAAAATAGTTTTAGGCCGGCCAGTCATGGCGGGCAGCGGCGCCGGCTTGAATCCTGCAGGCTTCTTAGGTATAATAAGGGGTAACGTTTCTATTAATTTTGCATGGTTATGGCATGCAGCGGCAGCAGGGCAGGAGGGATTGCATGGAAGGGAAAAAACAGCGGGAACATTATTTGGATAATCTGAGGAATTTCACTATTTTATTGCTGTTTCCCGTACATACGTTTATGGTTTGGAATGATTTTGGATCTAAATTTTATATATGGCAGGGGGAAAATAAGGTACTGAGCACGTTTGTTGCGGTGGTAAACCCGTGGTTTATGCCATTGCTGTTTGTGCTGGCTGGGATAAGCGCCCGCCATGCCTTGGGGCAGAGGGCAGCCAAGGAATTTGCCGTGCAGCGCGCCCGGAAGCTGCTGCTCCCATTTTTGGCTGGGATGGCCTTCCTTGTGCCAGTGCAGGCATATTATGCAAGGAAGTTTTTTGAGGGGTATCCGGGCGGGTATGCTGCGCACCTGAAATTCTTTTTTACCCATGTGACGGATTTTACCGGGTATGACGGGGCATTTACGCCGGGGCACCTGTGGTTCATCCTGTACCTGTTTGTAATTTCCATGGCAGCGTTGGCCCTGTCCCAGTTCCTGCCTGATAGGAAGGTAAAAAAATATGTGGAAAACATGCCGCTTTTTGGGATATTATTGCTGTTCGTGCCCATTTGGCTGTCTTATTATCTGGGGAATATCGGCGGGTTCAGCCTTGGGAAATGCTTTGCGCTGTATTTGGCAGGGTATTATGTGCTGGGGGACGGCGCCGTGCTGAGCAGGCTGGGGCAAGGCGTCCGGGGGCTGGCGGTCTTGTGGGCGGCTGGGAGCGCGGCATCGGCAGTGCTGTATGGGAAGTATTCCTACTATGGGGATTTGTGGGTGAATTTCTTTGGGTGGGCTTCGGTGCTGGCTTTGCTGGCCTTGGGGCGGAGGTTTCTGGACCGGAGGATGTGGGTGACGGGGTACTTAAACCGGGCGTCTTACCCGATATACCTGCTGCACCAGAGCATTTTGGTGGCAGTGGCTTACTATGTGGCGCAGGGAGCGGGAGGGACGGCTGTGCAGGCGGCAGCGGTGTGCGGCGGGAGCTTTGTGCTGACGGTGGCGGCGTACCATGTGGTGCGGCTGGTGCCGGGGGTGAGGGCGTTGGTTGGGGTAAGGGGATAGCCCCAGATTTTGCATGTGTTTGCAGGGGATGTTGGATTGTGTATTATGGATGAAACCAGATAGGGATAAAAATATACAAAAAAATAGTTTTTTCTTTCCTATCGAACGAGTTTTGATATCGTTTCTTTCGGTTTCGCATGATTTTATTGATTTTCTTTCTGGAATCGCATACAATAAGAATAACCTAAATAAAAGGAGGATTTAGCCATGGTTGTTACAGCGACAGAATTTAAAGCTAATTTCGGTAAGTACCTTGAATTAATTGCCAAGGAAGACGTCTTTATTACTCGTAATGGAAAAACGGTTGCTAAAGTTGTAAATCCCCAAATTTCTGCTGTGGATTCCTTGCGCGGGATGCTTGGTGGTATTTCTTCTGATATAGATATGGATTCTTTGCGAGAGGAGCGTCTGTTAAAATATGAAAATAATGTGTGATACGAACGTAATCATTGATGTATTATTGGAAAGGGAACCTTTTATAGAAGATTCTTACAAAGTTCTAAAGTTTTGTGAAGAACACAAAATAGACGGTTTTGTATCAGCATCTTCTGTTACCGACATCTACTATCTTGTAAAAAAATATACCCACAGCATTGATATGGCATATAAGGCAGTCGGAAAACTTTTAGAGATTGTCAAAGTATGCAGTGTTACTAACAATGATGTTCTGATTGCATTTCAGAAAAAGGCAAAAGATTTTGAGGATTGCCTTGTTGCTACTTGCGCCAAATCTATACATTGTGATTGTATTGTCACCCGAAACAAAAGAGATTTTGATGGCATGGGTATTCCTATGTTTACCCCAACAGAAATTCTTTTGAAAATCATGTGATACATATTTCGCGGAAGCTTTCCTAGCGTCTGGTTGTAAACTGGGATTATGGCTGACATAATCCGATGCTCGCTATTTCTATGGACAATATCATAAATTTTTACAGAATTTTTGTGTTTTATCCCTATCTGGTTTCATCCATGGATGAAACGTAATTAACATTAAAAATTGACGGCGGAATTGATATGATTTATAATGAATGGAAGAAGAAATAGCTGGAAAAAGAGGTGACATTAATGCCATGTGCTGCTTTTGTTGTTTCTTTTTTGGAAGAGTTAATTAGCACTGTGACAGAATACATTTCCCAAGAAAAATATAAATTAACCTGTTGTGCTATTTTATTTTGAAGCTATGACTTTCCATAAAAGCGCAAAA
>CAJTWA010000064.1 GCA_910580195.1 uncultured Lachnospiraceae bacterium
TTAGTTCGCCGGAACGTTGCCCAGTTTGCGTGGGGAAGGGCTGCCCCAAACTGCCATCCGGTTCCAAAAACTTCCCCAAACTGCCGTCCGGTTCCAAAGACTTCTACATCACATTGCCCGCCATATTATTAAGTTTTAATTTTTATAAAGCTGTTCTAAGTAGGATAACTGGCTGCCCATATTTTCCATGATAAGGTCTAATAACGTTAGGGCTGCCATAGCCTCGACCACAACCACAGCCCGGGGCACAATGACGGGATCATGGCGGCCGTGGATGGAAATTTCTATCTCTTCCCCTTGCTTATTGATGGTGGCCTGAGGGGAGGCAATGGAGGGAGTGGGCTTTATGGCGGCACGGAAAATGATGGGTGCGCCGCTGCTGATTCCGCCTAAAATCCCTCCGGCATGGTTGGTAGAGAAGGCGGGTTTCCCATCCCTAATTCCAAAGCTGTCGTTGTTTTCAGAGCCTAATGCAGCTGCGGCGGCAAAGCCGTCCCCGATTTCGAAGCCTTTGACGGCGCCGATGGAGAAAATGGCTTTGGCTAAGTTCGCGTCTAATTTATCGAATACCGGTTCCCCGATTCCGGCAGAGACCCCAGTAATGATACATTCGATAATCCCTCCAGCGGAATCTTTTTTTTCCATGCAGGATTCCAGAAATTCCTGCGCTTTTTGGCAGGGGAGCGGTTCTGGCATGTACAGGGGGCTTGCAAGGATTTCCCGGCGGGTTTCGGGAAGGTTCCCGCGGAGCAGCTCTTCTGGGGTTTTTCCGATAGATACTGGGCCAATGGAGCGGGCGTAGGTCAGGAAAGCGATGCCAAGCTGCCCTAGCAGTTTGGCAGCTACTGCACCTGCGGCGACCCGGCCAATGGTTTCCCGGCCAGAGGAACGGCCGCCGCCCCGGTAATCGCGGAACCCGTATTTTTGGTCAAAGGTGTAGTCTGCATGGCCCGGACGGTAGTAAGATGCAATGTCCCCGTAATCCCTAGAGCGCTGGTCCTTGTTGGAAACCAGAAGGCTGATGGGGGTTCCGGTAGTTTTTCCGCCAAAAACGCCGGATAAGAGTTCCACGGCGTCTGCTTCCTTCCGCTGGGTGGAAAATTTGGACTGGCCGGGCTTTCGCCTGTCTAAGTATTCCTGTATGTCTGCTTCTGTGAGGGGAAGGCCTGCGGGGCATCCGTCTATGGCAACGCCGATGCCTTTCCCATGGGATTCTCCCCAAGTTGTGATTTTAAAATGACTGCCAAGTGTTGAACCTGCCATAATGGACCTCCTAACGGTATCTGTAAAAATTTTTGCTTGACGCAGGAAAACGGGATAGGCCGTCGCTGCCCCGTTTTCCTGCCACAGTAGATTATAGCGGACCCAGACGGAAAAAGAAAGCATTTTCTGGGAAAAGCCTGACAAAAAACGCCTTTGGGGACATGGCAGGCGCTTTTTGAAAAAAGAATGGATTTTATTGAGAAAAGAGGGGGATTCTGCTATACTGGGTGTTACAGCAAAAGAGGGGAAAGGAAGTGGAAAGGATTTGGTAAAGCAGCCAACATTTATGGCTGGGTATGTGCAGTAAAAAAGAGGGAAGGAAATGGAAGGATTCGGTAAAACAGCCAGCATGTATGGCTGGGTATGTGCAGTAAAAAAGGGGGAAGGAAATGGAAGGATTTGGTAAAACAGCCAGTATCTCCAGATGGCTGGATATGTGCCTTTTAAAATTTGAGGAAATTTATGGAAGGAATATCCCAGATAGCGAGCCAGATTACAGCCATATCATTGGAAAATCGGTAAGGGGAACTGTTGACAGGCCCCTAGGGACGCCCCACCCCCGCTATCCAGAACTGGTTTATCCCATCAATTATGGGTATGTAGATGGGGAATTTGCTGGCGACGGTGCAGAACAGGACGTGTATTTGTTTGGGGCCAAAGATCCTTTGGAAAAATTTGAAGGCAAGGTAATTGCAGTGTGGCACCGCTTTGATGATGTAGAGGATAAATGGATTGTGTCTTTGGATGGAGGGGATCTTTCCGATGAGGAAATTTTAGGAGGCATTTTTTTCCAAGAGCAGTTTTTTTATGGGAAGTTATATCGGTAACATCCATAAGGGATGTATCTAAATTGGCGTTTATCTTATATCACAGGCAGGTTTGCTTTTATATTCTGGAACATGAGGAAGGGCATCGGCAGGTTCAGATGGCTGGAAAAGGCATGTTCATTTAGGAAAAAATGTTTGGGAAAGGCAGGAACAATTTGGATGAACCATAAAATGTTGCATTATGGTTATATAGGAGGAGCATATGGGGAAAATGGTGAAAGAAACAATCCATGCAAAAGGGATTGACATTGGGATTTATACAACAGATTTTGAGAATGAATATGTTTCGCTTACAGATATCGCTAGGTATAGGAGCATAGAGCCAAGAGTTACGATACATAATTGGCTCCGTGGCCGGGATATTGTTGAGTTTCTCGGGCTTTGGGAGATGTTGCATAATCCTGGTTTTAAACGTATCGAATTCGATACGTTTAAAAAAGATGCAGGGACAAACGCTTATGTGTTTTCCATAAAAAAGTGGAATGAGGAACTTGGGGCAATTGGCCTTATTACAAAATCTGGGCGGTATCATGGGGGCATATATGCCCATATGGATATTGCTTTAGAATTTGCTTCTTGGATCTCACCAGAATTTAAACTATACATTATTAAAGACTATAAAAGGCTAAAATATAGTGAGAATAGCCATTTATCCTTAAATTGGAACCTAAACCGCGAAATTTCCAAACTAAACTACCGGGTACACACCGATGCCATCAAGGAAAACTTAATCCCGCCAGAATTAACCCCAGCGCAGATATCCTTCACCTATGCCAGCGAAGCAGACATGCTGAATGTAGTTTTATCCGGGAAAACAGCAAAACAGTGGAAGGAAGAAAACAGTTCTGCAAAAGGCAACATGCGGGATACCGCAACCTTAAACCAATTGCTGGTGCTTGCGAACTTGGAAAGTTACAATGCCGTGCTGATTAATCAGGGAAAAAACCAGCAGGACCGTATGCAGCTCCTCCGCCAGCTAGTGATACAGCAGCTTAAGGCCTTAGAAGCTGTCAGCTTGGACAGCCTGCCTAAATTAGAAAATGGCTGACAGCATGGAGCTTGCCTAAATTAGGAAATGGCTGACAGCCTTATTCTACGGAATAAGGCGTTACGAAGAAAATAAAAGCTTTACAAGAAAGGAAACCAACATATGTATCGATTATTAAAACAAGAAGGCCGTGCCAAGCGCGGCGAATTCCATACCGTGCACGGGGTGATCCAAACCCCGGTCTTTATGAACGTAGGCACGGCTGCGGCCATCAAAGGCGCCGTGTCCACACAGGATTTACAGCAGATTAAAACCCAAGTGCAGCTTTCCAACACGTACCACCTCCATGTCCGCCCCGGCGACCATGTGGTAAAGGAACTGGGCGGGCTCCACAAATTTATGGTTTGGGACAAGCCCATCCTGACAGATTCCGGCGGGTTTCAGGTATTTTCCTTAGCGGGCTTACGGAAAATCAAGGAAGAGGGCGTGTATTTCAATTCCCATATTGACGGCAGGAAGATTTTCATGGGGCCAGAGGAAAGCATGCAGATCCAGTCCAACTTGGCCTCTACCATAGCTATGGCCTTTGACGAGTGCCCTTCCAGCGTAGCCGAGCGCCCTTATGTGGAACAGTCCGTGGCAAGGACCTACCGCTGGCTGAAACGGTGCAAAAAGGAACTGGCAAGGCTGAATGGGCTGGAATCTACGATTAACAAAAACCAGATGCTTTTCGGCATTAACCAAGGGGCAATTTTTGACGACATCCGGGTGGAACATGCCAAGCAGATTGCAGAGCTTGATTTGGACGGGTATGCCATCGGCGGGCTTGCCGTAGGGGAGAGCCATGAGGAGATGTACCATATTTTGGACGTTACCGTGCCCCACCTGCCTTTGGAAAAGCCTACCTACCTGATGGGGGTTGGGACGCCGGCAAATATTTTGGAGGGCGTGGAACGGGGCGTGGACTTTTTTGACTGCGTATACCCCAGCCGGAACGGGCGGCACGGCCACCTTTACACCAACCAAGGGAAAATCAATTTGTTTAACCAGAAATATGAGCGCGACCCAAAGCCCATTGAGGAAGGCTGCCAGTGCCCGGCGTGCCAGCATTACAGCAGGGCATACATCCGGCACCTCTTGAAAGCCAAGGAAATGCTGGGGATGCGGCTGTGTGTGCTCCACAACCTATATTTTTACAATACTATGATGGAAGAAATCCGGGACGCCTTGGACGGGGGACGGTTCCATTCCTATAAGGAAGAAAAATTATATGGGATGAAACAGATGAAATAGGCAAACCGTCCCAAAAGGACGCCGTTCCTTTTAACCCATATTGGGGGCAGCCTATTTCCCAGAAGCAATGCTGGGATGGGGAGTTAGGCGCAGAAAAATGGCCGGCTGCATGTTGCATGTCCCTTTTATGCTCACTGCAGGGGAGCAATACGGATGCCATCCTTACAAGCCTAAAAATAGCCGGATTCTATAAAATTTTTATAAAACCTTGAAAATAGCTTGCCCTTGGCTGCTATTTTGTGTACAATGGTATAAGCGCGTAAAAATGTGCGGTAAGAGAAAATAGAGCGGACTGTGGCACAGAAGGATAGAAGGTACAAGATATCGTATTTTTCAAAAATTGGATCCTACATCTTGTTCTCCATCATTGATATCCCGCAGTTCCAATTTAGGAGGAAAAGAAATGTCTATTTTAGCCCAAACAGAAGCAGCGGCCGGATTTTCCATTATCTGGATTTTAATCATGCTGGTAGCCCTTTACTTCATGATGATACGTCCGCAGCAGAAGGAAACCAAGCGGAAAAATGCCATGCTGTCCGAACTGCGGGTAGGGGACACAGTCCTGACTACCAGCGGCTTTTATGGGATGGTAATTGATATTACAGACGACACCGTGATTATGGAATTTGGGAACAACAAGAACTGCCGGATTCCCATGCAGAAAGCGGCAATTGCGATGGTGGAGAAGCCAGAAGACGCAGTGGAAAAAGAAGGCAAATAACAATGGGGGCATTCTCAGGCAGCAGCCGGAGGGTGCTTTTGTTATTTCCAGAAAAGCGCCTTTCCATATCTACATATCATAGTACAAAATCACATCATAACCGCAGCTTATAAAAGCCATGAAAAAGAAAAATGCCTTTTTTAGTTGAAATCCGCCGTCAAATATAATATAGTAGTAATTGTAATTTTTTTTTCAGTAAAAAAATAGCCTTAAAAACATAGAACAGCAGGGAGGAACAGAAGCATGGATTATAAGATAGGAGTGATTTCCGGGGACGGCATTGGTCCGGAAATTGTAACAGAAGCAAAAAAAGTGCTGGACAAGGTAGGGGAGGTTTTCGGCCATAGCTTTTCCTATGAGGAAATCTTGATGGGCGGCGTGTCCATTGACGCTGCCGGGGTTCCATTGACGGATGAAGCCATTGCGCAGGCAAAATCATCCGATGCAGTGCTGATGGGTTCCATCGGGGGGAACACAAGCACCTCCCCATGGTACAAGCTGCCGCCGGACTTAAGGCCGGAAGCAGGGCTTTTGAAGCTGCGCAAATCCTTAAACCTGTTTGCCAACTTAAGGCCCGCCTATCTATACGAAGAACTGAAAGAAGCGTGCCCCCTGCGGGACGACATCATCGGCGAAGGGTTTGACATGATGATTATGCGGGAGCTGACCGGGGGGCTGTATTTCGGGGACCGGGTGACAGAAGAACGGGACGGGGTAATGACAGCGGTTGATACCCTTACTTATAACGAGCATGAAATCCGCCGGATTGCAAAGCGCGGTTTTGACATTGCAAGGAAGCGCCGGAAAAAAGTAACCAGCGTGGACAAGGCAAATGTGCTGGATTCCTCAAGGCTTTGGCGGAAAGTTGTGGAAGAAGTGGCAAAAGAGTACCCAGACGTGGTGCTGGAGCATATGCTGGTAGATAACTGCGCCATGCAGTTAGTAAAAGACCCAAGGCAGTTCGACGTGATTTTGACCGAGAACATGTTCGGCGATATCTTATCGGATGAAGCAAGCATGGTGACAGGCTCCATCGGGATGCTTTCCTCCGCCAGCTTAAACGATACCAAGTTTGGCCTGTATGAGCCAAGCGGCGGCTCTGCGCCGGATATTGCCGGGAAAGGGATTGCCAACCCAATCGCCACCATCTTAAGCGCGGCAATGCTCCTTCGGTATTCCTTTGATTTGGACAAAGAAGCGGACGCCGTGGAATCTGCCGTAAAACAAGTGCTGAAGGAAGGCTACCGCACCATCGACATTATGCCGCAGGAAGAAGGGAAAAAATCTTCCGTTACCCAAGTTGGCACCGTGGAGATGGGCAGCCTGATTACTGAGAGAGTCATAAAATAACAAATACCAACTCAGATGTAAAAAAGAACCGACGGGCGCTGGCAGATGCCAATGCCCAGAAAGAGAGGAGAAAATATGCAGCTGACAGGAGCGCAGATTGTCATTGAATGTCTGAAAGAGCAAGGCGTGGATACTGTCTTTGGCTACCCGGGAGGGGCCATTTTAAATGTATATGATGAGCTATACCTGCACAGCCATGAAATCCGCCATGTGCTGACCTCCCACGAACAAGGGGCAAGCCACGCGGCGGACGGGTATGCCCGGTCCACCGGGAAGGTAGGGGTCTGCTTTGCCACCTCAGGGCCCGGGGCTACCAACCTTGTGACGGGGATTGCCACCGCGTACATGGACTCCGTCCCCATGGTAGCCATCACCTGCAACGTAGGCGTATCCCTGCTTGGGAAGGACAGTTTTCAGGAAATCGACATTGCAGGCATCACGACCCCTATCACCAAGCACAATTTTATCGTAAAAGACGTAGGGAAGCTGGCGGAAACCATACGCCGCGCCTTCCGCATTGCCCAGAAAGGGAGGCCAGGCCCCGTCCTTGTGGATATCCCAAAGGACGTGACGGCCAACAAGGCGGAATTTGCCCCAGTCCCCATAGAAAAAGAAAAACGCTGCTACGAGGATATCACGGAAGAAGCCTTGGGGCAGGCCGTGGAAATGATTGAGAAAGCAAAGAAGCCCTACCTGTTCGTAGGGGGCGGGGCAGTCATTTCCGGAGCCAGCGAAGAACTGCTGGAATTTGTAGAAAAAGTGCAGGCGCCAGTGGCCGACTCCCTGATGGGGAAAGGAGCCTTTGACGGGAACCACAGCCTTTACACCGGGATGCTGGGGATGCACGGGACGAAAACGTCCAATTATGGCGTCAGCGAGTGCGACCTCCTGATTGCGGTAGGCGTCAGGTTCAGCGACCGTGTCACCGGCAACGCCAAGAAATTTGCCCCCCATGGGAAAATCCTGCAGTTTGACATAGACCCGGCAGAAATCAATAAAAATATCGTGACAGACGCCCATATCATCGGGGACATCAAGGAAATCTTAATCCGCTTAAACCAAAAACTCACCCAGCAGGACCACACGGAATGGATCCAGAAAATCATGGAGTACAAGGAAAAATTCCCCTTGAAATACCATGAGGAAGGCTTAAGCGGCCCCTACTTAATCGAAGAAATTTACCGCCAGACAAAGGGCGACGCCATACTGGTGACGGAGGTAGGGCAGCATCAGATGTGGGCGGCACAGTTCTATAAATTCAAGAAGCCGCGTACATTGATTACATCAGGGGGCCTTGGGACCATGGGCTATGGCCTTGGGGCAGCCATCGGGGCGCAGATGGCAAACCCGGGGAAACGCGTCATCAACATTGCCGGGGACGGGTGTTTCCGCATGAACATGAATGAGGTTGCCACGGCAGTGCGCCAGAAGCTGCCTTTAATCCAAGTAGTGGTAAATAACCATGTGCTGGGGATGGTGCGCCAGTGGCAGGATTTGTTTTATAAGCAGCATTATTCTGCAACTGTACTCAACGACAGCGTAGATTTTGTAAAGCTGGCAGAAGCCCTTGGGGCCAAAGGCATCCGTGCCGCAACAAGGGAGGAATTTTGCCAAGCCTTTGCCAAGGCATTGGAAAGCAAGACGCCCGTTGTCATTGACTGTATGGTAGGCAGTGATGATAAAGTGTGGCCCATGGTAGCGCCAGGGGCGGCAATTAGCGAAGTGTTTAGTGAAGAAGACATCAAAGAGGAGGAAAACAATGAGCAGAGTGTATAATTTTTCCGCAGGGCCGGCTGTCTTGCCAGAGGAAGTTTTGCGTGAGGCAGCAGAGGAAATGCTGGATTACAAAGGGAGCGGCATGTCCGTCATGGAGATGAGCCACCGCTCCAAGGTATATGACGGGATTATCAAGGCGGCAGAAGCAGACCTGCGGGAGCTGATGGATATTCCGGACAACTATAAGGTACTGTTTTTGCAGGGCGGGGCATCCCAGCAGTTTGCCATGATCCCCATGAACCTGATGAAAAACAAAAAAGCAGCTTATATCGTGACTGGGCAGTGGGCGAAGAAAGCATACCAAGAAGCCCAGAATTACGGGGAAGCCGTAAAGGTAGCTTCTTCCGAGGATGAAACATTTTCCTACATCCCGGACTGCTCCGATTTGGATATCCCGGAAGATGCAGATTATGTGTATATCTGTGAAAACAATACCATTTATGGGACGAAATATAAAACGCTGCCTAACACCAAAGGCCATACCTTAGTGGCAGACGTGTCCTCCTGCTTTTTGTCCGAGCCGGTGGACGTGTCAAAATATGGGATTATTTACGGCGGCGTCCAGAAAAATATCGGCCCTGCCGGGGTAGTGATTGTGATAATTCGGGAGGATTTAATTACCGAGGACACCTTGCCGGGCACCCCAACCATGCTCAAATATAAGACCCATGCAGACGCAGGGTCCCTTTACAATACGCCCCCGGCATACGGCATTTATATCTGCGGGAAGGTGTTCCAGTGGCTGAAAAAGCAGGGCGGCCTCGCTGCCATGAAGCAGCGCAACGAGGAAAAAGCCAAAATCCTGTATGATTTCTTAGACGGGAGCAAGATGTTCCGCGGGACTGTGCGCAAGGAGGACCGTTCCCTGATGAACGTGCCTTTCATCACCGGGGATCAGGATTTAGACGCCAAATTTGTCAAAGAGGCAGAAGCGGCAGGCTTTGTGAACCTGAAGGGCCACAGGACCGTAGGCGGCATGCGGGCAAGCATTTACAACGCGATGCCCAAGGAAGGCGTGGAGCAATTAGTGGCATTTATGAAAAAATTTGAAGCGGAAAACCAATAGGCTTGCTTCAATAAACCATTTGAAGCGGAGAACCAATAGGCTTGCTTCAATGGGCCATTTGAAGCGGAGAACAAATAGGCTTGCTTCAATGGACCATTTGAAGCGGAAAATGAAAAGGTTTGCTTAAAGTGAAACGAAAGGAATGTATTAAAATGTTCAGATATCATTGCTTAAACCCCATTGCAAATGTGGGCTTGGATTTATTCAGCCAAGAATACCAGAAAACAGACGACATAAACGAAGCGCAGGCCGTGCTGGTAAGGAGCGCAGCCATGCATGGCATGGAATTTCCAGAAAGCCTCTGCGCCGTGGCCCGCGCCGGGGCAGGGGTGAACAATATCCCCTTAGAAAAGTGCGCAGAACAGGGCATTGTGGTATTTAATACCCCCGGGGCCAACGCCAACGGCGTAAAGGAGCTGGTATTTGCAGGGATGCTCCTTGCCTCCCGTGACATTACCGGGGGCATTAACTGGGTGCTGGAGCACCAAGGCAGCGAAACTATCAGCAAGGATGCGGAGAAAGCCAAGAAAGCATTTGCAGGCTGTGAGATTTCCGGCAAAAAATTAGGCGTCATCGGCCTTGGGGCCATCGGCGTGAAGGTAGCAAATGCCGCAACCCATCTGGGCATGGAAGTGTACGGCTACGACCCCTTCATTTCCGTCAACGCCGCATGGAGCCTTTCCCGGAATGTAAAGCACATCAGCAACGTGGAAGACATTTACCGGGAGTGCGACTACATTACCATCCATGTGCCTTTAATGGACAGCACCAAGAAAATGCTGGGCAAAGAAACCTTTGAAATGATGAAGGACGGGGTAGTCGTCCTGAATTTTGCAAGGGATCTGCTGGTGGATGAGGAGGAAATCTTAAAAGCCATCGCAGCCGGGAAAGTGAAGAAGTACGTATCTGATTTCCCAACAGCAATTACCGCTGGGCAGGAAGGGTGCATTGTCATCCCGCACCTTGGGGCTTCTACCGAGGAATCCGAGGACAACTGCGCCATGATGGCAGTGGAAGAAGTGATCGATTATTTAGAAAACGGGAACATCCGCAATTCCGTGAATTTCCCAAGATGCGACATGGGCGTCTGCTCCGGCGCAGGCCGCATAGCAATCCTCCACAAAAATGTAAAGGGGATTATCGGGAAATACACGGCGGTCATGGGGGAGAACAACATCAATATTTCCGATATGACGAACAAGAGCCGGGGGGATTTTGCATATTCCCTGCTGGATATCGACTCCCCAGTGACAGAAGCAGCCATTGGGCAGCTAAAGCAGATTGACAGCGTGCTGCGGGTGCGGGTCATTAAATAAATCCCAGTGGCAGAAGCAGATTAACAGCGTGCTGCGGGTGCGGGTTATTAAATAAATCCCAACAGGGCAGCCCGGAGCGGACTTTTTCTTTTTCAATAGACAGGCAGCCCAGGTTAGCCCTTGCCCAGTTTGTGTGGGGAAGGGCTAACCTGGGCTGCCGTCCGGTTCCAAGGGTTTCCACATTAACATTGCCCGCTGTAGTACTGGGAACTCTTTCTGGCAGCTTGCAGTCAGAACTTATATTTTGCATTGTAATTGAGGAGCACCGTGTTCATATAATGGTATTCGTCCATCATATGGTGGTAAGCCAGGTCAACGGAAACACAGTCAGACTGCGTCTTGCCGATAATCTGGCGCAGGTATTTCTCAAGGGCCTGGAGGATGGTGTCATCCATATTGCACCGCTGGTATTTGTCCCTTAAATATTCCGTCAGCCCCGGGTGGTGGGAGAGCTCCATGTCATGGGCAAGGATATTACTGAGCACATAGGAGAGCGCAACAATCTCAGCCGATGGGGCAGGGGTGTGGGACAGCGGCTGGTTTTTGGACCAACATCCCAGAATCAGGAATGATTCGTCTATGATTTTAATAATCTGTGCATCTACTGCGCCGGACAGGATTTCCTTTGTGGTGTCCTGCGTGGAGCTTTGGTACAATTCATTGAGGTAAGCATTGTAATCGTCCGTGCTGGTTATGTCGGATGGGATAGCCACTTTCCCGATATTGTGGAGCATGGCAGCCAATTGTATGGCCTTGCAGGTGGCAGGGGCCAGATGCAGGATGTTCGAGAAGCTCTCGCTCAGATGCACGGCATAGCTGGTATGGAGCGCCGTGTATTCATTCCGGAAATCCACAGAAAAAATAAATGCCATAAGATATTTATGTATCTGGTCTTCATTCAGTATGACATCTTCCCTTGCATAATGCCAAAGCTCCTCCTGATAGGAGCCGTCTTTAATTTTCCCAAGGATCTGGTATTTCCTGTCTGCATCCTTGAACCAGCGGATATTAGCGGCAGAAAAAATGGTTTCGCTGTACCGGTCCTGGAACGAGTCCGGGCAGTCCTGATGGTTCACCACGCAGAAAATATCAATCCGGTCCGCAAGGTAAATCAGCCTTGCCATGTCCCTGTGGTAATTCCCAATGGGAGCCGGGTAATACTGTGCATTGCAATGGTGGTGGTAAAGGATGACGTCCGCATATTCCGGAAGGGGCGAAAAATTCTGGAACAGAAGGTATCCGAACACAGAATGTTCCATAGAATCATTCATGTCAAAGCTTAACATGGAATCAATTTCCTCTTCCTTATAGGCACCAATATCGTGAAGCAGACCCAGCATAAAAATGTCCTGTTTCTCCTGTTTGGTGTAATAACTCGTGTCTGCAAGCATTTTCATCAGAATATATGCAACACGCTCCCCATGGTTGATTAGGCGTGGATCTAAATGCCGGAATGAGTGGCAAATGACGTCCACGATGCTGATAAGTTGAGAACCGCCCATACACATACCTCCACTTCGTCGTTTGGTGTTTTCCTAAGCTGGAAAAATATTGTTTGCCTTTATACCGTAAATATTATACTATAATTATAGTGAATTTAAGGCTGGGTGTCAACAGGAATGGAGGCGCAGTTCCGGGAACCGCAGGCCAATTGCTGCAATTTCTGCCCACACCAGATTTTATAATGCAATACGTCAAAGAAGGAGAACCAACATGCATTTGCCCAACACAGGAAAACATTTCCCAATCCTTGCAGACGGCCTTACCGGCAGCCTCGCCGAGCTGCAGGAACTGGAAAAAGTTACAGAACCGGGGTTCCTTGGAACCTACCTAAAAGGGATCACCCCCTATTTTACAAATTTCGCAATCCGTGCCGCCATTGCAGCCCTGATCTATCTGGCCGGAAGGAAAATCATAAAATGGCTCCGCAGGATGCTGCGCCGGGCCTTGGAGCGTTCCGGCACAGACCAAGGGGTACAGCAGTTCCTAGACTCGGCCACGAAAATCACCCTGAATTTTATCCTTGTAATCGCAGTTGTCAACCAGCTTGGGGTAGAAACCTCCTCGGTAGTGGCAGTCCTTGGCTCCGCCGGGCTTACCTTGGGGCTTGCCCTGCAGGGGAGCCTGTCCAACTTTGCTGGAGGGGTGCTGATTTTACTGTTTAAACCCTTTAAAGTAGGGGACTATATTATTGAAGATACCCATGGGAACGAAGGGACAGTTTCGGAAATCATGATTTTTTACACGAAGCTGTCAACGTCAGATAACCGGACGGCGATTATCCCAAACGGCATATTGGCAAATTCCAGCCTGACCAACGTGACCCAGCAGGACAAGCGCAGGCTGGACGTGTATGTAGGGATATCCTATGATGCAGATTTACAGAAGGCAAAAGAAATCCTAACAGGCCTGCTGGACAAGGAAGAAGCCGTGCTGAAGGAAGAAGGGGTTTCGGTGTTTGTAGATGCGCTGGAGGACAGCAGCGTCAGGCTTGGGTGCCGCCTTTGGGTAGCAACCGGGGATTACTGGCAAGCCAAGTGGCGGCTCAATGAAAAGATTAAAGAATCCTTTGACGCAAACCACATTGAAATCCCTTATAACCAGCTTGCAGTTACGGTAAAAAAATAAAGATAAAAAGGCTGCCACGCTATCATGTTTTCCTACCCTTTTGCTTGCAGTCACAGTAAAAAATAAGGATAAAAAGGCAGCAAGATACAGGGGCTGGGCCATGGATATCTGCGTTTCCTGTAAAACACAGTGATGGAAGGGAATTTCCAACCTGAAATAAATTGATTTCGAACAAGAATTTTCACCCAAAATCCACAAGAAAGGAACCAACCAAATGAACTTAGAAAATTGCAAAGCATATGAACTGCTGGAAGAACGGCAGCTTACCGACATCAAATCCACAGGCTGCCTCCTGCGGCACAAAAAGAGCGGGGCAAGGATCTGCCTGATTTCTAATGAGGACGACAACAAGGTATTTTATGTGGGGTTCCGCACCCCATCCTTAGACAGCACCGGGGCGGCCCACATTCTGGAACATTCCGTGCTGTGCGGCTCGGAAAAATACCCCGTCAAGGACCCATTTATTGAGCTGGAAAAGAGCTCCCTGAACACCTTTTTAAATGCCATGACATACCCGGACAAGACCATTTACCCGGTGGCAAGCTGCAACGGCAAGGATTTCCAAAACCTGATGGAAGTCTACATGGATGCAGTGTTCCACCCCAATATTTACCAGCACAAGGAAATTTTCGCCCAAGAGGGCTGGCATTATGAGCTGGAAGATTTGGACGCCCCCATTACCATCAACGGGGTGGTTTACAATGAGATGAAAGGGGCGTTTTCCTCCCCGGACGGGGTCCTGGAACGGGAAATTTTAAGCAGCCTTTACCCGGACACTTCCTATGCCTTTGAATCCGGCGGGAACCCGGAAAATATCCCAGAACTGACATATGGGCAGTTCCTTGCCTTCCACCAGAAATATTACCATCCCTGCAACTCCTATATTTACCTCTACGGGGATATGGACATGGAGGAAAAGCTGGAATGGATGGACAGGGAATACTTAAGCAGCTATGAAAAAATCCCGGTAGATTCTAAGGTGAAGGCCCAAGCGCCCTTTGCCTCCTGCAGGGAAGTGGAAATCCCCTACCATATTGCCAGCGGGGAAAGCCTTGCGGACAATACGTACCTGTCCTATAATATCAGCGTTGGGAATATTTTGGACAAGACCTTATATGTGGCCTTTGAAATCTTGGATTATGCCTTATTAAGCGCGCCGGGCGCACCCTTAAAGCAAGCATTGCTGGACGCAAAGATTGGGAAAGACATTCTGGCGTCCTTTGACTGCAGCAGCCTCCAGCCCATGTTTTCCATTATTGCAAAAAACAGCAATAAGGAGCGGAAAGAAGAATTCTTAAAGGTAATCCGGTCTGCCCTCGAAGGGCAGGTGCAGCAGGGCATCCACAAAAAATCCCTGATGGCCGGCCTAAACAGCTATGAGTTCCGGTACCGGGAGGCAGATTTCGGTTCCTTCCCCAAGGGCCTGCTCCTTGGCATCAAGTGCTTGGACAGCTGGCTTTATGATGAAGCGCAGCCCTTTTTGCATCTGGAAGAGCTGGAAACCATTGAGTTTTTGAAAAAACAGGTGGATACCGGGTATTTCGAAGGGCTGGTGCAGAAGTATTTCTTAGAAAACACCCATGCCTCCGTGGTAATTGCAGAGCCAAAATACGGCCTGAATACGGAAAAAGAAGAAGCGCTGGCAAAGAAGCTTTCCGCTTACAAAGCTTCTTTAAGCAAGGAGGAGCTGCAGGAAATGGTTGATTTTACCCACCATTTGCGGCAGTACCAAGAGGAGCCCTCCCGGCCGGAAGATTTGGAAAAAATCCCCACGCTTTCTAGGAGCGACATTAAAAAGACAGGGGAAAAATTATACATCCGCGAGCATCAGGCAGCCGGCACAAAGATGCTCTGCCATGACATTGACACCAACGGGATTGCTTATTTCAGCCTGATGTTTGGCTTTCAGGGGCTGCCCGAAGAGGATATCCCATACCTTGGCATCTTAAAGTCCGTCCTTGGCTACGTCGACACAGAGCATTATAATTTCCGGGAACTTGCCAATGAAATCAACCTCCATACTGGGGGGATTTTCAGCAATATCGGCATTTACCCGCGGGTGGACAGCGGCAGCATCCGCTTAGAATATGAGGTAAAAATCAAGGCGCTGTACCATGAAATCCCAAAGGCCATGGAGTTGGTACAGGAAATCCTCAAAAGCAGCAGCTTCCGCAAGCAGGAGCGCATGTACGAAATCCTTGCCCAGTTAAAGTCAAGGCTCCAGATGACCTTAAGCTCCGCGGGCCACTCCATTTCCTCCATGCGCGCCATGTCTTATTTTTCCGAGAGCGCAAAATACACGGACCTGACGCAGGGCATTGCCTTTTACCAGCTTGTGAAGGATTTGGAGGAACATTTTGAGGAGAAAAAGGATTTCCTGATGGAAAAACTGGAAATGCTGATGCCCCAGATATTCTGCAAGGATAATTTCATGGTAAGCGTAGGCGCAGAGCCAGAAGGCCAGAAGCTGGTAGAAAAGGGAATCCCCGCCTTAAAAGAAACGCTTTCCGGGAACCGGCCAAGCATGGAGCATAAGCCCCTTGCCTTGGAGCGGAAAAACGAAGGCTTTTTAGATGCCTCCCAAGTCCAATATGTGTCCCGGGCAGGGAATTTCCAGAAAGCCGGCTACCAGTACACAGGCGCTTTGCGCATCCTGAAAGTCCTTTTGGGCTATGATTACCTTTGGATGAATGTCCGGGTAAAAGGCGGGGCATACGGGTGCATGGCCGGATTTACCCGCCGGGGCGACGGCTATTTTGCCTCCTACCGGGATCCAAATTTGGCAAAGACCAACGAAATTTATGAGGGGATCCCAGCTTATTTGGAACAATTCCAAGCCGATGAAACGGAAATGGCAAAATACATCATCGGCACCTTCAGCAGCGTGGACGCCCCGCTGACCCCGGCAGGGAAAACCGGGCGCAGCGCCACCGCATGGCTGACTGGGGTGACAGACGAAATGCTCCAGAAAGAGCGGGAGGAAATCTTAAACGCCACGCAGGAGGACATCCGGGGGCTTTCCGGCCTTGTGGCAGCCATTTTGGAAGACCATATGCTCTGCGTCATTGGGAACGAGGAGAAACTGAAGGAAGAAAAAGGGATGTTCTTAACACTGGAAAACTTAATGTAAGCATGGCTGCATAGAAACGGATGCCAGAGATTGTGTTTCTGGCGTCTGTTTGAAAGAGAGGATAAGGAGAGGATATGGAAAAAAATTTTAAGTCAGGGTTCGTAACATTAATCGGAAGGCCGAACGTGGGGAAATCTACTTTAATGAACTGCCTGATTGGGCAGAAAATTGCCATTACGTCGAAAAAGCCCCAGACCACAAGGAACCGCATCCAGACGGTGTACACGGAGCCGGGGATTGGGCAGATTGTCTTTGTGGACACTCCGGGCATCCATAAGGCTAAGAATAAGCTGGGGGAATTCATGGTAAATGCAGCCGAGCAGACGCTCCACGACGTAGACGCCATCCTGTGGCTGGTAGAGCCTACCACCTTCATCGGGGCAGGGGAACGCCATATTTTGGAAAAACTGAAAAAAGTGCAGACCCCTGTCATTTTGGTAATCAATAAAACCGATACCATCAAAAAGGAAGAAATCCTGCCCTGCATCGCAGCCTACCAAAAGGAATATGATTTTGCAGAGGTAATCCCCCTTTCCGCCCGCCGTGGGGAGCGCACGGAGGAACTCATCGGGCTTATTTTCAAATACCTGCCCTATGGCCCCATGTTCTATGACGAGGATACGGTAACCGACCAGCCTGAGCGGCAGATTGTGGCGGAGCTTATCCGGGAGAAATCCCTCCATGCCTTGGAGGAAGAAATCCCCCATGGGATTGCCGTTACGATTGAGCGGATGAAGGAGCGGAAGAAGGGCGGCATTGTGGACATTGAGGCAACCATTATCTGCGAGCGGGATTCCCACAAAGGGATCATTATTGGGAAGGGCGGGGCGATGTTAAAGAAAATCGGCACCAACGCCCGGTTTGAGATTGAGAAAATGCTGGAACGCAAGGTGAACTTAAAGCTTTGGGTGAAGGTGAAGAAGGACTGGCGGGACAGTGATTTCCTGATTAAAAATTTTGGGTACCGGGAAGAAGAATAGCGGCCTTGCAGTGTTCCCATCTTTATTTCTGCCATTTTTTATCTAGTATATCTGCTGCTTTGGAGGGATAAGCTAATATTAATTACAGTAGGTTCTGGGAACCAGAGATTTTGCTGTAAGAATGAACAGAAGAATAAAGGGGGACATCCAGATGGTAGAACAGAAATGGACGAGATTTGCGAGCACGGGAAGTATTGAAGATTACTTAAGCTATAAGTGCTGCCATAGCATGGAAGGGATGGGCGGGGACGCGACGCGCGCCCTGATGGCAGGCAGGGAATACCGGAATGGGGGCATGGAAAGGAATGGGGCAGAACATAACGCTGACGGGCATGGTGCTTTCGGCAGCCCCGGTGGGCGAATATGACAGGAGGGTGACGCTCCTCACCAAGGAAAGAGGGAAGATTTCAGCCTTTGCCCGGGGGGCAAGGCGCCCGGGCAGCCAACTGATGGCGGCTGGCAGCCCGTTTTCCTTTGGGAAATTTGAGGCCTACGAGGGGAGGAGCTCCTACACCATCGGGAAGGCGGAAATCAGCAATTATTTCCGGGGGCTGGCAGAGGATGTTGCTAATGCATGTTATGGGTTTTATTTTCTGGAAATTGCGGATTATTATGCGAGGGAAAATACCGATGAAATACATATGTTAAAGCTGCTGTACCAGTCCCTGCGGGCGTTGGAAAAGGAAAACTTGGAAAACCGGCTGGTCCGCCGGGTGTTCGAACTGAAAGCCATGGCAATCAATGGGGAAGGGCCCCATGTATTTTCCTGCTTGGGCTGCGGCAGGGAGGATTCCTTGGCATGGTTCCATACGAGGCGGGGCGGGGCATTGTGCGGGGGCTGCAAAAAAGGGGAGAAGGCTGTTCCAATGGATGCTTCTGCCCTTTATGCCATGCAATTTATCCTGTCTTCCAGTATTGAAAAGCTCTATACTTTTACCCTTTCGGAGCAGGCATTGGGCAATCTGGAGCGGATTTTGGATGAGTATATAGGGTTTTATGTGGATCGGGAGTTCCATGCGCTTAAGGTGCTTAAGGAGAACCTTAGCTTTGCGGCGCAGGCTGTGGGGAAGAAAGAATGACCTTGCATGAAAGAGGGGTGGAAAATAGAATAACCTGCATTGTAAGGAAGGCGGTAAAGGGGCTTTTGGGGACGGCTCTGGTTTGCCTGTGTATTGGAAAAATTATTTCTAAGGAAAAGATGGTTGGAAGGTTCTGTTTGCCAACAATGGAAGAGGAAATAAAAATATGGCAAAACACCCTTGTTGTGTGGGATAAGGGGTGTTTTGCTGTTTATTTTCTTATAGGAAATACCGTGCCACTGTGAAGTGATGAAGTTCATGAATTTCCTATAAGATAAAACCCTCCGGGAGGATGCGCACTCGCACGAAGGG
>CAJTWA010000065.1 GCA_910580195.1 uncultured Lachnospiraceae bacterium
AACATACGTTTTTCTTTGCGCTCTAAAAGGTCGAAATTTCCTATAAAACAAGAAACAGAGGAAAAAGCAAGGGCTTGGCTGAATAACATTTGTAATTTATTGACAGTGGCAGGAGCAACGCAAAACCAAGTAAAAGAAGCTATAAAAAATCTGAATTTCCATGATTTCGAAGACTGCCTGCAAGATGAATGTGCCGTCCACGCAAATGCATCTTATATTGTAACCTGTAATGCAAAAGACTTCAAGGCAGCAAAAACACCAGTTGTAACACCTGATGTTTTCATAAAAATAATCACTAAGGATATACAACAAGAAAATCATACCTGATTTAAGAAAAGATGGGCAACCTAAGGCCTTAATTGGTAATCGAGTAGGAGGAAATTTCTCTGAATGAGAAATTTCCGACCTCTCACACCACCGTGCGTACCGTTCGGTACACGGCGGTTCAATCAACTTAACAAGTTACTCGCCTTTCGGCGTAGTAGTCCGACATGGAAACTAATCCAAACCGGGTTAGTCTCTCTTTCGTAACAGCCACATTCATTGCTCCTCTTTGGCATACATAGGCAATTCTTGCTCCTGTATATGCCGTTGACCATGCATATTTGCAGCTGATACCTAATTTTATCAGGTTCTTTGCTCTATTCTGCGGTGTTTTCCAATGCTTCCATATGCACATACGAAGCCGGTAGCGGATTTGACTGTCTAGCCGTTCGCATAACCCTTTCATGCTGCCGATTTTGAAATAGTTTATCCATCCTCGGATAAGTTGGTTGAGCTTCTTGACTTTGTATCCATTGCTCACTCCCCAACTCCTGCATGTGAGTTTCTTCATCTGCTCCCTGAACTTTGCCGCCGCTTTCGGGTGGGGTCTGGCTTTATACCCTTTGGCAAATGAGTCATAGTAGAATCCAAATCCCAGATACTTGATTCCCTTGGGCTTATCCACCTTACTTTTCTCCCCATTTACTTTCAGGCCCAGCCTTTCTTCGATAAATCGGGTGATGCTCTTCATTACCCGGTCTGCCGCCTGTCTGCTTCCGACCATGATAATCAGGTCGTCTGCGTAGCGGACGAAATCCAGCCCTCTTGCTTCCAGTTCTTTGTCCACTTCGTTCAGCATGACGTTCGCTAACAGCGGCGAAATATTTCCGCCCTGCGGCGTGCCCACTATGGTATCTTCATACTCGTCGTCTATCATCACTCCACTGACCAGGAACTTCCTTACTACCGATATGACATCCCCATCCTTGATTGTACGCCCGAAGATAGTCATCAGCTTATCATGGTCTACTGTGTCAAAGAACTTTGCAAGGTCAATGTCTACAACCCAGCTGTGTCCGTCATTCATCATCTCTAATGCTTTCAAGACTGCCTGTTGTGCGCATCGGTTCGGCCTGAACCCATAGCTGTGGTCGTGGAACTGCTCTTCAAATATCGGAGTGAGCACCTGTGCTACTGCCTGCTGCACAAATCTGTCTACCACCGTTGGTACTCCGAGTTTTCTTGTCCCGCCCTCTGGTTTGGGTATCTCCACCCTGCGGACTGGCTGCGGCTTATATTTCCTCGTCCGCAGCTTCTCCCTGATGCTTTCTCCGTTTTCCGAAAGGTATGCGCCAAGCTCTTCGACAGTCATCCCGTCCACGCCTGCCGCGCCTTTGTTCCTTACGACTTGCAGGTACGCGGCATTAAGGTTATCCTTGCTCAATACCTGCTCCATGAGACTACTTGTGTCCATGCGTTGTTTCCTTTCTGCCCCTTTTGCCTTTGCCGCCTTTGAAGTGATCGACAGGCGTTTGCTCCGGCTACGAAGTGGAACGTACTTCAACTGATTGATTGTTCAGCCCTTCGCTCCATCCCCATTACAGGGACTTCCTCGTTACTATGGCTTCTGCTGACTTCTCACAGTTCGTTGTTACTACGGCTGATGAAACCGCCTGTGAGACCTCCCCAGTTAAGGTGCGTATTCTTTCCCTCCATGCACCTGCCGCATTTACCCGTACTTCTGGCAACTTTTGGACTTTAGTGTATTTTGCCACCTTATCCGTATTTCCGAGCCTTATATGCGGTTCCTGTCCGTCAGGCCAGAGGTTTGCCTACAGCTTCTTTCAGATTCCGCCTCGCGGCGGACACCCTTGCTGTTCAGCTATGTGCTTCGTCGTTGCCTACGCGCACTCGGGACTTTCACCCGTTAGAAAACGCCCATGCTGGGCAAACAAAAACAATGCTAAAAGGAACCAACCCATTCCTTTTAGCATTGCACAAAATAGTCCTCATAAATATCCTCCGGGACGTATGGGCGCAAGTCAGATACTTCCAAGTAGCACTCTTCCTCATACACGCCCCCTCCCTGCTCCTCCGTGAACAGGTATTCATGGAAAAGCGAGAGCAGCCTACGCCCGTCCACCAGCTCGACGCCAGCTTCTTTTGCATAAGATACGGCATAGGACGAGAATTCACTGGTCGTAATAAAGACCATCCCGTCTGCCAATGCGGTGTTGTTTGCCCCTACCAATTTCTGGATGGCAGGGCGGCCTATCTTATTCCCGGCGGAATAGCATTTACATTCCACGATTGCCTTGCTCTGGTTTTTCCAAAGGACGATATCATACCCTCCATCGTTGGACTTAGCTGTCACCTGCGTATGGTATCCCATCTTTTGGAACAGCAGGGCGCATAATTTTTCAAAATCTGTTGGGTGTTCCTCGTAGCTGTCTATGATTTTCTGTATGTCATAGCCCTGCGCAAAAAAAGCCCTTTTCTTTTTCAGCTTCGCATATTTCTCTTTTTCCTCTTTTGACAATTGGATTTCAACCCCCTGCCGGCGCAAATCTTTGACTACCCCAAGGAGCTCGTATGGTTTGTCAAATTCCAGCACTGCGCCGTCCACGAATAAGAAACTTTTACCCCAAATAATTTCATTGTCCCGCATCCGTAAATCAGCCGTGCCGTCCTTCTTGCTGCTGGCCCAAAAAGGGTAATTTAAAATATAGCGGTTCTTCCTTGGACGGCGACCCTTTTTTATTTTTACGCCTTTGGGCAGCCTGCGGATTTGGTAGCGCCTTGAAAACCTGTATTTCTTAGTTTTGCCAATGAGGGTGCTTACCAAATGGATGCTGATAAACAGAACCGATAAAAACACAAAAGCGCCCACAGAACCCGGCATTTTAAAATTTTGGAACATTGGGCTGCCAACCTCCTCTTTTTCTTTTGTACCTCCAAATACGCCTGAACGCTGCAGCACTAAGCCATCTTGCAGCTCCACCTAAAGCGCATACTCCATCTGGCAGTCGCAGGGCTCTGACACATACAGCTTTTTATCATACTCCTCGGCTTCTTTGCACCCAAGGGCATGGTAAAATGCCTGCGTTTCCTCGGAGGAATGGGCGGATATGTAGAGCTTCTTTGCACCCAGCTTCCTTGCAGCCAGAACAGCCCGCGAAAAGAGCTGTTTCCCATACCCCTTGCCCCTGCTCTCACAGGATATATGGATGCAGGAAAGCTGCACATACTGTCCCTTGGAGCCAAAACGATTGCTTTCTACGGAGGTGAAGCCAATCAGTTTCCCTTCCTCGAAGCAGCCAAATACGTAGCCGCCTGTATGTATGGTGTTTTTCAGGCATTTCACCAAAAATTCATATTCCGCCTCCTTCCACTCTTCCACAAAGGCAATGTCCTTCAGTTTCCAGACGCCCCCTTCCTTCCGCCAGCAGCGGGACACTTCCTGATGGCGGTTGAAATGCCGGAACAGTTCCCGGCTAATCTCCGGTTCCGACAGTATTTTTATGATTGCCCCTTGTTTGTTCTTTTTGGTATGCTGCAAGTTCCTTCTTCTCATTTATAATTTCACCATCCGTTTTATGTTTTCTGTTCCCAATTTACGGCTGCCCTTGGCCGTCCCACAGATAGTATTTTCCCGCCTATCCGTTTTGTTCCCTATCCCTACTTGTGCTGCCTTTGGCTGTCACGCAGATAGTATCTTCCCGCCTATCCGTTTGTTTCCTGTCCCCGCTTTATGGCCGCACTTGGCCGTTCCCGTAGATGATATATTTTGTGCTGGTCAGCTCTTTTAAGCCCATAGGCCCCCTTGCGTGGAGCTTCTGGGTGCTGATGCCGATTTCACCTCCGAAGCCGAATTCAAACCCGTCCGTAAACCGGGTAGACGCATTGACATACACGGCCGCCGCATCTATTTCATCCAAAAATTTCTGCGCATTTCCATAATCCTTGGTAATGATGGCCTCGGAATGGCCGGTATTGTACCGGTTGATGTGGGCGATGGCCTCTTCTATGGAGGAAACGGTCTTTATGGAAAGGATGTAATCTAAGTATTCTGCGCCCCAATCCTCCTCTTTGGCCGGGAGGATGCTGCTGCAGACGTCCCTGCTTTCCTCATCGCCCCGCAGTTCTACTTTCTTTTCTGCCAGCCGCTCTGCTAGCCTAGGCAGCAGCCCGTCTTCTGCTTTTTCATGCACCACTAAGGATTCGCAGGCATTGCAGACGCCAATCCGCTGTGTTTTGGCATTGAAAATAATGTCAACGGCCATGTCAATGTCCGCAGATTCATCCACGTAAATATGGCAGTTCCCAGTCCCTGTTTCTATGACGGGCACTGTGGCCTGCTCCACCACCGTGCGGATGAGCCCGGCGCCGCCCCGTGGGATCAGCACGTCAATGTATTGGTTCAGCTTCATGAATTTTTCCGCCGTTTCATGGCTGGTGTCCGTGATAAGCTGGATGGCGTCTGCCGGGAGGCCGCAGTTCCCCAAGGCTTCCTGTAAAGTCATCGTAATAGCGTTGTTGGAATGGATGGCGTCCTTCCCGCCCCGGAGGATTACCACATTCCCTGCCTTGAAGCACAGGCCGAAGGCGTCCGCCGTCACATTGGGCCGGGACTCATAAATAATGCCGATAACCCCCAACGGCACGCGCTTCTGCCCAATCAAAAGCCCGTTTGGCCGCTGCTTCATGGACAGCACTTCCCCGATTGGGTCTTCCAGCCCTGCAATCTGCCGGAGGCCTTCCGCCATCTGGGCAATCCGGGCTTCTGTTAAGAGCAGCCTGTCCACCAGCCCCGGGGCCATGCCGTTTTCCTTTGCCTGCTCCACGTCCGTGTGGTTGGCCTCCAGCAGCATTTTCATGTTTGCAATCAAATAATCTGCCGCGGTAGCCAGCGCTTTGTTCTTCTGGCTGGCAGAGAGGGTGCGCAGGGCTGTTTCTGCTTTCTTGGCATTTGCGCCAATCTGTTCCAACGTTAATTTCATAATTTCCTCCATTCTGGTGCTGCTTCACTGATACTGCCTGGTTATTCTGCTGCAAGGCCTATTTCCTGATAAGAATACAGCAAACCCATGCAACCGCTGCAAAGGGGTTTCCTCCTAAAAATATGGCAAATCAGCAGGGCAGCCGCCGTAAGGCTTAGTTTCCTCCTAACAGTATAGCAAGTTCTAAGCGGTTTGTCATTAGGTAAGGGTAATTTTTCTGGAACCGCAGAGGCTCCTGCACCTTGCAAAAACCTACAAAATAAGCTATAATTCCATTGTTGTCCATACCGATACCTGACAACAGGAGGAGGTGTTTATATGGATACGCTTATTTCACTTTTCATTACTGTTACGGGCGGTGTGGTTTGCCACCTCATCGTCAAATGGCTTGACAGGAATGACAAGGACAGCAAATAGCCTAGTGGGGGCTTTGCCACTCTAATAAGGAAAGAAGAATCCCCGGATGTATGCCAGTACAGCCCGGGGATTCGTTCTTTGCCTATATGGATTGCTTATTTCACTTTTGCCTACCGGCATTATAGCATATGCAATCCCCATTTGCAATATACCCTCTCAAATTTTTCCCACAAAAATTCCCCCGCACCTGAAACTTTTCCATCCCCTCCCCCGTCTAACTTATTGTAACAGCCAACCAGAAAGGAGAACCCAAATGACTACGCCAAACATGCAAAAGATGCAGCAGTTGGTGGAGCAGGAGCTGCTGGCCTCTTACGGTTCCCTGTACCGCCTGGCTTTCACCTATGTGAAAAATGAAGCAGACGCCATGGACATTGTGCAGGAAACCGCTTACAAGGCCATACAAAATTCTGCCTCTGTGAAAAATGAAGCCTTTATCAAAACATGGCTCTGGCGCATTGCCATCAACACTTCCTTGGAATCCCTGCGGGGCAGGCAGCGGGAAATTTCCTGCGAAATCCCCGAGGAATATGGGAAAGAGGATGTATACCTAGATTTTGACACGATTGACGCCTTGGACGTCCTAAATGAAAAAGAGCGCGCCGTGGTGGTGCTGCGCTATTTCGAGGACCGGAAACTTCAGGAAATTGCCGCCGTGCTGGAAGAAAATTTAAGCACTGTCAAAAGCATTTTATACCGAAGCCTAAAGAAACTGAGAACCAAACTGACGGAAGGAGAACTCTGCCATGAACCGTGACTTAAGCGAAATCAAACAGGATTACCAAAACATCAAAGTCCCTGATACCCTAAGGCCCCGGGTAGCAGACGCCATCGCCAAAGCAAAGGCTGATATGGCAAATACTGCAGGAACGCCAAACCTTACAGGCAACGCAGCATCCCATACATCCAGCACGCCCTTGCCAAGCCATAATGGCAATGACCCGGCAAATGTACCCAAAAAGGAAACCTGCGCAAAAGCAGGGCTGCACAGCAAGGCTGCAGCAGGAAAGGATTGCCGAAAAACGGAACTTCCTTTCCATTCCCCCTTTGGTAAAGCCGCTGGGGCTGCTGCCGCCGCTGCCCTTGCCCTTATAATCCTTGCCAACTTAAGCCCCTCCATTTCCTACGCCATGGAGCAGGTCCCAGTCATCGGCGCAATCGTAAAAGTGGTAACTTTCCGCGAATACGGGCGTCAGGACAACCAGATGGAGGCCAACCTCAAAATCCCGGAAGTCCAAATTTCAGGGGATGAAAACGGGGAAAATGAATCCTTAAAAGACGCTGCCCAAGAATTAAATGATACCATCAAAGCCTATACCGACGAAATGATTGCCGCATACGAAGCAGACGTAAAAGCCGCAGGCGGGGAAGGCACGCAGGCAGTCGATTTGGATTATGAGGTGGTGACAGACAATGACCGGCTGTTTTCCCTGCGGTTTTGCCAGACTGTCACCATGGCAGGGGCTGCGCAGATGGAAAAGATTTACCACATCGACAAACAGGCTGGGAAAATGGTTACTTTAGAAGATTTATTCCAAGAAGGTGCAGATTACAAAACGCCCATTTCCGAGAACATTAAACAGCAGATGAAAGAACAGATGGCACAGGATGAATCAAAATCCTACTATATAGGCAGCGACGTGCCGGAATGGGACTTCAAGGAACTGCCGGACAATGCTAATTTCTATGTCAACAAATCCGGCAAGCTGGTGGTTGTCTTTGACGAATATCAGGTAGCTCCCGGCTACATGGGGGTTGTCACCTTTGAAATCCCCACCGAAACTGTGGCGGATATTGTAAAGGACGGTTACTTAAAATAGCAGGGATTTGTAACCATTCTCCCCAAACGATAGCGGGCGCATGGCTCCCTACTGGAATCCATGCGCCTCCATCCCTAATGCCCCTGCCCTTTTGGCAGTTTCTATTCCAGAAAACCATACCTCTGCAAAATACCTCTTCCGCTTCGGGCTGGCATCAAGCTGCTTTCCAGTTTCCTCTTCCATTCAGGCTGGCATAAAACAGCTTTCCAAACACTTCTTCACTTTCGGGCTGGCATCAAGCTGCTTTCCAGTTTCCTCTCCAGTTTCGGCCCGGCATAAGAAATCCCTTCTTCCGTGACAATCCCGTCCATTGGCACGTCATATTCCCCTTGCTCCAAGCGCCCTACTACCTGCAGGCCATAGGCCGCCCCAACCTTCACCATCCTTGGGTGGCTGGCAAAATAGCGGTCATAATACCCGCCCCCATACCCCAGCCGGTTCCCATAGGCGTCAAACCCAACCCCCGGCACCAGCGCCAATGCCTCCGGTTCCGTAACAGGCACGCTGCCTGTTGGCTCCATCACATGGAAACTGCCCTCTTGGAACTCCTCCAAAGAATTTACACGGAAAAACTCCATCCCTTTCCCTTCCACCCTTGGAAATGCAACTTCCTTCCCATCCTCCAAGGCCTCCCTCGCCAACGGCAGCAGGCTAACCTCATGCCCAAGAGGGTAATAAAAGCAAACGGTTCCCGCCTGTAAAAACCATGGCTGCATGCGGATGTTTTGGCAGATTTTTTCCGAAAAACCCTGTACCTGCAAAGGGGACAGGCTTTCCCGCCGCTTTTTCAGCAGATCCCTAATTTGCTTCTTTGCGCCCATATTTTTCCCCTAGGTTTTCTGTGGTCCCATCTGGGTTCACCACGTCGATATTGCCAAGCTGTGCCCGCAGGTTGCGCCTGATGTGCGCAATATACTCCTGCCGCAGCAAATCCTGCTCCTTTTTCTCCGCTTCTGTCAGGCCTTCCGCCTTGGATTTCCTTGCCAGCGCATTGATCCTGTCTATTTTTTCCTTCTCCATAACTTTCACCTTTCCTTTTTCTTGTTTCGCTGGGAACCTATGCTTATGCTAAGCTTTTCTCTATAAAATCTGCAATGTAGAAATCCTCATCCCAATGCTCCCGGAACAGGGTCCCTACAAAATCCCCTTCAAATATCCGGTGCAACACCCCCACGTCTGCCCCATTGGCAATCACCATGTCCGCCCCGGAACAGGTGGCAATTTTTGCCGCAGTCAGCTTTGTCGCCATGCCCCCGGTGCCCACATCGCTGCCGGTGGTAGCTTTTGCCATAGCAAGGAACCCTTCGTCCAGCCTGTCCACCACCGGGATTAACGTCGCATCCGGGTTTTTATGGGGGTCGTCGGTAAAGAGCCCGTCAATGTCCGATAAAAGAATCAGCAAATCCGCCCCCGCCAGCGAAGCCACCAAGGCGGAAAGGGTGTCGTTGTCCCCAAACTGCATTTCGTAAGTGGAAACCGTGTCATTTTCATTGACTATGGGGATAATCCCAAGGCGGAACAATTCCTCAAAGGTATTCTGGGCATTTTTCCGGGAAACATTGTCCTGCATGGTCCCTTTCGTCATTAGGATTTGCCCTACCGCCTGATGGTATTCTGAAAATAATTTTTGGTATGTCATCATCAGCCTTGCCTGCCCTACGGCTGCACAGGCCTGTTTCGTGGAAATGTTGTCCGGCCGCCCGGACAGGCCAATCACGGTACGCCCCACTGCTATCGCCCCAGAGCTTACGAGGCATACGTCCATCCCTCGGTTCCTGATATCGCAGAGCTCCCGCACCAGCCGCTCTATTTTCCCAAGGTTCAGCCTTCCGGTGGCTGCATGGTGGAGGGACGCGGAGCCGATTTTTACCACTATCCTTTTTTTCTTACTGAAATACTCTTTTGTTTCCATTGTGTTCCCATTCCTTTCTCGATTTTACTCAGGCCTCCACTCATCCATCGTCTTTGCATTGGGATAGGCCTGCTCCATCCGGCTGTCTGGAAATTGATTAGGCCTCCATCCATCGTCTTTGCATTGGGATAGGCCTGCTCCATCCGGTTGTCTGGGAATTACTCAGGCCTCCATTCATCCATCGTCTTGGCATTGGGATAGACCTGCTCCATCCGGCTGTCCGGGAATTGGTTGTCAATCCAGATTTCCACTCCATTTTGCGGCGGGACGCCCCCGGCGCGTTCCCCATAACGCCCCAGCGCCGCGGCAGAAATTACAATGTCACATGCTAAAAGCAGCAGGGCGCTATAAGTCAGCGCCGTCCCTGCCTTTTTGGGCACCTTCTCAATCCAGCCAGAGGCCAGCGGGTACAGCCGCTTCATCCATACCCAAGCTGCAATCCCCCAGAAAAAGCAGTACAATAGATTAATCCTGCCGCCCAAGTTAAAGGGGATGTCGCTGTAATCCCAGAATACCGTCCCAAATGCCAGCTCCGTAAATACGCTGCAAATGTATTCATAAACCCCGCCCAGCAAGGTCCCTGCCACAAAAATATGGCTGTCCTCTTGGTTCCGGTAACGGTAAAGCACAATGGTTGCCCCTGCAACGCCAATCCCCCAGACTAAGCTGAAGGTCCCATACAAAAGGCTGCTCCTGCTCATCCACCAGCCCATGGTAAGCCGGCAGAATACCATTTCCACCACAGCCCCTAAAAAAGACCCTAGGACAAATATCCAAGCAATTTTATGGAAACTGCAGCCATAGGCAAACACCGTTTTCTGGCGGATTAATTCCAGCTTTTCCTCCTCGGTCCCAGCCTCTTTTTTCTCAAGGCCGGGAAATGCCCGGCCCATACGCCGGTGGACTGCCCGGACAATCACAACCTGCAGGGAACGGGACGCTTGATTCAGCCCTTCCGCTATGTCTGCCATGGCTTGGTTCTGGTTCTTGATTTTAAGCAGCGCCCCTATGGTCATAGCAGCGTCTACGGCTAAAACCACGGTAAGCAGCAGCAGACCTGCCAGCCCCGGCAAATAAGGGATGTACCCCAGCAATGCCATTACAAGCGGGTTTAAGAATTTCAGCACAAAAATGCCAAGGCCGCCCCAAACCATTGCGGCTGCAAGGCAGATGTAGCCCCCAGCTTGAAATTTTTTCCCAGAATAATCCCAGAGCCTTAAATGGAATACCTTTTCCAGCAGCAGCCCCGTCAAAAGCTCCGTCACTGTCCCCACGACCATGCAGCCCAAAAACAGGTAAAACCACTCTCCCCGCAAGGAATCCATGAACACCAGCATGAAAACCATGGCCACGCCGTACACGGGGCAGAGCATGCCGTTTAACAGCCCCCGGTTGACAAATTTCCTCCTGCCTGCCGCTGCATAGGCCACTTCCAAGCACCATCCAAGGAAGCTGTACAGAAAAAACAGGCAGGCTAATTCGTAAGTTGTATATATCATTTGTAATCCTCCCTAATTCTGGACTGCATCCGCAAAACAGGCAAACTAATTGGTATCCAGCAATGCCTTCCTACCTTAACCTTGTGCTTACGCTGTGTCTACGATATTCTGGAGCCAAATCCCTTTTTTTACCAAAATATAGCCAAGGATGCATTTTAATGTTTCAATCAGCTGGCAGCTTAAGTATACCAGCACAATGGGCAGCCCCGTAAAATGCGCCAGCACATAGGCAAGGGGGATATCCGCCACCCACACATATACGCTGTCAAACAGTACAGTAATCCACGTTTTCCCGCCGGAACGGAGGGTAAAGTAGCAGCCGTGCATAAATGCATACAAAGGCATGCATAAGGCAGAAATCAGGATGAACCTTGTGGCAAGGGACTGCACTTCCCCGGAGGTATTGTAAATCATTGGGAAGAACGGGGAAATCAATGCCAGCAGGCTCCCAAACACCAGACAGGTAGAAACTGTGAAAAACAAAAGTTTCCGGTCCGTATCTTTCGCTTCTTCCATTTTCCCAGCCCCTAAAAGCTGGCCTACAATAATGGCAATCGCCCCTCCCGTGGAGAGGAACACCACATTGAACAGGTTTGACACGGTACTGGAAATGTTAAGCGCCGCCACCACGGACAGCCCCCGGACGGAATAGCATTGCAGCAAAAATGCCTGCCCTGTGGACCATGCAATCTCATTGAGCATAATGGGGACGCCCTTTTTTATGATATTTGCCGTTAAATCCTTTGGGATTTTCATGGTGCGGTAAGCCCCCACAATAAAAGGATGCTTCTCCTGGTGCCGGTAAGTCCAGAAAACCAGTACCGCGCACTCCACAACCCTTGCAATATCCGTTGCAATGGCCGCCCCTACCGCCCCCAAGGCCGGCAGCCCGAGTTTCCCAAAAATCAGCAGGTAATTCCCCAGAAGGTTTACAACGACCGCTATAATCCCCGCTTTCATGGGCAGCACGGTTTCCCCCGTTTCGCGTAAGGTACTTGCATAAGCCTGAGAAATGGCGTAGGGCAAGATGCCGAAGATAATCACGGCCAAGTATTCTTTCCCGTATTCCAATGTTTTTGCAATGTCGCCGCCCTGTGCGCCTTCATGGAGGTACAGCATAATCAGCTTGTCCCCGGCTGAGAAAAACAGGCCAATGGCGGCGGCTGTCATCAGGATGCAGACGAGAAACTTAAACCGGAAGGTATTGCGCACCCCTCCGTGGCTCCCTTGGCCGTAATACTGGGCAGTAAAAATCCCGGCGCTGGAAACGCCGCCGAAAATGCAGATATTGAATACAGTCATAAACTGGTTGACAATGGCGACGCCGCTCATCTGCTCGGTGCCTACTTGGCCTACCATGATGTTGTCTAAGAGGCTGACGAAATTGGTGATGCCGTTCTGGATGATGATGGGGACGACGATTAAGAGGACCATGCGGTAGAATGATTTATCGCCTATGTATTTTTTAAAAAAATTCTGTTTCATCTCCTGTTCCTTTCCATCTGTTTTGCTGGGGCTTCTTGCATGGGGTGGTGGAATTGCCTGATTGGGGTGGATTGCTTGGGGTGCGGGCTTATGGGTATGGGGTGGGTGGGCTGCCGATTATGGGTATAGGGGATAGTTTATCATAAACAGTTGTTTGTTACAATATGGGAATTCTTAATTTTTTGTATGTTTATGGGGTGGGTGGGGAGGACTGGCGCTTTTAGGTTGTAGGAGTGGGAGTGATTTTGTAGGGGTTGGCGCTTTTTAGGGCGGGAGTTGAGAAATCAGGCGCAATTTGGGGAGCGGCTTTTTGGGTTGTGGGGGCGGACGCAGTTCTGGGCAGGAACCCTCCCCCTGCAAACGGGACAACATTCCAGTGAACTAACTGCTAACTGCAACTAAAGAACTCGGGAAAGCCCTCGTTCTTAAGTTTCCGTAAGCAGTGGATTTCACTTCCATTAAAAGCGTCCCTGATGGTTTGCAGGGGGAGGGTTCCTGCCCAGAACTGCTGGGTATTGGGTAACCACCTCATGTTTTAGCAGACTTCTATTTCTTTGATTTCGTGCTCATTCCCTTGGATAAGGTAGGTGGAACTGCTGCCGCAGTAGGGGCAGGTTTTGCCATGCGCCACTGTGGGGTAGGTTTCCCCACAGCTTTCACAGTATGTAATGGCGGGGATTGTTTCGATTGCCAGCTCGCAGCCTTCCATCAATTTGCTTTTGGAGCATTTCCAGTTCCAGCAGTCGGTGAGGTAAGAGGGGATGATGGTGGATACTTCCCCGATTTCAAGCACTACTTTCCCTACCTTGGATACTTGGTGCTCGGCTGCGATGTTTTCTACTGTTTTTACGATGTGGAATACGATTCCTAGTTCGTGCATGGCGGTTCTCCGTTTCCTGTTGTGGCTAATTTTTCTTTTTGGCCTTGTGTGGCTTTGGCTGCCCGGATGGCCTTCTGGAAGGGGTCCGGGCGGGTTTTGGGGCTTTTTGGGATGCGCTTGCTGCCTTTTTGATGGCGGCTGCGGCTTTTACTGCGGCGCTACCTGATTTTTTCACGGTTTCGGCTGCTTTTTTTGTGAGGATGGGCGCCTTGGAACATGCGGTTTTAGCTGCTTTTCCTGCCATGTAAGCGCCGATTTCCTTAAATTTATCTTCTGATTTCACCATCTTGGAACATTCTGGATGGTCCCGGTGGAGATGGATGGCGTCAAATGCACATTTGGTGGTGCAGACGCCGCAGCCGATGCATTTATTTTCATCTACCACGGACGCCCCGCAGCTTAGGCAGCGGCTTGCCTCCAGATGGACCTGCTCTTCCGTCAAGGTTTTGCGGGCGTCCCGGAAGGAATGTCTGGAGCCGGCGGATAGATCCATTCCGGCTTCTTGGCGGCCAATGGTGTCATAGCCTTCCACTTTGATGTCCGTTTTGTCCAGTTCATGGAAATCCCGGCGGTTCCGGCCAATGGTTAAGCTGGTTCCCGGGTGCACATAGCGGTGCAGGGAAACGGCTGCATTTTTCCCGGCTTCAATGGCGTCAATGACAAAGCTAGGGCCTGTGAAGACGTCCCCGCCTACGAAAATATCCGGCTCTGCGGTCTGGTAGGTGAGGGAATCTGCCGCCGGGTAATTCCCCTGCCTAAATTCCACCTTGCTCCCCTTAAGCAGCCCGCCCCACTCCACAGACTGGCCTACGGCAAAAATAATATGGCTGCACTCCACCGTCTTAAGGTGTTCCCCGTCATATTTGGGGTTGAATTTCCCTTCTGCGTCAAAGACGGAAATGCATTTCTGGAACACGGCGGCTGTTACGTTTCCTTCCGCATCCTTTAAGATTTCTTTTGGCCCCCAGCCATTTTCAATGGAAATCTGCTCTTCCAGCGTTTCCGCAATTTCCTCTTGGGAGGCTGGCATTTCTTCCCTTTGTTCCAAGCAGAACATTGCCACTTCTTCGCTGCCGAAGCGGCTGGCAGTCCTTGCGCAGTCCACGGCTACATTCCCGCCGCCGATGACAAGGGTTTTCCCGTTAAGCTTCTGGTCCTGGTCCTCGGTGGCACGGTGCAGGAAGGACACGGCAACGTCAACATTTGCAGCGTCCGCCCCGGGCAAATCTGGGAGTTTCCCGCCTTGGCAGCCGATTGCAATGTAAAATGCCCGATAGCCCTCTGCCCGAAGTTCCTCCAGCGTAATGTCTTTCCCTACTTCCACCCCGCATTTGATTTCTGCCCCAAGCTGGCGGATCACTTCGATTTCCGCGTCGATGACGTCTTTTTCCAGCTTGTAGGAGGGGATTCCGTAAGTCATCATCCCGCCCGGGCAATCATTTTTTTCAAATACGGTGGGCTTGTACCCTTTCGTGGCAAGGTAATAGGCGCAGGAAAGGCCTGCCGGCCCCGCCCCGATAATGGCGATTTTTTCCTCCCACTGGGAAAGGCGGTTGGATGCAATCACCACCGGAGGGATGTATCTGGTTTCTTCCTTCAAATCCTGTTCTGCAATGAATTTCTTGATGCTGTCAATGGCTACCGGCTGGTCGATGGTACCCCGGGTACAGGCCATCTCGCAGCGGCGGCTGCAGACCCGGCCGCAGATGGCTGGGAAGGGGTTATCCTGCTTAATCAGGGCTAACGCCTCCTGATATTTGCCTTCCTTCGCCTTGCGGATATAACCCTGCACTGCGATGTGGGCTGGGCAGGCTGCTTTGCAGGGGGCCGTTCCGGTCCCATAGCAGTTAATCCGGTTGTTGTCCCGGTAATCCTCGTCGTAGTTCTCCTTGCCCCACACCAGCTTGTCCGGCAGCTCGTGCTTGGGGTATTCCACTTCCCTGCCATCCTTTTTGCACAGCTTCTGCCCCAATTTTACGGCTCCGGCCGGGCAGTATTCCACGCATTTGCCGCAGGCGACGCACTTTTCTTTTTCCACCTTTGCGGTAAACGCGCTCCGGCTCATATTGGGGGTGTTAAAAAGCTGGGAAGTCCGCAATGCGTTGCAAATATTGACGTTGCAATTGCAGATGCCGAAAATCTTATTTTCCCCATCAATATTCGTAATCTGGTGCACAAACCCGTTGTCCTCCGCTTTGCGGAAAATTTCCATGGCCTCCTCATAAGTGACGTCGTGGCCTTTCCCAGTTTCCCGGCAGTAGTCTGCAAAATCCCCTACGCCGATGCACCAGTTCATCTCGTCATCCCCGCAGCCTTCCCCCAGCACTTGGCGGCTAATCCGGCAGGAGCATTGGCCTGCGCCGATGTGGCCTTCGTACTTTTTCAGCCAATAGGAAATGTGCTCTAAGTCGATGGTGCCGTTTTCCATGGAAATGGCCTGTTCCACCGGGATTACGTGCATGCCGATCCCTGCGCCCCCGGGCGGCACCATATGGGTAATCCCATCCAGCGGGATAAATGTCATACGTTCAAAAAAGCTGGCTAAGGCCGGGTGCTCACGGAGCCGCTGGTTCCCCTCTGGGCCTTCCTCCATGTTGAAAAGCTCGGCGGAGCCGGGCACGAACATAGGCAGGCAGTACCTGCGGTCCGTAGGCCCTGGGATGGCGCCGTAATGATCGTAATTGTTCCCATAATCGTATTCCAGAAGGCCAATATAGCTCATCTCGTCCAGCACTTTCTGGAAATGCTCTTTTTCTCCCTCTGTAATCTGGTTCAGTTCCCAGAGCTCCTCAATTTTGTAGTGGCGGCGCACCTTCATTTTCAGCGCAATGTCCGCCATTTCCTCCGTCACAATCTCAGCAAGCCCCCAATATTCCGGGTCGGCCACCGTAAGGCCTTTCAGCTTGTGCTTTGCAACGTCCGTGATTTTCCTGCCAAGCTTTAAGATTTTCTCGCTTGGCTGCTTGTCCCCCATATGGGGCGGGCGTACCGCTTTGCTCATTTGTGGCATAGTATCCCTTCCTTTCTCCTGAATCCCCCAATCTGTTCCCTTTGCTATTCCTTTTCATGCTTATCCCAGTTCCACGTGGTACCTGCATTTCTCCCTGCTGCCCATCTGGTACATCTCATTCCATTCCGGCAATGGGAAAATCCCTTGGAACACGCCCCCTGCATACTCGCATGTCTTCCGGGACGCCGTATTTTCTGGGCTGCATGTAATGGTAACATAGCCCATCTGGTGCTTTTTTGCCAGTTCAAACAGCAGCAGGCAGGCTTTCCCTGCGTAATGGCGCCCCCGGTACGGCTCTTCCACTTCATAGCCTAAATTCCCGCCATAAAGAGTATTTTCGTTATGCCCCACCCGCAAGTCGCAGGTGCCCATTTTCCGGCCGTTTTTATCACAGATGGCAAAATAGTAGCAAGGCAGGTAGCCTTTTTCCTCGTCTGCCCCTGCTGTCCGCTCCAAGGTTAGCTTGATTTCATCGTTTTCTAGGAAACCTGTGTCTAAAAACTCTATTTCTTGGGACAATTGGCCCTTCTGGTTCCCTGCGGTGCAGTTCCCTTCCCCCAGCATCCGGACCATCTGGATTTCGTCCCGGTATGTGCCGTCTTTTAACCGGAAGGCACGGGGGCAGACGCCTGTCTTTTGGAACCCGAATTTTTCATAAAGGCGGATTGCCCTGAAATTGTCGGAAAACACCCCAAGCTCCACCTGCCCAAAGCCGTTTTCCTCCGCCTGCGCCAAGGCCGCCTTCACCATCTGGCTCCCCAGCCCAAGGCCGCTGTATTCCTGCAGGATGGAAATGCCAAAGCCGCACCTGTGCTGGCATTTCATCCAGTCCATTATCTTGAAAATCCCAGCGTCCCCTATGATGTTCCCGTCTAAAAATGCAGTCAGGTAAAATTCTTTTTCGCTGGCTTCCATAGCTGCTATTTTTTCCTCTGTCTGGGCATAGCCGCCTTGGAACTCTTCTGGATACCTGACCATGAAATATGTTTCTCCGGAGGTGGCTTTCCTGTGTAGGAAAAGGGCTTTTGCGTCTTCTTTGGAGGCGCTTTTTAAGAGTACCTTACGGCCGTCTGTCAGGGGTGCTTGTGTTTCTTTCACTTTCATGGGGTTTGTCCTCCTTCTGTACTATCATCACGCTAATTTAACCTGTTGTGCTAGATAAAAAATCAAAAGAACTCCAACAAAATATGCTA
>CAJTWA010000066.1 GCA_910580195.1 uncultured Lachnospiraceae bacterium
ACAGACAAAGAGGGAGAAAAAACATTCACTTGTACAGTCTGCGGAAAGACGAAAACAGAAACGCTTGGCAAGCTGCCGGAATCGCATAAGCACAGCTACGGAACGGAGTGGAAATTTGACAGCAATAATCACTGGCATGAATGTTCCTGCGGAGAAAAGAGTGGCACAGCCGCCCATACATGGGACAGCGGAAGGGTAACAGTGCAGCCGACTACAGACAAAGAGGGAGAAAAAACATACACCTGTACAGTCTGCGGAAAGACGAAAACAGAAACGCTTGATAAATTGCCGCCATCGCATAAGCACAGCTACGGAACAGATTGGAAGTCAGACAATAGCAACCACTGGCATGAATGTTCCTGCGGAGAAAAGAGTGGTACAGCCGCCCATACATGGGACAGCGGAAGGGTAACAGTGCAGCCGACTACAGACAAAGAGGGAGAAAAAACATACACCTGTACAGTCTGCGGAAAGACGAAAACAGAAACGCTTGATAAATTGCCGCCATCGCATAAGCACAGCTACGGAACAGATTGGAAGTCAGACAATAGCAACCACTGGCATGAATGTTCCTGCGGAGAAAAGAGCGAAACAGCCGTCCATACATGGGACAGCGGAACAGTGACAGTGCAGCCGACCACGGACAGAGAGGGAGAAAAAACATTTACCTGTACAGTCTGTGGCAGAACGAGAACAGAAACGCTTGATAAGCTGCCACCATCACATACTGAGAGCAGCCAGCCGGGAGATAAGAAGCCGGATAATAATAGTAATCAGCCGGACAACAAAAACACAGGAGAAAATCAGCCGAATAATCCGAGTGGTGGAAATACAGAGGATACGGAAGCTGATGCCAAAATTCCCTTTATCAAAGACAAGGATGGTAAGAACGGCTGGGACGTGATCCGCACCGAGGAAGAAAAGGCAGAGGAAGGAAGTATTATCAATATAGATATGAATGGCTCTGCTGTTGTTCCGGGAGATATTTTTGACAGCATCAAGGGAAAAGACATCACGATTACCTTTGATATGGGAAACGGCATCATTTGGAGTGTGAATGGAAAGAGCATCACCACGGATAAAGCGGATGATATTGATTTTTCCGTAAAAACGGGAACAAATGCTATCCCGGTGGATATAGTGAACAACATCACCGGGGAGCGTTACAGTATCCAGTTAAGCCTGTCCCATGAAGGCGAATTTGGCTTTACCGCAATCCTTTCTATCAATCTCGGTAAAGATAATGCAGGGCTTACCGCAAATCTGTATTACTACAATGAAAGCACAGGTGAGCTTGAATTTGTCTGTGCTGACATGGTTGCAGAGGACGGTATGGTATCGCTTGCCTTTACCCATGCTTCAGATTATGCTGTTGTGATTGATGCAGATTCTATGGAGCAGGAAACAGGTGCAGGAAGTACAGCAGAAGCCCCAAAGACTGGCGAGGAAAGTACATCGACTGACACAACAGATACCAGTGTGAAAAATGATTTGTGGAACCGGATATGGGTATTCGTGCTTTGCGGAGTGCTGGTTGTTGCAGGCTTGGGAATTTTCTTTGTAAGAAAAAAGAAAAAAGATGAGTAAAGGAAAGATGTTTTTATCAAGGAGGGTGCATACATGAGAGTTTTATGGAGAATGGCTGCCCGCAGTCCAACGGTAATTTGCACGGCAGGTCTGCGGCACAGCTACAAACAAAAAATCATATAATGAAGGAGGTTCTTTATGAAACTAAACGGACAAGAGGAAAGCAGCATAATATTAGGTGTTAGGTCTTCGGATGTGCAGACAAGCACCGTGGATGAGTCCGGAGCAAAAAACATAGGGATGATGTAGGGAGCGAATTTCTCTGCCCGAAAAGTACTCAGGTTATTGTAGGAAGGATGCATCTGGGTGATGAAAACGGCAAAACCACCTATAAATATGGTGCGATTTCTTTTCTGAATGATGACAACAATGAGTATGAATTTAAGCTGTCAGATGTAATGTATTCAGACTACTTTCAGGAAAATAGCTCTGCTTTTAACTGCGAAGATCATTATTTGGAAGGAACATTGATTGTAGGAAGGGAGCATATTGGGGATGAGAAAGGGAAGACCAGATATGCATACAAAAAGCTATATGCAAAGGCAAAAAAAGATAAAGAGTGGACCTTATGCAAATTAAATTCTACTATGAAGGCTGAATGTACTACTAAGGAAAGCAGTGGATTATGGGCAGAAAAATTGATAACAGTTGAACGTGATTCTAATGATTCTGAACCAGAAAAAACTTATTATGCTCCAATGTACGGACGGAAACATAGTGGAGATGAAAATGGAGAAACTATCACATATTTCGCCTGTATGGAATTATAAGACAGGGCAGAGTTGGAGGATTGCTCCATAGGAGTATATATCTGGTTAAAAAACGTGATGAATAGTAAAGGAAAGCCGGTAGTTTCTTTGCAGATTCTGCTGGCTTTCCTTAATGAATTGATGTTGCTTATTTTGGGTAATCATACATATTATTGTTTGTAAAATACAGCGGAAGTCGATTGGAAAATGGAGTGAAATACATGAAAGAACGATATAGGGAAATACACAGCGGAAAGTATGGATCAGAACAAAATATAGAGTTGGTAGCATACATCAGAGGGTATTGCAACAGAGAAAAAACTCGTTGCGATACCCTCTTTTTTAATGTCGAATTTAGAGGGATTGGGTATTTTTGTCAATCTTTTTGTCGGCAGCTTGCTGTTCTGGATTACGGTCAAGATATTGGTTGAGGTTATCCAGTTTCCGGTTCAGGTCAGCGGCTTCTCTCTCGGCAGATTTATAGGTTTTCTGTAAAGCCTGCTTCTTGGAATAGAGAGAATTATAGTCGCTGCGGAGCTTTTCGACATCAAGATTTTTCGTGTCAATGCCTAATCGTTTCAGCATATTTTCCGCACCGTCATGGAGGATAAGCTCTGTTTCATGGCGGCGCAGGTAGGCATCTTTATCCTTGGATTTTTTGTAGCGGACATGATAGATATGGTTGGTTTTGTACTGCTCTGCATACTTTAAAATCTGTCCTAAATCTTTTAGCTGGCGCTCGGTTTCCACAAGGCTTTCACGGGCTGTTTTTGCCAGTGTGGACTTGGCGGAAATCTGATTTTCAAGCTCTGCAATGGAGCCTGCCTGACTGTAGCTTGCGGCAGCAATTTTGAGGTTTTGAATATCTGCCCAATGTTTTAAGCCGGGGCTTTGTGCAAACTTATCCTCGGTTGTGTCAATAAGAGTTTTTCTTGAATAATCTTTGACAATGGGCTTCTTTCTGGTCGGGAACGGCACACGCTTTTTTTCCTTTGCAAGTGCCTTTTCCGTGATGCGTTCCTTAATCCGTTCTTTGGTGTACTCTGCACCTAAAGACTTTGCGCTGCCACGGACAAAACGCTCCCTGTCCAGAGGACGGAATGAGATAAATTTGTGTGCGTTTTCCCCGAAGTCGCTGCCCTTAACCTCGTAGCCTTTTGCCCGTATCAGCTCAATACAGTCCTCATAAGTTGAGGCGTTTTTTATGGCTTCGTCGATGTCGGCTTTTAACTGTTCTTTCCATGAAGAACCGCTTCTGCCAGCCTGCCATTCCTTATATGTTTTGCCTCTGGCTGCGCCCTTTGCAGCCATTGTTTTTGCTCCCGGAGTAATGATGGAAAGCTCATGCTCCCGGCAGAGGTTATCGCTCAGGCTGCGGATGTTGTAATAGGTCTTTTTACAGTCATGATATTTTTCATGGTTGATGTTATCAGCGGCGCAGAAAATGATGTGGTTGTGGACGTGTCCTTTATCTATATGGGTGCTGACAACGTAAGAGTATTTTCCCTCTAAAAGTTTGTCTGCAAGCTCCACGCCTATCTGGTGGGCTTCCTTATAAGAAACCTCGCCGGGGAGAAAAGACTGTATCAGGTGGTAGGCTTTATTTGGATCGGACTGCTTGGTTTTTGACAGTGCAAATTTAAAATCATATGCGGCGGTTTCGGGGCTGCACCCATAAGAAGAAATCAGTATGCCCTCATCGGTTTTGTCGGGGTTGCAGATATAGTCTACTGCTTTATGGACGGTTGCCGTGATAGCATGGATTTTTGTGTATGCCATACCTTTTGCATCAGCTCCTTTACTTCTTTTACATCGGCTTCGTATACGTTGCCTGTGGCGTTCATACGCTTTGCAATCTGGTTTAAGTTGTTCCCGATTTTGGCAAGCGCAGAGTTGTATTCCCGTAGTTCTGTATAGTCAATGTCATAGACATAACCATATATGATTAGATGCCGCAGGAAAGAGGATTTATCTTTCATTCCTGATGCTTTCTGTTTTTGCGTGAGGATATAATCTTCGTCCTCGTTTAGATAAATCTGAATAGGAATTTTGCGTTCTCTGTTTGGCATTTTGAAGCTCCTTTCTTTGCATTGATGTTTAAAAAATGCGGTTGATTATGCCGTATCCGGCGGTTGTTTTTTTGGCAAAAGCTGTCAGTGCTGCGTAAGCTGGCGCAATGGCTTTTGCGCTTTTAGGGGGACAGGGGGATATGCCCTCTGCAAGCCAATTTCTTCAAGTTTCTACTTGTAAGAAACTTGGGGAAATTGAAGCTCATGTCATGACATGAGCAGTGCTTGCTATTCTTGTGCAAACTGCCCGTAGGGAGTTTGCGTGTTGTACGAGCTTAGGCGAGTGTCTTACAACACATAAGGGCGTTACCGCCCGTCTTTTGTAAAGCCTTTCGGTATTTGGGCTGTAAGAGGATTACTTTGGCAAATAAAAAACTGCCACAACCAGAACAGGGCAGAATTACCCTGCTTCGGCTTATAGCAGTTTGAGTGTACTTTTAAGAATTTATGATTTTATCCACTAAAAATTTTAACAAGCGGCAGGGGAAAAGTCAACAAAAGATGGCAGGAAAAACGAAAGGTTTGGTATAGAGGCTGTCAAAACAGTAAAGCCAGACAGCACTTAAAAAATTTTTTTAAATTATTTTTTTGAATAAGACGGGTTTTGTCGGGTTCGTTTTTTACAATAGAATTTGAAATTTAGCAGAAGGGGGGTGAAGCATGAATACGACTAACCGCAGAACGGAAATCATGAATATTCTGATTCTCCGGCGGCATACAACGGCGAGGGAACTGGCAGACGAACTTGGTGTCACTACCCGCACAATACAGAGAGATATTCAGGCTTTATCCCCCGGCTTCCCGGTTTATACAAAGCAGGGCGGAGATGGTGGAATTTATATAGGGGACGATTACAAGCCATATGTGAATACTCTTTCCGCTGACGAGTTAGATACATTGTGCGAGATTTATAGACAGGCAGAGGGCGTACATAAGAAAATTTTGTTGCAGATTTTACATAAATACGGACCCGATAAGCTGGAGATTTAACCTTGTCATTCCGCTAAAGCACATAATCTTTACAGAACCGTTCATAGCAGACGGAGAGTGCTTATGTGCTTTTTGGGCTGACAAGTCCAGAAATGATTTTATCCAAAACGGACAGAAAATTTTGTCCAGGTGTACCTTGAAAATTGAATATGCAAATACATACGGGACGTGTGGGATATGCGGAGCCGCTATGCGGACACGCCAAGAACTGCCTGCTTTCATTTTTGTGTGAAAGTGTATGCGAGGGAATATTAAAATCTGGTATTGAAGCTAAGGCAGTGAGCGATGAATGTCTGGCAAAAAGTGTAGCAGTTACATGAGGCTATGAGGCATATCTTTGATAATGATACTTCCGGTTTTTCCGGTCAATATAGAATGACGGTGCGATACCGATGTGGACAGTGTAATGAGCTGTCACCTGTATGTGTTTTTTGAAAAGAATTGGAGGAAGTTTTGTCTGTTGATGAGAGCCGGGAAAGAGATTCGTGGTTGTCATGGGCAGATAAAGCCATAATTATTGAAAGGGGGCATTTGGTGAAGAAAAAAGATTTGTTGGAATACAGTCTACAAATAGCAATGCTAAACCAATTAAAAAACAAAAAAATGATAAACGACAAAGAATACGATATGATTTTAAAAAGATTAAAAAGTGATTACGGAGTAGTTTCAAATATTTGCTGTTGATTTTTGTTTCCTTATAGTGTATAATCTCAATGTGAGTACACAATAGGAAAACAACTATAGGAGGTGATATATTTGGAGGTAGAAGTAATCAAGGGCAATAAACCTGCGACGGGGTTTGTAAATAAAAAAACTGAAAAACTTCGTGTTGCGGCATATTGCAGAGTAAGTAAAGACACAGAGGATCAGTTAAATAGTTATCGTTCACAAGTGATGTATTATACGGAAACTATTCAGAAAAATCCAGACTGGATTATGACAGAGGTATATGCGGACGAAGCAATAACAGGAACGCTGGTCACAAAACGTGAAAGTTTTCAAAAAATGCTTAATGATTGTCTTGAGGGAAAGATAGATATGATTATTACAAAATCTATTTCCCGCTTTGCAAGAAATACTTTGGATACTCTAAAATATGTTAGGTTATTAAAAGAACATCAGATAGCAGTATTCTTTGAAGATGAAAACATAAATACGCTTACTATGGATGGGGAACTTTTACTTGTAGTATTAAGCTCTGTGGCACAGCAGGAAGTAGAAAATATCTCCGATAATGTCAAAAAAGGGCTGAAAATGAAAATGCAGCGAGGAGAGCTTGTTGGGTTTCAAGGTTGTTATGGATATGATTATGATCCTGAAACAAAAAGCATAAGCGTCAATCGTGAAGAAGCGGAGTATGTGAGATACATATTTGATAGGTATTTAGAGGGTGCAGGTTCAACACTGATAGCTCATGAGTTAAACGAAAAAGGTATTTTAACTCGGAAAGGTATGGGGTGGGTTCATACCAGCGTCATGGGGATTCTCAGAAATGAGAAATACAAAGGCGACCTGAGAATGGGAAAAACCTATACACAAGACCCGATAGCCAAAACACGACGGATAAACTATGGAGAGGAAGATCAATTCTATATAAAAAACCATCATGAAGCTATTGTATCCGCAGAAATATTTGATAAGGCGCAGGAAATCAGACAAATAAGAGGTTCAACCAATAAATGGACAGATGAGCAGCGACAACAGAGGAAAAAACTTGGTAGGCAGTATACATTTAGCTCATATTTGGAATGTGGCTTTTGCGGTGGTAATGTTACAAGAAAGTCGTGGCATAGTAGCTCGAAATATAATAAATATGTATGGGGATGCGGCAAAAGTGTACGGGATGGACGAAGGTTCTGCCCTCAAAGCAAATCAATTCCCGAAACGGATATAGAAGCGGCTTTTGTACAGTCATATAGGCTTTTGTGCAGTGATAATAAAGAGGTGCTTGATGAATTTATCCGCCGTATAGAAGAATCCCTCAAGGAAGAAACTGTTAGCAAAGTCATTGAAAAGCTGGATAAAGACATTGATATATTAGAAAAAAAGAAGAAAAAACTTCTTGATATGGTATTAGATGAAAAAATACAGCCTGATGATTATGAGCAGAAATCGCAGGAAATAGCTGATAAACTGGAAAAACTGTTAAATGAAAGGGCAGTTAATTCTAAGAAACGCTTAGAAGAAAAATCCTTGAAAACAAGGACTATGGAATTTAAGAAATTTCTGGAAAAAAATCAGGTTATGGAAGCCTTTGACAAAACCGTTTTTGAAAGTGTAATAGAAAAGGTAATTGTCGGGGGAAAAGATAATGATGGAAATGACGATCCATATAAACTTACTTTTGTATATAAAACGGGAATCAGTAATCAAGTGAACGCTCCAAAGAAGCGTACAAAGATTACAGAGAGCATGAAGGATAATTTAAGTAAATTGTCTCCCTCATGTACTGACGAGGCAGAAAAAATGGTTCCTTCTTGTACAACCGACGAATGTAGACCATCAATTCCAGCTTGCAGGGTTTGGGAAAGAGCGGCTTTTCTATACGCAGGGGGATTATGGGCTGTTCCAGTGCAGCGGGCCTTGCTGCCAGGAAACTTTTGGCAATGAGGCGCAGGTGCGCAGGATGGCAGAAGCGCAATGGGGGATGCGGGTGCCGCCGGAGCTTGTGCCCAAATGCCCCCGCTGCGGGAGGCCTATGGCAATGAACCTTAGGGCAGACAGCAGCTTTGTGGAGGACGGGGGCTGGCGCCGGGCGGCCGGAAGGTATGGGGAATTTCTGCGGAAGTGGAAGGATAAGGGGATTTTGCTGCTGGAGCTTGGGGTGGGGTACAATACCCCGGGGATTATCAAGTATCCTTTTTGGCAGATGGCGGCACAGAATCCGGAGGCGGCGTATGTCTGCGTGAATTATGGGGAGGCTTCCTGCCCGCAGGAGATTGAGGGGCAGTCCATATGCATAGGAGGGGATATTGGGGAGGTGTTAGAATTGCTTTAGTATGTCATGGTTTTGCCTACAATTTAATGGAACGGGGCGTTTCACCGCCAAAGATAGGTTGTTCCCCAGATGCTATTTCAGTGAGAGGATGGGATGCAGCGGGCATAATACGCAAGAGATTATCAAATATATATTTTGGCAGAAGGCGGTGGGAAATCAGGCACCTTTTTTGGGAATTTTGGCCTTCTATCCCAAAAAAATCCGTTTATGCGCTGATTTGCCCGGCAGATTTTGTTGCTAGATTAGCCCTATTCCTGTATAATGGGACACAGAGATTGGCAGCGGCCATACGCCCATGCACAGGTGCATGGGTGCGCAGCGGCCTTGGATGTGCGGGCAGTTGTCGCCATGCAGGGATGCGCGAAGGCTAGGCGATGCAGGAAAGGGATAGGCGGACAGATGAAAAGGACAAGTATTTTTAAGCAGCTTCTTTTGCCGATGATTGTCATTGTATGCGCGTTGGCGGTATGCTTGGCGGGGGTAGTGGCAGTTATTTTCGGGAAATCTTATGAAAATGAGATATATAGCAGGAACCGGGAGAAATCCCAGCTTGTTTCGGGGGAGATTGCCATGTTTTTGGACGGCGCTTACGGGATTGCGGAGGAGCTGGCTTGCAGCCCCAGCATGCTTTCTATGGAAACTGGGCAGCAGACGCCGGTCCTTGAGGGCTGCGCAAGGCGGAACCCCTATTTTGAACTGCTTTACATGCAGGGGAAGGATGGGATGCAGACGGGGCGTTCCTCCGGGGAGCTTGCAGACCGTTCCACAAGGTGGTGGTTTGTGCAGGTGGCAAAAGAGCAGGAGGCTTTTATTTCAAAGTCTTACTATTCCGTCAATACCGGGATGCCCTGCGCTTCTGTTTTCTTCCCGGTGTATCGGGAAAATAGCTTTGCCGGGGTATTTGCGGCGGATTTGAAGCTGGATTACCTGCAAAGCCTCATGGAAGAATTTTCCGACGTGGAGCATGGGGAATATTCCTTTGTGATTGACGGGGAAGGGGTAGTGGTTGCCCATCCGGACAGCGTCCAAGTGGAGGAGCTTTACAATTATAAGCAGATGACAAAAACAGTGTCCCGCAAGGATGCTTCCGGGCAGCCCCTTGTGGATGAAGAAGGGAATATTGTGACGGAGGAACAGGGGCTGGAAGTTTCGGAAGAGTTCCAGCAGGTAATCTTGGATGTGATGGCGGGGAATACTGGCAGCGGGAAAGTCAGGCATGAAGGGGAAACTTACATGGCCAGCTATGCTTCTGTGCCGCTGAAGGGCGCGTCGGACCCATGGTCTGTCATAACGCTCCACCGCAAAGAGGATGCCATGGCGCCGGTATACCGGATGGTGGCCGTTGCAGCGGCAGTGGTAGTTTTTGCCATTGGGGCTGCAGTTTTGGTGATTGCCCTGCTGGCGCGCCGGCTGACAGGGCCGATTGTGTCCATCACAGAATTAATCCGCAATGCTTCGGACGGTGATTTTACCATGCAGGCGGAAGAAGGCAGCAGGAATGAGATTGGCGTCCTTTCCAAAAGTTTTAATAAAATGACAGGGAAAATATCTGGGATCCTGACAAAAATTGCCGTGATTACCGGGGAGGTTGTAGAAAGCTCCGAGCATTTAAACCAGCTTGAGGAGCATATGGATGCAACCAGCCGGGCGGTACAGGAAATTTTGGAAGGCTCTGCGGCACAGGATGCAGACGTCATGGAGGTTGTCATGCAGGAGGAATCCCTTGGGGAGAAATTTGGGCAGCTGCAGGAGCAAAGCAAGTTCTTGCTGGAGGATGCCCAGAACACCATTCATTCTGGGGAACAAGGGATGCAGGGCGTTTGGGAGCTGAAAAAACAGAATGAAGAAGCGGCTAGGGGAATGGCTGACGCTTATGGGAAAATTATGGCATTGGAAGGGCAGTCCCAGAAAATTTCCGGGATTTTAAAGACGATTGACGAGATTTCCTCCCAGACAGGGCTCCTTGCCTTAAATGCGTCTATTGAAGCTGCACGGGCAGGGGAGCAGGGCAGGGGCTTTGCGGTAGTTGCAGAATCCATCGGGAAACTTGCGGCGGATTCGTCGGCTGCCACGGTTGGCATAGAAGCGATTATTGCGGAGCTGTGCAACGACATTTCCAGTACGGTGGCAGAATTAGAAACCATACGGGCTGGCATGGAGGGGCAGGCCAAAGCAGTTGGGAAAGTGCAGGAAACTTTTGAAGATTTCCGTGTGCTGGCAGATAAAACAAGGGAATCTGTCAGGGGCATGGAAGGGCTGATCGAGGAAATGCATGAATGTGACCGCTCCGTGGTGGAGGCTGTGGGGAGAATCCGGGATATCTCCGGGAATACCGCAGGGCTGACACAGCAAGTGGCAGATTCTTTGGAAGAGCAGCTGGATGGCATCCGGAGCGTAGCAAGGGGAATTGAACGGCTCTCAGGAGTTTCAGAGGAGATGAAGCAGGAAATGACAAAATTTAAGCTGTAATTTCCTAGGTATTGAGGAAAGATGTCGGCCAATGGGTTCCAAATAATTTGGGCAGTATGCCGGAAAGGGATGGGCAAAGGGATGGATAAAGAAGCATTGCTGAAAAAGTGGCTGGAGGAAGAAGAGGCCGCCCATATCCATGGGTGGGATTTTTCACATATCAGCGGGAAATACGAAGAGGAGCATGATCTGCCTTGGAATTACCGGGAAGTGGTGGGGCAGTACCTGCGGCCGGAAATGAAGCTTTTGGATATTGATACGGGCGGCGGGGAGTTCCTGCTGTCCCTCGGGCATCCGTATGGCAATTTGGCTGCTACGGAAAATTATGGGCCGAATGTTGCATTGTGCAGCAAGAAGCTGGTTCCCTTGGGGATTGAGTTCCGGCAGGCGGACGGCAACGGAGAACTGCCCTTTGGCAGCGGAAGTTTTGACATGGTGATAAACCGGCATGGGAATTTTAACCCAGATGAGATTTGCCGTGTGATGAAGCCCGGGGGCATTTTTATCACAGAGCAGGTAGGCGCGGAAAACGACAGGGAACTTGTAGGGCTGCTCCTAGGCGAGATGCCAGAGCTCCCTTTCCCAGACCAATACCTTACGATAGCCAAGTCAGCTTTTGAAGAAAGGGGATGTTCCGCCATAAAAGCAGAAGAAGCATACCGCCCCATTAAGTTTTGGGATGTCGGTGCCCTTGTCTGGTTTGCACGGATTATCGAATGGGAATTCCCAGATTTTTCTGTAAAAAACTGCTTGGGAAACCTTTACCGCGCACAGGAAATTCTGGAACGGGAAGGGGTAATCCAAGGAAGCATCCACCGGTTCCTGCTGGTAGCGCAAAAGGCACTTTAAGAAAAAGCCTTTTGTGTGATTCCTTTTTATGAGTAGGGAGCCCTTCCCCTAAGCAAACAGTCCATGGGCGCTTCTAGTGGAGGCGAAATCCACTGCTTACGCAGGCTTAGGGATGAAGGCTTTCCTGAAATCCCTTAGCCGGAGTTAGCAGTTAGTTCGCCGGAACGTTGCCCAGTTTGCGTGGGGAAGGGCTGCCCCCAATTGCCGTCCGCCCCCAACCTCCCTTTACCGCACTATTTCCCATACCATCCCTACCATTCCCTCTCCCGGATAGCATCTTCCACCCCAATCCCTATCCCAAACCACTGCAGGATATACTCCACCGTTTCTCCAATACTCTCCCGGGCTGCCGTTTCCAGCTCACTGTCATTTTCCTCGAATTCTTCCTCCAAGTCATTGATTGCCAGCGTCATCCCATCAAATTTCTCCTGAATTTTCCCCAAATCCTGCTCCCCAGCCTCCAGAACTGCAATCACCTCTTCCATCAGCCCCCGTATTTTGTCCACAAGAAAATCAGGAAAATACCCATCGTTGTACAAGCCTTCCAAAAGCCTGTAATTTGCATCAAATTTCTTCATGCCTGCCCTCCTTAAATTTCCGTATTTCTGCCCCATCCACGCTGCGTTCCGCCATAAAAGCATTTTTTACAAAAACCCCCGCTTTTTCGCTTCTTCCATCAATTTTGGCTGAATGTCAGGATATGTCAATTTCTCTGGCATTTCATCTGCCAACATAATTTTTTCAATCTCGCTATGCAGCTCTTTTTCAACACATGTTACGTCAGCATAAAACAGCATCCCAAAAGTTTCCTTGCCATCAAAGGCGTCAGGCGCCGTAACCGAATATGCGCAGACAGGCGTTATATTAAATTCCAACGCGCCTGTTTCTTCCTGCAGTTCCCTTTTTGCCGTATCAATAATTTTTTCCCCATCCTCCCGGTGGCCTCCGGGGATTTCCCATGTATCCCGCTCTTTGTGCTTGCAGAAAATGTATTTCTGCTGGAGTTTTGAAAGGATTACGGCAAACCTAAGCCGCCCGTCTTCTGCCGTTTCATAGAACTTAACCGTTGCCATTCTGTATTTCTCCATTCTATATGCTTAACCGCCTATTTTGGTTAGTAAATATACAATGTCCCTGTTTCCGGGCCAACAAGTGGATCATCATCCATAAAGTCTGCCACGCCCATCCAATCCGTGATATCGGGGAAAGCGTCCCCTTCGTTCCGGTTTTCCTCCGGGATATCGTCATTTTCCATAAAATTCTTGGTGATAATACCGTTCTCAACCACAATCAGTTCCGCATAAAAGATGGCGTCATTGTAGGCGGCAAATACAAAATCGCTGCCGGCGGCAAATTCTTTCCAATCCTTGGCTTCTGTAAAACAGTATCCCCCAGATAAATCTTCAAAGACCGTCCATCCCTTATTTTCGTAAACATAAAGGCATAGGCCTTTCCACTGCCCGTCTTTGCCTAGGGATAGGCTGGCGGCACGGTAGGGCTCCGCTGGGATTTTTTCCTTGTATGCTGTGCCGTTAAAGCGTTCCAGCCGCCTGACGGCATCTTCCATATTTAATTTTATCCGAAAATAGCTTGGGTTCATCTTAGGTACCTCCTTTGGCATGTTTTGCCAGAACTGGCCAGCCATGTGTGTATTATATTCCACCCATCCCCTTTTTACAAGGGAAAGCGCCCTTCCTAAAAAATTATTTCCCCAAATGAATAATCTGGAAATTCCTGCCAATACTGATAATATACCGCAAAGGAAAGGAATGGGTGATTACCATGAAAAAAGCAATACATACCGCAATCCTCCTAGCAGCCCTCCTCATTGGCCTGTTCGGTTACCGCCAATATAAGGCCCATGTGCTGGCAGAAGAAATCGCAGGGAAAATCATCCGGTTCCACGTCCGTGCAAACAGCGACGCCGAACTGGACCAAGAACTGAAATTAAAAGTCCGGGACGCCATCGGCTCCTGTATGCAGCCCTTGCTCTCCGGCGTTGGCGACATCGAAAAAAGCCGTAAAATCATAAAGGCCAGCCTGCCCAAAATCGAACGCACGGCAGAAGAAACCATCGCCGCCCAAGGCTTTTCCTACCCCGTCACCGCAAGCCTAGCCACCGTAGAATTCCCCCAAAAAACCTACGGCAGCTACACCTTCCCGGCAGGGCTCTATGAAGCGCTGGAAGTCGTAATCGGGGAAGGGAAGGGCCAGAACTGGTGGTGCGTCATGTACCCCAACCTCTGCTTTTATAACAGCGTCTATGAAGTGGTAGGCAAAGATGCAGAAAAATCCCTAGAACGCGCACTCACAAAAGAAGAATATGAAAGCCTCATGGAAAACAAAAACTACGAAATAAAATTCGCCTTCCTAGACTGGCTAAAAGAAAAAATCCCCCACTAATAGGCTCAGAATTCCATCCCCGATATAAAAGCAACCATTCCATGGGCGCTTTTAGCGGAGGCGAAATCCACTGCTTACGGAAACTTAGGGATGAGGGCTCTCCCGAAATCCCTTAGTTGCAGTTAGCAGTTAGTTCGCCGGAGCGTTGCCCAGTTTGCGTGGGGAAGGGCTGCCCCCAATTGCCGTCCGCCCCCAAATCCCCCTCCTTACCGCACGGTTCACCGTACCAATCCCAAAACCTCCCCCACCAAATAATTCCACCCCTCCAAAAGGAAATATTTGAAAATTGATAAGTTTTAGAATGAAATTCGACAAGAGGTTTTAAACCTCTGCCGAATTTCTTTTTTTATTGAAATAGCAGAGAAAAAGGAGAGCGTGCAGAGTGTAAAAACTCTGACACGCTTATTTTTTACCATTAAGCAGAAAGGAGCGGGGACAGTGGCAAGGAAGTATAAAAGATTGCGCTATGAGGATAGGCGAACAATAGAAAAGATGCTTAAGGCTGGCGACAGCGTAGTAACGATTGCAGGAGCGCTGGGAGTGCATAGGGATACGATTTATAAGGAACTTAACCGCAGCGGCACAGACCAGCACACATATACAGCCGACGTAGCGCAGGCAACATTATAACCCAGAGGGAAAACGAAAGAGAGGTAGAAAAGTGAAAAAAGTAAATTTTGAAAAATTGCAGGCAGGGGAATTGGTACAAGTACCACGTACTCAATTTGCGCCGCAGCGGTATGGCTGGAATGGCTGGCTATTCAGCGAGGCAGTAGTTATAAGAAAAGCCAGAAGTAAAAAGAATAATAAGCCTATGGTAGTGGTGGAAATGCGGACACCGAAAAGCAGCAATGATTACGGAACAATAGAAAAGGCTTTCTATGCAGAGTATGTATTTCAAACAAATGCAGCAACAATAGCAAAGAAGTTTTTGGCAGAGGATAACGTAACGACTAAAGAGGAATTTTATAGATTTATAGAAAGGGACGACGTGACGGGCTGCGATTGGATAAAGTTTCTGATAGATAAGGGCTTTCTATTCTAACATAGGCGGCAGCAGCCGCAAGTAAGCGCCTTTGTCAAGAAAAACCCGTAGCAATTCTAGGTGAGCTGCGGGGAGTATCTGGGACACAGTGCCGCTGGACGCAGGGGCTTAAGCTGGCTGGTTCGACACCAGCAAGGCGTACTTGTAGCAGGCATGGCGAGCCTGCACCGGAGGGCAGCAGGCGAATAGCTGCATCTGGATACCGTGAAAAAATAGCAGCGGTCATACCAGCTAGAGAGTATGTGGACGGTCAACAAGTTTTCTGCGGCTTTTTAATGTGAAAAGCAGCCCACACGGTAAATAACACGCCAGAGCAGGAGTATAGCGGCATGGAAAGACAGAGAGCGCCGCCGAAAGGAAAGGTTTAAGGGATTTGGCAAGGCAAGGAATTGTATATCACGGTGGCGGCGGCAGTAGTAATGCAGGCTGCCGCCAAAAGAGGCAGGAAATGAGAGCAGCATATAAGGAATATGAGAACAGTTATATAAACGGCTACGCAGATGCCTTAGAAGATATGCGGCGCTGGCAGCAGGCAAGGCAGCAGCAGGAACGGGAAAGACAAGCCCGCCGCTGGTATTTCCTTAAGCAGAGGGCGCTAGGGGCAGCAGTGCTGGTATTTACCGTGCTGGCGGTATGGATTTTAGAGGGCGACGCAACAATAGCGCTTATCACAGTACCGCTGGGGCTTGCGCTGATATTCAGCAGGCAAAAGCTGGTAGTAAATGATTATTTTTTTGAAACAGAAGAGAGGTAGCAGGAAATGAGGGTAGAGCTGATAGACGTTGACGGGCATAACTTCCCTAATCTGCCGCTTATGAAAATATCGGCATACCACAAAAGCAGAGGCGATAGCGTAGCGTGGTATAACCCGCTGACAGCATGGGTAAACCCGCCAGAGCGGGTATATATGAGTAAGGTATTTACGTTTACGCCAGACTACCAGCACCCAGTAAATGCAAAGGAAACCATAAGAGGCGGCACGGGGTACAGCTACCCAGACGGCGGCGCAGCACTGCCAGAAGAGATAGAACATATATACCCAGATTATTCTATCTATTTTGAGCGGATACCAGAAGTAAGAAACACGGCTTACGGCTTTTTAACTAGAGGCTGTCCCAGAGGGTGCGAATTTTGCATAGTTGGAAAGAAAGAGGGCAGATGCGCAAAGAAAGTGGCTGATTTGTCGGAGTTTTGGAACGGGCAAAAGAACATAGTGCTTTTAGATGCCAATATGTTTGCCTGCAAGGAATGGAGAGAGTTAAGCGCACAGCTGGAAGAAAGCGGCGCATGGGTGGACTTTTCGCAGGGCTGCGACATACGGATTATGACGGAAGAAAAAGCGGAATACATAAAGCGAATGAAAATAAAGCAAGTGCATTTTGCATGGGACAGATACGAGGACAAAGAGAAGATAGTACCAAAGTTTAAGGAATTTAAGGAAATTACACAGTGGGACTATAGAAAGCTGGGCGTATATGTGCTTTGCAATTTTAATACGACTTTTGAGCAGGATTTAGAGAGAGTATATACGCTGCGTGAGCTGGGATACAATCCGTATGTGATGCTATACGAAAAGGACAAGATACCAGCAGGACATAGGCTTAAGCTGCTACAGCGCTGGGTAAACAATAGAATTATTTTTAGGAGCTGCAAACGGTTTGAGGATTACGACGGCAGAAAGTGAGGCAGGAAATGGCAATATATAGGGAAGTACGCACAGAGGTATACTGCGACATATGCGGCGAGCAGATAGTAGCCTTTAAAAACGCAGGCAGGACGGGTGGCGTAAGTAGGGACTGGGCGGCGTACTTTGCACGTCAAGAGGGCTGCACGACGGGCAAAAAGGTTATCTGTAAAAACTGCCGTATAAGCAGGCGTATAGAAAAATGCAGTCTGCAAAAGAAGTGCGGAGTAGCAGGCGTGGACGGCAGCGGCGCTTGTCTGGGATTTGGTAAAGAATTTGACGACGAGCCTATAGAGCAGTGCAAGCGCTGTATTGCGTGTACTTCTTTTGACTGGGAAGAGGAAAAACAGCGGTTAAGCATAGAGGGTAGACGTAGAAAGCGAGGTAAACAATGAGCGGGGTATACATACGCAGCCAGAATAAAGAAAAGCTGTATAGGCTGGGCGGTAATTAC
>CAJTWA010000067.1 GCA_910580195.1 uncultured Lachnospiraceae bacterium
TTAGTCGGAGTTAGCAGTTAGTTCGCCGGAACGTTGCCCAGTTTGTGTGAGGGAGAGCCGCCCGCAATTGCCGTCCGCTCCCCAAAGCGTGCCTTCCCCCATCCCCAATTGCCGTCCGCCACCCAAAGAGCCCCTTCCCCCCATCCTGCAAATCTCCCCCCTTCCCCAATTGCCGCCTCCCCACCTATCCCAAGAATTCCTCCCCCACAAAAAAATTTATTTTCCCTTCCCCACCCATTTTTCCATTGCCCCCCAGCCCATTTTCCTGTATAATAATCTATCGAGAAAACAACCCCAACACAAAAGCAGTAATTACAGACAGGAGGAACAACAATGTCCCAGAGAAAAGATATCCACAAAGTGCTGATTATCGGTTCCGGCCCTATCGTCATCGGGCAGGCATGTGAATTTGACTATTCCGGTACACAGGCATGCAAGGCCCTAAAAAGCCTAGGCTATGAAATTGTACTGGTAAATTCCAACCCTGCCACCATTATGACAGACCCGGAAACTGCCGATGTTACTTATATTGAGCCCCTAAACCCAGAGCGCATGGAACAGATTATTGCAAAAGAAAGGCCAGATGCATTGCTGCCAAACCTTGGCGGGCAGTCGGGTCTTAATTTATGCTCGGAACTTGCCAAAACGGGTGTTCTGGAAAAGTACGGCGTGAAGGTAATCGGGGTACAGGTAGACGCCATAGAGCGCGGGGAAGACCGGATTGAATTTAAGAAAACCATGGACAGCCTAGGCATTGAGATGGCCCGCAGCGAAGTGGCCTATTCCGTGGAAGAAGCCATAGGGATTGCAGACCAGCTTGGCTACCCGGTGGTGCTGCGCCCAGCTTATACCATGGGCGGGGCAGGGGGCGGCCTTGTCTACAATGTAGAAGAACTGAAAACCGTATGCGCAAGGGGCCTGCAGGCCAGCCTTGTAGGGCAGGTATTGGTGGAAGAGTCCATTTTAGGCTGGGAAGAGCTGGAGCTGGAAGTAGTGCGGGATGCAGACAACAACATGATAACCGTGTGCTTTATTGAAAACATCGACCCCTTGGGCGTGCACACGGGGGATTCCTTCTGTTCTGCCCCCATGCTTACCATCTCTGAGGAAGTCCAGAAGCGGCTGCAGGAAAAATCTTATAAAATCGTAGAATCCATCCAAGTCATCGGCGGGACCAATGTCCAGTGGGCCCACGACCCCAAGACAGACCGGGACATTGTCATAGAAATCAACCCAAGGACCTCCCGTTCCTCCGCCTTGGCCTCCAAAGCCACTGGGTTCCCCATCGCCTTGGTTTCCGCCATGCTGGCGACTGGGCTGACCCTTGCCGACATCCCCTGTGGGAAATACGGAACCTTGGACAAATATGTGCCGGATGGGGATTATGTGGTAATCAAGTTTGCCCGGTGGGCCTTTGAGAAATTCAAAGGGGTGGAAGACAAGCTGGGCACCCAGATGCGGGCAGTGGGGGAAGTCATGAGCATTGGCAAGACCTTTAAGGAGGCTTTCCAGAAAGCCATCCGCAGCTTGGAAACCGGCCGTTACGGCTTGGGCTTTGCCAAGGATTTTAACCAGAAATCCAAAAAAGAGCTGCTAAAACTTTTAATTACCCCTTCCAGCGAACGTTATTTCATTATATATGAAGCCCTGCGTAAAGGGGCAACCATAGAAGAAATCCATGAGCTTACCAAAATCAAGCATTATTTCTTGGAACAGATGAAGGAATTGGTGGAAGAAGAGGAAGCCCTCATTGTAGGGAAATGGCAGCAGCCTTTGGACAGCGACTTAATAAAAGCTAAGAAACACGGCTTTTCTGATAAATATTTAAGCCAGATTTTAGAAATCCCAGAAGAGGAAATCCGGGAACAGCGGATTGGCCTTGGCTTGGAAGAAGCATGGGAAGGGGTGCATGTCAGCGGAACCAAGGACAGCGCTTACTATTTTTCCACTTACAACGCCGAGGACAAAAATCCCGTATCCCAAGGGAAACCGAAGATTATGATTTTAGGCGGCGGGCCAAACCGCATTGGGCAGGGGATTGAATTTGACTATTGCTGCGTCCACGCCTCCTTGGCCTTGAAGAAGCTGGGCTTTGAAACCATTATTGTAAACTGCAACCCGGAAACGGTTTCCACGGATTATGACACATCCGACAAGCTGTACTTTGAACCCTTGACCTTAGAAGACGTGCTGAGCATTTATAAGAAAGAGAAGCCCGTAGGGGTAATCGCTCAGTTCGGCGGCCAGACGCCTTTGAATTTGGCGGCGGATTTGGAGAAAAACGGGGTAAAAATCCTAGGGACAGCTCCATCTGTCATAGATTTGGCCGAGGACCGGGATTTGTTCCGGGCAATGATGGACAAGCTCCATATCCCCATGCCGGAGTCCGGGATGGCAGCTACCGTGGAAGAAGCCTTGGAGATTGCAGAAGATATCGGCTACCCGGTTATGGTGCGCCCTTCCTATGTATTAGGCGGCCGGGGCATGGAAGTGGTTTACGACCCAGAGAGCATGGCGGGGTATATGGAGGCAGCCGTAGGCGTGACGCCGGACCGGCCCATTTTAATTGACCGGTTCCTTGGGCATGCGACGGAATGTGAGGCTGACGCCATTAGCGACGGGACCCACGCCTTTGTCCCCGCAGTTATGGAGCATATTGAGCTGGCAGGGGTCCACTCCGGGGATTCTGCCTGCATTATCCCCTCCAAGCATATTTCAGAGGAAAATGTGGCTACCATTAAGGAATATACAAGGAAAATCGCAGAGGAAATGCATGTGAGGGGGCTAATGAACATGCAGTATGCCATTGAGAAAGGGAAGGTTTTCGTGCTGGAGGCCAACCCAAGGGCGTCTAGGACCGTTCCCCTGGTTTCCAAGGTATGCAACATCCGCATGGTGCCGCTGGCCATTGACATTGTGACTGCGGAGCTGACGGGGAACCCTTCCCCGGTGCCGGATTTAAAGGAGCAGGAAATCCCTTATTACGGCGTGAAGGAATCCGTATTCCCCTTCAATATGTTCCAAGAGGTAGACCCTGTATTAGGGCCGGAAATGCGTTCTACTGGGGAAGTGCTCGGCCTTTCCGCTTCTTATGGGGAAGCATTTTATAAGGCGCAGGAGGCGACCCAGATGAAGCTGCCCTTGGAAGGGACGGTATTGATTTCTGTCAGCAACCGGGATAAGCCGGAAGTGCTGGAGGTTGCAAGGCAGTTCGCAGAAGCAGGGTTTTCCATCATTGCCTCCAAGAATACCTGCAAGCTCATCCGTGAAGCCGGGATCGAGGCAGAAATGGTGCATAAGCTGAACGAAGGCCGGCCCAATATGCTGGATTTGATTACGAATGGGAAGATTGACTTAATCATCAATACCCCTATCGGGCAGGAGCGGAAAGCAGACGACAGCTACCTTAGGAAAGCCGCCATCAAGAAAAAAGTGCCGTATATGACGACCATGGCGGCTGCCAAAGCCACCGTCAGCGGGATCCTTTCCCTGAAAAAGCATGGCAGCAGCGAGGTGCAGTCCTTACAGCAGCTCCACAGCACATTGAAATAGAAATTAAAAAAAGATTAAGAATTGACTAATTCTGGGAATTGCTTTATAATACATCTATCTATGCATATAGGAGGTTCTTATGATAAAAAGCATGACCGGCTTTGGGCGCTGCGAAACCGCAGAAGGGGACCATAAGGTCACGGTAGAAATCAAGTCGGTAAACCACCGGTATCTGGACCTTGCCGTCAAGATGCCGAAGAAACTGAATTTTTTTGAGAGCAAAGTCCGCAATCTCCTGAAACAATATATCCAGAGGGGGAAAGTGGACGTCTACATTACGTATGAGAATTGCGCAGAGGATCAGATTATTTTAAAATACAACCAAGGGCTGGCGGCGGAATATGTAAGGAAGCTCCGCCGGATGGCAGAAGAATTTTCCCTGCCCTGCGGCCTTACGGCCAAGGACCTGGCAGGATACCCGGAAGTCCTTACCATGGAGGCGCAGGCAGAAGATGAGGAGGAACTCTGGAAACTGCTGGAGCAGGCAGCTACAGGGGCGGCAGAGAAGTTTGTAGAAGCCCGCACCCGGGAAGGGGAGCAGCTTAGGCAGGACCTGCTTGGGAAATTAGGCCAGATGGCCGGATATGTGGAGCAGATTGAGGAGCGTTCCCCGGAAATCTGGCAGGAGTACCGGCAGAAGCTGGTGGATAAGGTAAAAGAGCTTTTGGCAGACGCCCAGATAGACGACAGCCGGATTGCCATGGAAACCACTGTTTTTGCAGACAGGATTTGTACGGATGAAGAAACTGTCCGGCTGAAAAGCCATATCAGCAGCACAAGGGAAACCCTGATGGAAGGCGGGAGCGTAGGGAGGAAGCTGGACTTTATCGCCCAAGAGATGAACCGGGAGGCCAACACCATCCTTTCCAAAGCCAATGATTTGGCCGTTTCCGATATTGCCATCCAGTTAAAGACAGACATTGAGAAAGTACGGGAGCAGATTCAGAACATAGAATAGGAAAAGACGCAATGAATGGGAAAAAAGGCATATTAATTGTAGTGTCCGGGTTTTCCGGCGCTGGGAAAGGGACCATTATGGAGCGGCTCCTGAAAGATTACCCAGATACTTATGCATTGAGCATTTCAGCCACCACAAGGGAGCCGCGGCCGGGGGAAACCCACGGGAAGGAATATTTTTTCGTGACGGAAGAAGAATTCCAGGCCATGGTAAGGGACAATGCGCTGCTGGAGTACGCCCAGTATGTCAGCCATTACTATGGGACACCTAAAGGCTATGTGCTGCAGCAATTAGAAGCAGGCAAGGACGTTATCCTTGAAATAGAAATCCAAGGTGCCCTTAAGGTGAAGGAGGCCTACCAAGACGCCCTCCTCCTGTTCGTGACGCCCCCAAGCGCAGCAGAACTCAAAAAGCGCCTGTCCGGCCGGGGCACGGAAACACAGGAAGTTGTGGAATCCCGCTTAAGCCGGGCATGGCAGGAGGCGCAAGGGGTGGAATGTTATGATTACCTTGTAGTAAACGATGATTTAGAGGAATGTGTGGGGAACGTACATGCCATTATACAGGGCGAGCACGCCCGTGTGGCAAGGAACCATGCATTAATAGAAAAAATCAGGGCAGAGTTAAAAGGCTTTGCGAAAGGAGAATGATATTATGATGCTGCATCCGTCTTACACAGACTTAATGAAGGTAGTGAACAGCAACGTTGAAATCGGCGAGGAGCCGGTCGTAAACAGCCGTTACTCCATTGTGCTTGCAACCGCCAAACGTGCAAGGCAGATTATCGGGGGAGAGGAGCCGCTTATTGACAACCCCTCAAATAAAAAGCCTTTTTCCATTGCGGTGGAAGAACTCTACAGCAGCAGGGTGAAAATCGTAGGGGAGGAAGACGCGCCCGAAGAGGATTTGGGCAACAGCCCGGAAGAATCCGGGGAAACAGAACTGGAAATAGGGATGGAAATGGAAACAGAGCCGGGGACAGAAACCGAAAGCATGCCAGAATAAAACTTACCACACTGTTTTGCAACCATGTAAGGCAGTGTGGTAATCTTTGATTGCATAGGAGAATTTATGAAAGTATTATTTGCTTCATTAGGGTGTGACAAAAACCTTGTAGATACGGAGTATATGATAGGCATATTAAAAGAGGCAGGGCATACCTTTACCAATGAGGAAGAAGAGGCGGAGGCCATTGTCATCAATAGCTGCTGCTTCATTAACGACGCAAAGGAAGAGAGCATCGACACCATCTTGGAAATGGCGGAATACAAGGAGGCAGGGACGTTAAAAGCCTTGGTGGTAACCGGGTGTTTGGCGGAGCGCTACCGGGAGGAAATCATCCGGGAAATCCCCCAAGTGGACGCTGTGTTAGGGTCCAATTCCTATGGGGAAATTGCAGCCGCCTTAGAAGAAGCTGCAAAAGGGAACCGTTACCAGCTTTATACGCCCCTTGAAGGGCTCCCAAACCTTACCGCGAAACGTACCCTGACGACTGGGGGGCATTATGCCCACCTGAAAATCGCAGAGGGCTGCGACAAGAACTGCACCTACTGCATCATCCCCAAAATCCGGGGCAGGTACCGCAGCGTGCCCATGGAGGAGCTAATTGCGCAGGCAGAGGAATTTGCGCGCCTTGGGGTAAAGGAACTCATCTTAGTGGCCCAGGAAACCACCCTTTATGGCGTGGACCTATACGGGGAAAAATCCCTGCACCGGCTGCTGGACAAACTGGCGGAAATCCCCGGCATCCAGTGGATACGCATTATGTACTGCTACCCGGAGGAAATCTATGGGGAATTGGTAGCCTCCATCAAACGGAACAAAAAAGCCTGCCGCTACCTTGACATCCCGATCCAGCACGTCAGCAATGAACTGCTGAAACGGATGGGCCGGCGCACCACGAAAGAGGAATTGGCAGAGAAACTTTCTTACCTAAGAAAAGAGCTGCCAGATGTGACACTTCGTACCACAATTATCTGCGGGTTCCCGGGGGAAACCCAAGAAATGCACGAGGAACTCATGTATTTCCTCAATGAAATGGAATTTGACCGCCTTGGGGCGTTTGCCTATTCCCAAGAGGAAGGCACCCCAGCCGCAGAATTTAGCGGGCAGGTTGAGGAGTACCAGAAATCCGTCTGGCAGGAAGAAGTGATGGAACTGCAGGCAGAAATTATTTCCGATAAAAATGAGGAACTAAAAGGCCGGGAGCTGTGGGCCATGGTGGAAGGGCGTGTGGACAACGGCCATGCCTACGTGGGCAGGACCTACCGGGACGCGCCGGAAATCGACGGGTATATTTTCATAGACACAGACGAAAACTTAATGACCGGGGATTTTGTAAAAGTAAAAGTAACCGGGGCATATGAATATGATTTAATCGGGGAGGTAACCGGCAGCGTTACCGCATAACACGTTTTATGGCTGCCGTATCATATGGTCCCATGGCTGCTAATACGGAATGGGACGGTTCATGCCGAAAGGAAAGGAATGGGTGATTATCGTGAATTTACCAAATAAGCTTACAATATTGAGGATGGTTTTGATTGTGCCTTTTGTCATATGCATGTTAGTGCCGGGCCTTGGGGACGCCGGGATGTACGCCTCCGTCGCCCTTTTTGTGGCTGCCAGCCTGACAGACCTCTTGGATGGGAAAATTGCAAGAAGGTATAATTTGGTGACAAATTTCGGGAAATTTATGGACCCGCTTGCTGATAAACTTTTAGTGTCAGCCGCTTTGATTTGCCTGACTGCGCAGGGGCGGCTGGCCGCATGGATTTCCATTATTATCATCAGCCGGGAATTCATCATCAGCGGGTTCCGCCTTGTGGCCTCTGACAACGGGATTGTGATTGCAGCCAGCTACTGGGGGAAATTCAAGACTACGTTCCAGATGATTATGATTGTCATGCTGATCCTGAATTATGGCAATGAAGCATACCAGGTTTGCGCAACCATTATCACTTACGTTGCCCTGCTCCTGACACTGATTTCTTTGTTTGACTACATTGCCAAGAATAAAGACGTCTTAAAAGAGCAAAAATAATTTAGCAGCCAAATTAAGAAGGGACGGTTAGATTATGACAGTAGAATTAATTTGTGTAGGGACAGAGCTGCTCCTAGGGAATACCGTAAATACCAATGCGGCATTTATTTCGGAGCAGTGCGCCATGCTGGGGCTGTCCATGTATTACCAGAGCGTGGTAGGGGACAATGCCGGGCGGCTGGAGCGGCTCCTTTGCGTGGCCAAGGAGCGTTCCGACGTGGTAATCCTGTCCGGAGGCCTTGGCCCTACCCAAGACGACCTGACAAAAGAAACTGCCGCAGAGGTTATGGGCAAGAAGTTGGTGGAGGACCCGAGGGCGAAACAGGAAATCCAAGCCTGTTTGGAGAAGTTGGGGCGCACCATCACAGAGAACAACTGGAAACAGGCCCAGGTCCCGGAAGGCTCTAAAGTACTATATAACAGCAACGGCACTGCGCCGGGGATTATTATGGAAGAAAAGGGCACCTGCATGATTCTCCTGCCGGGCCCGCCCAATGAACTGATCCCTATGTTCGAGGAACAGGTATACCCCTACCTGCGCGCCCTGCAGCCGGAAACCATCTGCTCTAAGATGGTAAAGCTGTGCGGGATTGGGGAGAGCGCGGCGGAAACAAAGATTTTGGATTTGCTGGACAGCCAGAAGAACCCTACTGTTGCGCCCTATGCCAAGACAGGGGAAGTCCATCTGCGGGTGACTGCCAAGGCAGAGGATGAAAAAACAGCGTTATCCCTGATTGTCCCGGTGGAAGAAGAGCTGAACCGCCGGTTTGGGGACTGCGTCTATACGGACGACCCGAAAGTTACATTAGAAGAAGCGGTGGCAATGCTTTTAAAAGAGCACGGCCTTACCGTCACCACGGCAGAATCCTGCACCGGGGGCCTGCTGGCCGGGCGGCTGGTGAATGTATCCGGCATTTCGGAGCATTTTAAGGAAGGCTATATCACCTATTCCAATGAAGCAAAAGAAAAGCTGCTGGGCGTTTCCCATGAAACCTTAGAAACTTACGGGGCAGTCAGCCCCCAGACAGCGGCCGAGATGGCACAAGGCGGGGCAAAGGCAGCCGGGGCAGACCTCTGCGTATCCGTCACCGGGATTGCAGGGCCGGAAGGCGGAACCAAGGAAAAGCCAGTCGGCCTTGTGTATGTGGGCTGTTACTGCAAGGGAAAGGTATTCACCGAGAAAAAACAATTCAGCGGCAGCCGCAGCAAAATCAGGGAATATTCTGTGGCAAATGCGCTGACGTTCCTGCGGAAAGTGATTTTAGATGAGGCGGCAGGGAAATAAGTTCCCATGGAAATAAGGAATGTGGCAAAAGATAAGGATTTCCATGAAAATATGGATGAGGTGATTGGATGAGGATTATTGCTGGGAGCGCACGGCGGCTTCCGCTCAAGACGGTGGAAGGGAAGGACACCCGGCCGACTTCAGACCGGATTAAGGAAACGCTTTTTAATATACTAAGCCCAGAGCTTCCGGGATGCAGGTTCCTTGACCTGTTTGCCGGGAGCGGGCAGATGGGGCTGGAGGCTGCCAGCCGCGGGGCAAAAGAGGTAGTATTTGTAGAAAACAGCAGGAAAGCAGCCGCCTGCATCGAAGGGAACATATCCTTTACAAAGCTTTCAGATTCCTGCACCCTCCTTGTGATGGACGCAGCGTCAGCAGTCCGGCGGATGGAAGGGCAGGAGCCATTTAGCATTATATTTATGGACCCGCCTTATAAAAAAGGGCTGGAACAGGGAATTTTACAGGTATTGTCTGAATCCTCTTTGGTTGGGAAGGATACGGCAGTCATCGTAGAGTCATCATTAGATACTGATTTTTCCTTCGCAGGGGAATTGGGCTATCAGGTTACTAGGGAAAAAACGTATAAAACCAATAAACATGTATTTCTGCATTTGGAACGGCAATGCAGCGGGGGAAACAGATGAAAAGAGCAATTTATCCGGGCAGCTTTGACCCGGTAACCTTTGGGCACATTGATATGATTGAGCGTTCTGCTAAGATTGTGGACGAGCTGGTTGTGGCAATTTTGGTTAATAGTGCAAAAAATCCGTTGTTTTCTGTAGAGGAACGTGTTAGTATGTTAGGAGAGATAACAGGCCATGTCCCAAATATCAGGATTATGTCTTTCCATGGCCTCCTGATAGACTTTGCGCAGGAAGTGGACGCCTCCATTATTGTGCGGGGGCTGCGGGCGGTGACGGATTTCGAATATGAACTGCAGATTGCCCAGACAAACCGGATTGTAAACGATAGGATTGACACGGTATTTTTAACCACCAGTTTGGAATATGCCTACTTAAGCTCAACGATTGTCAAAGAGGTTGCTTCTTATGGAGGGGATATTTCCCATTTTGTGCCAGAGCAGCTAATTGATCGAATTTATGCAAAATTTAGCCGAAAATAAGGAGCGTTACATAATATGAATAACAAGATTGAGCAGATTATTGGTGAAATCGAAGACTATATTGAAAGCTGTAAATATCAGTCTTTTTCCAATACAAAGATTATCGTAAATAAAGATGAGCTGGAGGATCTGCTTTCAGAGCTCCGGAGGAAGACGCCGGATGAAATCAAACGTTACCAAAGGATGATTAGCAATAAGGAGGCAATTTTGGCAGACGCCCAAGCCAAGGCGGACGCCATCATTGCCCAAGCCGAGGTGCAGACCACGGAGCTAATCAGCGAGCACCAGATTATGCAGCAAGCCTATGCCCAAGCCAACGAGGTCGTCATGCTTGCCACCAACCAAGCCCAAGAGATCATTGACAACGCCACTGCGGACGCCAACAATATCCGCCTAGGGGCAATCCAGTATACCGACAACGTACTGAAAAGCCTAGAGGACATCATCGGCCATGCCATGGAAACCACCAAGGCAAGGTCTGACAACCTCATCAGCTCCCTGCAAGGCTGTTATGACATTGTCATTTCCAACCGGGCGGAGCTTGCCCCAGACGGCGCAGCCCCGGAAGGGGATTCCCCGGAACCGGAGGCAAAGCCCGGGCAGGAGCTGCAAGTGACGGAAATTTAATCCCTGTAACATAGGCATACCCCCAATGCCAAATATCCTGCATGGTTTCCATCCTTTGCAGGGCTGGAAAGATATGTTTACCGGCATACGGGAGAAATCTTGTGCGCTTATCCGGCATGGATTCAGCAAAGGACAGGAGTGCAAGGGAAAGCGCTTATCCCGCGTGGATTCAGCAAGGGACAAGAGCGCAAGGGAAAGCGCTTATCCGGCATGGATTCAGCAAAGGAACAGGAGTGCAAGGGAAAAAGCACAGGCTGTTTGGAATACTTTCATCAGGAAATAAGGTACCATAGAGAACCCACATTCTTTTACCATGGACGCTGTCTGGGCGAACCCGGATAGTCCGCCAAATGCGGTGTAAGCCATCAGCAAAGGGTAAGCTGCCTGAAATTCCATTCCCTGCCTTGCAGTATAGGCAATGCCGTTTGTGATTTCCGTGAACCCAACCAAGATAGAGGTGAAGGCCGGGTTTGGTACGGGGAGCAGCATGGCCATCTGAGCCAAAATTGCAAAAATAATAATATAGCCGCCCAGCTTCGCCAATGTTTCAAACCCGTTCATAATGCCGGCATCTATGATTTGGAAACTCATGGATGTCGTTTTTTCCGTTTTCTGGGAAAGGGCAGCATGTTCCGGTGAGGAAAAATCCCGGTTCCGGTTCAGCAGCATGTAGAGGATGAGGGGCGGGGCATAGAGGATCAGGTAGGTCTGGATTTTTAAGTCCGGCCGCCCAAGGCTTTCGTTTAAAAGGAAGCTGGCGATAAACATAGGGCTGATATTATTGCAGACGCAGAACAGCCGCTGCCCTTCCTCCCACGTCATTTTCCCTGACTTTACCAAATCTGCCGTAATTTTGCTGCCCATGGGGAACCCGAACAGCAGCCCAGCCACTAATGGGTAAATGCCCGCGCTGCTGACAGGGAACACATGCTTTACGGCCCGGTGCAGGTACCCCGCCAGCCCATCCAGAATCCCGGACTGGATGAAGATATAGGAAAGGATGGAAAATGGCAAAAGCGTCGGCAGCATGTTCCGGTACCAGAGGTCCAGCCCCAAAGCAGCGGCCTTTACGGCGTCTTCCGGGAATAGGAGGATATAAAGTAAAAAACCTAGCAAAATAAATATGTACATGATTTTTTTCATAGTTCATTTTATGAGCCGGATGGATAAATATACCAAAACAAACAGGAATTGGCTCCGTGGAACTGGCAGCATGTTCCATTGCAGCGAAAGCCAGAGCAAAAGGAAAGGAATAGGTGACAAGAATGGGAATTTGTGAAAATTTAGAGCCTAAGAGGGTATTTTTCTATTTTGAGGAAATCTGCGGGATTCCCCATGGTTCCGGGAACACAAAGGCAATCAGCGATTACTGCGTGTCCTTTGCAAAAGCGCATAACTTAAAATGGGTGCAGGATGAAAGCAACAACATCATCATTTTCAAGGATGGCTCCAAAGGGTATGAAAACTCCGAGCCCATCATCATCCAAGGCCATCTGGACATGGTATGTGAAAAGGAAAGCCATGTGGACATTGATTTTGAAAAGGATGGGCTTAAGCTTTTCATTGACGGGGATTTCCTCCGGGCACAGGGGACGACACTTGGCGGGGATGACGGGATTGCCGTCGCCTATGCCCTTGCGCTGTTAGAGGACGGGAGCTTAGAGCACCCGCCGCTGGAGATTGTCCTTACGGTAGACGAGGAAACAGGGCTTCTGGGGGCAAAGTCCATTGACCTGTCCGTGCTGAAAGGCCGGAAATTATTGAATATTGATTCCGACGAGGAAGGGGTTTTCCTGACAAGCTGCGCCGGGGGCCTGCGGGCAGACTGCCAAATCCCCGTTTCGTGGGCAGCAGCGGAGGGCACGGCTTATGAGATAACGGTGTCCGGGCTCCTTGGAGGCCATTCCGGCGGGGAAATCCACAAAGAGCGTGGGAATGGCGTGATGCTTTTAGGCCGTGCCTTGTATGAATTGGGGCAGGAGATTAACTATTCCTTGGCATCCCTTTCCGGCGGCCTGAAAGACAATGCCATCCCAAGGGAGGCAAGGGCGGTCCTCCTTCTGCCGCAGGAAGATGACGGGCAGCTTCTGCTTTCGAAAACGGATGATATCTGCAAAACATTGAAAAACGAGTACCGCAGTTCCGACCCCGGGCTGGAAATCTGCTGCAGAAAGCTGGCAGAAAGCCCCGAAGAAGCAGTGGACGGCATTTCCCTGACGAAAATCCTATTCCTGCTGCGCACCATGCCTTGGGGCGTCCAGCATATGAGCACGGAAATCGAAGGGCTGGTGGAAACATCCCTGAATCCGGGCATTATGAAGCTGGAAGAGGATGCATTTACCTTGTGCTTTGCCATCCGCAGCAGCGTCACCAGCCGGAAATATGAATTAGCCAGCCGCCTTGCCTTTATCACAGAATTTTTTGGCGGCGAGGTGGGCATCCATGGGGATTACCCTGCATGGGAATACCGGGCCAAATCCTCCATGCGGAACTTGATGGCGGGCACTTACCGGGAGCTGTTCCAAGAGGAGCCTAGGCTGGAAGCCATCCATGCTGGGCTGGAATGTGGGATTTTCTCCGGGAAAATTGAAAATCTGGACTGCATTTCCTTTGGCCCGGATAATTTTGACATCCATACCCCGCAGGAACGCTTAAGCATTTCCTCTACGGAAAAAGTCTGGAAACTGCTGCTGGAGTTCTTAAAACGCTCAAAATAGCGGGAACCCCAAAATTCCTGCTGGAGCTCTCAAAATGTTCAAAATAGCGGGAACCTCAAAATTGCTGCTGGAGTCCTTAAAATGTTCAAAATAGCGGGGAACCTTAAATTCCTGAAAGGCAGGATTAATGGCTGCTGTTTTTGCATATACATTCTATTGATGATGAAATTGTGTAATAAAGGAATTTTCATGAAAAAACAGTTATGGATATGCTTATCAGCCCTTGCTGCCATGGTCTGCTTCATTGTTTCCCTTACGGGCAATTTACAGCAGGCAGCCAAGGTTGCCCGTATTTTGGAAGGGAATGACACCAAAGAACTCCTGCGCCAGCAGGAAATCCCAGCAGAACACCTTGAGTCCTTTTGCAGCTATGAACAGGATTCTGGCTATTCCAGATACGATTACCTCCTTGGCTACCTTGCTACCGGGGACAGCGGGCAGCGGGAATTGGAGGATTACTTGGACCTGCTCTACGAATACCAAGCCCCCAAAGCCCGGGAACTGGCAAAGGCAGAACAGGCTATCTGGGAGGACATTGCCTATTTCCCCATCCCTTTGTCCGGAAAGGACAGCACGTTGGAAACCTCTTTTGAAAATTCATGGATGTTCGACCGCAGCTTCGGCGGGAACCGGGGGCACGAAGGGACGGACATTATGGCCTCCTTTAACCAGCGGGGGCATTACCCGGTTGTCAGCATCACAGATGGGGTTGTGGAAAAAGTAGGCTGGCTGAAGCTGGGCGGCTACCGGATTGGAATCCGCGCCCCCAGCGGCGGGTATTTCTACTATGCGCACCTCTATGACTATGCAGAGGAATTCGAGGAAGGGGATGAGGTAAAGGCAGGGGAACTGCTCGGGTTCATGGGGGACAGCGGGTATGGGGAAGAAGAAGGGACGGTAGGGAAGTTCGCGGTGCATTTGCATTTGGGGATTTATATTGAAGATGGGAAGGGGGAAGAGGTTAGCGTGAACCCCTATTGGGTGCTGAAGTGGCTGGAGGGGAGGAGGCTGAAATACCAGTATTCGTGAGGTTGGGGCTGGCTGGCGAGGGGGACGCAGTTCTGGGCAGGCGCCCCTCCCCTGCAAACGGGACAACATTCCGGTGAACTAACTGCTAACTCCGACTACGGAAGAATCCAAAAATAGCTTTCCCACCTTGCTTGTCTATTCCTCCGGTTGCACAGGGCAAAAATACTCAACATAGCCCACTATGCCTCCGTTTTTTGCCCTGCACACCCGAAGAAATATCCAGCGCAATTTGGCAAAGCTATTTTTGGATTCTTCCTCGGGATTTCAGGAAAGCCTTCATCCCTAAGTCTGCGTAAGCAGTGGATTTCACCTCCATTAAGGGCGTCCCTATATGGTTTGCAGGGGAGGGGCGCCTGCCCAGAACTGCTGGATATCGGCGGCGGAAGGTAGGTGTAGGTTTGCTCCGTCTTCATTTTTTATCATTTTTTTTCGGAAAATAAGATATAAAGGTATGAAAAGGGGGATGAATATGTTATATTAGGCATATAAGCTGGAAAAGGGGTGCTATTATGGGTAAAAATTTTTCTGATGTATTTAAGCCGGGGACATATCCGCAAATGACTTATGTATCAAGGCGTTCAAGCGGAACAAGGTATACTTATGAAGAGCGTTTAAAACAGAGCCTTTCTGTGGAAGGATATTTAACGTATATCGTAGGGCCTTCAAAAATTGGAAAAACAGTATTGTGTGAAAATGTAATTGGAAGAAGCAATATGGTTTCTATGTCAGGAAATGATTTTTCCAAGGAGCACGATTTTTGGTCTGGAATCGGAAAAAAAATAGGTGTTTCCATGACGGCGAAAATCAGCCAAGAAACATCGTCTTGTTCTGACAGTGAACAAAGATCCACAATAGTTACAAAAGATTATTTTGCTACAAAAGACAGGGTCATCCAATACTTCAGGGAACATAAAAAAGTCCTTGTTTTAGATGATTTCCATTATGCGCCGCCAGAAATACAGTACGATATTGCATGCCAGCTCAAAGAAGTGATACGCTCCGGGTTCAAAGCAGCCGTAATTTCATTGCCATACCGCTCTGATGACGCAATCCGTTTAAATCCGGATTTAACTGGCAGAATTTCTATTATTGAGATAGAACCATGGAAGAAAGAAGAATTGATGCGGATTGCAAATAAAGGCTTCTCTGAATTGGACATGGAAGTGGGGAAAATGTTCACGGAAAAAATGGCAGAAGAAAGTATCCATTCCCCGCAGCTCATGCAGTCAATTTGCCTTAATATAGGGCTTTTGCCAGAAAAAATTGAAAAAATTACAGAGGCGGCCATAGAAGAAAGCTGTAGGTTCACCTGTATGAACCTGCCATATAAAGATGTTGTGCGGATATTAAAAGCAGGGCCATCGACCCGGGGGCAGCAAAGGTTAAAATATACCCTTAAGGATGGAAGCCAACAGGATATTTATGGCTTGATTTTAAAAATACTGGCGGACAACCCTCCATTAGTAGAATTAGGGATTGAGGAGTTGATGGAAAGAATGAAACGGAATACAGGCGGCAGTATGATAAAGCCAAAGAAAGTGAAAGATTCCTTAAAAAACTGGCAGAAGATGTTGGAACAGCAAGGAAGCCATTACCAAGTTTTGGAGTGGAAGGATGATGTAATCTATATCCTAGATAATATGTTTTTGTTTTATATCAGATGGGGAATCCAAGAGGAAAGATTATGGGGATAAATGCTATAATTTTAGAAGGAAAAGGATTGGAAGAAATTTCTTTATCTGCTGCATTTCTATATTTTTAAAATTTATATTTAATTTTATAGAAAATGGTAGTAATATTAAGAATTAGAACTATATAACGGAAAGTTTGCAGTACTGTGACATAGAAATTTCCCATAAACACGTTACATACCAGATTTTGGATAAATTCAAATATATAATTATAATTTAATTTTTGAAACACATAAAAAGAGAATTCTTCCAATACACAGGCAATTGCGGGCGGCTCTCCCTCTAAGCAAACGGTTCATGGGCGCCCTTAGTGGAGGCGAAATCCACTGCTTACGCAGACTTAGGGATGAAGGCTTTCCTGAAATCCCTTAGTCGGAGTTAGCAGTTAGTTCGCCGGAACGTTGCCCAGTTTGTGTGAGGGAGAGCCGCCCGCAATTGCCGTCCGC
>CAJTWA010000068.1 GCA_910580195.1 uncultured Lachnospiraceae bacterium
AGGAAATTCATGAACTTCATCACTTCACAGTGGCACGGTATTTCCTATAAGATAAGAGAAAAGGCACTCTTGCCCTGAGCGCCTCTTCTTGTGTACGGGGCTGCCCAAAACCCGCTGCCTGCCCGCCCGCACCCATAAGCCAAAGATTTGCCGGCAAGTTCCCATTCTTCCCTAAAATAGCAAAATCATTTGGCTGATACGTGTGCCCCCTGAATAGAAAACAAGGAAACAAAAGGCTGCGCTGATCCCTTAGTAGCCCAAACTTCCTGCCCGCTGGGGCAGGGCTTAGAAATATTTTCTGTTGCCCCAAAGATTACTTTTCTTTAAATCCAGATATTCATTGTATGCTTTCTCCAGTATCTGCTTCTCATTGGCAAACCGGAGCAAATGGTAGGCCTCATGGAATTTATAGTATCCTGAATCAACAAAATATTCTTCCCGTTGTGGTTTGCTGTAATAACTGTCTGCCATCATCAGATACCAGTGTACGTCCTTTTCCACCGTATCGTCCGGCACGGTAAACGTGTACTGGCTCTTTCCTACATACTTGATGATAGAGGCATCTACCCCCGTTTCTTCCAGCACCTCTCTTGCCGCCGTGTCCCTATACTCTTCGCCCGGCTCCACAGTCCCTTTGGGGAGTACCCAGCCTTCATATTTGTTTTTATAATTCTTATATAAAAGCAAAATCTTTCCGCGAAATATTACCACACCACCACAACTTGTTGCTTCAATCATTGCAATACCTCCTGATGTGGTTTATAGAACTTTGAAACTAGTATACCCCTTTTTCCATTTTCTTGCAAGAAGTTTCTGCTATTGATTAAAATACCGGTCAAAGACCTGTTTTGCAATGGGGACTGCGGCCGTGCTCCCAGCGCCGCCCTTTTCCACAATGACGGTGACAACAACCGTTCCCTTATCCTCTGTGGAGGCATACCCGGTAAACCATGCATGGCTTTCGGACTTGTCATTGCTGAATTCTGCGGAACCTGTTTTCCCGGCTGCATGGTAGGACTGGCCGCTTAACTTTGAGCCAGTCCCTTCGCTGACTACCAGCGACATAAATTCCTGAAGCTTTGCGGCTTCTTCCTCTGCCATCAGCGGGCCATACTGGGAGCCCGTATAGCTTTTCACCGTAACCCCTTTATAATTTTCCGTATGGTCCACCACATAGGGGCGCATCAAGATGCCCTTGTTGGCAATGGCTGCGGTAATCATTGCCATATGCATGGGCGTCACCAGCGTTTTCCCCTGCCCAATGGCCGTCTGCGTCACCTCGTCTGAATTGGAGTTTTCCGTCAGCGCAAGGCTGCTTTTGTTGGATGGGTAGGAAATGGGCAGGTCTTTCTGGAACAGAAGATCTTCGCAAAGCTGCCGGAATGCCTTCTTGTCCAGCCCCAAGCCGATATTGGCATAGGAGGTATTGCAGGACTTGGCAAAAGAAGTTTCCAGATTTTCCGTCCCATGGACTGCATGGTCGTAGCAGTGGATTTCCGTGTTCTCCATGGCAATGCTGCCGGTACATTCATAGGAATATTCCTGATAATTGGGATGTTCCCGGATATATTCCAGCGTTGTTAAAATCTTAAAAGTGGACCCGGGCGGGTAGAGCCCTTGGGTTGCCCGGTTCACCAAAACAGAATTGTCGCTGTCTGTGTTGGAAATAATGCTTTCCCACTCTGCGCTGATGATATTTGGGTCAAAATCCGGCTTGGAAACCATGGCAAGGATTTTCCCCGTAGAAGGGTCCATGGCAATGACTGCCCCCCGGTTTTCGCCTAAAGCCTGATACGCCGTTTCCTGCAGGCCGTAGTCCAAGGTCGTCACAATGTTGTCCCCGAAATTTTTCTGGCCCTGCAGGCCGTTTATTACTTGTTCCAGAAAAAAGGCATGGGAGCGGAGCAGGCTGAAATTCCCGAAGGATTCAACACCCGATTTCCCATTGCTGTCAAACCCAACCACATGGGCAAACATGCTGCCATATGGGTAATACCTTGTTTCGCTCCCATCCTCCCCTACCACGGTCTGGGCTAGCACCTTCCCGTCTGCAGAACGGATTTCCCCGCGCACCACATGCTCCGCAAAGGTATTCTGCCTTGCATTATAGGGGCTGTTGATGAAATCTTCGCTGAGGAACACCTGAAAATAGGCAAAATATCCCATCATCAGGATAAATATCCCTACAAATAAGTACGTGATTACGGCAAATTCCCGGTTGTTTTTTTTGTCGGGGTCAGTCGAAGTCATGGACTTTCGTCCCGTGGATGGTTTTCTCATGGGATGAAATCCCTCCTTTCCTGCCTAAGCGTTTCTTTTTCCCGTTTCCTTCCGGAGTACTGCCATTTGGGTTTGCCCTATGCTCTGCAGAAGGGTTTTCCACACGGGCATTTCCGGTAAGCGGATCATGCAGGCTGCTTGCCCTGTATTCCGCTGTAAGGGGCTTTTGGTCCCTTGGCTGAGCCGCCCGGAAGGCATGTTCCTCTAATTCCAGTTCCTGAAGCTCCCGAGTCAGCCCCCGTTCTATTTCCTGAAGCTCGCTGGAAATTCCGGGATACTGCCCTTGGGTCCCCTTAACATCCCAACTAGCCCTCCCCGGAATACTGGAACTTCTTCCTTCCGCCAGCCCTTGGGTTCCCCTGAAATTCCCGCCCGCTTTTTCCGGCATCCCTTCTGGCGCCCGGGCGCTGGGGTTTTGGGGGGTTCCAGCCCCAGTCCCTATCGCCCTTTCCGGCCGTCTGCTGTGTTCCGGTTCTGCATCCTTAGGGCTAGCCGCTTTTTTCCTAGGCCTCCTGCCGCCTTCCCCCGCAAGCTCCTTAGGGCCTGCCGGCTGCTTTTGGGATGCAGGCTCCTCTTCCCCCCGTTCCCGCAGCAGGTACAGCCCTTGGATAATGGCAAAAATTATCAGCGTGCTGAGCAGGGAGCTCCCCCCATAGCTGACAAGGGGCAGCGTAACCCCTGTGGAGGGAATGAACTTAATATCGCCCCCAATGGAAAGGAAAATCTGGAAACCGTAAATGGTCCCAAGCCCCAGCGCCACTAATTTATAGAAGAAATCCTTTATCTGCATCGCAATATTTAAAAACATCAAAAAGCAGCTCACACAGACCAGAATCAGGCAGATGGCAAAAATCCCGCCCAGTTCTTCTGCAACTGCAGAAAAAATAAAATCCTGTTTTACTTCTGGGATCTTGTAAGGCATCCCTTGGCCAAGCCCCATGCCGAACCACCCCCCTGTCCCAATGGCAAACAAGGAATTGGAAATCTGGTTCCCTTCCCGTTCAAAGACGGCAAGAGGATCCTGCCATGCCACTACCCGGACGCGGACATGGCTAAACAGGAAATAGGCCACAACGGACGCTGCCGCACCGCAGAGCAGCCCGCCGGCAAAATAATATAATTTCCGGGTTGCCACATACAGCATGACCATATAGGCAATAAAGAAAATCAGCGCAGCCCCAAGGTCTTTGGACAGCACCAGAATCACCACATGCAGCGCAGCCACGGCCGTTGCCTTTACTACCTGCACAAACTCAGTAGACTCGTAAAACATGGACGCAACAAAAAAAACAAATATAATTTTAATAAATTCCGAAGGCTGCACCGTTATCCCGGCCACTGAAAAGGATAGCTTTGCCCCATGGGACACCGCCCCCAGTACTGCCACCACCCCAAGGAGGGTAATCCCGGCCAGCGCATACATCCAAGTAAGGCTGCGGACGAATTTCCAGCGGCTGATAAAATAGGGGATCAGCATTGTGGCAACCATGGAAATGATGGCGATTACAAACTGCTTTACCGCATGTTCATAGGAAAGCCGGGTTAGGATGACAAAGCCAATGCACATCAGCATACACATGTTGTTCACCACCAGCTTCGATACCCGTTTATAAAAAATCCCATAGGATACCTGCACCGCGGCAAAGAACAGCACCTGCGCCAGATAAAATTTCAGCAAATCTTGGTTTTTCGTGGATAAGAACAGAACCGCATAGGCATTGAAATGGAACAGGTACATATAAAACACCTGCTTTTGGAATTTCCATGCCTTCTCTTCTGCGTCCACGCTTTTGCCAAGCGCAGAGTAACACTGCCAAGTATAGAGCGCAAACAGCAAAATCATTGTATACTTGGATAATTCAGTAATTAAATGTACCATAAACTATTAGACTCCTCATTGTTCATTCAATTTTTCCCAACGTTTATTCTATGCCGCGGGTAAAATGGCCGTTTGTATACTCTTCAAAGTATTTTTCCCCGCTGGCTGTATGGGAAGAAATTGCTTTCCTGTAACATGCCAACACATATTCTGTTTCTTCCCTGCTTTCCACTGTAAAGGAAAGCCTTGCCCCGGCTGGGTTTAGGGTCCGGATTTCCGGCAAATGGTGCAGCAGCGACAGCGGGCTTGTGTTATAGATGATATTATAGCAGTCCCCGCATTGGCTCTGCACAGGGAACTGCTTGCCAAAACGGTCTTTCAGGTAGGAAATGCCTGATTTATGGGTGCAGCCGGAAGTGTTTTTCCAAAGGCACTGGCTGCTTACCATCACCGGCTGGTAGCCATACACAACCAATTCCCCTCCTTCGCAGCCGATGCCTTTTAATTCCTTAAAGTTCAGTTCTGCTGGAAGGGTGCGCTGCCGGAAAGGAAACTGGGACAGCCCCTGTAAGGCTTCCTTAGAATAACCGTATATGCCATAATCTCCCTGCACACATTCCGGGCTTACCCCCATTTCCTTCAAAAATTGGATTTCTTCATAATTCCTTACCAGATACCCGTCCGCACCTGCCTTTGCAATTTCCTGCCAATTCCCGCTAAACCACCGGGCCGTTTCCATACGGAACACATAGGGCAAGGCAAGGTAACATTCTTTCCCAGAGCCCTGTGCCTTCCTTGCCAGCCCCTTGAACTGCTGGGGCAGGGAAACCCGGGGGAACGCAGAGGATTCCAGATAAATCCGGGCTGCCCCCTGCTGGCCCAGAGCGGCTTGGAATTGTTCCGGTGTTCCTGCTAAAATGCGGAGCCCTAAGTTTTCCTTTAAATTTAAATGTCCCTTTAACTTATTGTGTACTTCTTGCTGCACCTCTGGAGTTCCAGCAGGTTTACGGTTCTTTTCTAAGGCTTCTCCTCGCTGTACCTCTGGGATTCCAGCAGGCCTTCGGTAGTTTTCTAAGGCTTCTCCTTGCTGCACTTCTGGAGTTCCGGCAGGCCTTCGGTACTTTTTCAAGATTTCCTCTTGCAAAAGCTCCATCCCTTCCCTGCGGAGCTGGTTTATCGCCCCTACGGAAAGGAATACATTTTCATCCATTTCCAGACGGAATTCTTCAAATTCAAACGGCGTATTCCCTGTTTTCTGCATTTTTTCTATAACGGCCTGCCCAAGTAAGGGCTGCTTTAAGGCTGGCTGCACCTGCTGTCCGTTAGCTTCTACTTGGATATCTTTATATTGTACCACAAGTTGGGCAGGCGTTCCTTGATAAAGCCTTAAGATTCCTTTTATTTTTTCTTTCGCCCCCTCAGGTTCGAGCCCGTTAAGCTGCACCTGCCTTTCCCTTAAGCCAGTTTCTTCTAGCTCTTGGCCTTTTAAGGCCCTATCCCCTTTCCCTGTTTTGGGCGCTTTCAGGCTTCTTTTCCCTTTTTCATGGGAAGGCTTGGTAAAAGTAACCATCTCTTTCCCGTTCCTTCTGGTAAAATATCCATCTGTGAACCCGCAGCGGTTCCCCAAATCCAGAAGCTGTTCCCTGTCTTCTTTCGCAACCCTGTATTCCTGATCCGGGCTTAACGTTAACTGGTCCAGATACTTCCGGTAAATTCTGGTGACGCCTGCGGCATATTCTGCCTGTTTCATCCTGCCTTCGATTTTAAAGGAATAGACCCCGCTTTCGATAAGCTGGGGCAGCAAATCTATTGCGCACAAATCCTTCATGCTTAAGAGGTATTCCCCCTGATGGTCCTTGGTAGGCCCTTCCTTCATGCCAGACAGGCGGTAAGGCAGGCGGCAAGGCTGGGCGCATCTGCCCCGGTTGCCGCTCCTGCCCCCAATCATGCTGCTTAACAGGCATTGGCCGGAATAACAGTAGCACAGCGCCCCATGGACGAAACTTTCTATTTCTGCCCCAGTTTCTGCGTGGATATGGGCAATTTCCTCCAAGGACAGTTCCCTTGCCGTAACAATCCGGCTGCATCCTGCCTCCAGCATTAATTTTGCCCCATGCGCCCCGGTAATTGCCATCTGGGTGCTGGCATGGATGGGCAGGAGCGGAAAATGCTCCCGGACAGTATGGAGCACGCCCATATCCTGCACAATCACCGCATCCAGCCCGGCTTCATAAAGGGGTTTAAGGTAATCCTGAAGTTCACGGATTTCTGGATCTTTCAGCAAGGTATTTACCGTAAGGTAAAAACATTTCCCCTTAAGGTGAAGGTAATCAATCGCCTCAAGTAATTCTTCATCTGTAAGGTTCGCGGCATATGCCCTTGCCCCAAACTTCTGCCCCGCTGCATACACTGCGTCTGCCCCGGCCTCTGCCACCGCCTTTAAGGCGTCAAAAGAGCCTGCGGGTGACAGGAGTTCCACCTTCTTCTCTATCTTTTGGTGCATCTTAAGCCCTCCTCCAAAGAAAGATGGCTCAAACAACATGACTTGTCCTGAGCCATCCCTCTTTCAGACGGAATGATTTTTAATTTTGGCATCCCGATACCTCTCTCATCCATGCTCTCCTGTCCGTTGGCTTTGGTTTCTTGTATCCGGCCCCTGATGTGCCGGCTGGGCTTGCCCTGAAGATGGCTGGTTCCCGGAACCAAAGCCTTGCCCAGTTGGCTGGGCTTGCCCTGAAAATGGCTGCTCTCCGGAATCAAAGCTTTGCCTTGCTGGATGGCTCTGCCCAGCCCCGCTCCCCGGCCAATCCTTGCCTCTTTGGCTGGATGGCGGCTGCCCAGTTTCTTGGCTTGCCTGCCCTTCCTCTTGGCCTATCCCTGAATTCTGCCCTATTCCTTGGCCTATCCCTGAATTCTGCCCTATTCCTTGGCCTTCGGACAGCATCTGCCTATTTTTCTGCCCCTCGGATGGTTTCTGCCCAGTCCCTTGGCCTTCGGACAGCATCTGCCTATTTTTCTGCCCCTCGGATGGTTTCTGCCCGGCTTCTTGGCTTAGCTGGCCCGCAGGGAGCCCATCCTGCTGCCCTTCCTTAGATGCTCCCCCATTTGGCTGGTTCCCACTGTTTTTCTTCTGGCCTGGCTGCTGCTTGCCAGAGCTTTGGCCTTGGGGCAGCACCTGCCCTTTTACTTTCCCAAGCAAGGCATCTTCCAGCGCATTTTCTAATTTTGCCTTATGTAACAGGAGCTGCCGGTTTTCCTTTTCCAGTTCAGAAGCTGTCTTTTCACTGCTTTCTGCCTTAATCCTTAAGGAAATTAATTCATGCTTTAACTCATAAATCTCCCGGTCTTTCTCTTTTACGTCTTGGTCTAGCTTTTCGGCCTGCTCCCTTGCCTTGAAATAATCGTCGGCAATGTTCAGTTCCACTAATGTGGCCTTCATTTCCCCCGGAAAACGGCGGAACTGCTCCATTTCGTCAAATTCATTTATTTTCCCATTGATATAATTTGCCACCCGCTGCAAATACTCTTCACTTTCGTAACCGCTTAACGTGTAAATTTTTCCGCCAATCAACACATCGGCGCTGGTTTTCGCTGACATACTTTTTCCTCTCCTGCCTTGGCCTGCCATTCCTTCTGGCTGCAACGGAAAAGCCGGGCCATCAAATATTCTGGGATTTTGGCTTCCCTGCCATTTTCTCCATTATAACTGATTTCCATGGAAAAACAAACACTATTTTGAAATTCCAAAATGTTTATAAGAAAAATCGGTGGCAACCCTGCCTTTGGGCGTCCGGTTGATAAAGCCATTTTTTACCAGATATGGCTCATATACGTCCTCAATCGTCCCAGCGTCCTCCCCCAAGGAGGCAGCTAAAGTGTCCAGCCCTACCGGGCCCCCTTGGAACTTTTCAATCATAGCCATGATGATATTCCGGTCATTCTGGTCCAGCCCATATTTGTCCACTTCCAGCAAATCCAGCGCAAATACGGCTACTTCCATGGTAATTTTCCCATCGTATTTTACCTGTGCAAAATCCCTCACACGCTTCAGCAGGCGGTTGGCAAGCCTTGGGGTGCCCCTTGAGCGCCTTGCCAGCTCAAATGCCCCTTCCTCCGTGATTTCTACTTCAAGTTTCTTGGCAGAATGGAGGATAATGGTCTTTAGTTCCTCTGGGTTGTAAAATTCCAGATGGTGCACCACCCCGAACCGGTCCCTTAAGGGGGCGGACAAAAGCCCTGCCCGGGTCGTGGCCCCTACCAAAGTAAAATGGGGCAAATCCAGACGGATGGACCGGGCGGTGGCGCCTTTCCCAATCATAATGTCAATTACATAGTCTTCCATGGCAGGGTAAAGCACCTCTTCTACTTGGCGGTTCAGGCGGTGAATCTCATCCACAAAAAGGATGTCCCCTTCCTGCAGGCCGCTTAAGATAGCTGCCATTTCCCCGGGCTTTCCGATGGCAGGGCCTGAGGTTATCTTCATGTGCACGCCCATTTCATTGGCAATAATCCCTGCCAGCGTAGTCTTGCCAAGCCCCGGGGGGCCGTAGAACAGCACATGGTCTAAGGATTCCCCCCGCTGCTTGGCTGCTTCGATATATACCTTCAGCGTTTTCTTGGCTTTTTCCTGCCCGATGTATTCTGCCAGCTTCTGGGGGCGCAGGCTGGTTTCTATTTTCAGGTCTTCTTCCTGAATCTGGGTAGAAATGACACGTTTTTCCATGGGTGTTTCCTTTCTGTCTATGTTTCAGCATACATGCCATAAGTTTCGGGTTATGCGGTTATAAAAATGACATCTGCTTTAAGGCGCATTTCAAGATTTCCTCTACGGCCATATCAACCGATGGCTCTACGCTGTTTACAGCCTTTAAGGCTTCGGAAGGGGAATAGCCTAGCGCAGCCAGCGCCTGTACTGCTTCGCTCTTTGCCCCGGAAAGGGAATTTGCCTGTTCTGGGGCTGCGGCGGCCATGTTTTGCTCTAGTACATCTTCTAACTTTAACTTGTCCTTTAACTCAAGGATTAAACGCTTGGCCGTCTTGCTGCCAATCCCCGGCGCCTTGGAAATGGCTTTTACATCCTCCCCAAGCACTGCAAACCGCAGGTCGTCCGGGGACATCACGGCCAGAACTGCCAGTGCGCCTTTGGGGCCTATGCCGCTGACGCCTAGAAGCAGCTTGAAGATGGTAAGGCCATCCCGGGTGAGGAACCCATACAGTTCCATTCGTTCCTCTTTTACATGAAGGTAAGTATAGACTTTAACCGTCTGGCCGGTCCCGCCAAAATTCCCTGCCATGCCCGCCGGGATATGGATGTTGTAGCCAATGTTGTTCACTTCCACTACAATGGTATCTTCTGAAACCTCAACCAGTTCACCTTTCAGGTAAGAATACATGATGCCTCCTTTCGTTTCACAGCCTAGTGCACTGCCTGAATATAACCCAGCTAGTACACTAGCACTTTATCCGGTCAGTGCACTATCTCTACAGCGGGCAGCAATATAGAAATCCTTGGACTGCCTGTGTATTGAAAAGCAAAAGCCCATTGCGGTACTAAGAGCCCTGCGGGAATTCTGCCGCTTCACCATAAAAATAAAACCCTTTACATTCCTTCAGCTTCACAGGCAGGATTTTCCCTACCATATCGCTGGTCCCGGGCAGGTGTACGACAAAATTCCCGCTTAAACGCCCGGTTACCAGCGTATTGTCCTGCCCATTCACCTCTTCTACCAGAACAGGCTCAACCTTCCCGGTTAGGGCTTTGGCTTTCTGGGCGGCAATCTCCTGTACTTCCTTCAGAAGGCGCTGGAACCTGTCCTTTACCACGCTTTCCGGCACTTGCCCCTCCATCGCTGCTGCCGGGGTCCCGGTCCGCTTGGAGTAAATAAAGGTAAATGCACTGTCGAACCGGACTTTCTGCACCACGTCCATGGTTTCCATGAAATCCTCTTCGGTTTCCCCCGGGAACCCTACAATGATGTCCGTGGTCAATGCAATGTCCGGTACTGCAAGGCGCAGCTTTTCCACTAGCGCAAGATACTGTTCTTTGCCATACTGGCGGTTCATTTCCTTTAGGACGCGGCTGCTCCCGGACTGGAGGGGTAGGTGGAGGTGCCTGCATATCTTTTTCGAATTCCCCATGGCTTCTATCAGCTCATCGGACAAATCCTTCGGATGGGAGGTCATAAAACGGATGCGTTCAATACCTTCGATTTTCTCAATCTTTTTCAATAATTGCGCAAAAGTTATGGGTTCTTTTAAGTTCTTTCCATAGGAATTGACGTTTTGTCCCAACAGCATTACTTCCACAACCCCGTCATTTGCCAGACATTCGATTTCATGGAGGATGTCCTCCGGCCTCCGGCTGCGCTCCCGGCCGCGCACATAAGGCACAATGCAGTAACTGCAGAAATTGTTGCAGCCGAACATAATATTAATTCCTGATTTAAAAAAGTATTTCCGTTCCGCTGGCAAATCTTCTACGATTTTGTCCGTGCCCTCCCAAATATCAATGAGCATCCCCTGCTGCCCATAGGAGGCCGCTAATAATTCTGCAAACTTGTAAATATTGTGGGTGCCAAATACTAAATCCACAAAAGGGTAGCTCTTTTTTATTTTCTCAATGACTTCCGGCTCCTGCATCATGCAGCCGCACAATGCAATTTTCTTGTGTGGATTGCGCTTCTTGGAACCGTTCAGGTAGCCAAGCCGCCCCCAGACCTTGTTGTTGGCATTTTCCCGGACTGTGCAGGTGTTGTAAATGACAAAGTCTGCTTCTTCGCTGCCTGCCTCTTCATACCCTACTGTTTCCAGAATTCCGGACAGCTTTTCCGAATCCCGTGCATTCATCTGGCAGCCAAAGGTCTGGGTAAAAAAAGTGGGGCGGCGGCTGTGCTCCTGCTCAAATGCCTGCACCCATTGCTGGCATTTTGCCATAAAATAGTATTGGCGTGCTGGTTCCTCTGTGGGAGGTTCCAGATGCAAATTTATGTTGTTTAAATCAATTCCTTGATACATGTTTCTTAGTTTCCTTTTCATTATATTGTACAATTTTTATGGAAATAAGTTTAAGACCGTACAGCTTTCTTGTTTCAGCGGAGTACTCGTTTCTTTTTATATTGATCGTGCCATACCGATATAACTTCTTCTGGAAAAGGCGAACCCCCGAATGTACCGTAAATACTTCCGGGAGTCCGCCTTTTTTGCACTACATAGGCATTTCCTCTTTTTTCCAGCTTATCCTAAAGCTGTTCCTGAAATCCCGGCTTATACAGATGGCGCGGGATTCCGTCTACCATAACTGGTGATACATCGCCCTGAATCAGCGGTTTTACATAAGTTACAAATTCGTCGGTGACATATGTGCCATCCTTTGTTACCCAGCTTCTTGGCACCAGTTTCTCGTCATTTGCAATCTTATGCACATCTTTGACTGCAGTTGTGCTCTGGTATGGGTCATCGGAAATCCTCTCCAGCACCACCATCTTCCCAGTGTCGCCTTCGTCTGCCGCCTTCACAGCAGCGCCGCCCACCTGATATGCCTCCAAAATATCCACACGTGATGCAGAATGGGATGCAGAACGCTGTAAGGTGCTCAGCTCAATGGCACGGGTCTTGCAGCCGATTTCCCCTGCTACAAAGTTTGCCAAATATGCTGCCGTGCCGGAAAGCTGCTTATGGCCGAACGCATCCACAAAATCCACGCTGTTCCCAAGCTCGCATACATATTTCCCCTCTGCTACCTTAATGCCTTCCGAAACTGCTACTACCACGGAAGATTTCTTTTCCAGCAGCTTGCGGATTTTCTCAAGGAACTTGTCAATATCGAACTCTAATTCAGGCAGGTAAATCAGGTCTGGGCCTGTGCTGTCCTCGCCTTTTGCCAAAGCTGCCGCGCCTGTCAGCCAGCCAGCATTACGCCCCATAATCTCAATAATGGTAACTAAGCCCTTCTCATACTCCAAGCAGAAGCTGTCGCAGATAATTTCCTTTACGGAAGTCCCAATGTATTTTGCAGCGCTCCCGTAGCCCGGCGTATGGTCTGTCAGCGCCAAGTCATTGTCAATGGTCTTGGGGCATCCGATAAACCGCACTGTCTGCCCGGTGATAATCGCATAATCGGACAATTTCTTAATGGTATCCATGGAATCATTTCCGCCGATGTAAATAAATGCTTCTATGTCAAGCTTTTCCAAAATCTCAAAAATCTTCTCATAAACTCCCATATCCTCATGGATTTCCGGCAGTTTATACCGGCAAGAGCCCAGATATGCAGCCGGCGTACGCTTCAAAAGCTCTGCATCCAGCTCATTTGTGATATGCTCGGAAAGGTCAATGTACCGCTCCTGAAGAAGCCCTTGGATCCCGTGCAGCATCCCATAGACCTTATTTGCCCCACGGTCTTTGGCTGTACGGTATACCCCAGCAAGGCTGGAATTGATGGCCGCAGTCGGCCCCCCTGATTGTCCCACAATAACGTTGCGTTTCATATGTACACCTCCAAATTTTATTTTACGCAAACTCGTAATGTATATTATACCAAAGAAATTGGTTATGTACAAGTTTTTCTTTCGTATAGTCCTAAAATTTTAATTTATTGCCATTTTCTGTGATTTTACAAATGCTGCCCCGCATCCACAAAAACGCCCCAACACAGATTACCACAGACAGCAGGGACCCTCCCGGCGCGGCAAGCCCCATAGGGAACAAAGTTTGCGGAAAATATGCTGACGTAAAATAAGCCCCGGGTATGCGCACGCATACAATCGACAGGAAATTATGCAAAAATGAAATCCCCGACATCCCATATGCGCAGAAATACCCGCTAAAACTGAAATGCACCCCTGCAAACAGGCAATCCCAGATATACCCCCGCAAATACTGCCCGCCAGAGAGGATAACCTGTGCATCCCCAGTAAAAATGCCTACGATTGGCTCTGCAGCAAACTGTACCAAGACAGACACCACAAACCCAAACCCTACCGTTATCTGCACCGCATACCAAAGCGTACGTGCCGCCCGCCCATGCTGCCCTGCCCCGATATTCTGCGCAGAGAGGGCGGAAACCGTGGAAAGCATGGTGGATGGGACTAAGAATACTACCCCAATGATTTTTTCCACAATCCCTACCGCAGCGGCGTCGTTCAGCCCCCTCTGGTTGGCAATCACTGTAATCACAATAAATGCAATCTGGATGAACCCATCCTGCAATGCAACGGGGATGCCGATTTTCAGTATCTGCCCCATGATTTGCGGCTGCGGCCTGATATGGCGTTTTTTCAGGGAAATCCCCGTTTTTCCCCGGAAAATGGCAGCCAATGATACTGCTACGCTGATGGTCTGGGACAACGTAGTCCCCAGCGCCGCCCCGGCCGCCCCCATATGGAAGGCCCCTATCAGCAGGTAATCCAGCGCAATGTTTGCCCCGCAGGCAACTGCAATAAAATACATGGGGCTTTTGGAATCCCCCAGCCCCCGGAATATGGAACTGATAATATTATATGCCGTAATAAAGGGGATGCCCAAAAAACAGATGGTAAGGTAAGATACCGTCCCGGAAACTGCCTCCTTTGGGGTTGCCATCACCCCCACAATCTGCCCCACAAATGCCAGCAGCAAAACAGTAGCAGCTACGGATACCCCCATGAACAATACAGCCGTATTGCCCACTGCAGCCGCAGCCTGTTCCTGCTGTTTTCCCCCGACAGCCTTCCCAATTGTCACGGTAGAGCCCATAGCCAGCCCCACTACCATAACAGTCAGCATATGCATGGCCTGGCTCCCAATGGAAACCGCCGTGATTTGGGCTACCCCGTTAAATTGCCCAATAATGTACAAATCTGCCATCCCATACAGGGTCTGTAAAAAGTAAGAAAGCAGGTATGGCAGTGAAAAATATAGGATATTTTTTGCCACGCTGCCAGATGTTAAATTTCTTTCCATGATGGATTGCCCCTTCATTATGCCAAACTTATCTTCTTTGTATCATGGTATAGGATATCTTTCATAAGAAAAACCACTTTCACCTCACCACTTCCCTATTATACCACATCTTTCCTCCTTGCTTTGAAAATTTTTTTATTTGGAAATTATTTTTCTGCCATTATGTCGTCAACAGATGAAGCCAGGTTTCATTTCAAGGTTTTTGCAGTAAATATGGCTCTGTCCGGATGCCCCGTTTCCCAGATAAGCACCATGGCAGGCGTAAGCAAGGTTACCGTTACAGGTTGGGTAAAAACAGCCGATGAGCGGGGGTTTGATGCCTTAAGATCAAGACAACGTTCCGGCAGACCGCCAAAGCTCTCCACAGAGCAGTGTGCGGTCATTGATTCCGCCATACAGTCCGACCCGAAGAATTTTGGCTTCAAAGTGTGGAATGTCCCAGGCCTGTCTTCCTATATAAGCAACACCTTCGGTGTCCAAATCTCTGTCAGGCAGTGCCAGCGTCTGTTTCATGGCCCTGGCTATTCCCATATCCGCCCACAGCCATACCCAAGGAAGGAATATGAGGACTCCGAGGAACGGAAAGCGTTTAAAAAGTTAGTGTATAATTATTATTGGCAGAAACAGGAATAATTCCTAAAAGAAAAGGGAAGCAGAGAAAATTTCTACTTCCCAATCATACAGTTTTTCTTTATGATGTTAATGGCTAAAAAACAAATAAAGGAGGACGGCGTCTGGCTGAACATGCAGGATGGGCACCATAAAAAAATGAAGAAACAGGAAATGAAGGTGTTCACGATGTACGAGGGCTGGGACGCGTGGAAAGAAAAACAGTTAAATGCGGCAAAAGCCCCAAAAAAGGATGGGAAGGGAAGCCCGTATGTGGAGGCCATTCGTGCCCATATGCCGTTGCTGGAAGCAATGCAGACAGCATCCAGGAAAACATTTACGGGGGCATTCTGCTAGGAAGATGGAAGAGGCCGGCGGGCTTGTTTGTGGTACAAAAAATTCAAAGAGCATCGTTGAGAAAAATAAAGGGATAAATTGCCAACGAACACTTGACACAAACCATTGCAGAAATACCCCTTTATCTGTCTTTACAGATATGATATACTCAAACCAAAGAAAGGTAGGGACAGAATGGAAAAACATATGACTAATGCCACAGCATGGGAAGAATTGCAGATATCGAACGACTTTATCTTCGGGAAAATCATGCAGGACCCAAAGCTGTGCAAAGGGCTTTTACAGAGGATACTTCCGGGGTTAAAGATAGACCATATAGAATACCCAGAAACACAGAAGGCAATACGCCCAGACATAGACGCCAAAAGCGTCCGGCTTGATGTATATGTAGAAGACGGCAAAGGCACTGTTTACGATGTGGAAATGCAAGTGGGCATGTCAACTGCCCAAACGGACACGGTATTACCAAAGCCTGCTGGACATGCAGATGATTGACAAAGGCGAGCCGTACAAGAAGTTAAAGCCAAGCTATATCATCTTTATCTGCCCGTTCGACCAGTTCGGCATGGGCAGGCACATTTATACATTTGAGAACATCTGCAAGGAAGACAAAAGCGTTTCTTTAAAGGATGGGACGACCAAGATATTCCTGAACGCAAAAGGAACTATGGATGACGTCAGCCCTAGGCTGAAGGCGTTTTTGGATTATGTGGCTGGGAAGAAGCCAGCAGACCCATTCGTGGATGAACTGGAAGAGGCAGTGGAAAATGCCCGGAAAAACAGGGAATGGAGGCATGAGTATATGACATTGTTGATGCGTGACCAGGAAAATATTGAAATGGGAATGGAAAAAGGCATGGAGATTGGCACAGCCAAGGGCATAATTGAAACAGGGATTGACTTCGGGCTTTCCGAGGGCGAACTTCTGAGACGTTTACAGGATAAATTAAATATTACATTTGAATCCGCACAAGAGTACCTTGAAAAGTTTGGAAAGCAGACTGTGTAAATATCCTAAGAAAAGTGGCGTAACCACTCCCCCAACTCTGAATGCCGAATTTAAAATAGCTGTCCTATATAGTAACTTAACCTGTTGTGCTATTTTATTTTGAAGCTATGACTTTCCATAAAAGCGCAAAA
>CAJTWA010000069.1 GCA_910580195.1 uncultured Lachnospiraceae bacterium
ACAGCACATGATGAAATACCTTACCGATAAAGGATATGAGGTTGATTTTTCGGGCGGTCATTGGAAGATGAAGCTGCCACAGTATAAGCATTTCACAAGGTTAGACACGCTTGACGAGCGGCTGACTCCCGATTTTATACGGTCATGTTTAGGCGGGACTTCCCGATATGGGAACTACAAAGCAAGGATTTCCTACTCCCCGCATATGCCAGAGCAGTATAAAAACGCATGGAAACCGCATCAGAAAACCACAGGGATTTTGGCATTATATTACTACTGGTGCTATCAGTTAGGGGTATTCCCCAAAGGCACGGACTACAAGCCGACAAGCCCGTTGATGAAAGAAGAGCTTCGGAAACTGGACGAGATTACCGCACAGGTACGGTATATGTCAAAGAATAACATCTCTACCCTCTCCGACTTACACGCCGACAGGGAGAAAAACCAGACCGAAATGAATAAACTTATCGACTACCGCCAGCACTTGCGGAACAAGGTACGCCGTGCTTTACCAGCCGAAAAAGAAACACTCCGAGCCGAAAAACAGGGCGTGACGGAGCAGATAACGGAGCTTAGGAAGCGGCTGAAATATGCAGACGGAATTGAGAAACGCTCTGCCCATATCGACAACTGCTTAGACCAAATCTACGACACGATTGAAAATCAGCAGTCAAGCCGACAGAAACAGCCAGTCAAAACAGACCGCAGGAGGGAGGAATCATTACGATGAATGAGCCTTTTAGCGATACAGAAAAAGAAGATTTTTCAGAAGAAACTACCATCCGTCAGATGATTGACGGGATTACGGACTGCCTTGCATCCATGACAAAAGAAGAACGGTTGGCATGGTTTCGCAGGTCGCAATATCCTCATCCTGTTAATTTCCAGAAAGAGATAGACGGCACAGTTTATACAGTCAATGTCCATTTTAACGCTGCCGCTTCTGAGAGCATTCAGGAAAAAGCCGAGCGCATTCTCCTAAAACTATAAACGGCATTTGAATTAAGGCTTTAAAGCATTGAAGTATTCTGCCAGATATGGTATGATGATGACACCTACAATTCATATCATGTCTGACTGTGGAAAGGAGAAATATGAGCAATCAGCCAGAAAAAATAACAGCTTTATACTGCCGTTTAAGCCGTGATGATGAGCAGGACGGGCTTTCGGGCAGCATCAAAAACCAGCAGTCCATACTGGATAAATATGCAAAAGAGAACGGTTTCCGTAATCCCCGCTTCTTTGTGGATGATGGATTTTCGGGAGTTACGTTTACAAGACCCTCCTTTATGGAGATGATGGACTTAGCCGAGCAGGGGAAAATCGGAACGATTATCGTCAAAGACCACTCAAGGCTTGGGCGCAACCGTCTTGTCGTCGGGCAGTTATTAGAGGAAGATTTTGAGCGTCTTGACGTGCGGTATATTGCCATCATGGACAACATTGACACAGCAAAAGGCATCAGCGACCTTGTCCCCATGCAGGACTTATTCAACGAATGGCACGCCAAGAACACAAGCCAGAAAGTGCGGAATGTCCTGCGCAATAAGGGAATGTCGGGCACGCCGCTTACAACCATCCCGCCATTTGGATACAAAAAGAATCCAGACACCCCTAAAGAATGGCTTATTGACGAGCCTGCGGCTGAAGTTGTAAAACGGATTTTTGATATGTGCGTGGCGGGGTTCGGACCGACACAGATAGCAAAAAAGCTGAAAGCCGACAAGGTGATGACGCCTACGGCATACTGGCGCAGAATCGGGAAACCGTACCGCAGGCTGTCTACCGTGCCATACGGCTGGTCAGCCGACACCGTGGGGAATATCCTCTCACGGCAGGAATATATCGGGGACACCATCAATTTCCGCACCACAAGCAAATCTTTTAAGAACAAGAAACGTCTGGAACGCCCGCAGGAGGAATGGCAGATATTTAAGGACACCCACCCTGCCATTATTGACGAAGAAACTTTCCTGCTTGTGCAGGAGCTTCGGGAACACCGCCGCAGACCGACCAGACACGGGACTGTCAGTATGTTTTCGGGACTGCTCTACTGCGCCGACTGCGGGGAAAAACTGTATTACAATGCAATGAACAGCAAGCGTCAGCATCCCTATTTTTTCTGTTCCAGCTACCGCAAAAACTCTGACGTATGCTCTGCCCACTATATCCGTGAAGAAATCGTGGCAGGGATTGTATTGGAAAGCATGCAGCGGGTATTCTGGTATGTGCAGAGTTTTGAAAAGGATTTTGCCAGAAAGCAGATGGCTGCTTTCGGCGAGGAAAAGAAAAAGGAGCTTTCCATGAAGCGGAGGGAACTTGAAAAGACAAAGAAACGTGTAAGAGAGATTGACATCCTTATCCAGAAGATTTATGAGGACAATGTAAGCGGAAAAATTTCTGATGAACGCTTTGCCACCATGTCGATGGCGTTTGAGGACGAGCAGAAACAGTTAAAAACATCCATCCCCGACATGGAACAGTACCTTGAAACCGAAACAAACAAAAGCGACTGTCTTCAGCGTTTTATCGACAGGGTAAAAAACGTCACGCAGCTTACGGAATTAACACCCGAAACCGTACATGAGTTTATTGATAAGATTATCGTTTCCAATCCAGAATATATTGACGGCAAACGCCGCCAGAGTTTAGAAATTTATTATAATGGCGTGGGCATTGTCCGAGAGCCGTCGCCAGAAGAAATGGAAGAACTGTTCCAAGAGCATATGCAAAACAGGAAATCCAGCCAGAACAGCAAAACAGCGTAGCCACAGGGCTACACTGTCTACATAATCACATCATTATATTTTAGTCTATGCAATAACATCCTTACGGAAATTTACCCATTCCCGCATATTTTATGTTACAATGTTTTATGTGATTTTGTTTCCCTCATTTTTTCCCTTATCAGGGTCCATCATACCCTGTGGGAGATATAACACAAGGGACCTTTCAGGGAAAGCTTACCTGCAATAAACTTCCCCACAGCCCCATTCCCCGCACCTCGCCAGCTTATATTAGGAACTGCAGCCAAACTTTGCCACCTGCCCTCCCTGCACCAAAAATAACCCAAAGAAAAGGAGCACCCCAATGAACCCATTTAACCTAATAGAAATCCTAAAAAACCACACCGTCTACATCCAAACCCACAACTTCCCCGACCCCGACGCCATCGCCAGCGCCTTCGGCCTCCAGCAGTTCCTAGCATACCACGGTATCCCCGCATCCCTATGCTACGACGGAAAAATTGACCGGCTCAGCGCAAAAAAGATGCTGGACACCTTCGGCATTGCCATGTATTCCAAAAACGACCTTACCAGTATGGGGGAAAAAGACCTGATTGTGCTAATAGATTCCCAGAAATTAAATAAAAATGTCACCGATTTGGTTGGGGATGAGGTAGCCTGCATTGACCACCACCCAGTCTTTTTCCCATACCAATACCAGTATCAGGATATCCAACAGGTGGGAGCCTGCTCTTCCATTATCGCTTCTTATTTCATGCGCACGAAAACCCCCATTTCGCCCAAATGCGCTGCTGCGCTGGCCTATGGGATAAAAATGGACACGGCTGATTTTACCCGGGGGACATCATTGCTGGATACGGAAATGCTTACCTTCCTGTTCTCCCATGCCGACTGGGGGCTTGTCAACCATATGTATACCAATACCATGGAATTTGACGATTTACGGGCGTATGGGGCGGCAATCCAGAATATCCAGATTTTTGGCGGCACGGGGTTTGCCTATATCCCCTTCCACTGCGCCACTGCGCTGATTGCCATAATTTCTGATTTTATTTTGTCGCTGGATGTGGTGGACATTGCAGTGGTTTATGCCATGCAGACAAATGGCATCCGCTTTTCTGTCCGCTGTGAGCAGGACCGTATCCACGCCGGCAGCCTGATTTCCCATGTGATGGCCCCTTGGGGGAGCGGCGGCGGGCACCCTTCCATGGCTGGAGGGATGGTTCCGGCAGAAAAAATGCATTTGCTGGGGGAGGACATCCATAGTTCCATCCAAGAAGCCTTTTTGGAGGAAATCGCAGAACTGGAAAAAGAAGCAGCTGCCCAGAATCCCGATGTGGGAACAGGCAGAATCCCATAAAACGAAATCCTATGCAGGGAAACAGCATAAATAAAATGGTGTCCTATGTGGGAAACAGCATGGTTAGGCTGTTTCCCACAAGCCTTTTTACCCAATCAGGACCCTTTTCCCTTCAAATGCAAACCCATAGTGGCAAATCTGGTCTTTTGGGATTCCGCCCGCAACCAGCCCGCTGTCATATTTCCTTTCCTCTATCTGGGCAAGGGCCGCCTTTAACGTGTCTTCCAGCGTTTTTTCCCTCCGCGGGTTCCTGACCTTAAACTCCAGCACATAAGCAGGCTTACGCCTTCTGTCCCCCAAGGGCTCCAGCACTACATCATACCTTCCAAAGCCGCTTTCCCGGTTTGACAAAATCTGGTATTCCCCTGCTAATTCCACAACCAGCCCCAGCACAAACCCATGGTAGAACCGCTCTGGATGGCTGCAGCCGGAAGGCTGGTTCCCCGTATCAAAAAAGCTGAACACCGCCTCGGAAATCTGGTTCATATACTCATTCATATATTCCAAATCCCCATGCAGGAATGCCTGAAGGAACTCACGGTATGGGACGTCCCTTTCTGAAAACCACGCCCGCACCATATGATGGAACATCAGGCGAATCTCTTTATTTGTCAGTTCTAAATGGTAAATATAATTGTCCCCATCAAAAATGCTTTCTGTTACTTTCAGGTACCCGCTTGCCAAAAGCAGGCTCCAAATGGCATCTTCCCGCTTGCCCAGCTGCCCAAACACGGTTTCCTCTTCCACTGCCGCCACTAACGGGCGGTTTTCCAGCAAATCCTCCATCGCCATTTTCACTTGTGCAGTCCCCTGCATCACAAGCCGGCTGACAAGGGCATTGGAACTCGTATTTGCCCAGTAAGGCTTGAATTTCTTCTCTTTTAGAAAACATGTGACCGACCATGGATTGTAAATATTCTTTAAGCTGCCGAAGCAAAATCCATCGTACCATTCCCGTATGCCTTCTTCCATGCCCAAAAGCCCATATTCCCCTAAAGCCTCCCTTACCTCCTGCTGGGTAAACCCAAAGCAGCCTGCATACCGTTCCGTGGTAGTTGTAACCACGGCCAGATGGTTCATGTCTGAAAATATGGATTCCCGCCCAACCCGGGTAATCCCCGTCAGAAGCCCCCGTTCCAGATATGGGTTAGTTTTAAAGGCATAATTGAAAAAACTTTGGATAAACTCCGCCATCCTGTCCCAATATCCATGGAGATACGCCTCCTGTAAAGGGGTATCATACTCATCCAACAGGATAATTACTTTTTTCCCATAATAACGGTACATACATATTGCCAGACGGTACAAGGACATAGCTGCTACTGTGTCTGAAACATCGCCTTGTATGCAAGTAAAATATGACTGTTCCTGCTGGCTTAACACATCCCCTTGGAGGAGAAAAGAAAATTTCCCATATAAGTCTATCAGGTTTTGGATGATCCCTTCCCTTGCATCTTCATATGTCCTGCCTTTTACCCCTGCAAAGCTAAGGCTGAGGACAGGGAACGCCCCTTGCAGCCTGCGGTATTTTTCCTCTTCCCAAACTGCAAGCCCTTCGAACAGGCTGCCCCTGCCGGCATACTGGTTGGAAAAAAACTGCTCTGCCATGCTCATGTTCAAGGTTTTCCCAAAACGGCGGGGACGTGCAACCAATGTAACTGCATCGCCATTTTCCCACCATTCCTTGATAAACCCTGTCTTGTCCACGTAAAAATAGCCGTTTTCCCGGATGGACGCAAAATCCTGCGCCCCAATCGCTACTACCCTGCCCATCTGCAAAGCCCTTCTGCCCCTTTCCGCAGCCGGGACATCCCTAGGCCACATTCCACACTCTTCCATGCCCATGGGAATGAAACCGCGCCGCAAATCTATGCTTTTACATTCTGCAGCCCTTCCTTGCCCATAAACATGTGGGACAAGCTGCAGACCTATGCCATTACAGCTCGCAGTTCTTCACCGTCCGCGGGAATGGCACCACGTCGCGGATATTCGTCATGCCCGTTAAATACATGACGCAGCGTTCAAACCCAAGGCCAAAGCCTGCATGGCGCGCCGTGCCGTACTTGCGCAGATCCAAATAGAAACCATAATCTTCTTTGTTAAGCCCCAGCTCTTCCATCCGCTGGCACAGCTTGCCATAGTCGTCCTCCCTCTGGCTGCCGCCGATAATCTCGCCAATCCCGGGCACAAGGCAGTCCACGGCCGCAACGGTCTTCCCATCCGGGTTCAGCTTCATATAAAACGCCTTGATTTCCTTGGGGTAGTCGGTCACGAATACCGGGCGTTTGAACACCTCTTCCGTCAGGTAACGTTCATGCTCAGTCTGGAGGTCAGCCCCCCAAGAAACCTTGTATTCAAAATTTCCATTGTTCTTTTCCAAAATTTCAATGGCTTCTGTGTAAGTTACATGGGCAAAATCTGAATTTACCACATGGTTCAGCCGTTCCAGCAGGCCTTTGTCTACAAAGCTGTTGAAAAACTGCATTTCTTCTGGGGCATGTTCCAGCACATAGCGGATGATATATTTCAGCATGCTTTCCGCTAAGGCCATATCATCTTCCAAATCCGCAAAAGCAATTTCCGGCTCAATCATCCAAAACTCTGCCGCGTGCCTTGTGGTGTTGGAATTTTCTGCCCGGAAGGTAGGGCCGAAGGTATAAATATTTTTAAACGCCATGGCGTAAGTTTCCCCGTTTAACTGGCCGCTTACTGTCAGGTTGGTGGGCTTGCCGAAAAAGTCTTGGGAAAAATCAACCGCGCCTTCCCCATCCTTGGGGACATTCCCCAAATCCAACGTCGTCACTTGGAACATCTCCCCGGCCCCTTCGCAGTCGCTCCCGGTAATCAGCGGCGTGTGCACATACACAAAATCCCTTTCTTGGAAAAATTTGTGGATGGCATAGGCGATTAAGGAACGCACCCGGAACACGGCCTCAAAGGTATTGGTACGGGGGCGCAGATGGGATACCGTCCTCAAGTATTCAAAGCTGTGCCGCTTCTTCTGCAGGGGATAATCCGGCGTGGACTGGCCTTCCACCAACACTTCCTCCGCTTGGATTTCAAAGGGCTGCTTGGCCTTGGGGGTTGCTACCAACATTCCTCTTACCATGATAGCCGCCCCTACGTTTAATTTTTCCACTTCTGCAAAATTGGGAAGGGCATCGGAATACACGACTTGCAAGGGCTCAAAAAATGTCCCGTCATTTACGACGATAAAGCCAAAATTTTTGGAACCCCGGATGCTCCTTACCCAGCCCCCGACGGTTACTTCTTTTTCCAAGAATTCCTCTTTCCTCCGGTAGAGGTCTTTGATGTTTGTCAATTTCCACTCCATAACTTTTCTCCTTTTTTTATTCTTCCTGCCCCAGGACTGCGGGGCGAAAACTTGCCTTAAAATTATTCTTTTGAGGATTCTTCTTTCCCTGTACCCTCCTCAGAAGTTTCCTTTCCTCCATCTTCTGCACTGCCGTCCGCAGGGGTTTTTTCCTCCCCTTTTGCACTATCGTCAGAAGCATCTTTTTCCCCATAGGTGACTTTTGCGCTCTCCAGAATCTTATCCACGGTTTTTTCGCTCAGGAATACGTTCTTGACATATTCCTCTCCATGCTGCCCAATCAGCGCTTCCTCGTTTGCATACCCATAAGTTTCCACAATATTTTTCTTATATTCTGCAAATTCCTCGTCCTTTACCTCTATGCCTTCCTTTTTGGCAATGGCTGAAATAATCAGCTCCCCTTCTACAGTTTCCGTGACAAGCTGCTTCACCTGCTCGTTGAAATCTTCTTCCGTGGTGTTGGTTGATTTCAGGTAATCTTCCACCTTAATGCCGTAGCTTGCCTGCAGGTTGCTTTCAAACCGCTCCATGTATTCCTTAATCCTCTGGTCTAGGAGGCCGTCTGGGAAACTTTTTACTTTGCATACTTCCCTTAACTTATTGATAACCGCAGCTTGGGTTTCTGTTTTCTTTGTGGCTGCTTTATTTTCTTCCAGCGTTTTTCGGATGCCTTCCTCCAAGTCCTTTACCGTATGGTAGCCTTGGGAGGACATATTTTTTTCGATAAATGCATCGTCTGCCTGTTCATAGGTCATCACCGATTTAGAAACAATCTTATTCACTTTCACATTGAATACCACGTCCTGCCCGGCCAGTTCCTCATTTTGGTAGCCTTCCGGGAAGGTCAGGTCCAAGGCCACTTCTTCCCCTACCTTCGCCCCAACCAAGCCGTCCTCAAACCCATCAATAAAGCTGTCTGAGCCAATTTCAAGGACTACGCCTTGGGCTGTCCCGCCGTTAAACGCCACGCCGTCTTTTAACCCTTCATAGTCAATATTGACGAAATCCCCTTCTTCCACGGTATCCTTGTCCAAATCTTCGTACACGGGGTAGTCAGCCAGCGAAGCGTTCACCTGCTCCTTTACTTCCTCGTCCGTCACATCATAGGAACCAAGGCTGATGGTAAGCCCCGTATATTCCCCCAGTTCCACATATTCGTCCGCGTTATATTGAATGGGTTCTGCCTTCCCCTCTGTGCCTTCTGCTTCTTCTGTAGTTTCCTTTTTGCTATCATTTTCTTTTTTGCCTGTCCCGCAGCCGCTAAAAAGAGCCGCTGCACATACTGCGCATAGCAGCAACATTAATTTTTTCTTCATAAAGCCTTTACCTTTCCTTTATAATATGAAACACTACAACTTTCACAATTACTAAGGATAGCACATTTTTCCTGAAATGAAAAGGTATCTAACTGCAAAACACAAAGAAAACACAAATATTTAGGCGCAATAAATTTTGCCATTCCCGCATAGATGTGCTAAACGGCTGCAAAACACAAAGAAAACACAAATATTTAGGCGCAATAAGTTTTGCCATTCCCAGACAGATGTGCTATACTTTTAAAAAATATGGGCAATGCACAGGAAAAGGAGCAGCACTATGGAGCATTTAACACTATTGACAGACCTCTATGAATTGACAATGATGCAGGGCTATTTTAAGGCTGGGAACCATGAAACGGCAGTCTTCGACGCCTTTTACCGGACAAACCCCAGCAACGGCGGGTATGCAGTCTGCGCCGGTCTAGCGCAGATCATAGAATATATTAAGGGCCTGCATTTTTCCGGGGAAGACATCTCGTACCTGCGGGGGCTTGGGATTTTTGAGGAAGATTTCTTGGAATACCTTGGCACTTTCCAGTTTTCCGGGGACATTTACGCCATCCCGGAAGGCACGGTAATTTTCCCACGGGAACCGCTGGTAAAAGTGATTGCGCCGATGATGGAGGCCCAGTTAGTGGAAACGGCCATTTTAAATATCTTAAACCACCAGAGCCTGATTGCTACAAAGGCGGCAAGGGTCTGCTATGCCGCGGACGGGGACGGGGTCATGGAATTCGGCCTGCGCCGGGCGCAGGGGCCAGACGCTGGGGTCTATGGGGCAAGGGCTGCCGTAATCGGCGGGTGCTGCGGGACTTCCAACGTGCTCTGCGGCCAAATGTTCGGCGTGCCCGTAAAAGGCACCCATGCCCATAGCTGGATTATGAGTTTCCCGGACGAATACACTGCTTTCAAAAAATACGCAGAACTCTACCCCTCCGCCTGCATCCTGCTGGTGGATACTTACGATACCTTAAAATCCGGCGTCCCAAATGCCATCCGGGTATTTACCGAAATGAGGGAAGCAGGCGTCCCCCTCACCTTTTACGGCATCCGCATGGACAGCGGCGACCTTGCGTACCTTTCCAAAATCGTGCGGAACATGCTGGACGAAGCAGGGTTTCCCGACGCTGTGATTTCCGCATCCAATGATTTGGACGAATACCTGATTGAAAACCTTAAGGCACAGGGGGCAAAAATCACCTCTTGGGGCGTAGGCACCAGCCTGATTACCTCCAAGGACTGCCCGGCTTTTGGCGGCGTGTACAAGCTGGCAGCCATCCAAGACGGGGCTGGGAAATTTGTCCCGAAAATCAAGCTTTCCGAAAACACGGAAAAAGTCACCAACCCCGGCAACAAGACCATTTACCGGATTTACGGCAAAGATACCCATAAAATAAAAGCCGATCTCATCTGCCTTGCAGACGAAACCTTTGACACTTCCAAAAACCTGCGGCTCTTTGACTCGCTGGAAACTTGGAAACGGACGACCTTAAAGGGCGGGACGTACACCATGCGGGAACTGCTGGTGAAGGTTTTTGACAAAGGGGAATGTGTCTACCAGACGCCGGAAGTAATGGACATACAGGCATATTGCGAGAAGGAGAAGAATACCCTTTGGAATGAAACGAAACGGTTTGCAAACCCCCATGAGGTGTATGTGGATTTGTCGGATGAACTGTTTGATATGAAACGGAAGATACTGAATGAGTATTCGGGGGCGGTTTAGGGAGAAAGGAGGCCTATTATGTCATTTCCACTATTGAACCTTGACACTTATACCACGGAGGATATTTTTGCCCTGCCGGAAGGCAGGCGGGCAGAACTGATTGATGGGCAAATTTACATGATGGCCCCGCCAAACCGCAGACATCAGACTATAGCCCGTGAATTATTTACTGCCATTGATTCCTATATCAAATCAAAGGGCGGTTCCTGCGAGCCCTTCTTTGCCCCTTTCGCAGTATTCCTAAACCAAGACAATAAGAACTATGTAGAACCGGATATTTCCGTGATCTGTGATTTGGGAAAATTGGACGATAAGGGCTGCAACGGCGCGCCAGACTGGGTAATTGAAATTGTATCGCCCAGCAGCCGGCGCATGGACTACCATGCCAAGCTGTTCAAATACCGCACCGCAGGCGTCCGGGAATACTGGATTGTAGACCCGGAAAAAAACCGTATCCTTGCTTATAATTTCGAAACGGAGGACATTGGGGATTATACCTTTCAGGATTCCGTCAAAGCTGGCATTTATGATGATTTCCAGATTGACTTTTCGGCTATTGCCAAACGGCTTGATATGTAAAAGCTGAACCTTGCAAGAAAACCATTCTCTGTTAATGTAAGAAGTCCGGCGTTTCATGTATGGGGCAAGAGATACCGACAGGCATTTACAGCAAGATACAAGGGCATAAAACCGCCCATACAAAACGTAATTACCAAACATACAATGCCGCTAAACCCCTTAATACCGGCATTGCCCAGAAAGGAGGCTTATTATGTCATTTCCACTATTGAACCTTGACACTTATACCACGGAGGATATTTTTGCCCTGCCAGAAGGCAAACGGGCAGAACTGATTGACGGGCAGATTTACATGATGGCTCCGCCGAACCGCAGGCATCAGGAAATCTCTTTTTTCCTCTCCCGGAAAATAGCTGATTTCATAGATGCAAAAGGCGGTCCCTGCCGGGTCTACCCAGCCCCCTTTGCAGTATTCCTAAACCAAGATAATAGGAATTATGTAGAGCCGGATATCTCCGTCATCTGTGATATAGGAAAATTGGATGATAAAGGCTGCAACGGCGCGCCAGATTGGCTTGTGGAAGTAGCCTCCCCCGGGACAAAACATTTGGATTATGGCATCAAGCTGTATAAATACCGCACCGCAGGCGTCCGGGAATACTGGATTATAAACCCAATCACGAAAACTGTAAATGTCTATGACTGGGAACATGACGACGAAAAAACAAACCAATATTCCTTTGACGAGGAAATCAATTCCTGCATTTTCAATGACTTTTCCATACAGCTCTCCGGGCTCTTACCCTAAAAACGCAATGGCCGCAACGCTGCAGCCGGAGGGGCATCCAGCATCCCTATCCCTTCCGCCTTCCAAACTGGTGCAAGCGCAAACAGCAGGGCATGGAACCCATGGAGAACCAAACAAACAGGGCTGCTGCAAAACAAGAAAATCCCTCCATATGCCATACAGTATAAGCCTTTCTTAATACTGTACGGCATATGGAAGGATTCCTGAATTTTGCAATAAGCCCATTTCCTGCTAAGATTTGCTTCTCCATCGCAGCCTATTCCCTGCTAAGATCTGCTTCTCCATCGCAGCTTATTTCCTGCAATTATACTTTGCATTATGCCTTTGAGAATTGGTCTTTCCCTACAAAGCACAGCGGGCACTCGAAATCATCCGGCAAATCTTCCCATTTTGTCCCCGGCGCAATCCCGCCTTCCGGATATCCCTGCTCCTCATCGTATTCCCATCCGCAAACGTCACATACGTATTTCATCCTGTTCTCCTTCCTTATCTTCCATTTCCTTTTACACCCGTGAGCCAAAGGGTTTGCCAACAGCTTCCTGTATTCTTAAAAGAAACAGCCAACCATCCGGCAAATAAACACGCCCGCGGGCATTTCCAAACGTACTGCTTTCCTATTATGCCATTATTTTCCAAAAAATTCAAGCTATTTTGTGCCAAATCCAGCATCAAATTCATCCATGTTCCCTATAATTTTGGCATCCCCGCCAAATGCTTGCCGCCAGCGCCGCAGCTGCTATGAAAGGGACATACCAAAGCCAGCGGGAAGGGATGCCGGCCAGCCCTTTATGGGGCAGGTACAGCGGCATGGAAAAGCAAAAAATCCGCAGCGCATCCATTGCCGCCCAGCCCCAAGGCAATTCTGCCAGCCCTAACCCAAGCAGCATCTGGAACAATACCTGATTGCCCACATAAGGCAGGAAATACAGGGCCATCCCCGCCGTTACTGCCGTTGCCGGGCGGCTGCATTTTGAAGATAAAAACAAGGCAATGGCTACATCCAACAGGACGGACGCCAGCCCTAACAGGAATTGGAGGGACAGGAAAAATGCCACGCTCCACGTCCCATGCCCTGCAAACAAAAAGTAATCCCCCATCATCCCTGCGCTTGCCCAAAGCCCGTCGCAGCCATACAGCAGGGCAGTCATCCCCAGCAACAAGGCGTTTAAGAATAAGTATGCCAAAACGCCAGCCCCTATAGAGGCTTCCGCCTTCCTGCGGATGTCCGTGGATTTCCCATGGTAGGAAGACAAAAGGATCCCCGTGGTTTCCCTGCTGTACTCCTCGGAAAATACCGGGGCAGCCAGAAGGACCAGCCACACATGCAGGGAAACTACAGCGATATACCACACATCCTGCAAGTTCTCCCATCCTTTGGTATAGCCAAACTGGAAATTCCCTTCCACATATTTTTTCCCATAATTTTCCCAAGCCTCCCCTGCCGAATAGCCAGAAGGCCGCTGCTCCGTCTGCCAAAAATCTGTCATGGCGTCCGTCACGAACTGGCTGCAGAAATTCCCTTCCCGGACACGGAACTCCCCGCCGTTTACATAGCCGGAAAACCCAAACCGGCCCACAATTGCCTCTACCGTTTCCATGGTAAATTGGCCTTCATACTCTTTTGCCAGCCGGCGGTCTATCTCGATAGCCTCAAGGCCATGGTACACCCTCCCGTCCAGTTCTGCCCTTGCCCCGTCCGCCTCCTGCCAGAGCACTAGCAGGAAAAACCCAGAAGCCAGCAGAAAGCTGGCGACAAGCGCTGGCCGGGCAGTAATTTTGTAAAATTCCATTTTAAATAAACGCATACAGCCCACCCCTTTCCCTATTCTGCATATTCATCCTGCCTGCTCCCCCGCGGCTCCAATAAGGGGATAAGGTATGCCCTTCCCTATTCTGCATATTCATCCTGCCTGCTCCTTGCGCCTGTCCGGTACAAATACACATCCTCCAGATTTGGGGGCACCGGCATGGCATTTCCACACGGCTTATCTTCCGATATTACCCGCATACATACCGTCCCATCCTCCAATTGCTTCAGGCTGCTGGCAGCAAATTTACGGCTTAAGCTCCTCGCTTGCCCCGGCTCTGCCGCATATTCCCAGACCTTCCCTTCCGCCGATTTTAAAATCTCCGGCAAGCTCCCTGCACCCACAAACCGCCCATCTTTCATCATCAGGATTTCATCTGCCAGAAATTCAATATCCGGCACAATATGGGAGGAAAGCAGCACCATCCGCCCTTTCCCCAGCGAACTGATTAAATTCCGGAACCGGATGCGTTCCTTCGGGTCCAGCCCAGAAGTTGGCTCATCCAAAATCAGGATTTCCGGGTCATTCAAAAGGGACTGCGCAATCCCAAGGCGGCGCACCATGCCTCCGGAAAGGGTTTTCATTTTCTCCGATTTTACGCCCAAAAGCCCTGTTTCCCCTAAAAGCCTTTCTATCCTGCCCGCCGCTGCTTCGGGCGGCACTGCCTTTAACTCTGCCAGATATTCTAGATAACGCCAAACGGTAAAGTTGGGGTAATAGCCGAATTTCTGGGGAAGGTATCCCAATTTCATCCGGTAGGCGCCGCCCAGTTTGCCGATTTCACATTGGCCGCAGAGGATTTCCCCTGCGGTGGGCTTCAGTATCCCCGCCATCATCCGCAACAGGGTGGTCTTGCCAGCCCCATTTTCCCCCAGCAGCCCATAAATGCCGGCATGGAACGTAAATTCCAGACGGTCCACCACAATTTTCTTCTTATACTGCTTGCTCACACGGTCCAATTTTAATTCCAGCATACCATTTTCCCTTCCTCCCATTTCTGTCAAATCTTTGCAGCCCCATGCAGCCTATTTTGATCCCAGCATACCATTTTCCCCTTCCTCCCGTTTCCGGTAAACCCTTGCATCCTTCCGCGGCCTATTTTTAATTCCAGCATAAGGTTTCCCCTTCTTCCAGCTTTTGGCACACCCCTGCAATCTCTTTTGCCAAAAATAAAACTGCCGCCGCCAGTATGCACACCCATATCCCAAAATAGGAGGCTTTATACCAAATAGGGTACTGCAAAGGCAGCAGGGAAACCCCGCCTGCGGCAAATGCTGCAGCCATTTGCAAGTATCCCTTTTTCTGCCCCCGGAACATGGTAAACGCCAGAAGCTGCATCCCATTGGAGAGGACAAAAGGCACCAGCAGGTACACCAAGGCCCGCAACATGCCATACGGGGTATTCCCTGCAATTACAGCTACCATCGCCGTAAGGGCCGCGGTATCCAGGCAGCCGAAACAGACCATTTTTACGCACCACGCTTGCCTGACGTTCAGGTAACAGGACTGTTCCAGCTCCGCCATCCCGCAATCCCTGCTGCGCCCTAATTCCAGCATCAGGAATACCCCCATATAAGCAGCCCCGGCAGAGCCAATCCCAAGGTAGGAAAGCATCTCCTCCCCCTGCATTTGGCACCTCCAAAACAATACCAGCAGCAACAGCACGCAGGCCGCCTGCCCGCCTATGCAGAAACCGGAAATATATTTGAGCTGCCTGCAGAACACCTCCAAGGCGCAAGGGCGGTAAAAATACCGCTTTTCCTCCACCGCCTCTGCGATTTTCCCTAAAACCTTCCGCTTTTGGACGGGGTCTATTTGGATTTCTTCTAAAAAAAGTTTTTCTTTTTTACATCTCTTCCCTGCCAGCTTGTTTCCGCCAGATTTTTCATTGGGACATTGATTTCTCCCCATTCTATTTTCAAAATACGTACCACTTTCTATGTTTTCTTTTCTGCACACATTTTCCTCCCTATATAGTCAAGTGTTTTTTCCTTATTTTTCAAGGAATATTTAATTA
>CAJTWA010000070.1 GCA_910580195.1 uncultured Lachnospiraceae bacterium
TTAGCAGTTAGTTCGCCGGAACGTTGCCCAGTTTGCGTGGGGAAGGGCTATCCTGGACTGCCGTCCGGTCCAAAAAATTTCCATATCAACTAAAATCCAGATAGGGGGATAATTGTGAGAAAACGTAATCTTTATAAAGATATTGTCAACGGTGCCATCCTTATTTCATCCATCCTCCTTTGCCTGAACCTTTACAATCATTACCAAAAACAGCATACCCTTTACCATTTTACCATCCAATCCAGTCAGGAACTGACAGCAAAGGATGCAGCAGAATTACAAAAACTATCCGGCCTTGTCCGGTTTGAGCCTGCGGCTTACGTTCCTGTCACCCTGAAACTGGAAGGGTATACATTAGAAACAACACTGGAAGGCGTTGATTTAGAATCCTACCCTTTGGATTGGAAAGAAGCAGAAGGAACCATCACCCTTGGGAATACCGCTGCACTATTCTTTGGGGAAGGGATCTTCCAGTCATTTTCAGAAGCACATGGCTACCACCCCGGCAAAGCGCAGGTAAAAAAGTGGCAGGAAAAATATCAGGAGTTATCGGTAGAAGTGACAGATGAAACTGGGCGTACCAGGACAGGAAGGATTTTCGGCATATTGAAAACCGGGGATCAAATGGTATGCATGGATAAAGCACAAATGGAAGAAATCTTCCAAGGCTCCAGCAAAATCATGGGAGGCTATATGGAAATATATGGCCTCCGCAATATGGAGCAGGCAAAAGCTGCATTGGAACAGGGTGGGATCCTTGTCGGAGAATAATAAGGAACTGTACAAGAATAACTTTTAAAAAGACAAGCTGTATAAAAAGTTATTTTTGTACAGTTCCTAAGGAAGGGCCAGGGCTGCTGCAAAATACAAAAACCAAACAACATCTTGCACCGTACAGCAAAAATCGCAGCATATGCTATAGGAATTCCTTACCTTGCAGCCGCCCTGCCCCCTTTCATCCTTATCTTTAGGCTTAATCCCAATTCATCCGCCCATACCGTACCGTCATATCATAAATCTTTTTCTGCAGCTCCTCTGACAATTCCTCTTCCGTCACCCGCCATCTCCAATTCGTCCCAACCGTAGACGGCTTATTAATCCTGCAGGTATTATCGCATCCCATATAATCTTGGATTGGGATAATGCAGGATTTTGCATTGCTGCGCATAATCAGCGCAATAAACGGCTGGTGTAGCAGGCGTTCTGGCGTCGCTTGGTCGCAGAGGTAATCCCGTGCCATCTTCCTTTCCTTTTTTGTGATGGACTGAAACCAGCCGGCAATGGTTTCATTGTCGTGGGTGCCGGTGTAAGCCACGCAGTTTTCGGTATAATTGTGGGGCAGGTAGTCGTTGGCAGAACCCGTATCCCGGGAGTCAAAAGCAAATTCCAACACCTTCATCCCCGGGAACCCGCTCTCAAGGACAAGCTGGCGGACGGAATCCGTCACATAGCCCAAATCTTCCGCAATGACTTCATGCCAGCCAAGGCGCTGTTCCACATGGCGGAACAAATCAATCCCCGGCCCTTTTTCCCAATGGCCTTCTTTTGCAGACTCTGCCCCATAAGGGATGGAATAGTATTCGTCAAAGCCCCGGAAATGGTCAATCCGCACCACGTCATACAGGCGGAAACAATATGCCAGCCGGGAAATCCACCATTCATACCCGGTATTTTTGTGGTATTCCCAGCGGTACAGGGGATTGCCCCAAAGCTGCCCGTCTGCCGAAAAACCGTCCGGCGGGCATCCTGCTACTGCAGAAGGCGTATGTGATTCATCCAGCTGGAACAATTCCGGGTGCGCCCAAGTATCTGCACTGTCCATAGCTACGTAAATGGGGATATCCCCAATCAAGCGGATCCCTTTTTCATTTGCATAGGCTTTCAGTTTGTTCCATTGCTCGTAAAATTTAAACTGCATGTACTGCTGGAACTCAATTTCGAAATAAAGCTCCCGGCGGTAATAATCCATGGCAGGCCCCCACCGCAGCCGGATGTCCTCGGCCCATTGGGTCCATGGCACTCCTTCAAACCTGTCCTTGACTGCCATAAATAAAGCATAGTCCGAAAGCCACCACTGGTTTTCCTCCACAAAACGCAGGTAAGCGGGGTTTTCGCTGATTTTGCTGCGCTCGTAGGCTTTCCGGAGCAGGGGGTAGCGGTTCTTATAAAGTTTTTCATAATTGATATCATTTGCCTTGCACCCAAAATCAGCCTCTTCGCACTCTTCTTCTGTCAGCGTCCCTTCTTCTATCAGGCTTTCCAAGCTGATGAAATAGGGGTTCCCGGCAAAGGTGGAAAAAGACTGGTAGGGGGAATCCCCATAGCTGGTGGGGCCTAAGGGCAGTATCTGCCAAAAGGTCTGCCCGGCAGCTTTCAGCCAATCTACAAAATCGTACGCGCTTTTGGAAAAACAGCCAATGCCGTATTTGGACGGCAGGCTTGTGACAGGAAGTAAAATACCTGCGGTTCTCTCCATAATAATCACCCATTCCTTTCTTTTTACTTAGGAACAAATAGAAATGAAAAATTTATTTTTCACAGTATCACCCATCCCTTTCCCTTTGGCATAACTAGTGATGGAAAACTTATTTTTCAATCTATAATTCCTCCAATCCAACAGCAGCCCAGTTATTGCAAATGCAAACCAGGGCTGAAATACATTGTGACATAACAGCTAGCGCACTACCTGCATTATATTTAGGCAGCGCACTAGGCAAAAGGCCAGCCGGCTTATCTTGCCGGCTATCCCTCATCTCCTGTTTCAACTAAGACCCCGTAATGGTCTGAAACTTTTGGGCCGTCTATCCCATTGAACCATACTTTGGAACTTTTTACTAGGGTTTTTTTGCTGCACCAGATATGGTCCATCCGCATCCCGCCGGGCGCTGCGGCATGGCCGTCAGAAGATTTCCACCCGTCGATGCTGCCTTCTACCGTAACCCCGCTGTCTTTTTGCCCAGCCAGCAGGTAAGTATCCTGCCAGCCGCTGTTTTTGATGCAGTCATACCCTTCCCCACGGCGTTCTGCAGGGCTGTTAAAGTCCCCCATCAGCCAGATTCTGGATGTTTCCCGTTTGGGGCTTAAGGAAGTGCCAAGACGCTCCCATTGGCTGGAAAACGGCTCTTCCTCATCCTCCCACCACCCCATATGGACCGTGAAAAACCAGTCCTTGGAGTATTTTCTTTGGATGCCGAGGGCTTTTCTGGTTTTCCAGTTGCCATAGCTTTGGCAGCTGCTGAGGAAGAAGGATTCTGCTGCTGCAATTTCGTGGTTTAGGCAGAACAGGGCAATCCCTTCGTCATATTTCCCATACCCGATTTTGGCAGAAACCCAAGTCCAAGAACAGGTTATCCCTGCGCGGTTTAAGCGGAAGGCTGCCTGCGCCGCATGGTTGTCTTGGCGGACAGGGACGGTTTCCTCTGGGCAGGGGACATACCCTTGCAAGAGCTCCCTGCCTGCGGGGGCGGCGTTTATGGATTGGTTCACTTCCTGCAGCGCGATAACGTCCGGCTGTATCTTTGCTACGGTTTCACAAAATTGTTCCAATTTCTGCGGATACCCTTCTTCCTGAAGGCTGTGGGTATTCAGTGTTAGCATTTTCATAAACAGATTTCCCTTCTGGGGCTGCTGCAAAATGAAAATTCACCGCATGATGTAGGTGATTGCATGGTTTTTCCATTTTGCGCCAGCCCCTCCCATGACAAAATTAATGTAAGAAGGCGGTAAGCCGTCTGGATCCCTTAAAGGATATCATTGATATCGGATTTTAAGACGTCTGCTTTCGGCCCGTAAATTGCTTGGATCCCGTTATCTTTTTTCACCAGCCCAAGAGCCCCTTCCGCTTTCCAGCCGGCAATGTCTGCTACCTGTTCCGGGTCTTTGACTGTAACCCTTAAGCGGGTCATGCAGGCGTCTACGAGGATAATGTTCTCCCGCCCGCCCAGAAGTGCGATGATGCGTTCTGGCTGGCTGTTGCCGCCGCTGCCGCCGGAAGAAGCTGCGGACGCGCCTTCTGCTTCGTCATTTTCATCCGTATAATTCCCAAGGCGCCCCGGGGTTGCGAACTTGAATTTCCCAATCATAAAGTAGGCCACCACATAGCCGATTGCAAAAAAAGCAACGCAGCAGATAATGAAATGGATAATGTCGCCGCTAAGCCCTGCCTTTAAGGACATTGGGACACGGGTCAAGAATTCAAGGTTCCCAAAGGAATGGAGCCTAAGGTCGGTAATGCCCGCCATTGCAAATGCACAGCCTTGGAGCACGGCATAAACCACATACAGCGGCAATGCGCAGAACATGAACATAAATTCCAAAGGTTCTGTAACGCCGGTTAAAAAGACGGCCAATACGGTGGAAAAGAACATGGAACGGTAATTCTTTTTCTTGTCTGGATCCACCCGGCGGTACATCGCCAGGGCAATCCCCATCAATAGGCCGGTAGCGCCAATCATCTGCCCAACCTTAAACCGGGCTGGGGTAACGGTAGCCATCAAGGTTTCATAAGCCGCCATGTCGCCGGCATCTTTAAAGTTAATCAAATCCGTAACCCATGCCAGCCACAGGGGGTCTTGGCCAAATACTTCCGTCCCGGCATTAATCCCTGTCTGGATGAGGTAAGATCCCCCAAAGGAAGTGTAGTTCATGGGGATTGTGAGCATATGGTGGAGCCCGAAAGGCAGGAGCAGGCGCTCCAATGTCCCATACAGGAATGGGGCAAATACAGGGGAAGAGGATGCAGAATTTGCAATCCAGATACCGAATGTATTAATCCCTGTCTGTACCATAGGCCATACAACGGATAACACTAAGGAAATCACTGCGGAATAAGCAATGACTGCCAGCGGCACGAACCGTTTTCCGTTAAAGAAAGAAAGCGCATCCGGCAGCTTGCGGAAATTATAAAATTTGTTGTAGACGACGCCTCCCACAAAACCGGCAATAATCCCTACAAATACGCCCATGTTCAGGGCCGGCGCGCCAAGCACGGAAGTAAAGTAATTTTCTACCAGCATTTCCTGCCCAAAAAAGGAATGGACGACAGCCCCGGTTTCATTCAGCATGTCATTCGTAACGCCAAACGCAGCCCCAGTGATGCAGTTAATCAGTGCAAATGCAATGACTGCCGCAAATGCGCCGCCTGCCCGCTCTTTTGCCCATGAACCGCCGATGGCTGCTGCAAACAGGATGTGCAGGTTGTTGATAATTGCCCAGCCGATATTTTCCATAGTGCTGCCGATGGTATGTATGATGGAAATATCCCCCCCTGCAATCTGGATCAGTTTCCCAATACTGAGCATCAGCCCGGCAGCGGGCATTACGGCAATAACAGTCATTAATACTTTGCCCAGCTTTTGCAGGAAATCAAAATTGATAAAGCCCTTTTTCTTTTTTTCCGGGGCGGCTGCCGGTTCTTTTGCAGCAGAAGGCTTTGCGCTGCCTGCTTTCTGGGAAGATGCGCCAGCGCTGTTTCCCGCGGAAGGCGCGTTCCCATTTGCCGGGGAACCTGCGTTATTCCCTGCTGCATTGGTTTCTTCCGTTAAAGAAAGGACAGGGTCTTTTCCGCCTGTTACCTTGCCTGATAGGGGTTCCATTTCCATGCCGTCTGCCCCGTCGCAGATAATGACAGGGGTAATCACCGGTAAGCCTTTGCCCTGAATAAAGGATAAGTCTGCTTCTGCCACCAAATCCCCTATTTTGACGGCGGATCCTTCTTCCATGTGCACCGTAAAGCCTTCCCCGTCTAAGCCGACTGTTTCCAGCCCCACATGCACAAGCACTTCCAGCCCATCCTCTGACTGGAACCCATAGGCATGTTTTGTTGCAGCAATTGTTACAAGGGTCCCATTGACCGGGCTGTAGATTTTCCCGTTTTCCGGAAGGATTGCAGCCCCGTCCCCCAAGGCCTTATCGGAAAATACTGGGTCTGGCACTTGTTCCAGTGCAACAATTTCTCCAGAAAGCGGAGCAATTATTGCATGTTTTAACTTTTGGTTTGGTACATTTTCCATAACTGATTCCTCCATTTCCTTCTAAAATATCAAACGTTACTGTTTGTTGCATAAAATATTGCGTTCTTTGTGCAACAGTAGAATACACTATTTGCATAAATAATGCAACATGCATCTGCTTATTTTCCTTACATTTCTATATATTGCATAATTGATGCGCAATTATTTTATGCAAATTTACAAGAAAATGGCAGTGCAGGAAGTTGACTTTCTGCATTTTTTTTTCTATAATGGAACAGAGAAAACGGCCTCCATATCTTGTTGCACTGGATGATGGAACAGGAAAAATGGTATTCATGTCTTGCTGCACTGGATGATGGAACAGGGAAAGGCCCATTGATATCCTGCCTGCGCCGGACCGTGGGACAGGCAGGCGCCTTTCCGATGCTGGCTGCGCTTTAGAAAGGAATGGTGAAAATTATGGCAGTAACAATCAGGGAGGTTGCCGCATTGGCAGGGGTATCCCCATCTACAGTATCCAGGACCTGCAAAAACCATCCCTCCATCAGCAGGGAAACGAAGGAAAAAGTCCGTCAGGCAATGGCACAGCTTGGGTATGAGCCGAATGTCCAGCCTGCTGCGCAGCCCGGGGCGGCGTCCCAGATTATTGGGATTATCCTTCCCCCCTCCTCAAAAAGTGTATATGAAAATGCATTTTACCTTGAAGCAATCCGGGGAATCAGCCAGTTCTGCAATGAGCATCAATACATCAGCACAATTGTTACAGGGCAGGATGAAGAAGAAATTTTGCAGGCCATCCAGATTTTAATGAAACATGAGCAAATGGGAGGGTTTATCGTCCTGTATTCCAAGCAGGATGATGTGATTATTGATTATCTGTATGGGGAAGGGATTTTGTATGTCTTGATTGGCAAGGCAAAGCAGTTTGTAAACCAGACGATTTACATAGACAATGACAACCTGCTGGCAGGGAAGGAGGCCACGGAATACCTCTACCGCCTTGGCCACCGGCAGATTGCCTATGTGGGCAGCGAATATATCATGTTTTTTTCTGCAGAGCGCAAAGCTGGCTACCAAGCGGCCCTTTTGGAGCACGGGCTGCCCTTAAAGCCAGAGTACTGTATTGAAATCAGCCAGTTTTCATTGGATGGGAATGAGGCTTTAAATGAGCTTTTGGAAGGGGAGGGACGCCCCACAGCCGTAGTTACCAGCGATGATATCATAGCAATTTCCCTGAAACGGCTCTGTGCCCAGCGCGGCCTTTCGGTGCCGGAGGATTTGTCCATTGTGTCATTCAATAACTCTTTGTTTGCACGTATTTCCTCCCCGCAGCTAACTTCCGTAGACATTAATTCCCTGCAGTTGGGCATAGAGGCTGCCTCCCAGCTCATAAACCATATTGAAAACCCCAATTTGCTGGCGACGAAAATCATTGTCCCACATTCTCTGGTTGAACGGGATAGCTGCCGGAGGATAGGGGAGGATTAATGTTCCATGGTGCCAGGGCCTGTTGGAACAATATTTCCCGCTGGCGGGAATGTTTTATCAGGCATGGTTTAGGCAGTGTACGGCATGATACTGTTGGCAAACCCGTTGGCGGGAATGTTTTATCAGGCATGGTTTAGGAGGGCAGCCCTAAGGCTGCGGCAATGAGCCGCAGCTGCGGGGCGAATAAGCCGATAAGGGGCCAGAGGATCCCTACGCCGCACAGGAGGCTGGACCACCGCCTGTCGTGCTTCTGCATCAGCGGTACATAAAAGAGTTCCGGGTTTTCCGGGGCATAATATAAATCCACGTTCCTTCCCTGTGACACCGCACAGTAGCTGTATCCGCTTTTGGATTTCACATGGTAAGTTTTTTCCCCCACTTGGAACTCGAACTCAGGGAAGTAGACCATTCTATGCCCGTCCCCAGCCGCCATATGCCTCTCTATGGTAACTACAACAGCAGTTGCAAAGGCAGTTGCATACCTGCGTTCTTTTAGCAGACGCCGGCGCATAGCCATCCCAATGCCAAAAAACACAAGGGGGATTAACGTAAAAAATGCATCAAAAATGCGTTCTTCCATGCCCGGGACAGATTGGTATATAACGCTTTGGTATATAATAATCCCTGCAAACCCGATGCACAGCAGGGGCCAGGAAACTGCAAGAACCTTCCATCTCCTCAGTACATTCCCAGGGTCTTTGGTTTTCGCAGCATCTGCTGTATGTTCCTTTTTCTTCTTTTTTTTCAAAAACCATACCAAGAATAATGCAGCCCCGGCAAATGAGGCTGCCAAGATTAGTCCAATGTCCCGCAATGATATTTTCATGCCCTGTTTCCTTCTTTCCATTCTGAAATAACTTAAAACCGTCCAACATTGTTATCTTACCACAATTCTTTCTATATTTCTAATAAAAAACTGCATCCTTAAATCCCCTAAGCACGTTTCCCAGTAAAAAATCCGCAACCTTAATTTCTCAAATTATTCATCCCGAAAAAATACCTATCCTCATAATTCGATAGATATTTATTGTAATTCGATAAAAATATATTGACAGATATCTGGAATTGAGGTACCATAAAAGAAATAAAGAAATTCACGGAGGTACCATAACAATGACCCAAAAAAGTTTAAGCAATTGGCTCAAGGCCGTTTTAGCCGGAATAGCAGCCTGTGGGGCAATCCTTTATGCCTGCCTAATTCCCATGTTCGGAAAAGACCTTGTGCATGCAAACCCAGAATTATCCTATTATTATGCCCCATGGCTTGCCGTTATCTGGATTTCTGCCATCCCTTGTTATCTGGCACTCTATTTTGGGTGGAAGATCACGGTGGAAATCGGCAGGGATAATTCTTTTTCCATGGACAACTCCAGATATTTAAAGTATATTGCCGTCTTAGCCTTGGCAGACAGCGGATATTTCTTTCTGGCAAATTTAGCCCTGCTCATCCTGAACATGAACCATCCCAGCGTGCTGCTAGGATCCTTGTTCTTGGAATTTGCCGGAGTGGCAGTAGCGGTGGCTGCAGCCGTCCTTTCCCATTTAGTGCAGAAAGCAGCTAAGATACAGGAAGAGAACGAATTTACCATATAACAGGAAAATGGAGGAAGAACGGTGATTATTATCAATATTGATGTAATGCTTGCCAAGCGCAAAATGAGCGTGACGGAGCTTTCCGGGCGGGTAGGGATTACAATGGCGAATATTTCTATCTTAAAAAATGGTAAAGCCAAGGCCATTAAAGTTGACACGTTAGATAAGGTGTGCAGGGCATTGGATTGCCAGCCGGGTGATATTTTAGAATGGAGGGATGAAGATGGAGAGCAGCAATGAAACAGCAACGAAACCAGAATATTTTGGGCCAGGCCAGCCAGCGCCGCCAGAGCCTAACCCTGTGATAAAAGATAACGCACCATTTTTTCTGGGGCTTTCACTGGCTTATGGCGTCTGTTTTGCCATTGCATTTTTCAAAAATTTCATTGGGATTGCCTACCCTGCCATTACGGCAGTGACGTTTTGGGCCTGCATCGTTTTTTTAAAGAAATATGGGATTCCTTGGCGCAGGCCTAATTGGTGGTATATTGCCAGCGCCCTGCTGTTGGGGATTAGCACGGCCCTAACGGCCAATGGGTTTGTAGTATTTTTCAATACGGTTGGGATCCTCCTCCTGCTGTCTGTTTTCATGGTACGGCAGGTCTACAACGACAGGGGATGGAACTTGGGCCAGTACATCTGCAACCTGATGTTCCTGTACCTGTGCATGGTGCCGGAGGTGGCAAGCCCTTTCATCCATCTGGCAGGGTACCTGAAAAAGCATAGGAAAACGGAACAGAAAAATAAAAATGCAAAATATATCCTGATAGGCATTTTCATTGGTTTGCCGATGCTGTTTGCAGTGGTATGGCTTTTGAGCAGCGCAGACCAAATTTTTTCAAAGCTGGTAGGGAGCATTTTCTGGAACCTATGGAGCCAAGTGATTTTCTCCCCAAATATATTTTTAGCGTTTTTCTTGGTTGTGCTGGGGTTTTTTGGGATTTATTGCTTCCTTTCTGCGCTGACGCTGAATAATATGCCGGAATGGAAACAGGGAAAACAGAAGAAAAACCCGCTCACAGCCATTACGTTCCTCTCTATGGTAACGGCAGTGTATGTAATTTTCTGTACCATCCAGCTGGTGTTCCTGTTTACCGGCGGGAAATTACTGCCTAAGGAATATACGTATGCGGAATATGCCCGCCAAGGGTTTTTCCAGCTGCTGTTTGTCTGCCTGTTTAACTTTGCCCTTGTCATGCTGTGCCTTACCGTGTTCCAGCAGAATAAGCTGCTGAAAACCCTTTTGCTGGTATTTTCCGGGTGTACTTATATCATGATAGCTTCCAGCACATTCCGGATGGCGCTGTATATTGAAGCGTACCATTTGAGCTTCCTTAGGGTGCTTGTGCTTTGGTTTTTAGCTATGCTGGCAGTTTTGCTGGCAGGGGTAATCGTAAACATTGTAAAAGGGGAATTTGGCCTGTTCCGCTACTGCATGGCAGTTGCCACTGTTTTTTATCTAGTATTTTCTTTTGGGCGGCCAGATGCCTTGGTTGCCTCTTATAATTTGGCCCATCAGGGGGACGGCATCAGTTATTGGGATATCGCGTATCTGGCAAACCTGTCCATGGATGCAGCCCCAGCATTAAGCAAATGCAGGTTTGGGCACAGCCATTCCGGGGAGGCTAAGGATTATTATAAAAGCCAAGGATATGTGGAAGATGCGTCCGGGGATTTTTATAACAGCGGGGGTGTGCGCCTTTATGTGGAAGGATGCAAAAGGTGCAGGCTGGACCGCAGGTTCCAAGAAATTCTGGATGAAACAGGAAATATGGACCTTAGGACTTTCCATGTTTCAAAATATAGGGCAAGGGCAGCGGCAGAAAATTATTTCGAAGGGCAGGAGTAATCCGGAAGAGGGATTTGCGCAGAAAATGATTTACAGATAAATGGATTTCTATTATGATAGAAAGAAAACATATTTGCAGAATCAGCCAAAATAGAAGAAAACATGCTTGCAGAAAAGGAGGAACATACATGGTCCGCAGGATCCCAACAGAGGAAATTACCAAAAACATCAAGGAAATGTGCATAGAAGCGAACCATTGCCTGTCTAGTGACATGGAAGGGGCGTTTCGGGAGGCAGAGGCCAAGGAGCAGTCCCCTTTAGGCAGGAAGATCTTATGCCAGCTTCAGGAAAATTTGCAGGTTGCCAGGGAAGAGATGATCCCAATTTGCCAAGATACCGGGATGGCAGTGGTTTTTGCAGAGATTGGGCAGGAAGTCCATTTTGAAGGAGGGCTTTTGGAAGACGCCATCCATGAGGGGGTGCGCCAAGGGTATGCAGAAGGGTACCTAAGGAAATCCGTGGTAGGCGACCCAATCCTTAGGGAAAATACCAAGGACAATACCCCGGCAGTCATCCATTATGAACTGGCAGCAGGGGATAAAGTAAAGCTTACGCTGGCCCCAAAGGGCTTTGGGAGCGAGAACATGAGCCGTATCTTTATGTTAAAGCCTGCCGATGGGATCGAAGGGGTGAAAGACGCTATCTTGGCTGCGGTAAAGGACGCCGGCCCCAATGCCTGCCCGCCGATGGTGGTTGGAGTCGGAATTGGCGGAACCTTTGAAAAATGTGCCCTCCTTGCAAAAAAAGCGTTGGCAAGGCCAATAAACGAAGGCTCCCCAATCCCCTATGTCAGGGAACTGGAACAGGAAATGCTGGAAAAAATCAACCGTCTGGGAATCGGGCCTGGGGGCTTGGGAGGTACCGCCACAGCATTTGGCGTCAACATCAATACCTATCCTACCCATATCGCAGGCCTTCCCGTTGCAGTCAATATCTGCTGCCATGTGAACCGCCATGTGGTACGGGAAATCTAAGTCAGCCGAAAGCGAAAGGAATGGATAGAATTATGGATAAATACATTACAACGCCCATAACCGCAGAAGTGGCAGAAGGGCTCCATGCAGGGGATTACGTATATCTTTCAGGCACTGTCTATGTGGCGAGGGATGCAGCCCATAAACGGATGGCAGAAGCATTGGACCTGGCGGAGGCAGAGTCCGTGGAAACGCTTCGGGAAGCCCTCCCATTCCCCATAGAGGATGCAGTTATTTATTATATGGGCCCATCCCCTGCGCGGGAAGGCCGCCCCATCGGTTCTGCAGGCCCTACTACAGCAAGCCGTATGGACAAATATGCCCCCCGGCTGCTGGATTTAGGGCAGAAAGCGATGATAGGGAAAGGAAAACGGAGCCAAGCAGTCATTGACGCCATTGTCCGTAACCAAGCCGTGTATTTTGCCGCAGTGGGAGGGGCAGGCGCCCTTCTTTCAAAATGTATCCGGAAATCAGAGCTTGTCTGCTATGGGGATTTAGGTGCAGAAGCGATATTGAAGCTGGAAGTGGAGCAATTTCCTGTCATCGTGGTGGTTGACAGGGAGGGAAATAACCTATATGAAACAGCCATTCAGGAATATGCGCAAAGGGAATAAGTATTTTTATATATGGAAGGAAAAGCAGGGCAACCCAGCCTATACCCCAAAGATGGAAAACCAGACAGCCTAGCCCAGCTATGCCCCTAAGATGGAAAGCCAAGCAGTCTGGTTCAGCCTATGCCCCAAGAAGAGCAATCCAGCCCGTTACCAGCTTGCCTAAGGCATTAGCTTAGCTTTTTCGTGGTTGGTTTTAATGCCATAAACTGGTGTTAAGGGTAAAGGTTTCATGTAGATAATAACTGTCCGCATCCCTGTGATTTAAAAATATATAGTTAAACTTGACTAAGGCACAAAGATAAAGTAAGATATTATTAATCAGTTTAACGAAATACAGCAAATGCAGAGGTGAAGTTATGGAAAAGAACAGTCAGTCATTTCAGTTAAAAAAAATAATCAAGCAATCAGTCGCTGCCGTTATAGTAGGCGCTGTTTTGCTGCTGCTTTCCATTGGGACAAATCTTTTAATGAGCCGCGTGACGGATGAGGAGCTGGAAACCACCACATACTTAAACCAGTACCGGCTGGGTTCCAAGACATTGACGTATGCAGTGCAGGCCTATGCTGCCACAGGGGCACAGGAATATTACGATAGTTATATGAAAGAACTAAATGAGGACAAGAACCGGGACATTGCATGGGCAGGCTTGAAAGAAAACAATATTACAGAAGATGAATGGGAAAGCATGAACAAAATCGCAGATTTGTCCAACGGCTTAGTCCCCATAGAGGAACAGGCCCTAGAAGTTGCCGGGCAAGGCGATACAGAAACAGCGAAGCAATATGTGTACGGGGAAGAGTATTCACAGACAACCCAGCAGATTAACGCTTTCACAGACGAAGCCATTTCCAAAATCCAGACAAGGGTAAACGATGCGAAAATGAGGCTGAGGATTTTCCAGTTAGTGGTTGAAGTCCTGTATGTCCTTTCCTTTGTATATTTGGTTTTGCAGATCTGTAAAATCGTAAAATTCTCCAGAGAAGAACTGCTCCGCCCAATCGTAAAAGTATCGGAGCAGATGCTTACGCTGGCAGAAGGCAATTTCCATGCAGATTTCGAAATTCAGGAAGACAGCAGCGAGGTAGGCAGGATGGCCGGCGCCATTATCCATATGAAGCGGAACATAGTAGGGATGATTGGGGAAATTTCCGACATTCTGGAGCATATGGGGAATGGCAATTATAATTTTGAGATTGAGCAGGATTATGTAGGGGAATACAGCCAAATTAAAGAATCTTTCCTGAAAATCAGCGATAAAATGAAAGAAACGCTGGTTACCATCCGGGAAGTTTCCAAGCAGATTGACAGCGGTTCCGAGCAATTATCCTGTGCAGCAGTTGATTTGGCGGAAGGAAGCATGGAGCAGGCAGGGAAAGTATCTGATTTGGTAAGCCTGATGAACGATATGTACCAAAGCATGGAAAACAGCGCATCGGAGGCGGCAGAATCTGTAGAGATTTCCACCCACGCCGGGCAGATACTGCAAATTGGCAATACAAAAATGCAGGAACTGAAAGTGGCAATCCGGGAAATCAGCAGCTGTTCGGAAGAAATCGGCAAGATAATCAGCACAATTGAAGAGATTGCATCCCAGACAAATTTGCTGTCATTAAATGCTGCAATTGAAGCTGCACGTGCCGGCGAAGCAGGGAGAGGGTTTGCCATTGTGGCAGACCAAGTAAAGAACCTGGCAGACGAGTCGGCAAAGGCTGCCGGGGAAACGGATAAATTAATAGAAAGGACAGTTTCGGCTGTCGATAAAGGCATTGCAATTGCAGATGAAACGCTGGCAAGCATGGAAGAGGTAATGCTGGGAGCCAAAGAAGCCACAGAGAAAATGGGGGAAATGGCAGGAATCCTTACCAGCGATGTAAAGAATATGCACCAGATTAATGAGAGCGTAACAAGGATTGCAGAAATTGTTGACAGTAATTCAGCAGCTTCCGAAGAAACAGCAGCAGTCAGCCAAGAGCAGAAAGCACAAGTGGAAACTATGGTAGGGCTGATGGATAAGTTTAATGTATAATGGCTTGCTGGGCAGGAAATTGGGAGCCAAGGGCGCAAGGGTGTGCTTAAAAATTCAAGGATCCGTGTAAAGCACAAGGCTGGGAGGCAGAAAAATAAAAAAATAAAAAAAGTTAAAAAAAGGTATTGACAAATTAGTTTTTATCTAGTAGAATAACTCATGCGTTACGGCGCAAGACAATTTTATAGAAGAAAATGTCAGTTCGGAGAAATACTCAAGAGGCCGAAGAGGTGCCCCTGCTAAGGGTATAGGTCGGGTAACCGGCGCGAGGGTTCGAATCCCTCTTTCTCCGTTCCATATTTTCAAAAATGAAATTGTTATTTTTTTGAAAAAAGTTATTGACAAACGCAGGCAGCTGTGCTAATATATAGGAGTTGTCGCGC
>CAJTWA010000071.1 GCA_910580195.1 uncultured Lachnospiraceae bacterium
AAGTGTTAAAACTGAACATTCTGAACATGAAAAATTTTTTAGATACGGTCAATGCCTGTACCGGCAAAGTAAATAAGATCTGCCCGGACGGTAGAAAACTGAATATCAATGGGGAAGAAAAGATACAGGGCGGTTTGTGGCGGCAGTATTTCCAAAATAAAAACTGCCTGCGGCTTGTTTTAGAAATCCCTAATCCAACGGACTATATGAACATTGTTTCATATTATGCCGGGGATTGCTGATTTGTCTGTAAATATTTCATCATAAAGGGGCTGGACGGTTTATCTGCCAGCCCCGCTTTTTTGGAAGGAGTTAAAATGGAGTTAAACATTCAGAACGCAGAACTGGCATTAAAGGAAGCGTCAGAATCCAATCCGGGGGCATGGGCAGACCATTCCCGGTATGTAGCCAAAGCCTGTAAAAACATTGCGTCACGCTGTAAAGATTTATCTTCTGAACAGGCGTATCTTTTCGGGCTGTTACACGATATTGGACGTTATGCCGGAGTGAGTTCGGAACGGCATCTGATAGACGGCTATCGTTACTGTATGGAGCGTGGGTGGGAAAAAGCTGCACAGATATGCATATCCCACGCATTTATGATACAGGATATTGATACTTCTATCGGAAAATTTGATGTCAGCGATGAGGATTACCTTTTTATGAAAAAGTTTGTCAGGGAGGCGGAATATGATGATTATGACCGTTTAGTGCAGCTATGTGACGCATTGGCTATGCCTACGGGGTTCTGCCTTTTGGAAAAGAGATTTGTAGACGTGACAATACGGTACGGCGTCCACCCGGCGACAATAGACAGGTGGAAAAAGATTTTAGAGATGAAAGAACTGTTTGAAGAACAGATTGGCTGTTCCATTTATGCTTTGCTTCCGGGCGTTGTGGAAAACAGTTTTCGTTAAGGGAGGGATATTATGTATTATGAAGCAAGTGATTTTTTGGAAACTGCAGACAGCGATACCTTAAAACAGATTGCCCGCACAAGGGAATTGACAAGAGAATATTATTTTTCTGATTATGAAGATACGGAGAAAAGGACGGCCATCCTCCATAAGTTGTTAGGAGGAATAGGGGAAAATGTGGCCATCGACACGCCTTTTCATTGCGACTATGGAAAAAATATTTTTTTGGGAAATGATGTGATAATCAATATGAATTGTACCTTTGTGGATAACAAAACTATCCGAATTGGTGACAGGGTTTTGATTGCTTCAAATGTGCAGATTTATACATCTTCGCACCCTGTTTTACCAAAGGAAAGGCTTGTGCCGGATTGGAGGGAACGCCAGACAACATTTTTTAGAACCTATGCACGTCCGATAGAGATAGAAAATAATGTCTGGATTGGCGGCGGCTGTATTCTTCTGCCCGGAGTCACCATAGGAGAAAACAGCGTGATAGGGGCTGGAAGCGTAGTAACCCGCCCTATCCCGCCTAATTGTGTTGCAGTAGGGAATCCATGCAGGGTGATACGTTATTTTGATACAGACAGAGAAAGGCGGCATGAAATATAAGCATATCGTTTTTGACATTGACGGTACTCTGGTTGATACGGAATATGCTGTCTTACATTCCTTGCAGGAAACCATAAGGGAATTGTCGGGGAAAGAGATACCATGCTCTGAACTAAATTTTGCGTTAGGGATTACCGGGATAGACGCTTTGAAAAAACTTGAAATAAAAGACATTTCCCATGCGATAGAATTAATGAGCCAAGCCGAATTTATCCGGCAAGCCCTCGTTAAGTCAAATCTGCGTTTGCCGGATTGGTATAAATCCACTAACTGCTGCTTAAATTCATCTGTGTATTTGCGTGGTTTTCTTTTCTGCTTTGTTTCGGTCATATTGGTTTTATATTATATGACCTTAAAAAATCTGTCCAGTTTATCGTAGCCTATCCACGTTTCATGGGCGCCCTTAGTGGAGGCGAAATCCACTGCTTACGGAAACTTAAGAACGAAGGCTTTCCTGAGTTCTTTAGTTGCAGTTAGCAGTTAGTTCGCCGGAACGCTGCCCAGTTTGTGTGGGGAAGGGCTGCCCTGCATTGCCGTCCGCCCCCCAACCCCCTCTTTTTCCTCACCTCAACCCCTTTTTTTCACCATCAAAAAAATCTTCCTCTTTCCCAAAAAATCCCCGAATCTTTCCATTCCCCTTAGCCACAAACAGCAATGAAACAATAAACCGCCCATTTTTCACACAATTCCCCAACCCTCCCCCCCCACACAAAAAAATAACAAATCCCTCCCCTCCTTCCCCACCCATTTTTATCCAAAACCACGAAAACCTCTTTTCCACAAAGAATCCCACCCGTAATAATTGACAGAAAAAGAAACTTTTGCTATATTAAAATCAGTAAAAACATCCATATATCCAGCAATTTTCAAATGCCTGATACATCCATGTTTTTCAAAACAACAACCAAGAAAAGGAGGTAATTGCTATGTTATTCCAAACCACGACAGAACACGAAGAGTTGCGGGCCAAAATCCGTGCCTTTGCGGAAGAGGAGATAAAGCCCATTGCTTTTTCCTTAGACCAGGGAAACCAGTTCCCAGAAGAGGCCGTGAAAAAGCTTGGGGAAATGGGCCTAATGGGCATCCCTTATCCCAAAGAGTACGGAGGGGCAGGCCTTGACATTACCAGCTACGCCATTGCAGTGGAAGAGCTTTCAAGGGTGGACGGCGGTTCCGGCGTAATTTTGTCTGCCCATGTTTCCTTGGGTTCCTTCCCGATATTTGCATTTGGGAACGAGGAGCAGAAGCAGAAATATTTGGTTCCCTTGGCAAAAGGGGAGAAGATTGCCGCATTTGGCTTAACGGAGCCCAACGCCGGCTCAGACGCAGGGGGCACGGAAACCACCGCCTTGGATAAGGGCAGCTATTACCTCTTAAACGGGGGGAAGATTTTCATAACCAACGCGCCGAGGGCCGATACCTATGTGGTATTCGCAGTGACAACCCCGGACATCGGCACCCGGGGGATTTCCGCTTTTATTGTGGAAAAAGGCTGGGAAGGCTTTGAATTCGGCGACCATTACGATAAAATGGGCATCCGTTCGTCCACCACGGCGGAACTGATTTTCAATGACGTGAAAGTACCTAAGGAAAACCTTCTGGGGAAAGAAGGGGAAGGGTTTAAAATAGCCATGGCAACCTTAGACGGCGGGCGTATCGGGATTGCAGCACAGGCCCTTGGGATTGCGCAAGGGGCATTTGAGCAGGCGCTGGATTATTCCAAGGAGCGCATCCAGTTTGGCAAGCCCATTGCAGCCCAGCAGGGAATTTCCTTTAAGCTGGCAGACATGGCTACCAAGCTGCGCTGCGCAAGGTTTCTGGTGTACTCTGCTGCGGAGCTGAAAGAAGCCCACGATCCTTATGCCATGGAAGCTGCTATGGCGAAAATGTACGCTTCTGACATTGCCCTTGAAGTTACCAACAGCGCCATGCAGATTTTCGGCGGCACAGGTTTCTTGAAAGGCATGGACGTAGAGCGGATGTACCGGGATGCAAAAATTACTACGATTTATGAAGGGACAAATGAAATCCAGCGGGTAGTCATCGCCTCCCACCTGATTGGCAGGATGCCAAAGGACCCCAAAGGCGGCGGCAGCCGTTCTGCATCGAAAAAGCCAGCCCCAATCACCGGGGTACGCAAAGGCCATATGTTCCGGGAAGGCAGCGCAAAAGAGAAAGTAGAAGCGTTGGCAGAAGCCTTGAAAAAGGACGGACACGACTTTACCGTAGGGATCCCGGCCGATACGCCAATCGCGCAGGCGGAGCGTGTAGTTTCCGCTGGGAAAGGCATTGGCAGCAAAGAAAACATGAAATTGATCGAAGACCTTGCCCATGCGGCCGGGGCAGCCATCGGCTCTTCCCGCCCAGTGGCAGAAACCTTGAAATACGTGCCCTTGAGCCGTTATGTAGGGATGTCCGGCCAGAAATTCCGCGGGAACCTCTACATTGCCTGCGGGATTTCCGGGGCAACCCAGCACTTAAAAGGCATCAAGGACGCCTCCACCATTGTGGCAATCAATAAGAATGGCAACGCCCCCATCTTTAAAAACTGCGACTACGGGATTGTAGGGGATGTAAATGAAATCCTGCCCCTGCTGGCAGAAGCCTTGGGCACCGGGGAGAAACAGCCTGCGCCCCCAATGGTGAAAATGAAACGCCCGCCCGTACCGAAGCCCGCACCCATCGGCAAGCGGTATGTCTGCGGCGGATGCGGCTATGAATACATACCGGAAGTTGGGGATGAGGATTCCGGCGCAGCGCCGGGGACGCTATTTGAAAAACTGCCTTCCGACTGGGTATGCCCAGAATGTGCCGAAGGCAAGGACCAGTTTATAGAAAGCTGAATTTACGGTTAAAATAGATAGGAAAATGGAACATCAGAAAACAGCATGCTGCTGTTGGCTGAAGGAAAAAAGGAGGAATCGCATATGTATTGTGTACGGAAAGTCACAGACGGTTTATACTGGGTGGGCGCTAACGACCACAGGCTCCACCTGTTTGAAAATATCCATCCAATCCCCCGCGGCGTAAGCTATAATGCATACCTGCTGCTGGATGAGGAAACGGTTCTGTTTGATACCGTAGACTGGTCTGCCTGCCGGCAGCTTTTGGAAAACTTAGACTATTTGCTGAAAGGCCGCCCCTTGGATTGGCTGGTAGTCAACCATATGGAACCGGATCATGGCGCTTCGGTGGAAGAAATCCTGCTGCGCTACCCAGACGTAAAAGTGATTTCCACGGAAAAAGCTTTTATGCTGATGCGCCAGTTTGGGTTCCACCCGGATACCCATGAGTGCGTGACGGTAAAAGAAGGGGATACCCATTGCTTTGGCGGCCATACGGTGACCTTTGTAGAAGCGCCCATGGTGCACTGGCCGGAGGCTATGGTAACATTTGACACTACCAACGGCGTGCTGTTTTCCGCAGACGCCTTTGGCTCATTTATTGCATTGGACGGGAAACTGTTTGCAGACGAAGTGGATTTTGACAGGGATTGGATTGACGAGGCCCGCCGCTACCTGACAAATATCGTTGGGAAATACGGCCCGCACATCCAGCTTCTTCTGAAAAAAGCAGGGGGGATCCTAGACCAGATTAAATTTATCTGCCCCCTCCACGGCCCGGTATGGCGTGAAAATTTAGGGTATTTTGTGGACAAATACGACAAATGGAGCCGCTACGAGCCGGAAGAGAAAGGCGTGCTGATTGCCTATGCCTCCATGTATGGGAACACGGAAGGGGCTGCCCAGGCCCTTGCCAGCAGGCTTTGCGAGAAGGGCTGCACGAACGTGGCGGTCTATGACGTGTCCAACACCCATGTATCCTACTTGATTTCAGAAGCCTTTAAGTACAGCCATATCGTGCTGGCTTCTGTGACGTACAACCTTGGCATTTATCCGGTGATGCATAATTTCCTGATGGACATGAAGGCGCTGAACCTCCAGAAACGTACTTTTGCGCTGGTTGAAAATGGTTCCTGGGCCTGCAAGTCCGGGGATTTGATGCAGAAGTTCATTGATGAGGAATTAAAGGACATGACAGTCCTGAACGAGAGGTTAAGCATTGCATCTTCCATGGGCGCAGATAAGCAGGTGGATTTGGATGCGCTGGCGGACGCCATTGTAGATTCCATGAAAGAATAACGGGACTGCTTTCCGGCGCTGCCGGACCAGTGCAGCCCGCAAAGGGACATATGGGCTAGGAATAACCTACCATGTGGCGTTGCCAAGGAAACAGTACAAGGCTGCAAGGGAACATGTAGGCTAGGAATAACCGTACCATGTGGCGTTGCGGGGAACCAGTGCAGCCCGAAAAGGGACATATAAGAAAAGCAGAAACATACCGTGCCAGCGTTGCGGTAAAGCAGCCGCTGCCTATCCAGTTGGGAGGGCAGCGGCTGCTTTGGCTGTGCTTATTCTTCCATGGGACTTTCATTTATGGAGCCCAATGTGCAGTATGGGTGGCCTTTTCATTTATGGAACCCAGCGTTTCAGGGATGCAGCCATATGCCCCCGTACATCCATGTGGTACAGCTCATCCAGCCAAGAGAGGTCAAAATCTTCCATCTTGCTGTAATGCCGCACCTCCCCATGGTCTAAAAGGAGCACAGTGTCCGCAAAGGACAACGCAAGGTTCATGTCATGGAACACCCCCACCACGCAGCGCCCCCCGGCGGCAGACCAAGTTTTTAGGCTTTCAACCAGTTCCACTTGGTAGCGCAGGTCCAGATGGTTGGTGGGCTCGTCCAGCAGGATGGCCTTAGGCTCTTGGGCAAAGGTCCGTGCAAGGAACACACGCTGCAGCTGCCCGCCGGAAAGACGGGTGACGAGGTGTTCCCGCAGGTCCCAAGTCCCAGTCAGCCGCAGGCTTTCTTCCACGGCGCGCCGGTCTGCGCTGTTTTCCCCAGACAGCAGGCCGCTTGCCTGATGGGCATAACGGCCCAGCATGACAGCTTCATACACCGTATAATCAAAGGTGGCGGGGGAGAATTGGCTCATCAGAGCCATTTTCTGGGCCCGCTGTTTGATGGGCATTGTCCGCAGGCTGTGGCCCATCAGTTCCATGGTGCCGCTGCTGGGCAATAATCCGGCCAGGGCCCGCAGCAGCGTAGTTTTCCCGCAGCCGTTCGGCCCTAGGATGCACAGCTTTTCCCCCTCTTTTACATGGAAGGAGATGTCCTTGGCAATGGGCGGCCCCCCATAGCCGCAGCTTAAATGTTCAATCCGTAACATAATATCCACCTATTCTTTCCCTTTTACTTTGGCATAGACAGTAAAGGGCAATTCTGTTTCCCATAGGAACCGCCCGTTCTCCCGTTTCGCAGGAAGCATGGGGCTATCCCCGGTTCTTGCGCCCTGCAAAAAAGATATACAGGAAAAAAGGAGCCCCCAGCAGCGCGGTAATTGCGCCGATTGGGATTTCACGGGCAGGGACTAGGGTCCGGGCTGCCAAATCGCACAGCACGAGGAACGTGCCGCCGAATAATGCGCTGGCAGGGAGCACTTTCCGGTGTGCGGCCCCAAACCAGCGGCGCACAATGTGGGGCGCAATCAGATCCACAAAGCCGATAATGCCTACGAAAGCCACCGCCGCCCCCGTCAGGGCTGCCACCGCGGCCAGCAGGATGCGCTTGTGCCGGATTAAATCCACCCCCATCGCCTGGGCCGATTCCTCGCCGAAAGTCATCACATCCAGCTCACGGGCGTAAAACAGGAAAAAGACAAGCCCAAGCGCCGTGGCAGCCGCCAGCACCCACACCGCGTCCCATTCCTTCATGGAAAAGCTGCCCAGCAGCCAAAGCTGCACCCGTTCCGCATAAGCTGGCGAGCTGGTCGCCAGAAGGTTCATGACGGCGTTGCAGAACAGGGAAAATACAGTTCCCACTAGGATGATGGTTACATTCGACACCCCCCGGTCTAGGCGGGAGGATAGGAACACCACCAAAAATACAGTGGCCAGTGCAAACCCCAAGCTGACGCTGGGGAGCAAAAATGCCCCAAGGCCTGCAGCAGCAAACCCAAAAGTAATGACGATGGCTGCCCCCAGCCCAGCCCCGGCAGAGATGCCAAGGCCGAAAGGGGAAGCCAGCGGGTTCTGCAGGATGGACTGGGTTACTGTGCCGCCCATTGCCAGCGCAGCCCCGGTAAGGAACGCCAGGATTACCCGGGGGAGGCGCATATTCAGCACCATGGCCGGGTAGCTTTTGGGCAGCGCATCTGGCAGGGGCGTGCCAAACAGATGGTTAGCAATTATGGCTAGGATATCCCCCGGAGCCACATACACGCTGCCAATGCCGATGCCCAAAAGCAATGCGGCCGCTGCTGCAACGAGCAGTACAATCATTTTTGCCCGGAATTTCATTGTGCCTTATAATAGTCAGGATAGAGAAGCTCAGCCATCTGGCGCATGGCTTTTACAACGTTGTGGGTTGGCTGGGAAGAAGCGTTGGCGTCAATGCAGTAGACATTTTTATCAGCAACGGCCGTAATGCCTGCCCAGCCCTCCCGGCTAAGGATTTCCTGTACAGGGTCTTCCACATAATTTGCATTTGTAAAAATGGCGTCTGGGTTTTCCGCTACAATGGTTTCGCCCTCTACGGTAAGCCATCCTGTTTGGCCTGCCAAAATATTTTCTGCGCCAATCTGCTCTATCATTTCATTGAGGAACACGCCGCTGCCGAAGCTGTACATATTTGGGGCAGGGGCAACTTCAAAATAGACGCGTTTTCGTTCTTCTGCCGGGATTTTAGCTGCGGTATCGGCCAGTTCTTTTAGTTCTGCGTCAAAATCAGCCAGCAGGGCGCTGCCTGTCTCGGAAGCCCCAAGGGCAGCAGAGAGGAACTCAATATCGCTTTTAATGCCGTCGATGCTGTCGGGGCTTGGGACGCAGATGACGCAGGTCCCCGCATCAACCATGGCCTGAAAAGGGGATTCTTGGTCGAAAAAAGTTTCGTTTGTGATAAGCAGGACATCGGGGGCAAGGGAGGTAAGCTGCTCCATGTCCGGGTTGGTAATCTCGAAGGTTGGGACGTCTTTTGGCAGGCCTTCTACGTCTGCGCTGTAAATGTCATAGCCTGTGACTTTATCCCCCATGCCTAGGGCTGTTACGATTTCAGACAGGGAAGGGGATAGGGTAACAATAGAATTTACCTCGTTCGGGACAGTGATTTTAGCTCCGCTGGGATCCGTCATAGTAGCCCCGCCGCCAGAATTTTCATTTTCACCGCCGGTTTTCCCAGCTTCCCCGTCATTGCTGCCAGCATCCTTGGCTTCTCCATCATTGCTGCCAGTGTCCTTGGCTTCTCCATCATTTCCGCCATTTTCTGTTTGGCTATTGTTTTTTGGGGCGTTGGCGCTGCCGCCGCAGGCACAGAGCAACATGGTTACTATGAGAAAGATGGAAAGAAATTTCTTTTTCATGTTTCATTTCTCCTTTCGTATGCTTATGGGCAGGAAAAGCCCATGTTTCCTAAATAGTAAGTGAGTTCCTCCGGGATGTCAACCTGTAAAAATTTGCAAATGCTGCCCAACCTGCAATATTTTGCTGTATGTTCCAAAAAAATCCGAGAAAATCATAAAAAATAAGGTATTTCTGTGGCAGAATGGCAAAAAAGTATCTTTGTGGCAAAAAGGAATTGTAGGAACAGGATTCTTTTGCTATAATGGGAATATCAGTAATGGCTTATAAAAGCTATGGCATGGGGATCCTGCTTTAGCCCTTGGAAGATTTGGGCTGGCCATTGCTTTTGGATGCTGCCGGGGGCAGTTCCTAGGGCAATTTTGTGTTCCTGCAATGTTTCTGCCAGAAGCAGGGCACAAACTTTTGCAGGCGTTTATGGGGGTTTTTAATTCTTGCAATGTTTCTGCCAGAAGCGGGGCACAAACTTTTGCAGGCGCCTATGGGGCGCCAAGAGATGGGATTATGCTGGGAGATGGGTTTTATGTTGAAAGAGTCAAAAAAGATATCTGATTATATTGACATTGGTTTCCTGCAAATGCTGCAGGATAATTGTTCTAAGGCCATGGGGCTGGCCTTTGTGGCGGTGGATTACCGGGGATGCCCGATTACGCATTACAGCGGCTTTACCCCTTACTGCCAGTTGGGGCGGAAGCACCAGGGCTTTTTTGAGATGTGCAAGCAATGCGACGCCCATGGGGGCCTTCAGGCCGCGATTACCGGGGAGCCTTATATTTACCGCTGCCATGCAGGGCTGGTAGATTTTGCGCTGCCGCTCTTTTACGACGGCAACTACATGGGGTCGCTGATGGGGGGCCAGATACGCTTAAACCGGGAAGAAAAAGGGGAGTTAGAGTGTATTCTCCCGGTTAAGACAGATTGGCGCAAAGATAAGGCTTTGGACGAAGCCTACCATGAAACGCAGACGGTTTCTTATGAAAAAATCAAGTCTGCGGTCACAGTGCTGCACGATTTGATTTTGTTTATGATGGAAAACGGCGGCCGGGCTGGGCAGGAGGAAGGCGGCTTGGAGCTGGCAGCGGCGCGCAGCACCCTGCCGGGGATGGAGTTTTCTTTCCAGAAGCGGGAGCTTACCGGCCTCAAGCAGCAGGGGAGGCTCCGTTATTTTTTCTTTGTCATGAATATTATTTCGCAGCTTGCGGTTCAAGAACATGCCCCTAAGACGGAGGCCATGGTCTATGATTTTGCAGATATTATGCGCTATGTCACGGAGTCGGGCCATGGGCTTTCCACGCTGGGGGAAGAATTAAGCTATGTGGGCTCGCTGCTCCGCATCCAAAAAGCATGGATGGGGGACACGCTCCGCTACAATATTTCCGTGCCGAAGGAATATTGGGGCGTGAACTGCCCGTATATGGTACTGGAGCCGCTGGTGGGGGTTGCGGTCCAAGGATGCGAGGCAGGGGAGGCTCATGAGATTGAAATACTTGCCGAGGAAGGGCAGGGGGATGTGCTCATCCAAGTAGTCAGTGACAATGAGGGGATGGCTGTGGAGGAAATGGACGCCCAGATTGACGGGGCCTTGCAGGAGGATGGGTTTTCCCTGCATGATTCGGACCGCGGCCTGAAACGGATTTTTGGGAAAAAATACGGGCTTACGGTAGGCCCTAGGAAAGATGGGCGCGGGGGATATGTGGCAAGTTTCCGCCTTCCCTTGAAAAAAGAGGGGTAGTGCAGGGCATTTGGCAAGGGTTTGCCGTGCCGCAGGCTGCGGCATGGGCATAGGAAGGGGCGTGGCGTATGGACCAGATTTTAGTGCTGAATGAGAACCGCCTGGAGCGTGAGATTACCCGCAGCATATTGTCGGAAGGGCTGGAGTCGGCGGAAATTCTCCTTGCACCAGAGGGGGAGTCTGCCTTAAAGCTGCTGCGGGAGCATGATATTGATTTGCTGATTGCAGATGTGCCGAAGTTCGACCTGCGCTATTGCGACATGATGGCGCAGGCCAAGCAGATATCGCCGGATACCCCTGTATTGGTGACTTCTGTCGGGGTTCGGGAAGATATTGCGCCCCATGTCTGGCGGCTGGGCCTGCAGGATTACCTGTTAAAGCCCTGCCGCCCAGCTTGGCTTCTGGCGGCTGCCCGCGCGCTGAAGCGGGATGTTTCCCCTTCGGACGACAGGGAAGAGCAGCGGCGGAGGGAGCGGTACTTAAGGCTTTTGGCAGAACAGATGCGGGCATTTTGTTATAAAAAATGCACAGATGTTGCAAAAGATTACCTTGATTCCCTCCATAAAGATATCCATAATAAAAGTGTAATCCGGTTTCAGGTGCTTCGGTTTGCCGAAGGGCTTGTGCAACTGGGCGACCCTTTGGGCGCTGCCGTCCAGATGAGGCTGGCAGGCATTATGGAACAGTTTAAGCTTCGGTTCGACCAGCAGGTGCAGAAATATGACACGTATCTTGTGCTGAAAAAGATGCTGAACGTTATTTTTGCCGTGTTCGACGAGGAAGGCAGCTATCAGGTTGGCAGCGAGCAGAGGGTGCTCAATTATATAGACCGCAACATCAGGGACGGCATCAGCTTGGATCAGGCTGCAGAGTATGCGAATATGAGCTCCTACTATTTCAGCAGGGTATTTAAGAAAATCACCGGGGTGAATTTCATTACATATGTGACGGACTGTAAAATTGCAGTTGCCCAAGAGATGCTGGTAGACACGGACATGCCCGTCTTGAGCATTGCCTATGAGCTTTCCTACAATGAGGCGAATTATTTCAGCAAAGCCTTCAAGCGGAAAGTGGGGATGACGCCTACCGAGTACCGGGAGGCCCATTGCAGCGGGGAACCTTGTTAGGCTCCGGCAGGCTTGGGCCTTGGGCATCCGGCCGGGCATCTGGGAAATATTGCCTCAAAAGGCAGGTTCCGCGGTGTTTCTGGCATCAAATGGGTATCCGGGGAACACGGCAGGCAAAGGCAGGTTCCGCGGTGTTTCTGGCATCAGATGGGCATCCGGGAAACACGGCAGGCAAAGGCAGATTCTGGCAATCCGGGGGCTGTGCCCTTGGCTGTTGGCGGCAGAATGGAGGTTTTCATGCAGGAATTCAGCTTCAGTACGAGGATATTTTTCGGGGAGGGCGCATTGGAACGTTTGCGCCGGGTAGAAGGGCGCAGGGTCCTGATTGTCACGGACCGTTTCATGGTGCAGATAGGGGCAGTGGAAAAGGTGGTTTCTTACCTGACAAGGTGCGAAGTCACGGTATTTGACGGCGTAGTGCCGGATCCGCCCATTGAGGTGGTAGCTGCAGGCGTCGACGCATTTGCAGGGTGCCAAGCGGAAACGGTGATTGCCGTAGGCGGCGGGTCTACCATTGATGCGGCAAAGGCCATACGCGCCATTGCCAAGAAAGTCCTCCATGTGGAAACGGACAAGATGGAGTGCTTTGCCGTGCCTACCACCAGCGGCACAGGATCCGAGGTTACGGATTATGCGGTAATTACCGACAGCGCCCGGGGCGTTAAGTACCCGCTGGACAGCCAGGCCCTGCGGCCCCCGGTGGCAATCCTCGACCCATACCTGACAGCCAGCGCGCCTTCTTCCGTGACGGCGGACGCTGGTATGGATGTGCTGACACATGCCCTTGAGGCGTATGTTTCCACTAACGCCAATGATTTCTCCGACGCTATGTGCGAGAAGGCCATATCCTTGGTATTCCGGTTCCTGCCTTTGGCTTACCGGGACGGCGGGGACCTGCTTGCCCGGACAAAAATGCAGAACGCCTCCTGCATGGCGGGGCTGGCCTTTAATTCTGCCGGCCTTGGCATAAACCACAGCCTTGCCCATGCCATTGGCGGGAAATTACATATTGCCCATGGGCGCATTAATGCGATGCTTTTGCCGAAAGTTATGGCTTTCAATGCGGACTTATCCCATGTGGTGGGCGGGGAATATTCTGTTGCAGCCAAAAAGTACCAGCGCATTGCGAAAATCATGGATTTCCCGGCGGCCAATGTACGGCTTGGGGTGTCCAATTTAATCCGTGAGATAGAGCGCCTGAACCATACCTTGAAAATTCCTGCAACCTTAAAGGCTTGGGGAGCTGATATGGCGCAGGTCCGGGAACTGCGGGGGGAATTGGCAGAAGCTGCTTTGGCAGATGCTACGTATGCTACCAACCCGCGGCGGGCAAGTAAGGAAGATGCTGTGGCCCTTATAGAGCAGGTGATGGGTTAGCATATGCCGAAGCCAATTTGTAGTGCCTGAATAGATTTGCTTTGTTTTGGATGGGGCAGCGGGCTGGTAACTTGAGAGGACAATGTTAATGTAGAAATCTTTGGGACCGGACGGCAGTTCAGGGCAGCCCTTCCCCACGCAAACTGGGCAACGTTCCGGCG
>CAJTWA010000072.1 GCA_910580195.1 uncultured Lachnospiraceae bacterium
CAAGCCCCCTGCGTTTTTTCTCTATCAGCCCAATCCCATTATCTGCATCCAGCTCTTTAATAACCTTTGTGCAGGTAGGTTTGGAGCATCCCAAATCTTCCATAATGTTCTCCACAGCATAAATAATATATGCCCTGTTTTCATCGTCCAGCCACCCGTTTTTCATCGACAGCGACATTCTGTCAAGCATCAATCCATACAGGAGCTTAGCATCACTGCTAAGCCCCCTAAAACGCTCGTCTTTAATCAGCAGGCGGGGAACACGGTAAAAAGAAAACTGCTCTGCTTCTACGCCATAGTAATAATCAAATTTCAATGGCTCGCCCATTTTTACCGCCTCCTTTACTGCTTATCCATACCATTTACGGCATTCCATTCCTCCAAAAGCCGGATAATGATGTTCTCTATATCATCATTGGAATATTCCTCTGGAAAATACCTGCTGATCCTGTCACCTTTAATCGTCACTTTTCTCTCCTTCGGCTTTTCCTCCTCCAGTATCAGCCTAACCATTTCCAGCGTAAGCCCGCCATTTTTCCCGTACTCCTTCAGCTTTGCCGATTGGGAAGCGTTCACTGCCGCCCCTGTTTCCTCAAGGATAACCGATACCCACTGCTGGGCTTCTTCGGTCAGAAAAGAAATATCCACGCCCTGTGCTATCCCTATCTTTTTCTTGTCCACCATGTCAAGCAGTTCATCAGAAAGCCTTGCAAGCCACACGTACCTCTGTACCGTCTTACCGCTTTCCCCGGCAGCTTCCCCCACTTCGTCAAGGGTGCTGCCGCCTTTGCTGCCCTGATGCTTCATTGCTTCGTACTTCATGGCATAAGCCTTTGCTTTTTCACTCGGCAGAATGTCCTCACGCTGGATATTGGAATCCACCATGATGATTGTAGCTTCATCGTCCGTATAATTCCTGACAATAACGGGCATCGTGTCCAACCCTGCCCTTTCAGAACCCCGTTTCCTACGGTGTCCGGCGATGATCTCATAGCCGCCCCCTGCCCTCGGTCTTACAATTCCGGGTACAAGCACACCATATTTCCCGATGCTCTCCGTGGTTTCCTCCATTTTTTCATCATCAAGGACACGGAAAGGGTGTCCCTTGAATGTATGTAAATCGCTCAGCTTTGCACTGATAATCTGCTCCCCTGCTGTATTCTCTGCGCCGCCGAATAAATCATCAAAACTGTTCAGCCTGACTTTCGATGCGCTCCCTGCCTTACTGCCCATTGCCAAGCACCTCCTTTGTCAGGGACTGGTACGCATCCGCAACCCTGCCTTTCGGGTCATGCTGGTAAATGCTGATGCCCTCTGCGGAAGTTTCCGCAGCCCGTACCGACATTGGTATGCTGTTCTCAAATATCCTTACCCTGTTTCCGTAATTCTCAACCAGCAATGCGCTGATGTCCCTTGCATAGTTTGTCCTGCTGTCCACCATTGTCAAGAGAATGCCTTCAATTTCCAGTCCCGGATTAAGCTGGCGCTTTACCCTGCCAATGGTCTTGATAAGCTGTTCCAGTCCCTTTACGGGCAGGTATGCCGCCTGAACGGGAATGAGTACGCTGTCAGCACAGGCAAGGGCATTTATAGTCATCATGCTAAGCGATGGCATACAGTCAATCAAAATATAACTGTATCTGTCCCTTATCTGCTCTATGTAGGAACGAAGCACAAGCTCCCTGCTCATGACATTTACAAGTGATACTTCCAAGTCCGCCAGTTCAATGTTCCCCGGCATCAGGTCAATCCCCTCGTCATGTTTTAAGATACCATAACCTGCTTCTGTTTCCTCGTCATTGATAATATTCATCATTACCCTTGCAAGTGTTTCTTCCAGCTTATCCGGCTCCGTGAAGCCAAGGCTTGCGGTCAGACTCCCTTGTGCGTCCGCATCAATTACTAAGACTTTCTTTCCCTGTTTTGCCAGCCCGATCCCTAAGCTGCTTGTTGTGGTGGTCTTGCCGACACCGCCTTTCTGGTTTGCAACTGCTATAACTTTACACATGGTTTTATTCCTCCGTTTAGTTAGATTTTTCTTTGATGTTGGCTTTCTGCACTTCCACATAAGCCCGGTAATACCTGTTTGTACCTTTGTTCCGGTACAGTTCCGAAACTTCCGTCACAGCCACTTTGGGCTGTCTTTTCAAAATCTTCTCGAACCACTTAATATCATTCTTTGTTCCCATCAGTCGAATTTTCAGCACGTTTCCTCTCCATTTCCGCAAGGATTTCCTCGACGGACTTCTGCTTTTGGCAATATTCCGGATAACGGAGCCTGATGCCCTGCCAGAAGTACACCGCATAGCCGCAGCAGAAAATATTGCCTACGGAATACTCCCTGCACTCGCTTATTTGCTCGTCCCTGCTCTCATAATCATCAACGCTTGGCGTTCCGTCCGTATAAAGGTTAAAGGCAAGCCTTACCACCCGGACGCTGCCGCTTGTCTGCCATCCTTGATGCAGGCATTCCGGCTTGATGTACCCTGACTTAATATCATAAATCTGGCTGAAATGATTTCTTGTGTCCTCTGAAATGCCGAGAATGTAGATCAAAGCCTTGTGATAACAGTCCTGATACCTTGCCTTTTTCAATTTCTCATAATAAAACTTCTCATGTTCCTCGTTTGCAAAAACCATGTGTGTGTTGTTGGCGCTCTGCGCCTCTGCTCTTAACGCTGTGTTGTTCATACTTGAACCTCCTTTATATTTTGTTGCAAAGAAAAAGACACTTCCTTTTCTTTGGAAATGTCCACATAAGCCTACTTTGTTTTACCTTTCAGTAAATCTTCAATTGTATAATATCCCTCTTTTGTTTCCTTACAACCGAGGTCAAGAACCACTGAGCAATTCAAGTTATAAATTATCTTCTTTTTCCTCACTAAATCATAGCTACTGCCCATATCAAAAATGAGGACTTTTTGCTTAAATTCAAGCACTTCGACGTACTGAGCGCTTGTTTCCTTTATATACACCCCACATTTGTGGTAAGGACAAAATAATTTTTCCCCTGCAGGACCCGGAGCAAATCTGCATAAGGCCTGCCTACCGGAACATCATACCGGTTTATTAAAATATGCCGGGACCACCACGCCCAGTATTCCTCCAAAGTAGGGTAAGGGTAAAATCCCCCGGAATACATATCTGTAATCCCATATTTTTCTGCAAAATCATGGAAATGCTTCTGGAACCGTTCCCCATCATAGGCAAACCCCGCGGCTGCAGACAGCCCGGCGCCTGCGCCGACTAAGATGGCGTCCGCCGTTTCCAGCGCATGTTTCAGGCCCTTAACCGGGCTTTTCTTGCTGTAGGCTGGTAATAATTTCTTTTTTTCCACCGTATCCACCCTTCCTTTCTAAACATACTGGCACATGCATGATGGGGCTGCTTAAGGAACTGAAATGCTGCGGGCAGCCGCCGTCCCTTACGATTTCCGCCAAATGCCCCTGTAATCACCGCGCTTTTCCCATTGCCCACGGGATTGAGCCACCCCGCAGCAAGCTACGGGGCAGCCGGCCCTAGCCTCTTCCTCCAGAACGCTGCAAGCAGGATATTAGGCCCGTGAAAGAAGAAACCTGTTTACTCAGAATTTCCCATTCTGGTTCTTCCAACTGGACGGCTCGGCAATCGGTTCCATCACATCCCAGTGCTCGGCAATTTTCCCTTGCTCCACGCGCCACAAATCATAGTAAGCCGTAGGCACGCCGCCAAAAGTCCCTTCACTGGCGGCCAGCACAAAATTCCCCTGCGCCAGCACCTGATGGACAGTATTGTACACCATCTGGATCCCTTGCTTGGCAAATGCTTCCAAAGCTGCGCCTAGCCCGGAAAGCCCGTCTGCAATGCCCGTGTTGTGCTGGATGTAAGCATCCCCTTCAAAGTACTCCGGCGTTTTTTCCGGATGGTTCCCCTGCATCACATCCCAAAGGAAATTTTTCACAAGTTCCCGGTTTGCTTCTGTTTTTTCCAAGTCTTTCAGTTCTGTTTCCCCGTCAATCTGCGTCCGCCCGGAAGGGTTTGGCCCTGCAGCTTCTGCAAGGTTATCCCAGTGCTCGGCAATTTTCCCATTCCCGTCAAAGCGGAAAATGTCAAAAGCCACCTGTTTGCCTGCCCCTGCAAAATTGTAAACCGTCTGCAGGAAAACTTTGTCCCCGTCTTCAAATGCACGGATATTTTCTACCGTTGTAGGAACAGGCGCCGATGCAAGATAGTCCACTGAGCCGGCAAAAGCGTCCCGCCCTGTCCCATAAGCCAGATTGTGCTGGATGTAATGTTCTGCAAGCAGGCTTTTTGCCTGCGCTGTATCGCCATTGGAAAATGTTTGGATCAATGTAAGGGCTTTTTCTTTGTTTGTCATTTGAATTTCCTCCTTCAATGCTGCTTTTTGGTATTGGGCTCTGGCAGCGGAGCGGCCGTCCCCGCTGCTCTTGGTTTTATTATAGGCAGGCAGGGGGCAGCCGTAAAGTACGCACTTATTCCTGCCTTAGTTACCTGCTGGTAAGAAATGTGGGGTTTTGGGCAGTTTCGCAGAAATATTTTATAGAACTCCGCAGCCATTTATGGTAAAATATGCTTATTCAGCAGCACAAAAACCCCCGTTTAACGGAAACAGCCATAAGCCAAAACGGCATTAGGAAAGGGAAAAACCATGCAGACAATTATTATTGTATTACATCCAGAAAAATTAGAAAACCCAGATTTGGATTTACGCTATTGCGTGCCGGACCGCATTGAAGAAGTGTCCGGCGGCAAGGTGCAGGACAATGGCTACGGCTATCTCGACACAGAGGAAGGGAAGCCAGGGCCAGCCTTGGGCCTTTGGCTGGAAACAGAATCCGCAAGCCAGCACTGGCCTATGGTTGTTTCCTTATTCCAGCAGGAACAGTTCAAAGGGAACGATTTGTCTTTGTCCGCAGAGATTTTTATTTCAGAAAAAGAAACGGCAGATTTGGAACACTGCACCTTGGTGTACCCAGAGAAGAATATGTAACCCTGTCTTTAAATGAACTACCCGGCAGCAAAACTGCGGGGAATTACCCCAAACCTCGCTCTGCTCGGTAAAACTCTGACCGCAGCAAGCTGCGGGGTATCAGGCCCGTGAACGAATGAACTCCCCCGCAGCAGAACTGCGGGGTATTAGGCCCTGGGAGATTAACCAAAAAACGGGGCATGCACCCGCGCATTTGGCCTTTAACGCCTCGCGGCTGAAACGCCCCATCCCATTCCTGATACTTATGGAAAAATTACAATTGCATGGAGGAACAGCCTATGAAAACATTATCCGCTGCAAAAAAACTTCCCGCCTGCCCAGTGGAAACAACGCTGACCCTAATCGGCAGCAAATGGAAAGTGCTTATCCTGCGCGATTTGCTTACCGGCACAAAACGCTTTGGGGAACTCCGTAGATCCATTAGCGGCGTTTCCCAAAAAGTCCTGACCTCACAGCTTAGGGACATGGAGGAGGACGGCCTCGTATGCCGCAAGGTGTACGCTGAGGTACCCCCAAAGGTAGAGTATTCCCTGACGGCGCTTGGCAGCAGCTTAGAGCCTATCCTTGCCGCCTTGTGGGATTGGGGGGAAGGGTATCAGGCGTCCGCTAGGCCCACTCTGCCATCTAGGGGAGAATAACCCCGATGTGCCATCTGCCACTATATGCGCTGGAATTTCCCCGCCTACCGCCTGCAGGGGAATAGCCCTACTCCCAATTCAGCATGGAAACCTCCACTTGGAACACCCACTGCACCTTGCTGTTATATACATCCGGCCGCCCCCGGTAAATCCCATACAGCTCCCGCTCCTGCCCGCCGACGGAAATAAAGCTGTTAGTAATATCAATCCCCAGCTCCTCCTGCAGCCGCTTTGCAGTTTCCGCCAAATCTGCGGCAAGCTGCTCCCCTAGCTTTTTCTCCAGGCGCCGCTGCTCGGAAAATGAATTTATCTGACCTGTTTTTAGTTTCCCTTTCCCGGAAATTTTAAGCTCCGCCACCGGAAGTTCCCCTTCCCTGCGGATGGACAAATCCGCTTGGATGCCAGAAACTTCCACTACGTTCCCAGAAATTTCGCAAGTGAATTTTTCCAAAAGGTTCTGGCTGAAATAGGCCAGCATAGCATCTTCCACAGACAAGGTTCCACGGTAAGTGAAATTCGAAACTGCCGCATAACCGCCAATTACCGGCCGGTTCCCTTTTTCCTCCAGCACCGGGATCAGCAGAAGCTCATCCTGATTGTGCCACTGGTTCATCAGGTTCCCCACAGTAGCAATTTTATTTTGCTTAAAATCCTTCTGGCTCTCCAGCATTTCCTCCAGATATTTTCCCATGGAACCCTCTGTTTCTTCCGTCAGCCCCAAAATCTCTGCTGCAGAATTTTTCCCAACCAAAAGGCTCGTGTTCCTCGCCGAAGCCTCCCGCTGCTCCCAAGCAGACAGCACTGCCCGGAGCCGCTCCTTATCGGAAAGGACAGGCTCCCCCAGCACAACGGCCTTCATATGGTTGTAATCCAAAATGCGGTTCGTATTATTCTCATAAGATTTTTCCACATGGTACATGTCCGCGCCTTCCAGCGACAGGCCCATGGCCGTATCTACCGTATTTCCCTTTTCTGAAACCTGCGCCAGATCCGGGAAATCAAAGCTCACCACCAGCCCCGGCTTCTGCCCGTCCTTTCCTTGGGCTGCACCATCCCTTTGCCCCGGTTCCCCATCCATGGAAGACGCCTCTTGCAGGCCTTGTCCTTGGGGCAAATCTCTTTCCAAAGCAGTTTCCTCTGATACTTCCTGCAAATCAATCCCTACCGCCAGCGGGAAACTGCGGTGCTCCAATTCTGTGGACGCACAGCCAGCCATATTCCCCATGGCCCCAGCCGCAGCGAGCAGCGCCAGCACTTTCTTTTTCCATTGCCGCCTGCCCAACGCTGGATTAAGGTTTCCCTTATTCCTTTTCTGCCGCATCGCTATGAACCTCCCTTTCCTGCTGCCTTTTCATGCGGTGGGCCAAAAGAAGCGCCAGCAACATTACCGCCATCCCCGGCAGTGCAATCCATTTCTGGTAAATCCCATACATTTCCGCCAAAAATGCATTTCCAAAAAATCCAATTCCTGCCGCAAAGGCCAGGACCAGCGAAATGCCCATGCTGATACGGTTCCCGGGCTCTTGGAACAGCTCCTTTAAGATCAGGGTGCTCTGGAACACCCCAGTATGCATCAGGGCAAACAGTGCAAAAAACCACACGGAAACCATAATCACGTCCTGCCGCGTGAAAAATCCCCCCGGAATGTTTATCATGCTCATCAGCGTAATCACCGGCCGTTTCAGGACTCCCATGGTATTTTGCCCGAATACCCCAAGGAGGATTAGGTAAATCAGAAGGTTTAGGGCAGTGACGCCCACCAGCACACGCCCCGTGCAGGATGCCAGCTTCCCGGGGTGCTGGCAGAAAGGCTTTAGGAACAGGACGGCCGTAAGGGGCAGAAGGAACACCAGATACCCTATGCTCCCGTTGAAAAATTCCCATCCCCCGGAATACATGACAGGGGTCCAATAGTCCGGCCGGACTTCCCGCAAGGCCAGAACCAACATCAAAAGCAGCGGGACGCCAAGAAACCAAAAAATAATTTCATAAACCCGCGCCCTTCCTTCAATCCCGCGCATTGTCCCATAAGCCGCCAGCAAAAGCAGCAAAATGCTGACCCAGAAATAAGAGCCTTCCGGCAGCAGCCATGTAAGCACTAGTGCTGTGGCCTGATACAGCACAAACCCGCAGAGGCTTACAAAATACAGGTAATAAAACACCATAAAAATATCCGCCAAAAGCTGCCCAACCGTGTCCGTCATGTACTGGTAATAATTTTTCCCCATACTCTTAGGCTCTTCTATCCCAGTCGGCTCGTTCGCCTTTTCCATAGTTCTCTTAGGCTCTTCCATCCCAGTCAGCCCATGAGCCTCTTCCATAGTTCTCTTCGCCCCTTCTATCCCAATCGATCCATGCGCCCCTTCCATAATTCTCTTAGGCTCTTCCATCCCAGTCAGCCCGTGAGCCTCTTCCATATTCTGCAAATTTTTCCCCATCAGCCATACCAAAAGCAGCCCCCCTGCCATCCCAAGCAGAAGGCAGAACACCCCGTCCGCCCCCGTCAGGGAAGAAAGGATGCCCGGGAGCATCAGGCTGCTCATACCAAAAATGTCAAGGATAAGCAGCCTGCGCACCTGCCGCACCGATATTTTCCAATTATCTGCAAACATACATTCGAACCTCCTTATAAATTTCTTTTCCTCTCCCTTTGCTCTCTGCGAAATGCAAAACCCTGCCATTCCCCACTGCTTTTATTTCTCTTTGAAATGCAAAACCCTGCCATTCCCCACTGCTTTTATTTCTCTTTCTTTTTCAGCTTCAGCCGGGTGCGCGCACCATCCCTTGTGTAAATGGGCCGTTTTTTCAGGAAATCCAAGGGGAGCCTAAGGAAGGTGTCCCGCTCATCCCGGTATCCGTTTAAATCCGCCCCCACAAAGGGCGCAAGGTAAGGGATCCCAAAACTTTCCATATGGGACAGGTGGATGAGGATTCCCAGCATCCCTACCAGAAAACCAAAAAACCCAAGGGTACTGCATAAGAAAATAAACAAAAATTTCAGGATGCGGAACGCCGTGGCAAATTCCTCATTGGGCACGGCAAACGAGCACAAAGCCGTCAACGCTACCACAATGACTACAATTGGGCTTACAATATTGGCGTCCACCGCCGCCTGCCCGATAATCAGGCCGCCCACAATCCCAATGGTATTCCCGTTTGCCCCCGGCAGCCGGACGCCGGCCTCCCGCAGCAGCTCAAAAGCCACTTCCATCAGGACGATTTCCACTGCCGCCGGGAAGGGCACCCCCTGCCTTGCCGCCGCTAGGGACAGCAGCAAATCCGTAGGCACAATCTGGGTGTGGAAATTCGTCATGGCAAGGTACAGCCCGGGAAATGCCATTGCCAAGAACGAGGCCAAATACCGGAGCATCCTTGTAAAAGAAGCAATTTCCCAACGGCTGTAATAGTCGTCGCTGGTCTGGATAAAGGTATTGTAAGTAGCCGGAAGGATTAAGGCTACCGGGGAATTGTCCGATAACAGCACAATCCGCCCTTCCAAAATAGCCATGGCCGCCCGGTCCGGCCGCTGGGTGGTCTGGAATTGTGGAAATGGGGAATACTTCCGCTTTTCCGTAAGCTGCTCAATAATCCCGCTATCCAATGCCCCGTCAATCTCAAATTCCCCAAGGCGTTTTTCAATTTCCTCCAGCATCCCCGGATGGATTAAATCCTTGAGGTACACCAAATCCACGTTTGTCTGGGTCCGTTTCCCCACAAAGGTTTCTTTTACCTTTACATGGGGGCTGCGGAGCCGTTTCCGGATCAAAGCGGTATTCAGCTTGATGGATTCTGAAAAACCTTCGTTGGAGCCCCGGATGACTTTTTCTGATTCCGTTTCGTAGACGCCCCGCCCGGGATACCCTTTATCCGGGATTTTCAGCGCTTTTGCATAGCCGTCCAAGAAAAACAGCGCATCCCCTGTCAGCATCCCTTGGGCTGCATCCTCAATTGTGCCAAAAGGCTGGGAATCCGAAATGTCCTCCACATTCTGCTCCACATATGGGACAAGTTCCTCCTCCGGGAGCCCCCGCAAAGTCTGCAGCAATTTCCCTACCGCAGAATCCTTCCAGTCCACGTTGCTGATGGCTACCTCAATGTAGGCAATGTAGCACTCCCGCCCCAGCTCTTTCCCTACCTTTATTTTTCTTTTTTTTATGTCTGCGCAGTCGGAAAAAAGCTCCTCAAACTGCCTGATATTTTCCTGCAAATCCGAAGTCACCTGAACCGCCATGTTATCCTCCTTTTTCTGCGAAACGCCCATGTTCCGTTTTCCAGCCAAGAACGCCCTGTTTCCATCATCCAATTTTTGCTTTCCACGTAGTTCCTCCATATGGAAATAAAAAAGGATAAGCATTTGCCTATCCTTTTTCTCATTTATTTATTATGTTTTCCCAGATTTTCCTTTTTATTCCTGTTCTTGGATAATATTTTTCACCATTAGCTCCTGATTTTCCACATGGTGGCTGACGATTTCCACCACCGTCTGCTTGTCCCCGCGTTTCAGCCCTTCGTAAATCTGCTTGTGTTCCTCAATGAGCCTCGGGTAAACGCTGTCATTTTTCAGGTATTCCACCCGGTAGCGGTACATCTGCTCCCTAAGGTTATTGAGCATGTTCACAAGTTTTGGGTTGTCCGCCGCCTGATAGATGGCGTCATGGAATTCCACGTCTGCTTGGGCAATCCGCTTCACGTCGCCGCTTCTGGTGCTTTCTTCAAAATTTTCCAATGCTACCAATAATTTAGCAAGCTCTTCCTCCTGCATATTTTCACAGGCCAGCCCTACCGCCAGTTCGTCCAGCGCTTTGCGGATTTGGAGCACGTCCTCCATGTCCTTTTCCGTCATTTTGGCTACTTCTGCCCCTTTCCTTGGCATTGTCACTGCCAGCCCTTCCAGTTCCAGCATACGGATGGCCTCCCGGATTGGGGTGCGGCTCACCCCCAGCTTCGATGCAAGCTGCAGTTCCATCAGGCGTTCCCCCGGTTTCAATTCCCCTTTCAGGATTGCCTCCCGGAGGGTGTGGAATACCACGTCCCGCAGCGGAAGGTATGCATTGGTATTCAGTTCCAGCTTATCTGTCATTCTCCACCTCCTTCCCTCTGCCCTACCATTGCAGGCTTACCCAAAGGCTTGCCCGCTAAGCAGGAAATCATTGCAAATGCCCTGTCCCGCCTAATTTCCTGCCTCATGGCCTTCTTAGCGGGACATTGTAAATATCTGCCAAATACACCTGCCGTGCTAAATCTCCTTCCCGGAGCCTCCGGTAAGCCTGCTGAGCCAGCTTTTCGCTATCGAACAGCCCAAATACTGTAGGGCCGCTCCCGCTCATCATGGAATTCAATGCGCCGGCATGTACCATTTCTTCCTTTATCTTTGCAATCACCGGATAATTTGGGATGGTGACGCTCTCTAACAAATTTCCCATATGGGCTGCAATGCCCTGCAAATCCCCGTCTTTGATATGCCCCACTAAGGCGTCCATATCTGGGTGCAGGGTATCGCGGTTTAATTTCAGGTTTTCATATACAAATTTTGTGGATACGCTGATGGGGGGCTTTGCCACCAGCACCTTGCATTTTGGCATGGGCGGCAGCACGGAAAGCTGTTCCCCAATCCCTTCTGCAAGGGCTGTCCCCCGCATCACGCAGTAAGGCACGTCCGCCCCGATTTTCACGCCACGCTGCATCAGCCCTTCCTTGGAAAGCCTAAGCCCGAACATCCGGTTCATCCCGTAGAGCACCGCCGCAGCATCGGAGCTTCCCCCTGCCATGCCTGCGGCCACTGGGATAAATTTCTGCAAATCAATGGCTACGCCGCCCTCAATCCGGAATTCATCCATCAAGATTTTGGCCGCCTGATACACTAAGTTATTTTCATTTTCCGGAAGGTAAAAGAGGTTTGTCTTTACCCGGATTCCCGGTTTCTTTGTTTTTCGGATTGTAATTTTATCAAAAAGGCTGATGGTCTGCATAACCATTTTCACTTCATGGTAGCCATCTTCCCTGCGCCTTAGGACATCTAAGCCTAGGTTTATCTTGGCAAGTGCTTTTAACCTCATCTCAAACATGGTGATTCTCCTGTATTTTGTATACACTTTTTTCTATCTAATAGTTAAACATTTTTTGCGGAAAAAGTCAATATTTTCCGAATTTTGGCAGAGGAAAATTGGATAGATTTTTGATTGTACTTTCCTAACTGGTATGCTATCATAAAATTAATCCTTACGGTTCCTATCACATACCATAGCGGAACGAAAGGAATGGGTAATCAACACGAAAAATATTTTACGTTGGTTTCTGTGAAGAATAAATTTTTCATTACTATTTGCGCCTAAATGGAACGAAAGGAATGGATTATCAACATAAAAAATATTTTATGCTGGTTTACGGAAAGCATCTCCCAAAACCCACCAGAAAGGAACTCCCCAAAATAATGGACACTTTTTTAATGAAACCCAAAATTGATTTCGCTTTCAAAGAAATTATGGCGGACGAGGCTGCCCGGACTGGATTCCTTTCCGCCATGCTCCACCTGAAGCCAGAGGAAATCCGGGAAACACATATCCTGAACTCCAACCTCCGCAAACTCCATGAAAATGACAAACTTGGCATCCTTGACGTCAGGGTATCCTTGAACGATGACACGGAGATTGACACGGAAATCCAGCTTTCCGAGATGAAAGTCTGGGCGGACCGCTCCCTCTTTTACGTTTCCAAAATGTTCACGGAGCAGATTGAGAAAGGGCAGGACTATGGCGTACTTAAGAAATGTGTGAACATCAGCATCCTTGATTTCATACTGTTTGAAGAAGAAACAGAATTTTATTCCTGTTTCCATATCAGGGAAGACACCCGCCACTTCCTGTACACCGATAAAATGGAGTTCCACATCCTTGAACTCCCGAAGCTGCCCAAGCCTCTAGATGCGGGCGGCAGCGACATTGAGCTTTGGGCAAGATTCATCAACGCAGAGCGGAAGGAGGAATTCGACATGCTTGCCACACAGAATCCCTATATTGAAAAAGCATATGAAAAACTGCAGGTTATCAGCCAAGACA
>CAJTWA010000073.1 GCA_910580195.1 uncultured Lachnospiraceae bacterium
GCCATTGCCATTGCCCGGAACTTCCTTTCCATGGGCGCTGATATTGACATGGTTGTTACTGCAACAAACCTTCCACGCAGCCGTGTGGAATCCCTCCTGAAAGAACTTGGGCAGCTATAAAAAAGAATAGTGTGAAAAATAAGTGTTTCATCGCTATTTGTGCCTAAGTAAAATGAAAGGAATGGGTGATACTGTGAAGAATAAATTTTTCATTACTATTTGTATCTAAGTGGAACGAAAGGAATGAATCATCAACATAAAAAATATTTTATGCTGGTTTACGGAAAGCATCTCCCAGAACCCACCAGAAAGGAACTCCCCAAAATTATGGACACTTTTTTAATGAAACCCAAAATTGATTTCGCTTTCAAAGAAATTATGGCGGACGAGGCTGCCCGGACTGGATTCCTTTCCGCCATGCTCCACCTGAAGCCAGAGGAAATCCGGGAAACACATATCCTGAACTCCAACCTCCGCAAACTCCATGAAAATGACAAACTTGGCATCCTTGACGTCAGGGTATCCTTGAACGATGACACGGAGATTGACACGGAAATCCAGCTTTCCGAGATGAAAGTCTGGGCGGACCGCTCCCTCTTTTACGTTTCCAAAATGTTCACGGAGCAGATTGAGAAAGGGCAGGACTATGGCGTACTTAAAAAATGTGTGAACATCAGCATCCTTGATTTCATACTGTTTGAAGAAGAAACGGAATTTTATTCCTGTTTCCATATCAGGGAGGACACCCGCCACTTCCTGTATACCGATAAAATGGAGTTCCATATCCTTGAACTCCCGAAGCTGCCAAAGCCCCTAGATGCGGGCGGCAGCGACATTGAGCTATGGGCAAGATTCATCAACGCAGAGCGGAAGGAGGAATTCGATATGCTTGCCACTCAGAATCCCTATATTGAAAAAGCATATGAAAAACTGCAGGTTATCAGCCAAGACAAAGAAAAACGCATGGAATACGAGGCACGGGAAAAAGCTGTCAGGGATTATAACCAAGCCATGCTAGAGGCGGAACAGCGGGGTGAAGCCCGCGGGGAGGCACGTGGGGAAGCCCGCGGGGAGGCACGTGGAAGGGAATTAGAAGCCATTGCCATTGCCCGGAACTTCCTTTCCATGGGCACTGATATTGACATGGTTGCTACTGCAACGAACCTTCCACGCAGCTGTGTGGAATCCCTTCTGGAAGAACTTGGGCAAACTCCTGAAAAAAAGGGCTCCCGTCCATCTGAAACGTAAAATCCTGCTGGGCACATCCGCAATGCCTACAATCAGGCTGACTGACTAAAACTTTCAAAATTTATGCAGGAAAAACAGCCTCCTGTATGGGAGTGCCAGAAATTCCTGTGTAAGTTTTCACAAAATCTTATAAATCAGGCATTTTGTAAAAGCTTACAAAAAATTTCTGGCACCCCCGCCCGTATTGTACTGGCCGTCCTGTGTAAAATTATGGCATTTAGATGTATCCTACCCCCTCATCTACATGAAGCAAATTTTTCAAATCTGGCGCATTTTTATATTTTGAAAGCCGCCTTACATTCTTCTGGCAAAACTCGGACATATTCATTCCTGATTGTTACCAATTCTTTCCATGCACCTTCCCGGTACAAGATAAGGCTATACCTAAATTCTTCCCATATGATAAGAAACGCAACCATGTAGAGATAGAGGACAAGCGCCTCAAAATCATCTGGCTGCCCGACTAAAAATATATTCGTCATTATTTCCGCCATGAAATGTACATCCATTCCGTCGATCATCACAATAATCTGTTCCGGTACAAAATCAACATAGGGAACGTTACGTTTTTTAATATCCGAAATTGATTCCTCCAAGGATAAAAGCCCCTCGTCCCTGCTCTTTTTTTGCAGGAACGAAATCAAATCCAATGCCTTCCCTACATCCTCCCGCCTTGTTCGCACCACAACATCCGCATTTTGGGCAGCGCGGTTTACAATTTTTTCCGGAATAAGGGGCAAGGCCTTTAAACCGGGCAGGCTTATCATTATACCCCACTTCTTTGTTTTACCCAGATATTTTTCAGCCTGTTCTGCTCTTTGGGGTGTATCATGGAAAGAAGCATCGTTTCCACCGCCCTTCCGGCTGCCCCACACTGAAGCAGCAGAAAAAAGCGGATACACAGATACTGTGTAAATTCCGTATACCCATCTTCCCTGCATATTGGAAAACGCCTTAAAACTCTTTCCGCTAAATCCTGCGGATTCCCTTCGCAAAAGTTCTTTATGCCATACGCAAGTATCTTATATCCTGACATATTACTTTCGGACAGCGGTTTGCTGCCCTTGCGTAGGATAACTGTTCCTCCTGTTCCCCGGACCTGCATGTTTCGCATAAGGAAAGATAATGCCGGACGAAAAGGGCGGCGCTGTAATCTGCATCTTCCATGCGATGGTATTCCCGCACATATCCCAGCCCCTTTAACAAATGATGTTTCCTGTCCGGCAGCCAATTGAAATAATCTAATATCTGCCAGTCGCCGTAAAAATGCACAAGGTGGCAAAGGCTTTCCGCTGTCTTATATTGTCGCCAGAATGACAGCGCAGTATCCTCATAAAGCTGTAATGTGCCCGCAAATTCATTTTCCCTACAAAGTTCACGGTGATATACGAGAACCTCATAACATGCGCTTATCAGTTCTTTATAATTCTCTTCCGACTGCCTTGAGGCAAGTGCCTGCTTTGCAGACCTGTATTCTTCGCGTATCCCTTTCATAACCCCCTGATTCCTTTCTTCTCATTTGGGTGGAAAATATTTCATGCTATTAATCCGGCGGTTAAATTTTGCAGCAGATGGAGATTTGGGCAAGCAAAATGTTGTGATATTTAACTGCTGGAGTAATATTTATCATTCTACTTTTTTATCGTCCTGCTGCCCCCTTTTCCCAAGAATTAATATGCCAGATATGCGGGAAAAGCAAGCACACGCATGTGCGCCCTTCCTGCATAATTGGCGGCCTTGGGGCTACCCCGCATATTAGAGCTACTTACTATGTCCCGCATATTGGAGCTACTTGCTATGTCCCGCATATTGGGGCTACTTGCCATGTCCCGCATATTGGGGCTACTTGCTATGTCCCGCATATTGGCTGTAAATCTTCGCCTTTTGGATTCACATTATTGTTCTATCTGCCTGTCGTCACAGTTCTGGGCTTCGACCAGCTGGAGCAGTATTTCTTCCCTTTCACCGTCTTGTATGTCCGGATTCTGACGTAATATTTTTTCTTTGCTTTTAGTTTCCTGATTGTCAGCTTCGTGGCGGAGGCTTTCTTTACTGCCCTAACCTTCGTTGTTTTCTTTGTGAATTTTTTGCTGGTGGAGTACTGGATTTGGTATCCTGTTGTGGATGACTTCTGTTTCTTCCAAGTAACTTTGAACCCTTTTGCCGTAGGGGCAATGTTCGCAATTTTGGTTGCTTTGGGGACAATTTGGAAGGTTTTTGTAATCGTCCCTTTATACTTCCCTTTCAGCCAGATAGTAACGGCTGCTCTTCCAACCTTCTTATTGTTTTTGTATGTTATGGTGTAATATTTGGATGCAATCTGTTTCCCTTTGGAATCTTTGACGGCCACTGCCGGCTTTTTTGCTTTTTTGTTGTAAACATACTTGGCCTTTTTCAGGGTAACAGATTTAATTTTGTTTATGGTTGTGGCGCTGGCAATGTTGCTGCAGATAATGCATTTTTTTATAATGCTGCCGTCCTTTGTGCACGTCGCCTTTGTGGTAACTGTTTGATACTGGTGGGCTGATTTGCCCAGCGCCTTGCCGGTTTCAACGACTTTTTTGCAGTCTTTGCAATATTTATCCCCGGTATACCCTGCTTCGCTGCATGTGGATGCTTTCTGGTTCCTCATTTCTGTGTGCTGATGGCCTGTGGGGTTGGTTTCTTCCGTTTTGGTTGTGCCGCAGGCGGTGCAGGTGTAGGATTTGGTTCCTTTGCTTGTGCAGGTTGGTTTCTTTGTTTCCTTCCCGGCGTTCCAAATATGCTGGCAAACGGAAGCGTCTGGCAAATCTGCCCTTACATCGGAAACGGGCAGAACCATCTGGGCGTCTTCCACTGATACCAGATGATAGACCTCCGTGTCAAGCAACTGTGTCTGCGGTATGACGGCGGTGTACTGCTTCTGGCTGCTTAGCGGCACATTTTCATAATTTATCGTACGCAGCAGTTCCGTTCCCAGATATTCTTCAATGGTATACGCCATCGTCCCTTCGCCGCTGCCTACAAACTTGATGGAATAGTCGTCCCCTGCCAGTTCAAAAAATTTTTCTTCCCCAATGCAGTACAGGAAAACCTCACCTGTATCTGTATCTACCTGATTGTTTACGATGGAACCGCATAATTTCCCTTGGCTGTCATAAATGTATACGTCCACGGGGCAATGCACGCTGCCTTTCGTGCTTTTTGCCAGCATATCGGTGTATATCTTGTACACATTGCCTGAAACGCTCCCATACTGCTTTTTCAGTATCTTTGAGGCCGTATCGCTGGTAAGGGCTTCTACAATCCTGCTGCTGGTATAGCCGTTGACCTGTTTTCGGATCCACCCTGCCCCTTTGTCAAGGTTGGGAGCAATGTCTAGATTATAAATCTTTTTAACTTCGTTTTGGCATATTTTTTCCACTCCGGCAGCGAATTTCTGGAAATCGGCAAATGTCACTTCCCCTACGTTCAAGTCATCGTACACTTTCCCAGAAGCCGTATGGATGGAATAATCAATGCTCCCCATCCCTGTACATGCTTTGCTGCCTGTGAAGGCAAGGCTGCCGAACGCAAGGTTCACCGTAATGGTATCGTAGGCCTTCCCATCTTTCTGGTACAAATGTATGTTTGTGCTGGCTGACATATTCTTCCACTGGATGAGCGAACCGGAACCTGTGATGCCGGAAATGTCAATCCCCACTTTCTGGAAGGCTTTGCTTGCAATTTTCGTCAGGAAATCCTTCCGCTGGGCATTGGAAAAGCCTGCTTCTTTACAGAACTCCGCCCAAATGGAGTTATCCCCTGCCTCTTCTGTCAGGACCTGAGTTGCAAGGATGTCTGCAATCCATGTTTTTACAGCGGCGTTGACGGCATCTTTCTGAGCTTTGGAATACCCTGCCTGACCCATGGGGTAATCTGATAAAGCAAAACCAAGCTTATCAATTAGGTTCCCTGCGTCTGTTACCAGTTCATTGGAAGATTTCCCTTCTGCAAGCTCTGCCTGTTTGTCGATATTGGCAACGAATAGCGCTGCATCTGTTTCTGCTGTTTTGCCTTCGGCAGCGGCAGTTACATGGACACGCAGGGCTTCTTTTACATTCTTGGGGGCATAGCCTTTTTCCAGATACATGTCTTGTCCTACCGTCTGCTCCTGCCCAAATTGGAGGGTAGCGGAACGGCTGCTGGCATATTCCTTGGAACTGGAAAATGGTGAGGGACGGAATTCCAGGCTATCTTCCGCTGTTATGGTAAACCCTGTAAAGGTAACGGATTGGCTCTCTGCTTCTGTCCCCTTCAAATCAGAATCCCAGTAGGGCTCTTTTGCCCCGCAGGATAAGGTGACTGCGGCCGTTACCTTGTCCTTGTCAAAGGAACCGCCCTGATACCGGAGGGAGGCTGGGCGGAAGGCAACGGATACCTGCGGTTCTACAAGCTCTGCAATTGGATCCATGCGGGAAATCCTGCCGTTTGCCAGAATTACGGCTACCTGTTTGGAGCCGCTCCCATTGAGAATCTGATAGGCACCGGAAATATTGAAGGATTCTGTTACCTCATATTCCTGACTATCTATGGTGACTTTCATGGTATTCAGGTCCACGGACTGCAGGGTTCCTGTCCTGTGCCTAAGTTCCGTCCCTTCTGAATCCCCGGCTGCCCCTGACTTTCCTACCGTTACCTTACAGACGGCTGTCTGGCCGTTAGAAGCCTGCCCTGTCAGGGTTACAATCCCTTCTTTTTGAGGGACGACCGTGATGAGGAGGGAGGCGGAGCGGTAATCCATGGAATTGATTCCGGAACATTGGATGGCGGAAGGGTCTATGATGCCGAAATCGCTGCTTGCCCAAGTAATTTTCTTGATTTCTGCCTGCAGCAGTTCGGCGGAGGCTTCTGCCGAGCTGAAAAGGGATAATTTTCCGGGAATGGTTAGGGACGTGCCGGCTGTCCCGGATGCAGCTGCATCCATTGTGAAACTGCTGACAGATTCCCCGGGTGTTCCGCCGTTTCCTCCTTCCCCGCTGGTTCCATCGTCTGCCATAGACCAGAGATTAGAGGACAGATTTAAATGCAAAGCTGGCACACACACGCGACTACTACTGTCGACATAATCACCATCCCCGCCGACGTAGCCGTGGCCCCTGACATCGGCAGCGTCACTCGTACCGTCGCCCGACGACCGCAGCCACCACCAGCTATTGCCTTCGTAACTGCCAGAATCAGTAGAAGCCCCTCTCGCATGGGCATAATCGCTTGCCTGAACCCTGCGGCTGGCAGAATATGTACTATAATCCTCACAAAATCCATATTCCGGATTTGTGACTTCCCCGATAGACAGCAAATACACCTTATCCCTGGTATCATTCCCACCTTCTGTATTGTAATCTGGGTTATCCTCATTTACCACATCCTGCGCCACAATGGCTGCCTGTTCACTGCTGCTGAAGGCTGTTCCATAGAATTCTTTGTTCAGCCAGCTTCGGAGGGTGCAGTTTTCCCACGTTATGGATGCATATGTTTCATTATAATCTTTACAGTCCAGCCCTTTATCTGCTGCCAGAAATAATGTGCTCCCATCGTTCCTAAGCACCCGCCATTTTATCCGCTCCCATTTGAAATAGCGGTATTGGGCGTTTCCAAAATAACTACTATTATTTGTATCGCTTTTACTAATTCTGCGGTATTTTACGCCATCCACCCATGCATCCCCATTCCCATCATAAGGGGCGCCTGTAATGGCCGGTGTCAGGGCGTCCCCTGTAACCTCTGTCTGTGGGTAGCTGCCGAAATAGACATAGCTCCAGTCTGTAGTGTCTGAACCGTCATCCTGCTTCGTGCAGTGGTGCACCGGGTTAGCCGGGGAACCTCCTGCTATGCTCAGGGGCTGCATGGTGTTTGTTTCTGCTGTTTCTTCTGTTTCCGTTGTTTCTGATATTTCTGCCGTTTCTGCTGTTTCTGTTATCTCTGTTGTTTCTGCTGTTTCTAGTATCCCTGATATTTCTTCTGTTGCTTCTGCTATTTCTTCTACTTCCGCTGTTTTTACTATTTCTTCTGTTTCTGTTGTTTCTGGTATTTCCGTTATCTCTGCTATTTCTGCCGTTTCTGCTGTTACCGGCATTGCCTGGGCCGTTACGGATATAGCGGCTGCAAGCAGCAGTGACAAAAATCTGCGCAGTGGTTTTGGTGTTTTCTTTTTCATAAATGGTTCTCCTTTCCTTCCGTTCCTTGTTTTGGTATTCTTTTTTCTTTTGTCAGGGCAAAATCCCCTCCTATCTGGCAATTTCTTATATTCCAAGATTTTGCCTTCTATAACCGCAGGAAGAACAGCTCTCTTTGATACTGTTCTTCCTGCATAATTCTGAGGTTTTCGGATAAAGTTCTGCATACTTGCCATACTTTTGGCCTTTTTGTATGCACAAGGATGAATTATCTGCCTGTCTTTACCGTTTTGGTTTTCGACCAACTGGAATAATAGTTCTTCCCTTTCATCGTCTTGTATGTCCGGATTCTGACGTAATATTTTTTCTTTGCTTTTAATTTTTTCACGGACAATTTTGTGGCAGATGATTTCTTCACGGTTTTTGCCTTCGTTGCCTTCTTTGTAAATTTTTTATTGGTGGAATACTGGACTTGGTATCCCGTTGTGGATTCTGGCTGCTTTTTCCAAGCAACTTGGAACCCTTTTGCTGTGGCTACCACTTTTGTAATATTGGTTGGTTTGGGGACAATTTGAAACGTCTTGGTAACTGTCCCTTCGTAATTCCCTTTGAACCGGATGGTTACGGCTGCTTTTCCGACTTTCTTATTATTCTTGTATGTTACGGTATAATACTTGGATGCAATCTGTTTCCCTTTGGAATCTTTGATTGTTACTGCCGGCTTTTGGGCTTTTTTATTATATACATATTTTACCTTGCCCAGCTTGACGGACTGGATTCTTCCTATGGCCGTGCTGGCGGCAGTTTCGCCGCAGACAGAGCATTTCTTTGTGATGCTGCCGGCTTTGGAAAGGGTTGCTTTTGCTGTAATGGTTGCATAGTTGTGGGCTGTCTTTTCCAATGCCTTTCCGGTTTCGATGGTTTTTTTGCAGTCCATGCAATATTTATCCCCGGTATACCCTGCTTCACTGCATGTGGATGCTTTCTGGTTCCTCACTTCTGTGTGCTGATGGCCTGTGGGGGGAATTTCTTCGGTTTTTGTTTCACTGCAAGCGGTGCAGGTGTATGTTCTAGTTCCTTTTTCTGTGCAGGTTGGTTTCTTTGTTTCTTTTCCGGCGTCCCAAGTATGTTGGCATGTTTTCCCGCTGGTTCCACCATTTCCGCCTTCCCCGCTGGTTCCATCGTCTGTTTCAAACCAGAGATCGGAGGACAGATTTATATGTAAAGCTGGCACACACACGCGATTACCATTGTAGACATAATTACCAGTCCTGTGGACGTAGCCGTTGTCATTGACATCCGCAGCAGTATTTGTATAGTTGCCCGGCGACCGCAGCCACCACTTACTGCTGCCCTTGTAACTGATACTAGTATTTATCCATCCTCCTCTTGCATGGGCATAATCGCTTGCCTGAACCCTGCGGCTGGCAGAATATGTACTACAATCCTCACAAAATCCATATTCTGGATTTATAACTTCCCCGATAGACAGCAAATACACGTTATCTCTGGTATCATTCCCACCTTCTGTATGGTAATATGGATTATCCTCATTTCCCACATCCTGCACCACAATGGCTGCCTGCTCACTGCTGCTGAAGGCTGTTCCATAGAATTCTCTGTTCAGCCAGCTTCGGAGGGTGCAGTTCTCCCACGTTATGGATACAACTGTTTCATTATAATCTTTACAGTCCAACCCCTTATCTGCCGCTAAGAACAACGTGCTCCCATCGTTCTTAAGCACCCGCCATTTTATCCGCTCCCATTTGAAATAGCGGTATTCGGCATCTCCAAAATAATCATCATATTTTGTATCGCTTTTGCTGATTCTGCGGTACTTTATGCCATCCACCCATGCATCCCCATCTCCATCATAAGAGGCATCCATAATGGCCGAAGTCAGAGCATCACCTGTAACTTCTGTCTGTGGATAGCTGCCAAAATAAACATAACTCCAAGGCTTCTCCACCATCACCTCGCAGACGGCTGTCTGACCGTTTGAAGCCCTTCCCGTCACGGTCACAATCCCTGCCTTTTTGGGGACGGCTGTGATGAGCAGTGAAGTAGCACGGGAATACGTGGACTCGATTTTGGAACATTGGATGGAGGAAGGATCTATGATTGCGGAATCACTGCTTGTCCAAGTAATTTTATCAATCTCTTTATCGAAAGATACTGCTGTGGCACAAAGCAATAAACTTCCAGAGATCCTTAGTGATGTGCCAACTGTTCCTTCTGCAGAGCTTGCCATCCCAAAATTGCTGACATATTCCCCATCAGTGCCTCCGTCTCCTCCTTCCCCGCTGGTTCCATCATCTGTCATAGACCAGAGAGCTGAGGAAAGATTTATATGCAAAACTGGAACAAGCGCAGTACTATCTTCTTCAACAGTTCTACCTCCACTGCTGACACTGCCGTCACTATTGACTACAGCAGCAAAATTACTAGTGACGCCCGGTGACCTTAGCCACCAATAATTATCGCCTTTATAACTGTTACCATCATCTATAAAAGCTCCTCTCACATGGGCATAATCGCTTGCCTGAACCCTGCGGGAAACAGAATTTGTACTGGCACTCTCACAAAATCCATACTTTGGATTTTTCACTTCCGCAATAGAGAATAGATATATCTTATCTCTGGTGTCAATTCCTCCTGACGTACCGTAATCGGGGTTGTTCCAATTTTCCACATCCTGCGCTACAATAGCTTCCTGTTCACTGCTGCTGAAAGCCCTACCATAAAAAGCGTTTAAACCGTAGTACCGAAGATCACAATTCACCCAATTTTTAGGTGACACCAGCCCACTATATTCCCTACAATCCAGCCCCTTGTCAGCCATTAAGAACAATGTGCTTCCATCATTCTGGAGTACCCGCCATTTTATCCGTTCCCATTTGAAATAACGGTATTGGGAATCCCCAAAATAATCGCTATTGTTTGTATCGCTTTTGCTGATTCTGCGGTACTTTATGCCATCCACCCATGCGTCCCCACTCTTATTATAAGAGGCATTTTCAATTGCCAGGGTCAGGGCATCACCTATTATCTCTGTCTGCGGATAGCTGCCGAAATAGACATAACTCCAGTCTGTAGTGTCTGAGCCGTCATCCTGCTTCGTGCAGTGATGCACTGGGTTTGCCGGGGAACTTTCTGCTATGCCCAAGGGCTGGATGGTGCCTGTTTCCGCCATTTCTGCTTGTTCTGTTGCTTCTACTGTTCCTGCTATTTCTGCTGATTCTTCTGGTTCTGTTATCTCTGTCAGTTCTTCTAGTTCTGTTGCCTCTTTCGGTTCTTCTGGTTCTGTTGCCCCTATCAGTTGTTCTATTTCTGTTATCTCTGCCGATTCTTTTGATTCTGTTGCCCCTACGGTTTGTTCTGTTTCTGTTGTTTCTGCCGCATCCGCTGTTACTGGCATTGCCTGCGCTGTTATGAATATAGTAGACACAAGTAGCAACGACAGAATTCTCCGCAGTATTTTTGATGTTTTCCCGTTCATAAATGATCCTCCTCGTATAATAAGTTTATAAGCAAGAAAAACAGCTTACAGACTTATTCTTTT
>CAJTWA010000074.1:0-9281 GCA_910580195.1 uncultured Lachnospiraceae bacterium
AAGGGGAAGCACATAGCATGTGGAAAAGGCTGTCTGCAAAATTCCCCTTGCCAAAACGCCAACTACTGCATATGGCAGTTTACCATAAATTCATCTAATCAAAAATTCATCCAGATTTCTACAGGTGTCACAGCTTGTAGGAGTCATCGTGCCACTCCACGGGCACGTAAAAACCATTCAAAACAATTAACAGATACTAAAAATCCTGTGCATCTCCCAAATGTACAGGTCGCCCAGCCATATACGGAGGCTCCACACTCCGGCTGGGCGTTAAAGCGAAATTTTTTTATAAAGCAATATTTGTATATAAATGCCATGAAAGAAGGTGAAAAAATGACACAAAGTGAACTGAGAGAATTATACCGTGAGCGTCTTAACCATGGGAAACAGTGCTATATAGCAGAACAGACAGGTATCAATGCCGCTGTATTGAGCCAGTTCAAGAACGAACATATTGATCTGTACCCACATTTATTCGTGAAATTGCAGGACTATCTTTTGAATAATTGAGCAGCTAAGCAAACCAAGCAAACATTTCTCAGAAATCTGGATTCTGAAAATGAAATTATAATTCTGAAAGTCAAATAGTAACAGGAACCCTAGAATAATAAAAATTATAGAAAACCAAAAATAAGCAAAAAACAGTAAAAAAACGCAAAAAAATGCTGAAAAATTAAAAAAATAAGCAAAATTTCGCGTTTTCTGGAAGAAATGCAAAACACCAACATGGTATAATAAAAACTTAATATGGAACCAACGTTGCCATAATAGCGGGATGGTGTAAAGTGGAAAAATACGTCCCTGTTTTGGATGGCGGGGAAAATAGTATGGATGGCAAATGCATTTAATAAGGAAGAAATACAAAGCATATGGTTGCAGCCATGGGTTGGAGGTGGTATAATGAAGACATAATATATATAGAAGAAAAAGGTTAGGGGAGGTGCAGGGTATGGGCAGGACAGTTCTTTGCCCACATTGCAAGTCAACGATAAATGAGGATATATTGAAACAGAAAAACAGTGAAAATATATGTCTGGTTTGCGGTGGGAGATTGGATGATGATGGGGATGCAGATGTTAAATCTGATTGGATTACATGGTATTATTATGGATTCAAAGATGATAATTCTTCTCAAGTATTGCATGATAAACCAATAGATTTAGAAAAACGTGGTGATGTTTACTATCTTATAAAAGAGTTTAAAGCACCACCCAAAGATATAAATGGAAACTGTGATGCTGCAAAAAAGGAACTAAGAAAGTATGTTCCAGATGCATTCCCAGAGAAAAAAACTGTGCCAAAAGTACAGTGCCCATATTGTTTCAGCACAGAAGTGCAGCTTGTGCCAAAGAAGTTTAGCTTATTCACAGGCATTATGACAAACGGGTTCAACCGTATATGTGTAAGATGCCAGAGGAAATTTTAGGGTTTATGACAACTGAATAATGATAATGGAAGTAAGGGAGGTTTCCATAACCTCTCTTTTATTATGCTTAAAATTAAGGAGGAAACAGGAATATTGAGTAATGGGACAAATGAATTTGTATTGGATTTACTAGCCCTCTTGGATCAGCAGAAGAGCAAAACGCAGATCAACGCGCAGATTAAAGAGCTGGAGAAGGGCATACGGAAATTAAGGCTTGTCGGGATTCTGGCGAAAGGCGACACAAAGAATGAAGCGAACCAGACAATCCGGCAGATGGAAGGGAACCTGCGGCAGATAAAAATACAGGCGAAGATGGACAGCCGCCAGCTAAACAGGGAGATTAACAGCGCATTAAGGAATGTGTCGGCAAGGGACATCCAGCTTAACATTAGCAGCAACAGCGAAAGGCTTGGCGTACAGGTAAGGCGCGCCGTTTCCGAGGCAAGGGAGTTTGTAAGCAGGAACCCTATCAGCGTGAACATTGATTTGAAAAAGGAAAAGCTGTTAAACCAGCTTACCGCATTTACCAATAAGCACACAAAGATAAATGAATCGTCATACTGGCTTGGCGAAGCGGAAAGGCTGCGGAATGTAATCGGATCCATTACAAACAGGGATGAGCTAAGGAATGCGACAGACCAGCTACAGGTATTTACCACAGGCGTAAGGGCTACCGGGTATGCGGCAGTTTCAACGACAGACAAGATTAAAGGGATGCTTGGGAACGTCGTGAAAATTAGCAATGCGTTTGGCTTGGCGTTTATGGCGGTGAATAAATTCCGGCAGTCTTTAAATACGCTGAAAACCAATGACACGATACTTACAGAAATTTCTAAGACCAGTGAAATGACGGCGCAGCAGCTAAGGGAATTAGGGGACGAAGCCTTTAAAGTCGCAAGCAAATTCGGCCAAGTTTCAGGGAATTACCTGTTGGCAGTGCAGGAAATGGCAAGATCCGGCTATGAAATGATGTCAAAAGAACTTGGACAGGTTTCATTGCTGGCGCAAAGTGCGGGCGATATGACCGCAGAGATGGCGAACAATTACCTGCTTGCAACAGACGCGGCATATAAATATGGCGGCAGTGTGGATAAATTAACAGCCGCGCTTGACGGGGCGAACTACATTTCAAACAAAAACAGTGCATCATTGACGGATATAGCCGATGCAACACGTGTGTCAGCATCCTTTGCGGCCAATGCCGGAGTTGCCATTGACGAACTTACGGCGGCAGAAGCGGCCATGGTTGCAGCAACAAAAAGAAGCGGTTCTGAAATGGGGCGTTCTTTCCGTTCCATTATCCTCAACCTCCAGCAAATTTCCGGTGAATTTGACGGGGAAGTGATTGACGAAGAGCAGCTTAAGAAGGTGGAAGACAGATGCCATTCCCTGGGCGTGGAGTTGGAATATATCAAAGACGGCGTTGCGACACTCCGCAACCCGATGGAAATATTGAAAGATTTAGCAGAAGTATATAATTCCTTGCCAGACAACAGCGCAGAAAAACAAGGGCTTATCTCGGACATAGGAGGAAAATACCATGCCAATGCGCTGAGTGCTTTGCTTTCCCGGTGGGATTTATATGAAAAGATGGTTGGCGAGTTTTCACAGGGCACAGGCTCCGCACTGGAAGAGGCAAATAAGACAGCAGATTCATGGGAAGGACGCTTAAATTCCCTTTCCAACAGTTTTGATTCTTTTGTAGCATCCATCACAAACAAGGACGTAATTAAAGGCGGCGTGTCGTTCCTTGACAATGCAATCCAGTCGTTTGAAAAACTGTCCGATACAATAGGGGCAATCCCAGTCATCCTTACCACGTTCCAAGCAGGGATGACAACCCTCAATAAAAATTATGGCATAACGCAATTATATAACAAAGATACCCATAAGATAGACTTACAGGGAAACTTTATGGGCATTGATATCACTGCTTTTAAGATACAGCAGAAACATTTCAGGGATGCAGAAGTTGCAATTGGAAGTTGGAATAATAGCTTAGTAGATGGTACGGCTGATATCAATGCTTTTAATAATGCTACAGTTCAAAATAACGAACAATTAAAAGCATACCTCCAGACAACATCCGTGGAAGCCCCAGCGTCATTAGCAGGATACCGTTCCTATCTTGCGTCCTGCGGTGTTTCAACAGATGCATTGCGCCTGAAAACCGTACTGTTAAATTCCGCACTGACTTTAGGGTTAAGCCTTGGGATACAGGCGTTTGCAACGGCAGTTTCAAGTTTCATACGTGTATCAGGCGATGTTGCACAGAAAGCAGACGAAGTAAGCAATAGCTTCACCAGCGCAAAAACCGACATAGACGGCTACAAGTCCAAAGTGGAGGAATTGCAGGCAGTCCTCAATGATTCCAGTTCTTCCATATCAGATGTAACAGAAGCCCGGAAAAGCCTCATGTCAATCCAAGACGAATTAATCGAAAAATATGGCGCAGAAAAGGGCGCAATTGATTTAATCACAGAGGGGATTAATGGACAGGCAGACGCTTTTGACAAGCTGGCAGAAAAACAGTGGCAGGAAGCAAAGAATGAGTTTAACGGCGGTGGGCTTGCAAACAATGCCGCAAACTTTATCAATGGATATTCCGACAACATAGACCGGATGCTGGACGAATATGGCAATTATAAAGTAAAGCTGGACTTATCTGTTGCAACAACAGGGTTAAGCCCAGAAGAAGCAGAAGGGCTAAAGGAATTATTCGAAAGCAATGGCATGGAAGTCACCTATGGCATGAAAGGGACATATTCCAACAACCCGTTTGTGGAACTGTCCGGGAACGCCACGGAGATGCATGAAAAACTTTTGGAATTACAGGAAATGTTTTCAGACGAAAACCCATTATCCACGGATAATTTCAGGAATTACCTGACGGGGCTTGCAAACTCCGCAAAAGAGGTATCAGGCCAATATAAGGATATGTACGACAATTATACCCTATATAAAGGGATAGCGGGGAATGAAGGGTATGCCAGCGCATTTGGCAATATCAAAGATGCATACCAGAAATACCAAGGCGCAAAAGTTTCCGGCAATGAACAGGAAATTGCAGAAGCGGCAGAAAGCTATGCAAAAATAGTTTCGGACGCATCCGCAAAAGCACTGGAAAATGGCAATGAAGGCGTTGCGGGCTATTTCAAGTCCATGTACCCGGAATTGCAGTCCATGGTAGAACAGTGGGAATTTAAGACAAAAATAATCCCTGACTTTGATATAAGCGGGTTACAGGGGAAAACAGAGGGCGGCATCCTAAAGATGCTCCAGACGGAGGGGTTACAGGAAGGTGAATCTGTTTTCAACTCAATTATTGATAAAGCAAAAGAATACGGGATTATTACAAGTGATAATGCAGATGGGATACAGGAAGTGTTAGGCTTGCTTACGGAGTGGAAGATACTCCAGAAAGACATTTCTGAAACAGAAGCACCGGAACCACCATCCTACAAAGATTCCCTAGACGGCGTACAGAATGTTGCGGGCAACCTGCACACACTCATGGAAGTATATGATGATGTCCAGGACGGGAAGGAATTCGACTGGTCTTCCATCCTGAACAATGACGACTTTGAGGAAGTTTTCAGCAGCGCAGGGAAAGTTTATGACGACTTCATTGAAACCGTCACAAAGAACCCAGACAACATCACCGCTTGCCAGGACGCATTTGACAAACTGGCAACTTCACTGATTGACAGCAGCGGCATCTGGGACAATTTAACTGCTGAAACAGAAAAAGCAACTGTCGCAATGCTGGAAGAGAACGGCGTTGTAAATGCGGCAGAGTTAGTTGCGTCAAGGCTTGCAATACAGGAGGAATGGCTTGCACTCACAAAAAACAATGCATCATTGGCGGGGAGGGAACTCTCTGACGTAACATGGGAAGAAATCGGCGCACTGCTAAGCGAAGGGGACGCGTCCGACACCACATCCGGGTACTTAGCCGCACTGGCAATCTCCAAAATGGACGTGAACAGCATCACCATCGACACCACGGACGACGTGAACCAGATCATAGCAATCGCAAATGCAGCAGGCACATCCACTTCCTATATCCAGGCCCTTGCAAACGCACTCCTAAATTTCAAGTCCATGCAGTTTGACACCAGCACGCTTGGGGGGAAAGCCGCGGACGCAGCAAGGGACGTTGCGGTAAACGCATTTGAAAACGGCCTGAAATCCACCCTTTCCTCACAGCTGGAAGGCGCGAAGCTGGATGCATCCAAATTCTATGCAAAATCAGGCGGCACGGGCGGTTCAGGGAAATCCGGGAAGTCAGGGAAATCAGGTTCCGGGAAATCCGGATCTGGATCCAAGGGCAAGGAAGAGAAAGAATCCATAGAAGTGTTCGACTTCATTGAAACTGCAATCTCCCGCGTGGAGAAGGCCATTGACAGGCTGAAAACCAAAGCAGGGGAAACATTCCGCAGTTTCACCAAGAGGGGCAGGGAATATAAGGGGGCCATTTCCGAAATCACAAAGGAAATTGACATCCAGCGCAAAGGCTATGACAAATACATTGCAAGGGCAAACAGCATTGGCCTGGAAGGGGCATGGGCGGCACAAGTCCGTGACGGGAGCATCAACATTGCGGACGTTGCAGATGACGGACTGAAAGAACGGATCAAAAATTATAAAGAGTGGTACGAAAAGGCACTCCAATGCCAAGAAAAATTGGAGGAGCTACAGAAAACACAGAAAGAATTAGCCCGTGAGAAAATAGAACTCCTCATCACAAAATATGGAAAGCTCCTTAGCAAGCTGGAATCCTCATCCAAGCGGATACAGGGGGTTATGGATTTAAAGGAAACATGGGGCTTCTCCGCAAGCACAAAGGACTACTCTAAATTAAACAAAAATGCACAGTCCCAGATTTCCAACATCATCAAGCAGAACAAGAAACTGAAGGAACTGCAAAAGACTGTCACAAGGGGTTCCGAAGCATGGCATGAATACAATGAGCGCATCAACTCTAACAATGGATCCATCCAAGACTTGACCAAGACCATGGCTGAAAACGCTGTTGCATCCGCATCACTTGCAGGGCAGAATGCAGAAGCAAAAAACAGCGCAAAGGACACAGCGGATGAAAAAACCGACACAAAACTCTCCACCGCATCCACTGCATCCAGAAAAAACAGCTTAATCAGCAGCAAGGCAAAGAACATTGACGCAAGGCAGAAAAACCTACAGGCCGCATACGCAAAGACAAGCAGGAGCCGTGCCTCTTATGGGGATAAAATCCTGAAATCCAGCAAGAAAGGCGTTTCCAAAAAGAACCGGAAACTTTTCACACAGGCCATTGCAAAGGTGAAATCAGGGAAACTAATCCCAACTTCCGTTACCAATGGGATTGTTGACGCGATGAAAACCGCAAGGGGAAAAGAATACAAGGAACTGGATACACTCCTCTCCTACTGCAATTACTACAACGCAAACAAAAATGCGGAAGAGGAAAACAGGCTTAACCTAGAAATGTACGCCCTCACCGCACAGGAAGGGAAAAAGTCCTTACGGCAGGAACAGCTAAGCAACAGCCTGGAAGCAAACCAGTCCAAAGCGGAACGCAGCACAGTTTCCAATGCAGAAACCACATCTGCAAAGAACCATAACATAAATACACAGACCCGCCAGAGCAAGGCAGACAGGGACGCCCAGACAAAAGCAAGGAAAACGGCATCCAAGGACAGGAAAACAGCCGCAGGGAAAGCAAAGTTCTATACAGGCAAGGCATATAAGAAACTCAAAAACAAAAAGCTGAAAAACCGCCTGAAAAAAGCGGCATCCGCAATTAAGTCCGGCAAGAAAATAAGCAATGACGCGCTGAAAGCCGTGAAGGAATACTGTGAAAAGTATTTAAAGGGCGACTTAACTTATTACTACAGCTGCGAAGCATACAATGAAGCTGTTGAGAATGAATTAAGCGCAAAGGAATCTGAAACGCTTGCAAAGGCACAATACTATGCAGACAGCTTACAGGCAAAGCAGGAAAAGGCATCCAATACGGTATCCGGCAGGGAAACAGAAAATGGACTGCACGCCGCAACTTCAAAGAACCAGACCACCGCAGGGGCAAAGAACCGCTACGTTGACAGCCAGATATCCAACATCACGAAGAACGCATCTACTTATAAGTCAGCGTATAACACCGCAAAGAAGGACTTTTCCAACGCGAAGAAAAAAATAGAAGGGAACAAAAGCAAGAATAAGACTGTAAAGGAAATCAAGTCCAAATACGTAAACAAGAACATCCTGATACCAGCATCCTACATCGAAAAGGCATATGCAGTATCCAACAGCTTCGGCCTTGCATGTTCCAATTACAACGAGGCACTAAGCGCAATGGAAACTGCAAAGGAAACATCCGCGTTATATGAACAGACTGCAAGGACAGAAAAGGCAGCCCTTGCATTGGAGAAAATGTCCAATATCGACACCGAGTATTCCCACAAGGAAAGCGAATACACACAACGCGCCGCACGGATAAACAACGCAATGGACATCATACAGGCAAAAGGCTACCAGACCAGCAAGAAATACTATGAAGGCCTTTTGCAGAATGAGGAAGGCACAGGCAAGGTATTAAACAGCAAACTTGCAGAGCTCACCAAGTCGCTGGAAGAATCTGTTGGCAACGGCACTGTCACCAAGTTTTCGGATGAATGGTACGAGGCGCAGGGCAGGATCAATGATGTGAAAAATGCAATTGATGAGGCCGCGGTTTCCATGGCAGAGTTTAAAAGCCAGATACGCCAGATAGAATGGGACAACTTCGACTACTTGCAGAACCGTGTAAAAGACGTTGCGTCAGAACTAAGCTTCATGGTAAATGAGATGTCGAGGGAAGGCGTTGCAGACGACAAAATAGGGTGGCTGACTAAAGAAGGGAAATCCACGGCATGGCTCCACGCAAACAGCTATGAACTATACCGGAAACATGCATCTGACTATAAAAAAGCAGTTGAGGAATTAAACAGGGAACTTGCAGACGACCCATACAACAGGACGCTCCTAGACAGGCGGCAGGAACTGGTAAAATCATACCAGGACGCAGTGGAGGGCGCACAGGATGAAAAATATGCCGTCATAGACTTATACGAACAGGGCTACAACGCACTCTCCAACAAGCTGAAAACCTTAATCAGCGAATATGGGGAATTACTGGACACCCAGAAGGACGCATTTGAATATTCAGACACCATAGCAGACAAAACCAAGGAAATAGCCGCCCTCCGGAAACAGGTGGAGGCCTATGCGGGCGACATGTCCGAGGAAACAAGGGCAAAGGTGCAGGGGATAAAGGTGTCACTGGAAGAAGCAGAGAAAAACTTGCAGGAAACCCAGTATGACAGGTACATTTCCGACACCAAAAACATGCTCTCCGACTTGCAGGGGGATTTTGACGAAGCAATACAGTCCATCATAGATTCACTGTCCGAAAACTTCGGGGAGCTTTTATCGGGCATCAGCCAGACAGCAGGGGATTCCGTACAGGAAATCACAGCCCACATGTCAGGGATTGGGTACACCCCGACAGACGAGTTCCGCTCATTATTGGATGGATCCAGCATCACAAGTTCCGTGTCCGCAATGCTCACAGGCCTGAACGACTACCATGCAAAGATGGAAATTTATGCAGACAGGATAGCAACCGGGATGGGGATATTAGGTGGCATTGCAGGGAATACAGGTACAAATTCTGCACAAGGCGGGAATACAGGCACAGCAGGGAATAACAGCAGTACAGGCACTACTGCAAGCGGCAACACAGGCAGCACAACAGGGGTGAAAGGCGGGAAACAGGGGCTTACCGCCGTAGATGCCGGGGCACTGAAACCTGTAG
>CAJTWA010000074.1:9381-10865 GCA_910580195.1 uncultured Lachnospiraceae bacterium
AAAGGCGGGAAACAGGGGCTTACCGCCGTAGATGCCGGGGCACTGAAACCTGTAGCAACCTTAACAGAGATTACAGGGGACAAACAAAGCGCGGCAAAGAAAAACACTGCCCTGAAAAGCGATGCCCTCTCCTACCTAGACAAAAACTTAAAAACAACCAAGGCAAAACGCGACACACTGTCCGACACCAACAAGAAATTCTATGACAAGTTCGGCAAGAAAATACTGACAACCAGCCAGATGAAGGGGCTTGCAAAACTGCTTGGGGTAAAATATGACAGCCAGAAATCATCAGGGAACTTATATAAGAAGCTAAAGGAAATCGGGATAAAAGGGTTCCGCGTAGGCTCACACAATATCCCGTACGACCAGCTTGCCTTCCTTGGCGAAGGGAAAGATGAGCTGCACTTCAAGAAAAACGAAGGGACGCTCACGAAAGTCGGGCAGGGCGACATGGTATTCACCAACGAGATGGCGCAGAGGCTGTGGGAAATCTCACAGGCAAACCCAGAGCTAATCCGGGAGAAATTCGGGATACCAGCCCCAATAGCCCAAGGGAACATAGCAAACCCGCCCATGGTGGACGCATCCCAGTGCATGAAGGCAGGGGACGTAACCATGAACGTCACCTTCGGGGACATGAACCTGCCCAACGTGACAGACGCATCCAACGCGGCGGAAGTACAAGACATGGTAGAAGATGCCGTATGTAACATGATGTGCACAAACAGCAGGGGGAGGAAATGCGTGGTGGAATCCGTCGCCTCGGGGCTGCTCGGGCGCGGGGTAGGCCATGCAAGGCTGTACGCGACAAACCACAGGCGTTAATGCCAGCAATAAAATTACCAAAAACAGCATACCAAGGCATATGCCCATGGACACTGCGGGCGTATGCCAAAAGAAAGGAAGATAAAGGATGTACAATATGGGAAAAGGATTAAACAGGGAAGACATTGACATGGCAATAGCAGAAAGCTTCCTAGAAGAAGGGTGCGCAGACATCCATCCAAGTTTCATAGAGAACCTAAAATTTATAAATGAGACACTTGAAAAAAATGGGATAAAAAGCAGCCCCTTAACAGCAATGCCCCTGTCCTGCATCATGACGGCACAGGCAAATGCAATAAATACAATGCGCGGGGTACTTTACTGGCTATTCTGCGGGGAAGAAGAAACCAAAACCGGGAATGGGGACAGCAATACCGCCACAGGGGGGGAATGAAGATGTATTTAACGAATAAAGACAGGAAAATCCAGACCCAGCAACGGATCATCCAGCGTCTGGAGGAAGAGAACAAATGCTTGAAGGAACAGCTAGGGGCATATGAGAATAAGAATATAGAACATAAAATGGGGCTTGTGGAACAGGCGTACAAAGAATACATGGGGCTTGCCACGGAACTGGAAGGGCTGAAGCAGGAATACCTAGGGCTGATTAACGACATAGTGGCAGGGAAACTGGAACTGAAAAAGAAATGCAGGTA
>CAJTWA010000075.1:0-2300 GCA_910580195.1 uncultured Lachnospiraceae bacterium
GCGCACTCGCACGAAGGGTATTATGTCGCTAAGGCGACCGTGCTCGGCGCGCAAATTGGACAAACCCCTCAAGGTTGAGGGGATAGGGAAGCCCTTGTGGGCTTGCCCACTTTGTTCTTTATCGGAAATTTTAGGAGATTTTATGGAAAAAAAATTATTGGAAAACAGAAAGAAAATGATCTACGAATTCATGTGCAGCGACCTCTACGTCCCCATGAAAATAAAAGAGCTGGCAATCCTCCTAGACGTGCCAAGGGAGGAACGCGGCGATTTAGAAGAAGTGCTGGCAGCCTTGGTAAAGGAACGGAAAATCGAGGTATCCAAGCGGGGAAAATACACCAAAACAGAAGGGAAGAACCTCTGCGGCGTCTTTACCGGGAATGTCCGCGGATTTGGGTTTGTCACAATCGAAGGGGAGCCGGAGGACATTTATATCCCAGAAGACCATGTAAACGGCGCCATCCACGGGGATTTGGTGCAGGTAACGCTGCTGCCGGAAAAAAGCGGGAAACGCCGGGAAGGGGCAGTCGCCCAGATTTTAGAGCGGGGAATGTCCCGTGTCGTTGGCACCTTCCAGAAAAGCAAGAATTTCGGCTTTGTCGTGCCAGACAATGTGAAACTGGGGCAGGACGTCTTTATCCCCATCGAACAATCCAAGGGTGCGGTAGACGGCCACAAGGTTGTGGTGGAACTGACGGATTACGGCAGCAAGCGGCGCAAGCCCGAGGGGAAAGTGGTGGAAATCATCGGCCATATCAATGACCCGGGGACAGATATCATGTCTATCGTGAAAGGCTATGAACTTCCCACCGAATTTCCGCCAAAGGTTTTAAAGCAGGCAGAAACCGTAGGGAAACCAGTCAGCACAGCAGACATGGCAGGCCGGAAGGACTTAAGGGACTGGCAGATGGTAACAATTGACGGGGAAGACGCCAAAGATTTGGACGATGCGGTGTCCTTAACAAAGGAAGGGGAAAATTACCGCCTTGGGGTGCATATCGCAGATGTGGCAAATTATGTGCAGGAGCACAGCGCATTGGACCGGGAGGCATTGGAGCGCGGCACCAGCGTCTATCTGGTAGATCGGGTCATCCCCATGCTGCCCCACCATCTTTCCAACGGCATCTGCTCCCTGAACGCCGGGGAGGACAGGCTGGCGTTAAGCTGCATTATGACAATTGATAAAAAAGGGAACGTCACGGACCACGAAATTGCAGAAACCGTCGTACGGGTAGACCGCCGCATGACTTATACCAGCGTGCGGAAAATCCTAAAGGACAAAGACGAAGCAGAGCGGGAAACCTACAAGGAGCTTGTCCCCATGTTTGAGGAAATGGAAACCTTAGCCGCCATTTTGCGGGAAAAACGACGGAAACGGGGCTCCATTGATTTTGATTTCCCAGAAACGAAAATCATTTTGGACAGGAACGGGCGGCCGTTGGAAATCAAGCCCTATGAGCGGAACGTGGCGACCCGGATGATTGAGGATTTCATGCTGGTCGCCAATGAAACGGTGGCGCAGGATTTCTTTTGGCAGGAAATCCCCTTTGTGTACCGCACCCACGATACCCCTGACCCGGAAAAAATCAAGAAGCTCGGCCTGTTCATCAACAATTTTGGCTATTCCATCCATGTAGGGCAGGAAGAAATCCATCCCAAGGAAGTCCAGAAGCTATTGGATAAGATAGAAGATACGCCGGAGGAGCCCCTAATCAGCCGCCTTGCCCTCCGTTCCATGAAGCAGGCAAAATACACCACCGTAAACACGGGGCATTTCGGCCTTGCCACCCAATATTACTGCCATTTCACCTCCCCCATCCGCAGGTATCCGGATTTGCAGATCCACCGGATTATCAAGGAAACGCTGCGGGGGAAAATGACGGAAGGGCGGATTTCCCATTATGAAAAAATACTGCCGGAAACAGCCGCCCAGTCCAGCGCCCGGGAACGGCGCGCCGAAGAAGCAGAACGGGAAACGGACAAGCTGAAAAAGACGGAATATATGTCGGAGCGCATCGGGCAGGCCTTCGAGGGCGTAATTTCCAGCGTCACAGCGTGGGGCATGTATGTGGAATTGCCAAATACCATAGAAGGCATGGTGCATGTGACAAATTTGCGGGACGATTATTACCACTATAACGAAGCCGCCCATGAACTGGTGGGCGAAGCAAAAGGGAAATCTTATAAGCTGGGGCAGAAACTGCAGGTGGTAGTAGCAGACACGGACCTTATGATGCGCACCATAGATTTTGTGTTGCCGGAAGATGCAGAAGCCTTCGGGCTGGATGCCGCGCCGGAGG
>CAJTWA010000075.1:2400-10239 GCA_910580195.1 uncultured Lachnospiraceae bacterium
GATTTTGTGTTGCCGGAAGATGCAGAAGCCTTCGGGCTGGATGCCGCGCCGGAGGACATTGGGCGTTACCGGGCATAACAGGAAAGGTTTTGTGCTGCCGGAAGATGCAGGAGCCCTCGGGCTGGACGCCGCGCCGGAGGGCATCGGGCGTTACCGGGCATAACAGGAAAGGTTTTGCGCTGCCGGAAGATGCAGGAGCCTTCGGGCTGGACGCCGCGCCGGAGGGCATCGGGCGTTACCGGGCATAACAAGAAAGGAATTGCAATGGGAAGAGAAAGCAAAAAATTAATCGCAAACAACAAAAAAGCATTCCACGATTATTTCATTGAAGATAAATACGAAGCAGGGATTAGCTTGGCAGGGACGGAAGTCAAGTCCCTGCGGATGGGCAAATGTTCTGTGAAAGAATCCTTTATCCGCATTGAAAACGGGGAAGTCATCATTTATGGGATGCATATCAGCCCCTACGAAAAAGGGAATATTTTCAACAAAGATCCCCTCCGCCCCCGGAAACTTTTGATGCATAAATATGAAATCAATAAAATTGCAGGGAAAATGGCGGAAAAAGGCTATACCGTAGTGCCCCTGCAGGTGTATTTCAAAGGGAGCCTTGTCAAAGTGGAAATTGCCTTGGCACGTGGGAAAAAACTTTACGACAAGCGGCAGGACATTGCCAAAAAAGACATGCGCCGGGAGTCGGAGCGGGACTTTAAAGTGAAGAATCTATATTAGGGCGCGTTTGAAAAGTTTATTTTGGCGGTTGACCCCAGCGGCAGTTTAAAGTAAAATATAAAGTATTCAATATTATGGGTACGGCAGAACCAATCGGAGAGAGGAGGGAAAACAGCTTTTCTCCGATTTTTGCTGCCCGAAGAATGGAGAAGAGCAGCCAATGGAAAAAAAATTAACAATCCACGACATTGCAGAGCTGTCCGGCGTGGCAAAAAGCACAGTTTCCCGCTATTTGAATGGGGGCAGCGTCCGGGAGGAAACAGGGCGGAAGATAAAGAAAGTCATAGACGCATACCATTATGAACCGAATGTATTTGCCCGGCTCAGTGCAAAAAGCAGCCGGATTATCGGCCTGATTGTCCCGGGCTTTGATTCAGTCATGACGCCGGGGCTGATTGAGGTAATTGTGGCATATTTAAAAAAACATGAATATACGCCCTTGATTATGCATACAGGAAATGATTTGGAAGAGGAAACGAAAAACATTGAGCGTTTGAAAAATATCAATGTGGACGGAATTATGGTCCTTGCATCCAGCATTACAGAAAAGCACGAAGCGGTTGTAGAAAAAGCAAACATACCAATTTTGTTTCTGGGGCAAAGATACAGGAAGGGAAATTCTGTAATTAATGATGATTACCATGCGGGCGTAGAGGTTGGGCGTTACCTTGGAAGAAAAGGGGCGTCCCGTGTGGCGGGCATCTGGGTCAGCGAGCAGGATCCGGCAGTAGGGAAAGAGCGCAAGCGCGGAGTTATGGACGGGCTTAAGGAGTTTGGGATCCAAAAGATGGAGATTATCGAGGCTGGCTTCTTTTACCAGGATGCCGTGAAGGCAGCAAAGGAACTCTTTGGCCGCAAGGTATGGCCGGATACGGTGGTATGTGCTACGGACCGGATTGCGGGGGGCGTATATAAAGTATTGTACCAAAAGGGGATACGGATTCCGGAGGAGGTTTCTGTCACCGGTTTTGGCGATTATGAAACCAGCGAGCTCCTTCAGCCGCCCCTTACCACAGTCCGCCTGGATTTGGAGAACTGGGGGGAAATCAGTGCAGAAATGATGCTGCAGATGATACAGAAAAAACCGGTAAGTAAACTTCTGGTCAATTCTTTTACCTTGGTAGAACGGGAAAGCGTAGCAGACAGGACCTTATCTGGATAAACCAGAAAAGCGTATGGCAAAAATTTTGCCATTTTGCGCAAGAAGTTGTTTGTAAGCGCCGAAAGGAATTCAGGCAGGGACTCGGCTGAAGAAATTGTGAATATTGCACAAAATTGGCATCCTATTTTTGGAACCGGTTCCAAAAATAATTTATTTTACAAAAAACTATTGACGAAAAAGTATTAAGATATATAATAAAAGCATAACGGAACCGGTTCCAAAAAGTAGGAGGAAAAAGATGAGTAAACGAGAAGAATATTTAGAGATTTCAAAAGAAATCACAAATTTGGTAGGCGGCATGGACAATATTCAGGGTACGGCGCATTGCGCTACCCGCTTGCGGATTGTATTGCAGGATGACAGTAAGGCGGATTTAAAAAAACTGGAAAACGTCAACAAAGTAAAAGGGGCTTTTATTGCGGGAAACCAGCTTCAGCTAATTTTCGGGGCGGGGCTTGTAAATGATGTATACGAGGTATTTGCAGAATACACAAATACGCAGAATATGTCTCTGGGGGACTTAAAGGAGCAGAGTGCGAAAAAGCAGAACCCAATTCAGGCAGTTATCAAGGCATTATCGGATGTGTTTATTGGAATTATGCCGGCAATCTTGGCTGCAGCCCTTCTTATGGGGCTTACGGGGGTATTGGGGAATTTGGAAATTGTCAAAAACAATGAAACCTTGTACGCGTTAAACAAGCTGACAAGCCTTGCTTCTACTGGGATTTTTGCTATTCTGCCTATGGCGGTGTGTTATTCCGCGGTCAAACGGTTTGGTGGGAACCCAGTGCTTGGCATGGTTGTAGGAGCTATTATGCTGGATAGTTCCCTAGCTAACGCCTATTCCGTAGGTTCTGGTTCAGTAGAGCCGGAAGTACTCCATTTATTTGGGCTGAATGTAGCCTTGGTGGGGTTCCAAGGTGGGATTATCATTGCTTTGATGATGGGATTCGTTGTGGCAAAGCTGGATTTGTTTTTTAATAAAAAAGTGCCGGATGCCATCAAGCTGCTGCTGGTGCCGATGCTGACGGTTTTTCTTTCTACCGTGCTGCTGTTTACCTGCGTAGGGCCGGTGGGCAGGATTCTTTCCAACGGCATTACCGGAGGGCTGATATGGTCCACGGAGCATTTAGGCGTAGTCGGCTATGCGCTGTTCGGAGGGCTCCAGCAGATTATTGTAATTACCGGGCTGCATCACATTATCGGCGCAGTAGAAGCGCAGCTGATTGCAACGACAGGGCTTAATTTTATCAATCCCTTGATGTCGGTTGCCCTGATGGGACAGGGCGGCGCAGTGCTTGCTTATCTGGCATTGAACTGGAAAAACGTAAAAGCAAGGGAGCTTTGTATCCCCAGCTTTTGCTCGACGCTGTTTGGGATTAGCGAGCCGGCAATTTTTGGTGTGAACTTAAGGTACCGCTATCCGTTGGCAGGCGGGTGCATCGGCGGCGCCGTGGGCGGCATATATGTGTATTTTGCAAATTTGACGGCCTTAGGGTTTGGCACGACTGCCCTCCCAGGAATTGCAATTGTGAACCCGGAGAATAACGGGTATGTGAATTATGTGATTGCGCATATACTTGCGTTAGCCTGCGGTTTTGCTTGTGCAGCGCTTCTGGGTAAGATTGTGGGAAAAAAGGAAGAGCCCGCCGCAGATTCAAAGGCGCAGCCCCAGCCGGGGGAACAGCCGCCGCAGCCGTTTGCAGGGGCAATTGAGCTGATGGCCCCGGCAGACGGAAGGGTGCGGCCGGTGACGGAGTCTTCCGACCCGACTTTTGCCCAAAAGGTTATGGGGGACGGCATTGTTGTCTTTCCAGAAACCGGGGAAGTCAAAGCTCCCTGCAACGGCACGGTGTCATTCACTTATCCCGGCGGCCATGCTTTGGGCCTGGAATTGGAGGATGGTTCTGCAGTATTGCTCCATTGCGGGGTAGATACCGTGAATCTGGAAGGAAAGGGCTTCCACGTACTGGTAAAAGAAGGGCAGAAGGTGGCAGAAGGAGAACTTTTGCTGCGCTTTGAGAAACAATTGATCGAAAAAGAAGGATACTCCACAGAACTGCTGATGATTTTTTCAGAAGTGGCAGAAGGGCGGAGCTTAAAGATTACAGATTTGGATAGCATGGCAGGCCATGGGGCTGTGGCTGTGCTGTCATAAGAAAGGGAGCAGATAGGAAAAGCTGCCCGCCGCGTGAAACAGCACATTGGGATGCGGATGCAGCCTGGCATGGAACTGGCATGGAACAAAGAAAGGATGTAAAATGGACAGGGAATGGTATGACAAAAATTATCTAAAATACAAGGGTATGCGGATGCAGGCAAGGGCAGACCGCAACCGCCTCAGATATCATTTGATGCCCCCTGCTGGGTGGATGAATGACCCAAACGGCTTATGCCAATTTCAAGGGGTGTACCATATTTATTTTCAATATACCCCCTTTTTGGCAGGCTGGGGAACGAAAATCTGGGGGCATTATACCACTAAGGATTGGTTGCATTTCCGGGAAGAGGAACCTTTTCTCTTCCCGGACTGCGCATGGGACAGGGATGGGGCTTACAGCGGATCTGCATTTGTAAAGGATAATCAGGTGCATTATTTTTATACAGGGAATGTAAAGCTGACGGACAGGGATTATGATTATATCATGGAAGGGCGTGAGCAGAATACAATCCATGTGGTAAGCAGCGATGGGATGCAGGCGGGGGCCAAAGAGCTTGCCTTAAGCCACAGCGATTATCCGCAGGATATGACAAAGCATGTACGGGATCCGAAGGTTTTTGCCCAAGGGGACAGCTATTATATGCTGCTGGGAGCTAGGGATCACAAAGGAAAAGGCTGCGTACTGATGTTCCGTTCAAAAGATTTGAGCCATTGGGAGTATGCCCAGCGGATGTATGCCCAAGAGGATTTTGGTTATATGTGGGAATGTCCAGATTTGTTTACAGTAAAAGGGCAGGCTTTTTTGCTGGCCTGTCCCCAAGGAGTGGAAAAAAAGGAGCATTGCTATCAGAATATCTACCAGTGCGGCTATTTTACGGCAGAATGGGATACACAGGCAGGGGCATATAAGCTGGGGGAATTTCAGGAACTGGACAAGGGGTTTGATTTCTATGCAGCGCAGACTTTTGAAGATGAACGGGGCAGAAGGATCTTGCTGGCATGGATGGGGATGCCGGATGCAGATTATGGCAATGAGGCAACGGCGGGACAAGGATGGATCCATGCGCTGGCTATGCCCAGGGTCCTAACCGTGGAGGATGGGAGGCTTTTGCAAAAGCCTTTGGAAGAGATGGCGCAGCTTCGGAAAAATCACCGGCATGCTACGCTGAAAACGTTTGGAAACCAGAAGACAAAAGACTGCTGCTTTGAACTGCATCTTAAGTTCTGCGGGCAGGCGGATGGTCTGGCGCTCTGGCTGCGGGAAGATGTAAAGCTGGTTTATAAGGGCGGGACGCTTGCCCTCTGCCTTGGAAAAAGCGGCTGCAAAAGAGAGAAACGGACAGCCTTGCTGCAAAAGCTTGAAAGCCTTACCGTGTTTTCGGATACTTCCTCTATTGAAATATTTATCAATGGAGGGGAGGCAACGATGTCCACACGGGTCTACAGCGATAGCCTGGAACAGAATGTGTGGTTTGAGGATACGGATGCAGCTGCAGATGTGGAATGGTACGATTTGGACGGCATTCTGGTGCAGTGGAAATGCTGACGGAGCCTGACGGGAGCAGGCAGGGGAAACGCTTTGGTTAAAACAGGCGGCCGGATTGCGGATATCCGCCTGTAGGGGCATTAAGGAAAAAGGTATTTATGACGAAATATAACAGAAGAAACTAGCAGGAACTGGAAAATCAGGCATTGCCGTTTTATGCCCGCAGGAAAAGGAAGGTGTTCTGTATGAATCTGTTACATATCGGCATCGGCGGCGCCCGCAGCAATTACCAGACAAAAAGCGTATTTGCAGGGAACTTGCTGGGCGTAAACCACAGTATGTTAAAAAGCACCCAAGAAAAAATGGAACGCCAGCAGAAGGCAGGGAATGAAATCGCATTCTGGGAAAAGCAGAAAGAAAACTTAAAGGAAAAAGAATGTGGCACCGTAGAGGAAATTGCAAAAAAGCTGGAAATGTTCCACAGCTATGAGGATGAAATTGCGGCAGCCAAAGCCGCCTATAACAAAGAGCAGATGTCCCATATTCTGGATGAGGCCGAGGAGCAGGGCAAGAAAAATGCCGAAGCGGCCGAGAAGCTGGAACCGAAGACGCCAGAAGAACGGCGGGAAGAACTGGTGGAAGAAGCATTGGGGACAGAAGAGGACGGCAGCATTTTGGACGAAATGCTGGACGGGGCAGAGGACTCCCTCGAAGAAGCCCAGGAATCCCAAGAACAGCTTCTGGAAGAATTGCCGGAAGAAGCAGCAGACGCTATGGAAGAACAGCTTTTGGAAGAGCTGGAAGAAGTGGCAGAAACCAAGGAAGGGCAGCTTCTGGAAGAATTGCCGGAAGGGGCAGAAACCAAGGAAGGGCAGCTTTTGGAAGGGCTGCCAGAAGAAACTATGGAAAGGGAGCTTTTGGGAAATTTGCCGGAAGAAGTTGCAGAAACTATGGAAGGGCAGCTTTTGGATAAATTGCAAGAAGAACTGCCAGCCAAAGAAGGAGGGCAGCTTTCGGGAAAATTGCCAAAGGGGACAGCCCAAGGCCTGCAGGAGATACGCAATATAGCCCAGCAGGACAGGCGCGGCAGGGCCTACCAAAGTTTTGACATCAGGGTGTGAAGCATGGCCTTCCCCTTTAAGCATTTGCAGGCAGGCCCGGGCAGGGAGCCGGAACCTGCCTGTAAATGGGAAATAACGGAAGATAGAAGGAAGATAAGGAAATGAGGAAAGTACTGGATTTTGTAATTGTAATCCTTTCTCTGGTGGCAGCAGCTTTTGTTTTCACAGGGTTTGATATGGAAGGGATCGTAAAGAAAATGAACCAGCCCGCAGCGGTGGGCAGCAAGGAGCTGGAGGCAAACCCGGGCACTGCCTACGAAGGCCGCCCTGCCGGGGAAGGGATACCGGAAATCAAAGGGCAGGCAGAATGGGAAGAGGTCCTGAATGATGTGGACTATGTCAAGGTAGTCCCCAAATCCATCCAGAAAACAGACGTCTACAGCTTGGCAGAATGGGCAGACCCGTTCCGCAGGCGCCGCAATGGGGCGGTTGGCAAACAGAAAGCAACGGTAAAACAGGCGCCTTTCGACATTTCCTTAGATTATGTCCCATACTATATTTTAGAGCTGGAGGATGGGAGCCATATTTTAGCCCAAGTAAGCCAAAGCACGGCAAAAGATATCAAAAAAGGGAAGGAAGGGGCGCTGCCCATTGGCAGGAAACGGGGATTTTCCCAGAGCGCCAAAAGCCTGCTTGCGCCTATTTGTGCAGAAAATGACGTGCCTACCGACTATATCTGGTACGCCGTTGACAATGAATGGCAGGACAGACATTCCTTTGAAATTTTAATCGGGAAGGCAGTTGTGGCAGTCGTATTCTTTTTCGTTCTGGCAGTAGTGCTGGAATTGCTGGCTGACAAGGTATTAGGGAAGAAAAAGCAGCAGGGGCAGTAAGGGCAGAGGTTAATCCTTCAGGGTATAATTCCCCGCAGTTTGCTTCGCAGCAAACGGATGGTGGGCGAAGCGGGTTCCAGATTGGTATTCTGCAGCTTTGCCACGGAGAGTTCCATTCTTTCATGGGTTTGATGCCCCGCTGCTTGCAGCGTTCTGGAAGAAGTTTTGAAGGGATACCTCCGTTGCTTGCAGCGAGGTGGTTGCAGTGAAATGGTTCATTTTTAGGGTTGACAAAATTGGCAGCATGCGCTTATAATAATAAAAGCTAAACAGCGTCAGAAAGGCCAGAGGGGTTGTACTGGTTTCGACGGGGGTTGTGCAGCTATGGAAGCCATTGGCGGATC
>CAJTWA010000076.1 GCA_910580195.1 uncultured Lachnospiraceae bacterium
GGAGAGCCCCTATGGGCTGGCAAGCCTGATGGGGCAGTACCGCCCGGACACCGTCATATTTGAGAAAGTGGAGCGGAACTTATCCGAGTTCCTCACTATGCCGCCCATCATCCCCGCGCCGGGGGCAAGCGCCCCGCAGTCCGCAGAGCCTGTGGAGTCCAGCACAACCATATCTATAGCACCTTTGGAATTTGACGCAAACTATTATAAAATCAGTGGGGAAGTGGACAGTGGGCTCCTTGGGGAAGAAACCGACATTATCATACAGGCCAATGGAACCTGTTACCAGGCATACCACACCGGGGCCAACGGCTATGCAGCGTACATAAAGAAAGAAGACTTGCCGGATGCCCCAGTGGAACTTAAGGTACTGACGGAGGACCAAGGGGTTTACAGGACTGTCCAGACGAAACGGGCAGAAAAGGGAGAGTTATTTTTATGAAAAGGATGAAGAAGGCAGAAAAAGGAGAGTTATTTTTATGAAAAGGATAAAAAAGGCAGCTTTGCTTGCCATGGCAGCATGTTTCCTGCCCAGCCTGTGCGCCTGCGGGAAAGTAACCATGCAGATTGACGACAACGGCACAGTCACCGAGCTGGAGGTTTCCATGCCAAGGACTGTGGAACAGGTACTCGGGGACGCAGAAATTACCCTGAACGAAGGGGACGAAGTAACTCCGTCGCTGGACACGAAGCTATCCGAAGCACAGGAAATTTCTATTTTAAGAACCCACACCGTCAAGCTAACGATGGATGGGGAAACCAAGGAAATCACCATGGCAGGCGGGACAGTGGGCAGCCTCCTCGAGCAGGAAAACATCACCCTTGGGGAAAAGCAGCATGTGAACCATGGGCTGGAGGAGCCCTTAACAGACGGCATGGAAATAAAGGTTTCCTATTCCTACAGCATAACCGTACGGTGCGACGGGAAAACCAGCACGCAGGAAACAGAGGCGGAAACTGTAAAAAACGCACTGGAGGAGCTGGGGATTACTTTGGGGAAGGATGACCGGGTAACCCCCGCCGTAGGAGAGGCAGTTACGGATGGAATGGAAATCGTGGTGGAGCGGGTAACTACGGACACGGTTGTGGAAACAGAGGAAATCGGCTATGAAACTGCGTACGAGGATGACAGTTCCCTGCCCAAGGGGGAGGAGCGCGTCAGCAGGGATGGCGAGAATGGGCAGAAGGAAGTGTCCTACCAAGTGACTTACGTGGACGGCGCAGAGGAGTCGAGGGAGGCTACTGGGGAAACCGTCACGAAGGAACCAGTCAATAAGGTTGTAAGGGTAGGGACGAAGGAGGAGGCTCCGGCAGCCCCGCCAGAAGCAGCCCCAGCAGCCCCGGCGGAGGAGGCTCCAGCAGCTCCGGAGCGGAGCGTGGTGTCTAAAAAGGCATATTATGACTGCAGTGACAATTCCCATGGGTATTATGAGATTACTTATTCTGATGGCAGTGTGGAGTATGAGGAATTTTAAGGAAGTTCCTTAAGGTATTTTTCAAATATGCTTTTGTGCTATAGCGAACAATGCAGTGTAGAAATCTTTGGAGCCGGACGGCAGTTCAGGATAGCCCTTCCCCACACAAACTGGGCAACGTTCCAGCGAACTAACTGCTAACTCCGACTAAAGGATTTCGGGATAGCCCTCATCCTTAAGTCTGCGTAAGCTAGGATTTCGCCTCCACTAAGGACGCCCATGAATCGTTTGCTTAGGGGAAGGGCTATCCTGAACTGCCTGTTTATTGGAAAGAGAAAAGTTCGCTATAGTATTGGTACAAGCAGCAAAATAAAATCGAAGGAAGGGAAAAATTATGGAAGGAAAGAAAGGGATGGCACGCGTTTGTGCAGTCCTGTTAGCAGTAAGCTTATTTACCGCTGATGCATTTCCTGCTGTTGCAGCAACAGAACCGGGAAAGCAAACAGAAGGGCAGGCGTTTGCGGAAGAAGGAAATATTACAGATGAGGGGACCAGCCAAGAGCCGCAAAGTGTACCAGAGGGAACCAGCCAAGAGCCGCAAAATGGATCAGAGGAAACCAGCCAAGGGCTGCAAAATGGAGCAGAGGTAAACCTAGAACAGACAAATAAAGAAGAGGAAGAACCAAACCAGCCGGATACGGCAGAAGAAACCCAAGAACCGGAACAGCCCAATGCAGCACAGCCGGGCCAACCAGATACAGCAGGGGGAACCTCAAAACCGGAACAGCCCAATGCAGCACAGCCGGGCCAACCAGATACAGCAGGGGAAACCCAAGAACCGAAACAGCCAAATACAGCAGGGGAAACCCAAGAACCGGAACAGCCCAATGCAGCAGGGGAAACCCAAGAACCCGGGCTGCCCAATCAGACAGGGCGGGAACCGGAAATCCCCCAAGCGCCAGAGGGAACCCCGGAAATCTTCGATGGGACAGACAAAAGGCCAGAAGCCTTTTTGCCCTCAGGCCAAAAGGAAGGGCAGGAAACGCCGTCTGGCATACAGGAAAGCGGCGGCCTGCTCTGCTTGGATGGCGTGCCTTATACCGGCTATTATCTAGACAGTGACGGAATTTTCTGCACCGTTACAAGCGGGGCCGCAGTGCCAACCGTAGGCATTGTAGCCGCAGGGACGGAATACTACGCTGCAACTTCCAAAGGAAAAACAGTCCTGCAAAAACAGACAGTTTTCGTTGCAGGGAAAGCATATGCCGGCTATTATCTGGATACCGGCGGAATCCTATACCTTGCAGTAAACGGTGAGGCGAAACCAGAAACAGGCATCCTAAGTGCAGGGACAGAATATTACGATTTTCGGAAGAAAAGCATGGCTTCATTCCCGGAACAGGCCGTATTTGTTGCAGGAAAAGCATATACCGGCTACTATATGGACGGCAGCGGCATCCTCTACACGGTGTCAGGCGGGACGCCAGAGCTGAAAACGGGCACCGTTAAAGCAGGGACGGAGTATTACAGCTGCAAGGAGGCTGGGAAAACCCAACTGCAATCCCAGGCCTTGTTTGTGGAAGGGAAAACATATACTGGCTACTACATGGGTCCCAAAAATAAGATGTACTATGCCAAAAAAGGGATTTGCACCCTGAAAACCGGATTGTTAAAGGCAGGAGCCAAATACTATAGCTGCAATGATAAAAAGTTTTTGCAGCTTCCTAAGCAGACGCTGTATGTAGAAGGCAAGGTGTACAGCGGCTATTACATGGACAAAAGCAAAAAGATGTACCGTGTGGAAAAAGGCGTCCGCAGCCTGAAAACCGGGGCAGTAAAAACAGGGGCAAAATATTATAGCTACAATGCCAAAAAGTTTTTGCATCTCCAAAAACAGACGCTGTATGTCAAAGGCAAGGTGTACAGCGGCTATTACATGGACAAAAGCAAGAAAATGTACCGTGTGGAAAAAGGCGTCCGCAGCCTGAAAACTGGGGCAGTAAAAGCAGGGGCAAAATACTATAGTTACAATGCCAAAAAGTTTTTGCATCTCCCCAAACAGACATTGTATGTCAAAGGGAAGGTGTATACTGGTTTTTACATGGACAAAAAGGAGAAGATGCATGAAGTAAAAAAAGGGACGCGCACCTTGGCAGCCGGAATGCTGGAGGCTGGGACGAAATATTACAGTTACAATGCCAAAAAGTTTTTGCATCTCCCCAAGCAGGCGTTATATGTGGAAGGCAAAGTGTATTCCGGCTATTACATGGACCCAGAAAATAAGATGCACAGCGTACAGGACGGCACATGCACCCTAGCCAATACAACATTGGAGGCAGGGACAAGGTACTATAGTTATAACGCAAGGAAGTCCCTGACGCTCCCGGCACAGACCGTATACGTAAATGGAAAAGCAATGGAAGGGATGAGCCCGGAATCCTTGGCAACCCTCCAAAGGGCGCAGGCAGTGGTAGCTGGAATTACAAATAGCAGCATGACGCAGGAAGAAAAGCTTAAGGCCTGCTTTGATTTTGTAAAGACTTACCGGGAAAGCAGGCCAAGGATGCCGAATTATATCGGGATGGACTGGCCGGTCATCTATGCAAATGACATGTTCGTGAATGGGACTGGGAATTGCTGCAGCTATGCCGCCGCATTTGCATATATGGCAAAAGCCATTGGGTACGAGGAAGTATACTGCTGCAATGACAGCGGCCATGGATGGGCTGAAATTGACGGGCTGATTTATGACCCGGAATGGAGCAAGCACCATCAGGAATACAGCTACTATGCCCTTAGCTATGATACCAAGACAGATGTGAACTACAAAGGGAATATTGCAGCTGGGCATCCATGGATGCACATAAAAATTTAACTGGGCAAGGAAGGCTTTGCCCAAGCAGGCGCACGGCGCCCTTTCGCATACCATAAGCGGGAACATGGAACCGGGCTTTCCCGTAATTGGGCTTAAAAGTTTTTGATTTTAAAGAAGCTCTGTTGTAGAAATACAACAGGGCTTTTTTATTGTATTTTAAGACTTTTTACGGAGGATGAAGATGGGAAAAGCGTATGGATATGTCCGTGTGTCAAGCACGGAGCAGAACGAAGGCCGGCAGATGGCCGCAATGGAACAGGCAGGGGTGGCTGCGGGGGATATTTTTATGGACAAACAGTCTGGCAAGGATTTTTTCAGGGAGGATTATGGGAAAATGGTGTCGAAAATGCAAAAGGGCGACCTGCTCTATATCTTGAGCATTGACCGTTTAGGCCGCAATTATGCAGAAATACAGAACCAGTGGCGTATGCTCACAAAGGAAATCGGCATTGATATCTGCGTGCTGGACATGCCCCTTTTGGATACAAGGAATGGAAAGGACCTTATGGGGACGTTTATTGCGGATTTAGTGCTGCAAATCCTCTCCTTTGTGGCAGAAAGCGAAAGGGAAAATATCAGGAGCCGCCAAGAACAGGGGATAGCCGCTGCGAAAAAGAGGGGCGTCCGCTTTGGGAGGCCACAAATGCCTATGCCGGACAATTTCGGCAAAATCGTCCAAAAATGGGAAAATAAGCAGATGACATTCCGCGATGCCGTACAGGAGTGCAAGATGAGCCCAGCCACATTTTACCGGCGGCTAAAGGAGTACCGCATGGGCAGGGAACTGTGAAGCGGCTATCAAAAAGTGTACTTTTTGACAGTCCAGCTATGTCGAATATTTTACTCCATTTTTATGTGCAATGCAATCATTATTTTGGGGTATATCCTGTTTTCTGGTGAAATTTAGGGTAATTCTGAACATGGGGCATCAAGAAAAATACAAGAAAGCCCAATATCAAAAAGTACACTTTTTGACAGCAGCTACAATTCAAATTTTATATCAGAAGGGAGATGTTTTCATTTAAAGATATAGTACCAACCATGCGGAAAAGCGTAAAGGGGCCGCACCCCATTTGGGCTGGAAAGCTGGGGAGCCATCCCATGTTTCAAATGGTTGTTACCATCCAAAAAGCAAACAATAATACATAAAGGAAGGAAAAATTTATGAAGCGAAAGAAAATAGTAACCCGCATCTGCGCATGGCTATTGGCAGCAAGCCTTGCCGCCGCCGATGCATCCCCTGCCTTTGCGGCAGCAGCGCCGCAAGGGCCAGAAGCGGGCGGAGTACAGGCTATGGAAGAAAATGTTTCAGGGGAAGGAACGGGTTCCGCTGGGGATACGCAGCCGCAAAGCAAAGCAATGCCAGAAGGGCCAGAGGCTGCACCGCAAGAAACCGGGAAACCAGAGGCTGCACCGCAAGAAACCAGGAAACCAGAGGCAGAGCCGCAAGAAACTGGGAAACCAGAGGCAGAGCCGCAAGAAGCAGGGCAACCAGATGCTGTGCAAGAAGAACCAGAAGATGGGCAAGGGCTGCCGGATGCAGCACAAGAAGAAACAGCTTTGCCGGAAGGAACCAAAGAAGGGCAGGAATTGCCGGATGCAGCACAAGAAGGAGCCCTGCCGGAAGGAGCCGGGGAAGGGCAAGGGATACTGGATACGCTGGAAGAAGGCACAGAAATCCTTGACGGGACAGACCCTAGGCCGGAAACCTTTTCCACCCCAGAGCCAAGGGAAGGGCAGGAAACAGGGACTGGCATAGAGGTAAAAAGCGACGGCCTCGTATATCTGGACGGCGTGCTTTTTACCGGCTATTACATGGATGCCAGCGGAATCCTTTATTCTGTGGACAAGGGGGCAGCAAAACCCCTGGCTGGGACAGTAAAAGCAGGTACAGAATACTACAGCTGCATGGAAAATAAAGTAGCAGTACTGGAAAAACAGGCCGTGTTTGTGGAAGGGAAAGCATACACCGGCTACTATATGGACAGCGATGGCCTTCTGTACCTTGTAACAGACGGGGCAGCAGAACCCTACACCGGGGCAGCCGCCGCAGGGGCAGAATACTATAGTTATTCTGGCAGCAAAACCATGTCTTTCCCGGGGCAGGCCGTATTTGTTGCCGGGAAAGCATACATCGGCTATTACATGGGCAGCGACGGGCTTTTCTGCCTCGTAGCCAATGGGGCGCCGGAACTTTATACCGGGGCGGTAGGCCAAGGGACAGAATATTACAGTTTTTCCGGAAAAACAGCCGTGGCGATGCCAGCAGAAACCGTATTTGTGGAAGGGAAAACATATACCGGCTATTACATGGACGCCGAAAAGAAGCTGTATTACATAAAAAAAGGGGCGCCAACCCTAAAAACCGGGCTCCTGAAGGCAGGCGTGAAATACTATAGCTATAGCGCCAAGCAGGTACAGGCAACCGAAAAGCAGGCATTGTACGTGGAAGGGAGCGTATATACCGGCTATTACATGAGCCAAGGGAATAAACTATACTCTGTAAAAAAAGGGGTACGCACCTTAAAAACCGGTTCCGTCAAGGCGAAAACGAAATACTATAGCTATAACGAGAAAAAAATGCTGGCCCTTAAAAAGCAAACCTTATACGTAAAAGGGAGCATATATACCGGCTATTACATGAGCCAAAAAAATAAAATGTATTACGTAAAAAAAGGGACCAGCGCATTGAAAACCGGTTCCGTCAAGGCTGGCGTGAAATACTACAGCTATAAATACAAAAAGACACGGAAACTGCCAAAACAGACCCTATACGTGAAAGGGAACGTATATACCGGCTATTACATGAGCCAATCCAATAAAATGTATTACGTAAAAAAAGGGACCAGCACCCTGAAAACCGGTTCCGTCAAGGCTGGCGTAAAATACTACAGCTATAAATACAAAAAGACACGGAAACTGCCAAAGCAGACCTTGTATGTGAAAGGGAAAGCCTATACCGGTTATTACCTGAACCAAGGGAATACCATGTACCAGTCCAAAAAAGGGATCTGCGCCCCTGTCACCGGGATGCTTGCGGCTGGAACCAAGTACTATAGTTATAACGGCGGGAAAACCCTTACGCTGGCAGAACAGGCATTGTATGTGGAAGGGCAAGTATATACCGGCTATTACATGGATGCGGAACGTAAAATGTACCGTATCGATGGGGGAAGGCTTACCCCGGTCACTGCAACGCTGGATGCTGGGACTGCCTATTACAGCGCCCAAGAAGGGAACATGCAGGCCCTTCCGGCACAGGCCGTATACGTAAATGGGAAAGCAATGGAAGGGATGAGCCCGGCGTCTTTGGAAACCCTCCTGCGGGCACAGGCGGTTGTTGCCGGAATTACAAACGACAGCATGTCAAAAGAGCAGAAACTAAGGGTTTGTTTTGATTATGTGAAATCCGCTTACACCGAAATCAACCCGAGGATTCCCCATTACAGAGGGTTGGACTGGCCAGTCGTATATGCGAATGATATGTTTGTCAATGGTTCCGGGAATTGCTGCAGCTATGCCGCTGCTTTTGCATATATGGCAAAGGCCATTGGCTATGATGAGGTATACTGCTGCAACAGCGGCGGCCATGGATGGGCAGAAATTGACGGGCTGGTTTACGACCCGGAATGGAGTAAGTGGCACCATGTTTACAACTACTTTGCGTTAAGCTACAACACCCCAACAGACCAAGACTACAAAGGGGCAATTGGGGCTAAGCTGCCGTGGATGCGCATAAAAATTTAAGGAGAGAAAATGGTTTTCAGTTCATTAGTGTTTTTATGCATATTTTTCCCGGTAGTATTCTGTTTGCACGCTGCAATCCCTTCCACCAAGGTACGAAATGTGCTCTTAATTGCGGCAAGCCTGTTCTTTTACGCATTTGGGGAGCCCGTTTACGTAGCCCTGATGGCAGCAAGCGCTTTCCTCAATTACCTGTGCGCATTGCTGATAGATGCCGCAGGGGAAGGGAAAAAGAAGGCTGTGCTGGCCGTGGCAGCCGTAGCGAATATCGGGATTCTATGCGTGTTTAAATATGCAGGGTTTTTCCTGACAGCCATAAACAGCATGCTGCATGTAAATCTGCCTGTCCCCCAGATTACGCTGCCCATCGGCATTTCATTTTTCACATTCCAAGCCTTGTCCTATGTGATTGACGTGTACCGGGGGCAGGTGGAGGTCCAGAGGAATTTCGGGAAAGTTCTGCTGTACATATCCTTCTTCCCGCAGCTTATTGCAGGGCCAATTGTGAAATACAGGGACATTGCGCTGGAAATTGACAGCCGTAGCGTAACCTTGGGGGAAACAGCCCTTGGCCTAAGGCGGTTCATCTGTGGCCTTGCAAAGAAAATCTTAATCGCCAACACCATGGCCGTGGCCGCGGACCATGTGTTCCAGCAGGGCTTGGGCTCCTTGGACATGCTGGGGGCATGGGTTGGGGCAGCAGCCTACACCATGCAGATTTACTATGACTTCAGCGGCTACAGCGACATGGCAATTGGGCTGGGGCGGATGTTCGGGTTCCATTTCCGGGAGAACTTTGAGCACCCTTACGGCTCCCTTACCATCAAGGAATTCTGGCGGCGGTGGCATATCTCCCTGTCCTCATGGTTTAAGGAATATGTGTACATCCCCCTTGGGGGCAACCGGAAGGGGAAATTTAGGACGGGGCTCAACAAAGTCATTGTATTTTTCCTGACAGGGCTCTGGCATGGGGCCAACTGGACGTTCGTGGCATGGGGGCTGTTCCATGGGGCGTTCAGCTTTTTAGAAGAAGCTGTCCCGGCAATAAAAAAGCTGCCCCGTGCCATCCTGCATGTCTATACCATGCTGGTGGTGACGGTGGGGTTTGTCATATTCCGGGCGGATACCTTGGGGCAGGCGGTTTCCTTCCTTGGGAAGATGTTCACAGGGTTCCAGTTCACGGCATCATCCCTGTCCTTTGCCATCCAGCAGCTTACGCCATTTTTCCTTGCCATGCTGGCAGCGGCCGTGGCCGGCTGCGCGCCGCTTAGCCGCCTTTCCTTAAGGCTGCGGGAGGCATCAGAACAGGGAGAGGAATTGGCCCCGAAGGAAAATTTCGTACAGGCAGCGTTATATCTAGCAGCCTTTGTGCTGCTCCTGTGGTGCATCATCCGGCTGTCAGGGGGATCTTATAACCCCTTTATCTATTTCCGGTTTTAGGGTGTGCCCAGCCCCTTTATCTGTTTCCGATTTTAGGGGGAGGCCTTGCAGTGCACTTGATGGAATCCCTGCTTTACAGCAGGGGGGCCATTGCTATGTATGCCGTTTCTGGTAAGCGGCAGAATGGAGATTTGTATGAAGAAACATTTAATATTTATGATTGCCTGCC
>CAJTWA010000077.1 GCA_910580195.1 uncultured Lachnospiraceae bacterium
TATCTTTTGGATTTTTTCAATTATCTACTTGACTTTTAATAGTTGGTCTTTCTTTCTGTCATTTTTTTACGGGATACATTCCGCATCTGCATCATATCCCAGAAGCTCAATAAGTGAAAAAACCTGTGATATACCGATCCCCCAACAAGCGGTTCAGGGCATCCGCCAGCCCGCGTACCGCATCCTCATCATACAGCCTGTAAGAATCCTCCTCCTCATCAAATGCAAAGTTCAGGTACATGCTGCCATCACCGATACAGTAGTCGTTTTCATTCTCATACAGGGAACGGCCGTAATTGTCCCCCATGAACTGATCCACTTTTCCCTGATATTCTTCATCCTCTTCCTTTTCATACGTAAGCCCCTCTGCGTCCTCGTTGCTGTTTGTCAGGATTTGCCCTAATGCTTCTTTTTTTTCATTGTCCATCACTTTTTCAAATAAAAAAGCAACGCCGCCCATGTACACAGGCCTTGCCTGTTCCTCCATGAGTTCCCTGACGGTTTCCTGCACCTCCTTTTGCACCTCATCGGGGATTTCCTCCCCTGTGCCCCCTTGCTGTTTCCGCTTCTCCAAATACTCCGCCACTTTGCTGCTGATTTTCTTCCCGCCTTTAAGGACCAGACCAACAACTGCTTCGATGTTCTCTTCCTTCAGGCCTTCCCTTACTACGATAGGCAAAACTGCGCCCATTAACGTTGGCATTGTAAAACCTCTCCTTCCTCTCTTGTGATTTTTAGGTAAATCATCTATATTATACCATATAACTTCTATTTTGGACACTTTTTTCTTCCATTTTGGATAAAAATTTTTCTCAGGGGATGGTTAGCACGGCTGAAAGGATGTGCCCTGCCTGAAACTGAATAATACCGTTTTCCCCAAAATATGGCGAAAATAACCGCCCAGCATTCCAAACTGGACGGCCACCTTCAAAAAATCAGGATACCCCATAGAAAGGGGGTTGTGACAACAGCTGCTATCTGGTACATCGGGCTTTACTTCTTAATCTTGCCGCCCACTTTTGCCTTACTCCATGCACTGTATAAGGTTTCTTTTCCAGATTTCTTGTAACTGCGTATCCTTATATAATATTTTTTGCCTGTTTTCAGCTTTGTGAACGTGTAAGAGGTCTTTGGCAGACTCTTGGATTTCACGTTCTCCTTAAATTTCTTGTCCGTGCTTACCTGCACCTGATACCCCGACGCCATCTTATCCTTTGCCCACTTCACGGTTAATTTTTTTCCTTTCGCTGCCTTGGCTGACTTTACGGATGGCTTCTTGGGGCTTACCTTGACAGTTACCTTCTTGGCTGCAGTTCCTGCCTTGATGGTTATGGTGGCAACCCCAGTGTTTTTGATTGTTACCTTGCCCGTATTCTTTCCGACTGCGGCAATCTTCGGCTTAGAGCTTGTAAAGGCCATCTTGCTCTTTGATGCTGCATGGATTTTAAAGGGCTTTGCGCCGTATGCGGTTTTATACAATGTCTTCTTGCAGGTTATCTTAGAAGCTGGCTGTTCTGCTGCTTTTACGATTGTAAAGTTTACAGACTTGCTCCCGGTGTAATTGCCTTTTCCTGCCACGGTTGCCTTTGCTGTCCCTACCTTAATATTATTACTGTAGGCAACTGTATAATCTGTATTTAAGGCTAAGGTTTTCCCATCCAGCGCCACGGTTACAGATGGGGCCTTGGCTGTTCCGTCATAAGTGTAACTGGTTTGGGACAATGTGACACTGGCTTTGGAAATGTCAGCCTTTTTCGGTTCCTCTGCCGCTTTCGTGATTGTGAACTCCGCCGTCTTACTCCCGGTGTAATTGCCTTTTCCTGCCACGGTTACTTTCGCTGTCCCTACATTGATGTTATCGCTGTAGGCAACTATGTAGTCTGTATTTAAAGTTAAGGTTTTTCCATCCAGCGCCACGGTTACGGACGGAGCCTTGGCTGTCCCGTCATAAATGTAACTGGTTTGGGACAATACGATACTGGCTTTGGAAATATCCTCCGAAACCGGAATGAACTTAACCTTACACTTGTTTGCATACCGCTCCGCTTCTGTGCCGCTTACGCCATAGATGATAAGATCCGGTTTTATGCTAAACGCCCCATCCTCAATACTTGCCACGCCCGCCGGGATTGTTATGCTGGATATCCCACCAATTTGAAACGCTCTGGCCTTAATGCTTGTCACGCTTTCTGGAATCACTGTATCCTTACTCCCCAATATAAGTGTATTGGTTTTCGTTTCAATAAGCGCATTACAGCCGCCTCTGCTATCGTACACTGGATTTTTTGCATCTACTGTTATCCTTTCCAACCTGACGCATCCAACAAACAGGCCAACACTGGGAATAAAAGGCATCCCTCCTACATATTCCATAGCTGTCAGGCTTGCTGGAATATGTAGGCTGGTTAATCCTTTGCAGCCGTAAAACGCGTATTTAGCGATGGTTGTAATGCCTTCTGGAATGACTGTATTTTCACATCCCAATATAAGTGTATTACTTTCTGTTTCAATAAGTGCATTGCAGCCCTCCCTGCTGTCGTATGTCTTATTCCCGGCATCCACTTTTATACTCTTTAATCCAGTACAGCCATAAAACGCACCGCCGAACCCTCCAGCAGTCGGCTGATAACTAATCTGTGCCACACTTGCCGGAAAGTTGATTCCGCTTAAACCGCTGCAGTTATAAAATGCCTTGTCTTGGATACGTACTACACCTTCCGGAATTTCCATGACGCCTGTGAGGTTATTACAATTATAAAATGCCCTCTTTCCAATCTCAGTCACGCTATCTGGGATTGCCACGCTTATCAACCCGCTGCAATCAGAAAATGCATCTCCCCCGATGCTCGTTACATCAGATGGGATAACTGTATTCCTGCATCCTTGTACAAGGGCATTACTGTCTGTTTTAATAATCGCATTGCAATTATCCCTGCTGTTGTACTGAGGGTTTCCTTCTTCTACTATTATGCTTGTTAATCCGCTGCAGCTTCCGAATGGCCCTTCCCCGATTTTCGTTACACTATCCGGGATTGTCACGCTTGCCAATCCGCTGCAGCCTGAAAATGCACCGCTCCCTATTCTCGTTACACTATGTGGGATTGTCACGCTTGCCAACCCGCTGCAGCCTGAAAATGCATCATCCCTGATGGTTGTTACACCATCAGGGATTGTTACGCTTGCCAATCCGCTGCAGCCTGAAAATGCATCATATCCGATGGTTGTTACCTTCTTCCCATCAATTTCTGATGGAATTACAGCATTTTCTTCCTCCCCATTATATTTTGTAATTGTTACGTTGTTTCCATCTTCATCCAAGGTGTACCCAAAATCCCCAAATACCAAATCCCCCTCTGACGCCTTCACCTCTAGTCCATAAATCGGCACACATGGCAGCATCAGCGCCATTGACAGCACACCCGCCAGCAGTTTCTTCCATCTTTTCATTTTCTTCTTCCTCTCTTCCTACAATCCATCACCAATTACATTTTGCATTTCTTAGACACTCCAGATTCTTTACAGCATCCCGGCAAGCCGTTTTAGCTTGTAATACTCCTCCTTCTGCTCCTGTGCTTTTCACATAAACCATCCTATTTCTCACCCGAAATTTGTCCTCCTTCATTCCAAACTCCCTTATATTATACCATATAGCTTCTATTTTGGACACTTTTTTCTTCCATTTTGGAAAATAATCTTTCTCACGAGGTGCTTGGCACGGCTGAAAGGATGAACCAGCGCTTATCCCCCTTGCCGGCCTAAACATCCGCAGGCTCAGGAAAAGGCGCGGCATGAAAGCCACAGAAGCCATTGCCAGGCTACAGTCAGAGGGCGTCTACGCCATTACCGGCATCTTCAGCAAGGTGGGGCATGGCTGAAACAGCCCCAGCGTTGACATGCCGGTTGCGCTTGCTGGCATTTTCCAGTGCAACTACAATGGATTCTTCCAAAAATAAGCGTCTGGGATCCCATTTCTGGAACCCCAGACGCTATTACCCCGGCGGTTAAATATCAATGCAGCAAGATACATCAATATTTAACCGCCGGGGTAATATATGCTTCCCTGCTATTATTCCTCTTCCCATTTCGGGAGCGTGGATGCCGCTTATAGGGGGGCTGCAGTAGCTGAATACAGGCTTGGCTGTCCGCTCAGAGGATAACCCCGCTTAATTTCTCCCGGTATTCTCCAAACCATACCCCATACAGTTCCTGAGATGCCTTCTGGGACGCCGTCAGGCCATAGGGGCAGCTCATAACCAACCAGGGCCTTTTCCATTTCCCTCCTTGGCTCAAAATGCCTGCCTTGAAACAATGCCATATGGTTCAAAACAAAATATCCGCCTGAAAACAAAGTATCCTTACAACCCATAAAACAAAAAAGAGTCCCTCCAGAACAGGCGGCAGAAATGTAAAACCATATCTGCTATAGCCTGTATTGGAAGGGAACTCCCACATGAAACAAACCCACCCATATCAAACGGCGGAACTATCGCCTGGCGGCAAAAGCGCCCGCCTTATGGGCCTTGTGTCTTGTGTGCCTTGTCCCTGAGTCTTGTGTGCGCCATGCGCGTGTCTTGCGGAGCAAGTAGATACCCAAAATAACTGGGCATCCACTCTCGCGGTATTCGCCAAATATCCATGCAAGCATGGCTATTTGGCCTACACTTCGTTTCGGTCCGTGCTAAACAAGTGCCACTGGCACTTAGCACCATTACTCGCGGAAATCCAGCCTGTCCCACGCCGTCCCTGGGCGTCAGGAATGTCCGTTTTAAGCGGTTTTCTTAATACTTTCCGGCTTTAGCGGCTTTCTCGATGGACACAGTAAGCGGCGGTTTTCCGGGCTTTTTGGGCGATTTGTGTCTTGCGTGATACTTTCCCAGAAAATCCTACGCCAACCCAGAGCGACCCATGAACCAACAACGACCCTGCATCCATGTTCCCTTCCGTGCTGGTTTCATATATCATACTGCCCTTTAATATGCAAGAACACGTTACTGGAATCAGGATACCCCGTGAGAGTAGCAGAAAAGCGCATGGTCTGATACCCCATACGCCTCTTAACTAGCCTAAAACCGTTTGCTTATTTTTATCTTTCATCTGCCTTTTACTGTCTTCCTAAGATTTACGCTGGCTGAAATTCTTTTTCCAGTTCAGATACCTGTTCCAAAGTAAGTCCTGAATATAATGCAATCTCTTCTAAAGATAATTTTCCCGCTTCTATCATCCTTAAGGCAGATTGCCGATTTCCTTGCTCTATCCCTTGCTCTACACCCTGCTCATATTTTTCCTGATAATGCATCTGCAACGTCATATAATCCAACCTCCACTTCTCATTTTTTCTGGCTGACTGCACTGCCTCATCCAATTCCCTGGTAAACTCATCCTCCGGCGCTTTCCCATCAATAAAATCAAGCAGCCTCTTCAATTCTGGCGTGACGTCATCCATTGTCCCTTTGGTGTTTAAAATTATCTTTGCCGTATCATCACCTAAGCCAAGCTCCAGATTTTGGATGCAGCGGTTTTCAAAGGTATAGATATGCCTCCCTTCCCCAAATAAATCAAAGGCGCAGACAAAAATGACAAAGCTCTTCTTCAAATCCTTATAGTCCTTCCCCTTTTCCAAAATATTCAGGTCTATCATCCCCTGATAATACCTTGTCCTTCTGGGCAGGCTCCGGTTCGTTGCGGCTTGCATTTCAATGTTATAAACATTCTCTCCCCCATCCTCCACATAAATGTCCAGACGCACACTTTTTGCCTCAGCCGATAGATCTATCGTTTCCTGCGGCCTTGGATATTCAATACGGGATATCTTCACGCCTAGCACCCGCTCTAAAAAAGGCTTACAGAATTTTGGGTCCCTCATAATGACGCTGAACATGAAGTCATCTTTTATTTGCAGCTCTTCAAATGCCTTTGCCATAAATGCTCCTTTGCTTCCATTCAAATTCTGGTTCTGCTTATAATATAGCATACAAAAAGCGGATGCTCAAGGATTTTCCCTGAAAATCCAGATACCCCATAGATTTCTACAAACCAGGCACATACATAGTCTGCCATGTCTGAAATGGAATGATACCGTTCCGCCAAAAATATGACGAAAATAACCGCCCAGTATTCAAAACTGGACGGCCACCTTCAAAAAAGCAACTCACTGGAAAGCCTGGATTTCCCGCCTCAATGTTTTCATATCTACAGATAAAAAATTTCTTAACGCCAGTTCACTTTCTCAGGATACCCCGCATCATTCAAAGTCCTTCTCCGTTTCGCCACGGTAAATAAAGCCTGTAAATTCCCATAACAGCTTCGGGCTTACATAATAATCATACTTGTTTGAGCCTTCCTTCTTGAACACAGAGCCGATTGGCAAACTACCGTGAATCATCCCCTGCCTTACAAACTGCTTATCTTTTCCCATCACATTTGCCACAACTGACACTGGCACATTGCGGCCAGTAAACTCTGGAACTGCCTGATATACTACCTTGCTATCCATACAGAATCCTCCTTAAAAATAAAAATTGATAAGAAGAATACAATGGCTCAGAAGATATCTCCATTGAATATAAAAACAGCTTCTGCACTCAAATATGCGGATACGGAAACTGTATCAAAACCTTTCTCAGATACCCCAGTTAGATATAGAAGAAAAGCGCATGGTCTGATACCCCATACGCCTTTCCACTCATCTAAAACTCTAAAACTGTTTGCTTAATTTATATTTCATCCACCTTTTACTGTCTTCCCAAGATTCACGCTGGCTGAAATTCTTTTTCCAGCTCAGATACCTGTTCCAATGTGAGTCCTGAATACAATGCAATCTTCTCTAATGACAATTCCCCATCTTCTATCATCCTTAAGGCAGATTGCCGATTCCCTTGCTCTATGCCTTGCTCTACACCCTGCTCATATTTTTCCTGATAATGCATCTGCAACGTCATATAATCCAACCTCCACTTCTCATTTTTTCTGGCTGACTGCACTGCCTCATCCAATTCCCTGGTAAACTCATCCTCCGGCGCTTTCCCATCAATAAAATCAAGCAGCCTCTTCAATTCTGGCGTGACGTCATCCATTGTCCCTTTGGTGTTTAAAATTATCTTTGCCGTATCATCACCTAAGCCAAGCTCCAGATTTTGGATGCAGCGGTTTTCAAAGGTATAGATATGCCTCCCTTCCCCAAATAAATCAAAGGCGCAGACAAAAATGACAAAACTCTTCTTCAAATCCTTATAATCCCTCCCCTTTTCCAAAATATTCAGGTCTATCATCCCTTGGTAATATCTTGTCCTCTTAGGCAGGTTCCGGTTCGTTACCGCTTGCATTTCAATGTTATAAATAACCTCTTCTTCATCCTCCACATAAATGTCCAGACGCACACTTTTTGCCTCAGCCGATAAATCTATCGTTTCCTGCGGCCTTGGATATTCAATGCGGGATATCTTCACGCCCAGCACCCGCTCTAAAAAAGGCTTACAGAATTTTGGGTCCCTCATGATGACGCTGAACATGAAGTCATCTTTAATTTGCAGCTCTTCAAATGCTTTTGACATAAATGCTCCTTTGTTTCCATTCAAATTCTGGTTCTGCTTATAATATAGCATACAAAAAGCGGATGCTCAAGGATTTTCCCTGAAAATCCAGATACCCCATAGATTTCTACAAACCAGGCACATACATAGTCTGCCATGCCTGAAATGGAATGATACCGTTCCGCCAAAAATATGACGAAAATAACCGCCTAGTATTCAAAACTGGACGGCCACCTTCAAAAAATCAGGATACCCCGTAGAAAAGGAGGATGGTACAACAGCTGCTATCTGGTACATCGGGCTTTACTTCTATCTTGCCGCCCACTTTTGCCTTACTCCATGCGCTATATAAGGTTTCTTTTCCAGATTTCTTGTAACTGCGTATCCTTACATAATATTTTTTGCCTGTTTTCAGCTTTGTGAATGTGTAAGAGGTCTTTGGCAGGCTCTTGGATTTCACGTTCTTCTTAAATTTCTTGTCCGTACTTATCTGCACCTGATACCCCGACGCCTTCTTATCCTTTGCCCACCTCACGGTTAATTTTTTGCCTTTCGCTGTGTTACCTGATTTTACAGATGGCTTCCTGGGGCTTACCTTGACGGTTACTTTCTTAGATGCCTTTCCTGCCTTGATGGTTATGGTTTCAACTCCAGTGTTTTTGATTATCACCCTGCCTGTATTCTTGTCTACTGCGGCTGATTTTGTCAAGATTAGTTGACACATTTTCTTCAAGGGAAAATTAAAATCTATAAATGAGCAAATTTAGAAAATTGCACAATAAACTTATGCCACTAAAGCAA
>CAJTWA010000078.1 GCA_910580195.1 uncultured Lachnospiraceae bacterium
TACTGTTTTAGGTTGCATCTTTCAATGCCTGTTCTCTTGAATGTCTTACAGTTTTACTGAAGACCCTGCCCCTTATTTGGTGCAGGAACTCTTTTTAGAATCTTTCAAGGTTATTCCATTGTTCAGTTGTCAAGGTCTTGTTGCTACTCACAACAGCTTTTGTATTTTACCACATCTCGCTTTGTTTGTCAACAACTTTTTTAATTTATTTTGTCGCTTTCAGTCGCTTCCTGACTTTCCGCAACCAACTTAGATATTTTAGCATGTTGCTTTGCATTTGTCAATACCATTTTTGAAATATTTTTCAAATACTTTTTTTGGCAACATACCAAGAACGGAGAAGGAGGGATTTGAACCCTCGCGCCGCTATTAACGACCTGCACCCTTTCCAGGGGTGTCCCTTCGGCCAGCTTGGGTACTTCTCCAGATGGCAGAATAGCAATACACTATTAAGCTTAACCGCTGTTAGGATTCCTTTGAAACGGAGAAGGTGGGATTCGAACCCACGGTCCCTTTCGGAATCACTGGTTTTCAAGACCAGCTCCTTAAACCACTCGGACACCTCTCCGAATTGCCTGTTTCCAACAGCGCATGTATGATTCTAGCAAACTATTTCCGAAATGTCAATAGCTTTTTGAAATTTTTTAACAATTTTTTCTTTCCTAATTATCCTGCTGCCAATCCCCTATAAAATCCCTGCCATAGCGGGATGGATACGCCTGCCGTATGGTTCTTGAACAGAATATGCTCCTATTAAATCCCTGCCATAGCGGGATGGATACGCCTGCCGTATGGTTCTTGAACAGAATATGCTCCTATTAAATCCCTGTCATAGCGGGATGGATACAGTATGTCCGGCCTGCTTCTTTTCCATGGCAGCACAAAATAGCTCGGAAGGCAGGAGCGCTTCTGCCAATTTCAGATCCTCTGGCGTTGTAATTTTGATATTTCCATAGGAGCCTTCTATCAGTTTTACTTTTTTTCCGCAAATAATTTCCAATACCATGGCATCATCAGTTACTGGGAATATTTCACCGCTTTTTTCCCGTTCCAGCAGTTCATGGTAAGCGTGGTAAATCAGCGGAAAGGCAAATGCCTGCGGGGTCTGTATCTGCCAAACATAATTCCGCTGGGGCGTTTCCTGTGCAAACAAAGCATGGTCTGCTATTTTTATGGTGTCTTTCATCGGCATCCCCGCCACGCATGCCTGAAATTCTGCTGCTGCTGCTGCACACCGGCGGATGATACCGTCATCCAAGAAAGGCCTTGCCCCATCATGCACCATTACGTAATCTGGCTTCTGCTTTGCCTGGTTCAGTTCTTCCAGCCCGCAGAATACCGAATGGTACCGTTCCTTTCCGCCGGCTACAATGGACTTCACCTTGGTAAACCCATATTTTTCTACAATTTCTTTCTGGCAGTACCCAATCTCACCCTTGCCTGTTACCAGCACAATTTCGTCTACCATGCTTTGCTCAAAGGCATGGAGGGCGTAATAAAGCACTGGTTTTCCATGAAGCATCAGGTATTGTTTGGGGGTTGCGCTGTTCATACGGCTCCCTTTTCCGGCGGACAGGACGACCGCGGCATATGTTTTTCCTTCCATTACCGTTCCCCCAGCTTTAAGTTTGGCACTGCATTTAAATCCCACCCGGCTGTATTTCCCGCCAGATATTCATAATATGCCGCTGTGCCTATCATCGCGGCATTATCCGTACAGAAAATAGGGGAAGGATGGTAAAATTCTACCCCACGTTTTTTGCAGGCTTCTTCCATTGCACAGCGAAGTGCCATGTTTGCGGCCACTCCCCCAGCAATTGCAAATTTCCTTATCTCATGTTCTTCCACCGCCATCATGGCATGTTCTACCAAAACATCTGTCACCGCCTTCTGGAATGCTGCAGCAATGTCTGCCTCTGGCACCTTTGCCTGCTTCATATGGCATCCATTGATGTAGTTCAAGACTGCGGACTTTACCCCGCTGAAGCTAAAATCATAGGGGTTATCTGCTACCTTCGCCTTGGGGAATGTAATGGCGTCTGGGTTCCCTTCCTTGGCTTTCTGCTCTATTTTAGGCCCTCCGGGATAGCCAAGGCCAATGGCGCGGGCTACTTTGTCAAAGGCTTCCCCCGCTGCATCATCCCTTGTGCGGCCTAAGATTTCATAGGCGCCATAACCTGCCACTTTCACAAGATGGGTATGGCCGCCTGATACCACAAGGCATAAAAAGGGCGGCTCCAGATCCTTATTCTCAATGTAATTGGCGCTGATATGGCCTTCAATATGGTGCACGCCCACCAGAGGCTTTCTAGCTGCATAGGCAATTGCTTTCGCCTCTGCTACCCCTACCAGCAGCGCGCCTACCAAGCCTGGGCCATAAGTGACTGCCACGGCATCTATGTCTTTTAAGGCCATGCCGGCTTGTGCCAAAGCCCCGGCAATGACCTGATTCATTCTTTCAATATGTTTTCTGGATGCAAGCTCCGGCACTACGCCCCCATAGAGGGTATGCAAATCAATCTGGGAGGAAATAATATTGGACAGTACCTCCCGCCCGTTCCTTACAACTGCTGCTGCTGTTTCATCGCAGGAACTTTCAATTGCAAGGATTGCCACATCCTTCTGCTCCCTTGCTGCCATTTCCGTCACTCCTGATAAAACCCTAAGATTTTCCAATTGCTGTTTTCGTCCTTCCGCAGAATATAAGTCTGGCTGACACGGCCTGATTTCTTGTCACTGTCATAGCTTTTCATAAAATAGGACACGTCCACATAGGCATAATCCCTGCCGTTCTTCGTCTTATACTCTACTTCCTTGCTGCCTTCCATAGAAATATTGGAAATTGTTTTTTTCTCCTCCTCAAAGCTGGCTACCTCTGCCTGTACGGCTTGCAGGTAGCTATCTTGCGGATTATTCTCCTTAAGCTCCTCATCCATCAAAATCCTTGCCTGCTCCGTCATTTTCCCAAGCTGCTCTTGGGTATAGTCTTGGCTGTAATAGCAGGATAAAATACGGTTGTAAAACTTTACGACCTCCCTTGCGGTCTTTGGGTAGGATTTCTCCAAGTCCTTGGACACAACCATCTCTACTTCTGACAGTTCCTGTTCTTTCCCGCTGTCCTTCTGTGTCAGGTAATAGTAATACCCTAGGCACAATGCAGCGCAGACAACCACGATTACAATTGATTTCACGCCATTTTTCATGGAAACTCCCTCCTTGCCTTGTTAAAATAATGCCCATAGGCGTTATGCCAAGAAACCGCTTGGGACTACCCAGCGTACAGGTTCGGGAAATGAATTTCCCAGCACGCCCTGATACTCCATCCAGCAAAAGCCTGCGCAATGGGACTGCCCAGATACGGGAACCAAATGCAAAAAGGAGGTTACTGAAAATCCAGCTCTATGGTTTTGCCATCCTTCCCTAACTTTGCGGCAGGGAAAATGCTGCGCACCTCCTCCATATAATCCTCCCCACGCACCAATGACGGGCTGAAATGGGTCAGCCACATATCAAAAACTCCTGCATCCCTTGCGATTTCTGCGGCCTCATAAAATGTCATATGCTTATACTGTTTGGCTTTTGCCGCTTTTTCCTTCTCTGCATACATTCCCTCTATAATTAATAAATCGGCATTTTGGGCATATTCCGTAATAGCAGGCACTGGCCTGGTGTCTGTGCAGTAACATAGCTTAATCCCTTTCCGGGGTGCGCCCAGCACCATTTCGGGGGTGTACTCCTTGCCTTCCAAAGTGACAGTTTCCCCTTTCTGGAGCTTATTCCAGCACTTTACTGGGATTCCCAGCTCTTTTGCCCGCTCCACTTGGAACTGGCCGGCCCGGGGAATTTCAATGGTATATCCATAGCATGGGACGTTGTGGTTCACACGGAATGCCGTAATATGGTAGCCATGCTCCACAAGGCGCTCTGCCTGCTGTGAAAGTTCCAGATAACGGATTTCAAAGGGCAGCTCGGGCGCAATCACGCGAAGGGCATTTACAACACGCTCCAGCCCTTTGGGGCCTACCATGGTTAAAGGCTCCGTCCGCTCTGCATTTCCCATGGTAAGCAAAAGGCCCGGCAGGCCGCTGATATGGTCTGCATGGTAATGGGTAAAGCATATGGTGTCAATAGGCTTTGCGCTCCAGCCCTTTTCCTTCATGGCAATCTGCGTGCCTTCCCCGCAGTCTATCAGAAGGCTGCTCCCGTTGTACCGTGCCATCAGCGAAGTCAGCCAGCGGTAGGGCAGCGGCATCATCCCCGCAGTCCCTAGTAAACATACATCTAACATAATCCTTCCTTTCACGCCAAGCAATCATACATATTCTGTTACTTCTGTTTTCTTTGCAGGTATCTGGAAGCTTTCCAGCCACTTGTCGTAACATGCTTCGCAAACATCGAATTCCTGCTTTTCCCCATCTTTATTGGAGAAATACCCCCATTGTTTCTGTACATGGAGAAATTCTGCGTAAGGGGCTTTTTGTCCCTGTATTACTTTTTTACAGCAGTTGCATATGATTTCCTGTTGTCCTGTCTTCATCTTGCGTCCTCCCTCGTTTGCTATGGTGCCAGTTCTATTATAGCGGACAGGGCACATGGTTTGGAAGAGGGAATTGGAGGCAATCTTCTGTTGCGTCCTTGCAAAAATGATATCACCCTATTACCATCACCATGCCGTCTTCCCTTGGGAACTCATAGAGGTTCCTGCGGATGCCGCAGTTTTGGAACCCCAGCTTTTGGTAGAGGCGGATGGCATTTGCATTGGAAACGCGTACCTCTAAAAAAATGCGGCGGATGCCTCTTTGGCGCGCCTGTGCCAGCAAGGATTCCAGCATCCTGCGGCCGGTTCCCTGATTCTGGAAGGCAGGGGCAACTGCCACATTGGTAATTTCCCCTTCGCCGGGATAGCAGTACATGCCGCAGTACCCTGCCAATTTTGCACCGGACCATGCGGTTAGGAATAAGGTATCTTCCCTTAAGGATTCCTGAAAAGCCTGCGCAGACCATGGCTGGGAAAATAGCTGCTGCTCAATTTGGGCAGCGGCGGGGACGTCCCGCTGTTCCATCCTGCGGATGTGTAATTCTAAAGCCATAGAAATATCGATCCTTTCCAAATATAAAATTGGCCCTAAGGCTATGGCACACTATTCGCCCTTTTTCTCTTTCGCTATGCGTTCCCGCTCTGCTTGGGACAGGCGCAGGTAATCGGGGGTATGTTCTGCAGCATCCTGTATGCGCCCCTGCCGGTAATAAACCAACGCCAGCGCAGCTACCGCTGCTGCCCGCTGCTTATTTAAATGGGCTGGGGCAAAGGAAAATGGGACTTTGCAGTTTTCTTCGATAAATGCACGGAACACAGGGACGCCGTCCCCCAGAAATACAACGGGGCGGTTTTTCCCATTAATCTTCCCTATGATTTCTTCTATCCCTACCGCGCACTGGGACACCAGCACTTCCATGCCCGCTGGGGTAAATCCGTACAGCCCGGTGTAGGCCTGGCTGCGCCTTGCGTCCATCAGCGGGCAAACCATGTCCCGGCAGCCATACAAGTTATAAGCAAGGCCATCTACGGTTGGGATCTGGATTAATGGCTTATCTAGGGCAAAGCCTAGCCCTTTGGCGGTGGCTGAACCTATGCGCAGGCCGGTAAAAGAGCCCGGGCCGCCTGCAACGGCAATGGCATCGATTCCCTGTAAATCTAACTCTATCATTTTTACGATTTCATCCAGCATGGGCAGCAGTGTCTGGGAATGGGTTTTCTTATAATTTACGGTATACTCTGCCAGTAGATTATCGTCCTCCACCACGGCAACGCTGGCTACCAAGCCGGAACTGTCCAATGCTAATATTTTCATTTTAATATAACATCCCTTTCATTCCACATGGGCTTAAACAGGCAATCAAAGGTTCTGCAATGGGCTATTGCGCCCTTTATTTGGCTACTTCTTGGATTGTGATTTTGCGGTAATCAAAGCCTTTTTCCATATCTTTTTCTATCTTGATTTCCTGATAGCGGCCTGGGAGGAGTTCTGCAATCAGGTCTGCCCATTCCACAACGGTAAGGCCTTGGCCGTAAAAATAGTCCTCATAGCCAATCTCGTCCATCTCTTCCACATCGCCAATCCGGTATACGTCAAAATGGTAGAATGGCATCCGGCCTTCCCCGTATACCTGCACAATGGTAAACGTGGGGCTGCTGACGGGCTCCTCAATCCCTAGGCCTTTGGCAATCCCTTGCGTCAGGACGGTTTTCCCTGTGCCTAAGTCGCCCACCAGCGTGTAAAGCTGGCCGGGCCGGGCCTTGGCGGCTAATTCTTTCCCCAGCTGGAACGTTTCTTCTGGGGAAAATGTTTCGGTTATCTGCATAGCGTCCCTCTGTTTCCTATTATGTTTCCTAATTTTAAGGCGGTTAAATGCTAAATGGGTTCAGTTTCAGGCGGTAGCCTTCCATATGGTTGACGGCAAGGGCTACTACTGTTTCGTACCGCTCCTTCCCTACGGCTTCCCGGGGAATGACATAGGCATTGACCCGGTTGCTGTAAACTAGGAGGCTGTTTTTGGTAGAAACCATTTTATAAATCTGTTTCCATTCCAAGTCTGCGGCCTGTTCCCCTTGGGACACGTGTATCCCTGCGTCGTCTACCTTGTAGCGGAGGGGCTGCTTTAAGACATCGGAGGCCTGTATCTGCTTTTTGGAGCGCAGGTAAAGGCTGGCGGGCACATAGATGAGGAATACAATGCCAAACACGGTATACAGCAGGGTATACCTAGGCTCTACCTTGCCGAAGGTGATGGCGGCCGTAATCAGTACCCAGACGCCTACCAGCGTTGCGCAAATGCCTTGGAACCCGTGGTATGCGTGGTACAGGTTGAACCGGTACATGTCTTTTTCTGTGATGGCTGCATCAAATTCTACTGACATTTTGTGTGCTCCTTTTTCTTACTTTCGTCATATTATACTCTTTTTGGGCAGGGTTCACAAGATGTTTTTGGCGCGATTAGGAATCTAGCATGGATAAAATGTCTTTTGGCTGTTTACCGGGATGGTTTTCGATTAGGTGATAGAGCTCTTCGATATCGGACTCGTTTTCCTCTAGGTCCTCGGCAATCTGGGTTAGGGATTTACCCTTCTGGTATTTCCTTCCTATCTGGGCAATTAATTTTAATGTCCCGCCTTCTTCCCTGGCAATTTCCCGTTCATTTTCTATGTGCGCCTGTTCGTCGTATTCATAAAGCAGCATGGAACATACCTCCTCCCGATGGTTTTTTAAGATATCTGCAAGAATATTTTTCGCAATGCATGAATCCACTGCTAGATTAACGGCATCCTGAATGGCTTCGCCTGCATCCAAAAACTTCCTAACTTTGCTGATAAACTGTGCATACTCTTTTAATCTATGGCATTTTTCCATAAGCGCCTGATTACAGCCCAAATTGATGTTCAGGACAAGCGCCCGGCATTGCAATGCGGCGTCCTGCTGCGCAAAACCTTCTGGAAATGCGCCGTGCAATTCTAAAATTTGGCGTTCTGGCTCCTTCTTTGTCCCATTATAAAAAACAATGAAGCTTGGGTATGGAAGGCTTATTCTTTTGCTGCTGTAAAGGTCTTTGCCAGAACCAATGATTTTACGGTACAAATCTGCGAAATACAAGAGCCCCCGCAACGGCAGGTTAGGGCTGAAAGTGCTTTGGTGCTCATAAAGGTTCAGTACATTTTTTACCAGAAAAGAAATATCATTTTTCATGCCCATATATATGGCATCCTCAATGGAATTGATTTCTACTTCTTCTGGGTTGCTGTAGCTGGTGTTATTCACTGCATTGTAAAGTTCCAGCAAGTCTTTTTTCTCCTTGAAAATCAGCTTAAACAAGCGGTCTTTGTATTCCCTGTTTATCCTGCTGCGTTCTTTTGCCATAGGCATACCTCCATTATAATCAAAAATGCATGTATGTACAATAAAAACTCTTTGAAAAAAATAAGCTATGAAAGGGGCTGTTCCAGAAACTTTGGCGGAACATAAGGATTTGTGAATGTCACAGATTGCAGGCTGTCCTGCAAATTGATGGCAATATCATAACACAAAGCGAGAAAAATAGCAAATAAATTCTGCATAAAACAATGCCTTCTGGCTTTAGGGAAAATGTGCCCAGCAACAAAATGCAAAGATGTTTTTCTGAACAAAGTGGGCAAGCCCACAGGGGCTCCCCTATCCCCTCAATCCCCCGGGGCTTGCTCACTTTGCGCGCCGAGCACGGTCGCCTTGGCGACATAATACCCTT
>CAJTWA010000079.1 GCA_910580195.1 uncultured Lachnospiraceae bacterium
ATTCCCCCATGAATGGGGGCTAGGGGGTTGAAGTGTCGAAGACACTTTTTTATTTATTAGCCAATCTCCGTTGCTTGCAGCAGGATCCATTTTTCTGCGAGTTTGATATCCTGTTGCTTGAAGTGTTATAGAGGGAAAGGAGCTAGGGCGGGATGCCCGTTGCTTGCAGTAGAGTAATCCATTTGGAATGGAGAAAGCCGTTTTGGGGCTATTTTAAAAATTTGCTGTTGACATATGTTTCAGCCTCCTCTAAAGATTTCTGAAATTCCGTGATGTCTATGGAATCACATTCTGAGAGCAGGACTTGGTTCATGCGGGCATTGGCATAGTCCCCTGCCATACGGTATGTTTTTCCATCTACGGTATCTTTGCCTGCTTTCCGGAATTCTTCCTGAAAGCAGAAGTGCAAGTAATCCACGGTGTCACTGATCCGAAAGAAGCCTTTTGCGGACTGCTGGATGTGTTCTTCCAAGGTTGTGCCGTAGTCCTGATATTCCTGCTCTGCGGAATTATCTTTGTCTTGGCTTTTTGCTGTGCGGATCCGTTCTGCGGTCAGTTCTTGGTAAGTATTGTCCGGGATTCCGTAGCCGTTTTCAGAAGCATATTGGTAAATCTGGTACTGCCATAGCAGTTCCGCCTTGGCGCGTTCCATAAGTTCCCCTTCTGCGTATCCTTCCGCAGCTTTTTTCTGTACCGTGCAGTAGAGCCAGTATCTGGTATCATAACCGGTGTCTAATGCGCAAGCGAGGGCTTCTGTATTTGGTGAGGGCGTGGTTTCTACGCCTTTTGGGGCTGGGAGCCAGCCGCTTGTTTTGGCAAGGTATTCCTCCATAAAATCAGCGTTTTTGTATAAATCCCCTTCTTCTGTTTCCATATAGTATATACCGTCTGTGAAAAAGAACCGAAAACTTTTCCGTTTTCCATTTTCCTCAAGGAACGCTAGCACAAAATCCTGTTTCGGCTTGGCAACTTGCGTGGACGCCAATTTCGTTACCGGCGTCAATGCGCCCATGTTTTCCAAAAATTCTTCTATCTGTGCTTTTCCGAAATCTTCCGCATCTATTTTTACCGTATCTAATTGGATTTGAACAATATTGCCTGTGGCTGGCAGAGTTACAGCAGAGGGTTTACGCAAGGTTACAGCAGCGGTTAGCAGCAGAAGAGCGGCCGATAAGATTCCGGCGGATATTATTTTTTTCATTCCAATCCCTCCCCAAATGCGACGCAGGATTTCCTGATTTTCCAAATAGGTTTTCCAATGTATTATGGCATATTCCTGCATAAAATCTGTTAAAGTAACTGTTAATCCCATTCCTTTCAGGAACAATATTGAGCCATGCCCTTTTTCATTTGCAGCACAAATACAATTTATAAATTTAATGTTATAGTAAAAAAGTGATTTTGTCAATCTATTGTTTTATATTTGTAAACATTTCTAAAACGGATTTTTGTGTAACTGGGCAAAAACAGAAACCAAGAAATTCAGTAGTTGCAATAATTGCCAGAAAAGAGTATAATATTTGGGATTCACGTATAAGACTTTGAGGAGGTTGAGCATGAAAAAACTATTTTCCATCAGCTTGGTGTGTTTGGCAATCGCCGGGCTTTTGACAGGATGTGGAAAATCTTTGGAGGCAGATCGTGATACCGTGTACGTACAGAAAAAAGGCTCAGTAACCAGTGCGGCTATCGCAGATTTTGACAAAGATTACTATGATGAGGAAGAGCTGAAAAAGTACGTTGACGAGCGGGTAGCGGATTATCAGGAGCAGCATGGGGAGGACAGCGTAAGCATTGACAAATTTTCCGTAGAAGAGGGCGTTGCAAAATTGTACATAGAGTACAAGGGATGCGAAGAATATGAAGACTTCAACGAAGTGACGCTGTTTTCCGGGACTGTCCCGCAGGCATTGGCCGAGGGCTTTGATTTCAATGCAGAGTTTACAGAAATCAAGGACGGCAAAGCGGCCGGGGCCGTTTCCAAGGATAAAATTACAGATACAGACGCAAAAGTAATTATTTTAAGCGAAAAGGTGGACGTAAAGGTGGATGGGACAATCCAATATGTATCTTCCCAATATACTACCATGAAGGCAAAAGACACCGTGTCCATAAAGCTCCCGGAAGAGGCAGAGGACGGGGAAGAATCTGCACTGGTGTATGTGGTCTACCAGTAAACGGGCAGCAAGGAAAATGCAGCCTGCCGTTTTGGATGGCTGGAACATGATAAGTTATGTACCCTAGAAAGGAATGGTAAAAAATATGGAAAAAACCATGGAAAAAATCGTGGCGTTGGCAAAAGCAAGGGGATTTGTATACCCCGGGTCTGAGATTTACGGAGGCCTTGCAAATACTTGGGATTACGGGAACCTCGGCGTAGAACTGAAAAACAATGTAAAGCAGGCGTGGTGGAAAAAATTTGTCACGGAAAACCCCTATAACGTTGGCGTGGACTGCGCCATCCTCATGAACCCACAGACATGGGTGGCCTCCGGGCATCTGGGCGGATTTTCCGATCCCCTGATGGACTGCCGGGACTGCCATGAACGGTTCCGCGCCGACCAGCTGATTGAAAATTTTGCAGAGGAAAAAGGCTTAGAGCTTAATGGCAGCGTGGATGGGTGGAGCCAAGAGCAGATGGTTTCCTTCATTGAGGAGCACCAAATCCCATGCCCCTCCTGCGGGAAACATAATTTCACCGATATCCGGCAGTTTAACCTGATGTTCAAGACCTTCCAAGGGGTTACGGAGGACGCAAAAAATACCGTGTACTTAAGGCCGGAAACTGCCCAAGGCATTTTCGTGAACTTTAAGAATGTCCAGAGGACTTCAAGGAAAAAAGTCCCCTTTGGCATCTGCCAGATTGGGAAATCCTTCCGGAATGAGATTACCCCCGGGAATTTTACCTTCCGTACAAGGGAATTCGAGCAGATGGAGCTGGAATTTTTCTGCGTGCCCGGGACAGATTTGGAATGGTTCCAGTACTGGAGGAGTTTCTGCCATAACTGGCTGTTAAGCCTTGGCATGAAGGAGGAAGAACTGCGCTTAAGGGACCACGAGCCGGAAGAGCTGTCCTTCTACAGCAAGGCAACCACGGACTTTGAATTCCTGTTCCCCTTCGGCTGGGGCGAGCTTTGGGGGATTGCAGACCGTACCGACTACGACCTGACACGCCATCAGGAAACCTCCAAGCAGGACATGAGTTATTTTGACGATGAAAAGAAAGAAAAGTACATCCCATACGTCATTGAGCCTTCCCTTGGGGCAGACCGTGTAGTGCTTGCATTCCTTTGCTCCGCCTATGACGAAGAAAACCTCGGAACCGAGGAAAAGCCTGACATGCGTACTGTGCTCCGGTTCCACCCAGCCCTTGCGCCTGTGAAAATCGGCGTCCTCCCTCTTTCCAAAAAATTGGGCGAAGGCGCAGAGAAGGTATTTGCCCAGCTTTCCAAGAAATATAACTGTGAGTACGACGACAGGGGGAACATCGGGAAACGCTACCGCAGGCAGGATGAAATCGGGACGCCGTTCTGCGTGACTTACGATTTTGATTCCGAAAATGACGGGGCGGTGACCGTCCGGTTCCGTGACAGCATGGAGCAGGAGCGGGTGAAGATTGAAGAATTGGATGGGTATTTTGCAGATAAATTCGAGTTTTAAGCAATGCTTGGCATAGCTGGCAAAAATTAGGGTCTAAGCCAGTGCTTGGCATAGCCGGCAAAAATTAGAGCCTAAGCCAGTGCTTGCTATAGCCGGCGAAAATTAGGGATTTAAGCCAATATGTGGTACAGCCGCCAAAGAGGAGGCTATAAAGTACGACTTAGCTTCCCTTGGTATCCCATCGGAAGTATATGAAATATAACGTTGGAACACTGAAATACCCAACTTCTTTTTCCAGAACGCTTCAAATAGCAGGATGTTAGGTACTGTAAGAAATAAATTTTTCGTTGCTATTTTGCGCCTAAGCGGAACAAAAGGAATGGGTGGTTACCATGAAAGAATAGCCGCTACAATCTAAGAAGCGCAAAGCCCACAGAACTGCCAAGGGCTTTGCGCTTCTTGCTGTTCGTGTGCATTGTATCTTTTTCCATAAACGGGAGATTACAAGGCTAATTCCATAAGGATATATTTGCCTTGGCCTATGGCACAAAACATATTCTTCTTCCAAAAAGCATTACTTTGGGGGTTATCCATGCCAACACCAAGGCGTATGCTGCGAAAGCCCAATGTCCGCAAACATTCGGCACATTCCATGATAATTTGTGAGCCAGTGCTTTTCTTTTGGAAACCCATGTCCACCATGAACAGACCAATGTAGGCAATATCATCTGCCGGATAACCAAGGATTAAGTCCATAATTGCATTCAGGACCCCGCTTTCTGCGTTTTTTTTTCAAGCTGTTTCCATTGAGTACAAAAAGCAATGAAATACTTCTTATTCCTATGTGTTTCTTCCCTCAGATTCAGTTTACGGTTTCGTTTGAATACGATACATGGATAAAAATTTAGTTGCCACAAAAGATTTCTATAATCAAATTGCCGCAAATTGGGCCATTATGGATGCCAAATAAATTTTTCATGCTGCATATTTCTCTTTCCATAACAGTTTCTTCAGGCTATACATCTTCTGCCAAATTCTTTTTACAATGCAAAAACATGTTTGCACTAATCTTTTTCTTACATTCTAACAGCAAAAAACAAAAAAATAGACTTGCTATTCTACCAAAATATGTTAAGATATATATGTGCGCTGTGCAACTGAGTGCCACTTCTTTGTGTAATGGCAGGATATGGGGGTATGATGGGGCAGTCCCTAATCAGCAAGCCGTATCCGCATAACAATAAACCAAAGTAAATTTTTAGGAGGAATTCAAATGGCAAACAAATGGGTTTATCTCTTCAAAGAGGGAAATGCTAGCATGCGTGAACTTCTTGGAGGAAAAGGTGCAAACCTTGCTGAAATGACCAGCTTAGGTCTTCCAGTACCACAAGGTTTTACAATCACGACAGAAGCTTGTACACAGTATTATGAGGACGGCCGCCAGATTAATGAGGAAATCCAGTCCCAGATTAACGAGTATATTGGCAAAATGGAAGAGATTACCGGCAAGAAATTCGGCGATAAAGAAAACCCGCTTCTGGTTTCCGTACGTTCCGGCGCAAGGGCTTCCATGCCCGGCATGATGGACACAATCCTGAACTTGGGCCTGAATGAAACCGTTGTAAACGTAATCGCTGAAAAATCCGGGAACCCGCGTTGGGCTTGGGACTGCTACAGAAGGTTTATCCAGATGTACTCCGACGTGGTTATGGAAGTTGGCAAGAAATATTTTGAAGAACTGATTGATAAAATGAAGGCTGACAAGGGCGTTACCATGGACGTTGACCTTACAGCAGAAGATTTGAAAGAACTGGCATCCCAGTTCAAGGCTGAATATAAAGAAAAAATCGGCGAGGATTTCCCGGATGACCCGAAGGAACAGTTAATGGGGGCTGTAAAAGCTGTGTTCCGTTCTTGGGACAACCCGCGCGCGAATGTATACCGCCGCGACAACGATATCCCATATTCTTGGGGTACTGCTGTAAACGTACAGAGCATGGCATTCGGGAACATGGGCGACGACTGCGGGACAGGCGTTGCATTTACCCGTGACCCGGCAACTGGCGAAAAGAAGCTGATGGGCGAATTCCTGACAAATGCACAGGGCGAAGACGTGGTTGCCGGCGTGCGTACCCCAATGCCCATTGCCCAGATGGAAGAGAAATTCCCAGCAGCATTCAAGCAGTTTACCGAAGTTTGCGCAACACTGGAAAACCATTACAGGGATATGCAGGATATGGAGTTCACCGTTGAAAATGAAAAACTCTATATGCTCCAGACACGTAACGGCAAAAGGACTGCCCAAGCTGCCCTGAAAATTGCCTGCGATTTGGTTGACGAAGGCATGAGGACAGAAGAAGAAGCAGTAGCAATGATTGACCCAAGGAACTTAGACACATTGCTCCATCCGCAGTTCGACGCTGCTGCATTGAAAGCTGCAACTCCCGCTGGCAAAGGCCTTGGCGCTTCACCGGGAGCAGCATGCGGCAAAATCGTATTTTCTGCTGACGATGCTGTTGCGTGGGCAGAAAAAGGCGAAAAAGTCGTTTTAGTACGCCTTGAAACCTCCCCAGAGGACATCACAGGCATGAAAGCCGCTCAGGGTATTTTGACTGTCCGCGGCGGTATGACCAGCCATGCAGCCGTTGTTGCACGTGGCATGGGAACCTGCTGCGTATCCGGCTGCGGCGACATTGCTATGGATGAAGAAAATAAGAAGTTTACCCTTGCAGGCAAAGAATACCATGAAGGCGACCCGATTTCCATTGATGGTACCACAGGCAATATCTATGACAGCCTGATTCCTACCGTTGACGCAACTATCGCTGGCGAATTCGGAAGGATTATGGCATGGGCAGACAAATACCGTACTTTGAAAGTACGCACCAATGCAGATACCCCCGCTGACGCTAAAAAAGCACGTGAGCTTGGCGCAGAAGGCATCGGCCTTTGCCGTACCGAGCATATGTTCTTTGAGGAGAGCAGGATTGCGGCATTCCGTGAAATGATTTGTGCAGATACTGTAGAAGAGAGGGAAGCTGCACTGGCAAAAATTCTTCCTTACCAGCAGGGAGATTTCGAGAAATTATACGAAGCTTTGGAAGGCAACCCAGTTACCATCCGGTTCCTTGACCCGCCTCTGCATGAGTTCGTTCCTACCGAGGAAGAAGACATTAAGAAGCTGGCAGACGCACAGGGCAAGTCTGTAGAAGACATCAAAGCATTGATTGATTCCCTCCACGAATTCAACCCAATGATGGGGCACCGTGGATGCCGTCTTGCAGTAACCTACCCGGAAATTGCAAAAATGCAGACAAGCGCAGTAATCCGCGCAGCAATTAATGTAAAGAAAGCACATGCAGACTGGAACCTGAAGCCAGAAATCATGATTCCGCTGGTTGGCGATATCAAAGAACTGAAATACGTGAAGAAAGTCGTAGTGGAAACTGCTGACGCTGAAATCGCTGCTGCAGGCGTTGCATTAGAATATGAAGTAGGCACCATGATTGAAATCCCAAGGGCTGCCCTTACTGCAGACGAGATTGCAAAAGAAGCTGACTTCTTCTGCTTCGGCACCAATGACCTGACACAGATGACCTTCGGATTCTCCCGTGACGATTCCGGCAAATTCTTAGAGGCATACTACGACGCTAAGATTTTCGAAAACGACCCATTTGCAAAACTGGATCAGACTGGTGTCGGCAAGCTGATGGAAACAGCTATTAAATTAGGCAAGCCAGTGAACCCGAATCTCCATATCGGCATCTGCGGCGAACACGGCGGAGATCCGTCTTCCGTAGAGTTCTGCCATAAGATTGGGTTAGATTACGTTTCCTGTTCACCATTCCGTGTGCCGATTGCACGGTTGGCAGCGGCTCAGGCGGCTATATCACAAAGATAGGCGAAAACCATTCTGGACTTTTACCATAAGTTTTGAAGAAGCACAGGCTTTCCGCAGGGCGAATGGTGGCTATCTTAGAAAAAATCAATGGGAAGATTTGACCGTTGATGTTTATATCTAAATAATCATAAGCGTATCATTAGAAATAGTGGTACGCTTATTTTTTTGACCCAATTTGCAGCTTTGAACATTCTGCTATCCGTCTATATAATGAAATCAAAAAAGGTTGGTGTTGATTATGAGAGAAAAGAAAAATCATTTATATGTGGATAGTGAGGAACGGAGTATTTTGTTACATAGCCTTGTGGAATTGAAGAATCAGCTCATACAGCAGGGCAGATATACAGATTGCGTTGACGAACTTATTTTTAAGGTTATCCATGCACCTATTAAAAAATTAAGAGTAGAACTGGCAGGGGGAAGTGATGTACGATAAGGATTTTAAAGAACTGGTGAAGATAGCAGTAGAGAAATTAAAAGACGAATCTGTATTGAAACTGTTACAGACTGATGCCAGTTATCAAAAAGATAGTAAGGACGAGGGATATGCGGAGGATGCTTTTAACCAGCTTGATTTGACGGAGGAACAGAGGGAAGTTTGTCAACATCTTATAGATTGCAGGGAAAAGCAGGATTTTGAATACGGAACTCATGCGTATATTGCAGGGCTGATGGATGCGTTTCATATTATGGCGGTATTGT
>CAJTWA010000080.1 GCA_910580195.1 uncultured Lachnospiraceae bacterium
CCCATAACATCCCATGTACATATTCCTTATCCATGCCATCTGTTTTATAATTTGCGTTGCTTCCTGCATACCCAATCCTCCATCTTACAATCCAAATCCTAAAATTCCCAGCCTTGCCAATATCCTACAACCCCTTTCTGGCTTTGAATTCCACCCCAAATTCCCTTTCTTACCCACTACCCTAATAAACCTTACCTGACCTTGGAAATCCCCTGATTTCCCATTTTGTTTGTTTTGTAAAATTTTATCCTTAGATTCCCTTATTTCCCATGTCCTTACAGGCAAACTAAAAAAATAATGCAGAACCCATTTCCAGACTGTCCCCCCAACATGGGAAAACGTCTTTTTCTTTCCATTCTCCTACATCCTTAAAACTTTTGTTGGAATTTTGTTGACCCTCCCATATTTTTTTCTGTCTCCCATTACTATTTTTAAGCACAAAAAAAGTGCCGAAACCCTTGGTTTTAAAGGTTTCCAGCACTTTCGCCATATACTCGATGCGACAGGATTTGAACCTGCGGCCTCTGCGTCCCGAATTTGGAAATGCTTTTTTTTCTGTTTTCCATTATGGCGTATTCCCTTTGTTTTTCAGGCTTCTGGCACGGAATGTATATTTCCCCTCTTGCAATTTTGGCTAACGTTTTCCAATTTTGTTAGTCAAATATTAGTCATTCCCAAGCAGCTTATTTACCCTCCCAAACGCCTTCAATAACGAATCGTTATACAGTCCTTCATACTCTTTCTGGAGCCGCCTGTACTCCTCCATCAGCGCATCATACTTCGCCCACCTCATATAGCGTGGCTTTGGGATATGCCATAAGTCCTGTATGGGAATATCGGGATAATCCAATTCCCAGTCAACATATTGCAGCTTATTCACCACAAGGAAATACATCTTTCTCCGGAGAAGGTTCAGTCCGCTGCGCTGCTGGATGCCATAGTTCAGCTTTGCACACTTCCGGCATTGGTACAGCAGGTTCTTCTTATATAGATGTCTAGCACGTCTGCCGCACTTAGGGCATATAAAGTACAGCCTGTACGATATCCCGTCCACATTCGGCACTTTGGACAGCCCAAGGGGGTATTTCCTTCCGTTATGGCTTATCTGTGCGGCACCCTCTAAAAGATTGCAAAAGATATTCCCTCCCATGATGGGATAGTTTATCTCATAATCATTTGTAAGAAGCTCAAACCAGTCTGCATACCGAAGCAAATCAAAGCTGTCAATTCGCCAGTATTCCTCCACCCTGCCATGCGTCTTATTATGCCCGCCTGAATTATAGCCGCCCATATTACACCGCGTCCTTTCCCCCAAGCATCCTGTCCAGTATGGCAAGCGTTAATTTCCTGTATGCATAAAAACTATTCCTACAGCATGGCATTATTTCCGTTTCCCCAAGCTCCCATTTAATTTCCATATCATGGAGGGATTTCCCTTCTGCAACTGACAGTACAACCCATTCCGCAATGCCCGGTTCTGCCTGTTGTGCGGCCGCGCGCAATAAATCGGAGTGTTTCCCTGCCCTGCACTCTTTTAACAATTCCTTTGCCCTGCCCCTTTCTAAGCCATACCCGGCATAGCTCTGCTGCATGCCATACCCACCACGTTCCCTCCGCATCCTATCCACCCCTATGCAAGAATCCCCTGCCGCCTTTATGGGCAGGGGAGTGGCTGTTACTTTGTTCACTGTGTGCCGCTGTCCGGCTTTGCCGCCGTTGCTTTTGCCTGATAATAAATTGCTTTCGCCTTATTCTCCAACACAAACGCATCATAACAGATTCTTCCCTCTACCAGAGAGCCGCTAATTCCCGGCGGATCCGCATGGATTTTGTAATCCTCCAGCTTTGTCGGCGCAACCGTGGCGCAGGGGTGTGCTATCATGAAGCCAAAATCCGCTGGGAGCCTGTTTGCAGGGACCTTCATAACGGACAGGCCGTCTATCATGGCGATAACGCCCTTCAGCCGCAGTTCATTGGCGATATCCGTTTCCATCATGATGTCTTTGCACTTCTTCATCAGCACATAGATATCCGGCGTAACCGTCAGGTACCGCCCTGTTTCCGGCACTTCCGCATTGTCCAGCGCATTATTGCCCTTGATGATTTCATCATAGATATTTTCCGCTGTGATTGCGGCCGCATCCGGCCTGTGCCCTGCCCCGGAACACATCACCCCATAAACATAGCTGTCTATCTCCGGGATTACGACCTGCCTCTGCTGCCTTGCCAGCGCAGATGCTGCCGCTAACTGCTGCTTCGTTTCATCCTCATCCAGCTTGTCAATCGCAAACGTGAAGGAACGGTCTTTCCTTAAAGTAAATTCCTCCGTGGTTGCATCCAAATCTGCAATAGTGCCGTACCTGCTCCCGGTAAACCCTGCCTGCGGATTCCTGTTGTAGTCGGCCATTTCACTTGTGCCGACCTTATAGACCTTTACTGTATGTGCCCCTGTCCAGTCAAAATCATTGTTGGTAAGCAGGGATTTTTTGCTCTCTGTACTGAAAAGTTCATCCACATATGGGAGGAACTGTGTGACTAAACTGATTGCCATAATTGCTCCTTTACTGTAAGTTCATGGCCTTCCTTATCATGTCTATGCCTGACTGCCGCGGTTCTGACTTGTCCGTGAATTTTGGGGCAGATGCCGCCGCTTTCCTCCTTGCCTCCATCTCGGCCTTTTCCTCCTCAGATGGCGTGCGCTCTTTAATCAGGCTGTCAATGATATCCAAGGCCTTGTTAAATGCTTCTTCGCTGCTGCAGTTCAGCGCATCCAGAATATTTTCCGGGTATCCCCTGTCAATAAGTTTCTGACGGCTGTTCAATCGGAACTCGCGCCGTGCAAGCTCCTGTTCCCTCTCACCCAGTTCCTTCGATGCCTTCTCCCGGTCTTTTGCAAGCCTGTCCTGCACAATGCGGTTCACATCATCCTGCGTGAAAGTCTTTTCCCCTGCCCCCTGATTTGCGGCAGGGTCTATGTTCTGGTTTAAGTTCTCTGTATTCATACTTGTTCTCCTATTTTTACGCCATAGTAGGCTGATTTTTGGCAAACAAAAAGGCATGAAAAGATTCCATTTCAAATGAAACCTTCCCACGCCTATTCTATATGGCTTCCGTGCAGCAGAACCGCCGCCCGGGGTACTCCAGTATTCTGTTTGCCTGTGCCTATTATAGTAGATTATGGGCGGCAGCGCAACATTTTTTCACGCGCGTTACCGTGTTTATAAATTCCCACTATACGCCAAGGTTTTGCCTAAATCAACGGCATATCTGCACTTTTCTGTGCTTTTCCCTTTGGTATCTCCAAGTCCATGTACGCTTTCTTATACCGCCCATTTTCGCCTTTGTCTGCCTTGCACGACTTAATTATTGGCTTCAGCAATTCCGTCACTGCATGGAGTTCCTGCGGCTCCTCATAGCTTATCCTTGCCTTCAGTGCCATTATACCACATTGCCTCCCCTCATTTCAATAAGCAGCGGCCTTTCCCTGTCTACCAACCCAAACAGCAGCTTGTAAAATGCATTTAAGTCCGGGCAGTCCCGGCTTTCTGCCAGAACCATGTACTTGCACCCCGCGTAGGTGTCAGCCCCCATCCCCCTTAAGACCTGCATCATCTCCATGGTTTCCTTCATTCCGCACCGCCTTTCCTTGCCTCTATGCCCCTTTTCTCCTGCTTCGGGGCTGCAAATAATATGTAGTTCTGCATCTCCTCTTTAGCCACCAGATAATGCCCATAGGAAAGCCTGTTATTATGCGCCGCCCCCATAAACCGCTGCTGTTCCCAACTTGCCCATTCCAGATATTTTTCTGCCTTCTGGTTACCCTCCCTTGCCATGCATTTTAACTTGATATAGAGGCTGTCCACCTCGGCAACCATCCTCCTGTGCCTTCTCCTGCCCATGTCCAGCATAATCAGCTTCGGGCAGGTGAGCACGGAAAGGGGGATGCCGTTGTAACGTGCAATCCTGCTTAATTCCATCAATGTCAAGTCCTCCTCGCCCCGGAAAACCGCAAGCATCAGTTCCGGCGTTACCTCCGCAAAGTAATCCGTTGGCATCCCACCGTGGATCTCAACCAGATTCGGGTATCTGCACCCGGCGTATTTCCCTTCGTGCTTCTCTTTTAAAAATTGTCCGTAATAATCCATGTTTCCCTCTTCCTTTCTGCCGGGAACCGTGGTATCATGTACCTGTGTTGTGTACGGCTCCGGCTGTGCTCTGCCCTGTTGGTACTGGTAATGCCAATGGGGCGTTTTAATATGTGCTGACATTCCCTGTGATACATAGAAACTTGCTTTTCCCATTCACAGAAATGCATCCTTCCAGATTCTTTTCCATCTTGTATATTGACACAGATGTTTCAGCTAAAGAACTGTTTATAACATCTAAATTTTCATTGATATCTTCCATGGTTTTCACCAGACGGGTTAATAATTCTTCGTACATGTGTTCTCCTTCCCTTGTCCATTCTCACTTTCTACTGAAATTGTCACCTTTACCGTATTTGGGTGTTTATTCCTCTTGCTGATTCTCTTGATAAGTTTCTTAACCTGCTTTCCCTCACTATCACTCACAATATCACATACAGAGCATTGTGTAACGACAATTCCATCAATGCAGTAATAAGTCCCTTCAATCTTCTTTTCGTTCAATTTACCTTCCTTTCTTGTGTGGGTATATACATCATGTCACCTTGTCATAATGTCACCCATTGTCATTTATTTGGTGTCATTAGTGACATTGGTGTCATTAGTGACATTGGTGTCATTAGTGACATTAAAAATATACTTTCTTTTACTTTTATTTCTGTCAAATTCGTATTCAATCTTGTCTACCGACCAAAAAAGTCCTTCATACTTATTTATCAGGCTCCCAACCTTGCGCACATCATCATATATCTGCCTTGATAGATATTTGCTGGCATCCACAATATCACTGGCAGAACCTTCCCAATGGCCGTTCCCCTTCTTCACCAGCTTCTTCACTGTTTCCACAATCGGACTTTGCTCATATTCTTCCACAAGACGCTGCCCTTCGACTTCTTCAGCCGTTCCAACATATTCCCACCGAAAAGTATTTTCATTGAATTTAATTTTAAGCTGCTGGGACTTCATGTCACGCCCTGTTATATGCAGTGTGGCTTCTTCTGAATACCTGTCGTCTTTGGATATTACCCATGCACAGTCAAGCGCACCCATAACACCGACCGAGCCGGACAGTTCATTAAATACGTCCGATGGATCACGCATCTTCCGTGTATGGTGGATAAGCATTAAACCTATATTGTGTTTGTCCGCTATCTGTTTCAGAATTTTAAAATCGTCATAATCCCGGTCATACCCCGATTGATTCCGCTTTGCTGCCTGCCGTATCATCTGGAATACGTCAACAACTATCAGTTTTATTTCTGGATGCTCCTGTAACTGGTACTCAATTTGCGCTTCGAATCCTTCGCCTATCCTGCCGACCTCGTCCGTTCCCGTTAGTATATGCAGATTGTCCGGCGGCTCACTGTCTTTGAGAATCTGCTTCAAACGGTTTTTCGGTCTGCGCTTCGTGCTTTCAAGGTCAAGGTACAGGCATGAATGTTTTGTGCTGTCAAATGAAAGAAATTTCGTTCCATTACAAATGGATATGCACAAATCCAATGCCATATAGCTTTTATAAAACTTGCTCGGTGCGCCTATCATTGATAACCCAACAGGCAATATTTCATTTACCAGCCATTCAATAGGTGGAATATCCATTTTCGCAAGTTCTGCCGCCGTCACTGCCCTTATTGGCTTAAACTCTCTTACTTGGCGTAATACGCCCCTGTCGCATACCACAGAGTATCTTTTTTCTGTGCCTTGCAACTGCTCTAATTGCCGGTCAATATCTGCGATTTCTGCATCAATAGCCGCTTTTTCCGTTTCAGCAGCAGTTCCATTTCTTCCTGTTTCCGTTTTTCCTCACCTTCTTCCTGTCTTTTCTTCCAACGTTTTTCACATTCCAGCCGGTACCAGTGCGCCACAGGCCTAATTTCGGCGTTATAGGCTTCTTCATATTCTGCAACCCAATCATTGTAATACTGCCTTGCCCTGCTGCATCCGGCCTTTTCTAAAGCGGCTACCGCCTTTTCAGCGAACCCGGGGCAGCTAATCTCATTGGAGTATATGCTCCTAATGAACCCTTTCGTCAGGCGCATCCCCGGCCGGATGCCCGCAAGCAGTTCCTCTCTGGATGCCACCTAGTTGCCCTCCGGTTCCCCGGTATTCAGGTAATCCACCAGCCTGTCCCAGTTAAGCAGGTACTTGTTCCCTGCCCTGATATGCACAATTTTGCCGTTAATGCACATCTTCCGCAGCCAGTCATAGCTTACCCCTGTCCTGCTGGATGCCTCCTTAAGCGTTACCATCTTCACTTCCTGTCCCATCTGGTTTCCCTCCATTCTGCCGCGCTTCGTCAATCATGTGCATAATCTCATTGTGGCGTTGCGTGAACTCTTTGCTACCTATGCCAAGGCGTTTCTCTTCTGCTTCTACCATTGCGTTAAGTTCTTCCTCCGTCATAAAGTTACCTCTGTACATTGATAGTAGGCCAACTTCCATTATTGTTTTCCAGCGCGCTTGTAATCTTAATTCCCTTTTCCGGTTCTTCTGGAATCTGAATCATATCCTTCACATACTCCTCTGATATCATGAATGGTGTTTCCCCTTCTTCAAATTCGGGATTGTAAAACATATCAATACCGATAGTTACATTATCAACCTGCCGTTCTAATTCCAGCATTATGCCGCTGTCCATGTGGTTGATTCCGATAAGAACCTTTGCTACCGTGAATCCCTCCATCATACTTTCATTTACCTCTGCATAATCTCTGAATACTTTCTTTGCCATTATCTTTCTCTCCTCGTATAATAAGTTTATAAGCAAGAAAAACAGCTTACAGACTTATTCTTTT
>CAJTWA010000081.1 GCA_910580195.1 uncultured Lachnospiraceae bacterium
CCGTTCTGCCCATTAATAGTGCAAAAGCTGATATCCTCGAAAGAAAACTTTTCCTCTTCGTAATTGCGGTAATTCTTGACTTCTATTTCTATGGGCTCAAAAGCCCCTGCGGAGGCTGTTGTGGAAATGCCTGCTTCCGCTGCCGCAATGATAGGGCGTGCCTTTAAAATCAGTTCCTCTATCTTATCTTCCGGGTATTCTTTCCTTGCAAGGTATTCCTTCAGGTTTTCCTCCGGGTCAGTTGTGCTTGACATATTTGTACGGTCCGCCATCCCGTCCACTTTTTCCGGGAGGATATCCCAGACCATGAACGCGCCGTCCGCCAGCAGCTCCTTCGCCAGTACCGCCGTGTTCAATGCTTTATGGTTTTCATAGGAACAGCTATATTGTACGCGCACTATCTTACCCATCAGGATGCCCGTAAACCTCCAGTTCCTAAGGGCAACTTCCTCATATCTCCCGCAATTAATGGCTTCTATTTCTTCATCCGCAAGGCGTATTGTAAGGTGTTCCCGGTATGGCGTTTTGAAAAACTTCGAATCAACAATGGACATGCCGGCCCCCACCTCTTCAAAGCAATGTATCAAGAATCCGCGCTCCTGCCCTTCGTCATTAAAGTTCATTTGGTTCATCGCACCGGAATAGAAGCAGTGCTTGACGCCTGTGATTTCCTGCGGCCTATGGATATGCCCCAGCGCAACTAGGTCATACCCCGCTGCATTCAGACATTCCAGGGGCAGGACCGGCTCAAACTGTGTCAACATCATGGTCTGCCCGCTTTCCATGTTGCATCCGGGAACCGTATAGTGCGCCATAAGTATGGAGCACTTCCCTGGTCTGCATTGTGCTTTAAGCCCAAGGACAATATTGCCGAGTTCCTCCGTAAATACCTTGTTTTCCTCTTCCTTCGAGAGGCCTGGGTACTGTGCCCGGAACACGCCCCTGTCAAACCCTGGCAGGACAGCAATATCAAACTTTTCCGTCTGGATGACCTCTGGATCCATCACAACATCTACATTACTAATTAATTCAAAGTGGGCCTTCAATTCTTCAAATGCCTCCGCCGAATCATGGTTAGGCGTGCCCCGCATCACTACTACATGCCCGGCAGCCTTTGACAATTCCATGATAGCCCTCCTGGCCTGCAGCACTTCCTTATGGCTCCTGCCTTGCCAAATTTCCGCCCTGTCAAAAATATCCCCTGACACGAGCACCAGTTCCGGATGTTCTCCCCTTGCCACCCGGACCAGTTCATCCAGGCATCTGATTGTGTCTTCGGAGCGGAGGTTTACCCCGTCCTCTTCCGGGCTACGGAATGACCCAATGTGCCAATCCCCTGTATGAATTACTTTAGTTTCCATATGCATCCTCCTCGTATATGTTTTTTTGCGTCACCGCTGGCCCCTCATTGCCCTCTGGCATTTGTAGCATAAGGGCCTGCCAAATTTGTCAACGGAATAATCCCATACCTTTTCCGATATGTTTTCCCCGCATTTATCGCAACAGAAGTCCTGTGGCCTTACATCATTGTCAGAATCCAGGAGGCTGTCCAACCCTTCCGTATCCTCTTCCTTGTAGGTTCCATCAATATATTTGTCATAATCCTCCCCATCCGCTGCTTCGGCGGACGCATGTTCTGGTATCCTGGTCTCTATCTGCTGTACGCTCGGTGCACCAAATAGGTTCTTTGAGGATTGGAACATGCTGTCAATGGCAGCCTGCTTTACTTCCTCATGGTTCAGGTTAGGCACAAGATATGCCACCACAAAAGGCTTCTTTAATTCATCAAGCGTATATGTTCCTTTGATATGCAGCGCTGTCCTAATCGCTCCATTTAACGCTTTTGCTTCGCAGATTTGCGGCATGTGTTTCATAAATTCTGCCCGCTGCTCCGGGGTCATCCCAGGCGTTACATTGTCCACGATGGTTTCATGAGTATCCTCAACGGTCAGCACCTCTCCCGTCAGCTGGGGCACCGATATTGTGACACGGTATGCCACATCCTTGTTCTGACAATTCCCGCACTGGACTACTTTCCCACAGTTCTGGTTCACCGCCACACATTTCTGGCACGTTGTAGGGATGACATGCTCGCTGGATACCATTTTGATTCCTGCACCGTCAGCCAGCTTTTTTAGTCCGTTCTTTGTAATTGCATATAAATTCGGTGTTGCAGGGTGAAAAACTCCCCTCTTGTCCGTATACTCACCCTTGGCTTTCTTCTGAATATAAACATCACCTTTCTTCGGGTCCGGGTTCAGCTTCACAGCCTGTACCACCGGCGACTTGATGTCCGGCACGTCTACCATCACTTCTGTATTCCCTAAGAGGTTATACTTTTCTGCTGGATACTGATTTACAATGCTCAGTTCATTCATAAGCCCCATCCCCCTATGTAAAATCCGTACTTTTTAATTTTCAATTCTTTCATTGCTTTTTTACCTCTCTTCTGATAAGATTAAGTTGTATAATTTAATAAATACTCGATAGAGGAAACAGTTCCTCTAATGGGCATTTAAGGGTGCTGGCCATTTCAACTACAAGGTAAACATTTGGGATTCGCTTGCCTGCTTCAATATGTTGATAGCCGCCCTCTGATAAGTGGGCTTTGTTCGCAACTTGCACTTGCGCGAAGCCCTATTTTCGTGACTACTTTTTATCATTCCCCTCTTTTTGATTTTCCCCACCCCCTTTAATCTGTTGTTTCAGGAAGCCTTTTGCGGAATCTTGCCAGAACTTCCCCTGTATACTCGTCAAAATGCCCGCCAAATTCCCATCCATCGTACCCTGCTGCTTTGGCAATCTTTGTGAGTTTTTCATAATTTATGTGTTTCGTTCCCTTCCCCATAAATTTGCGCAAGTCTGACCGGGAAAAGTCCTCGTTTAATTTAAGGACAATCTCTACTTCCTCATACCTGCTTACATTCAATATCTTCATTCTTGCCACACCCCTTTCTCGCTTTTCTTTTCAATCAGTTCCCTTAATTCTACGTCTTTTTCCGATGGCCACCTCCCCCATGTCCATATATGCCACTGTTGCTTTTCCATCCTGCCCAGGCCTTTTGGGATACACCCAGGCCAATCCTCCAGCACTTTAAAAGATAACTGTATTGCCTTATATGCCACAATGAAGACCGCCGGGAACAGGAAGTATTCGCCCCCTACCGCTTCATATCCACGCCTTATGTATGCATCGCATATAGCCCAATTCCCCACTGCATATGCCAGCCCCCCTGCATATGCTGCCCCAGCCAAGCACTTAAATATCCTCCTTAACATCCAGCCCTCCCCCGTCCAACACAAAAGCCATCTGCCTCCCTTTCGGTTCCATTTTCAAATGTGCCCTGAAAAAATCCCGCTTCTGCTCCTGTTCCCTCTCCTCTTCCTCCCGGCAGCTGCATTTTTCGCCCGGGTCCAGCGTACAACCACATTCCGTGCAAACATTGTAGTATGCCATGGTACACCTCCTATTCTTCAATCATGCACCGCTCCAGGAAATACTTCCGGGGCACTTTCCCTTGCGGAACACCCGGGAATAACCTCCCGGCATCTATAAGTTCTTTCCTCAGTCCTCTTATGACTTCGTACGCTTTGTTTTCCTTGCATCCAAGGTATTCCATGACCTCAACTGCACTTATGTAATAATTAGGTGCGGAAGAAATCACCCCTGGTGCAGATGCCAATGCTCCCATACTATCCCTCCTTTGCTTCCTCCGGCTCATTATTACCAACCGTCTTCCTATTCCAGATTTTTTTCTGCCCAAATTTTTAGGCTCTGGGCAATGGATGAAATCTCGTCCAACGTAGCCAGTACTTTCTTCAATGCCGGCTTTTCTGCATCTGTGATAATCCCGTCCGCCGTAATGTCAATCAGGATATCCTTTGCCCCTGCGACATTCCGCAGGCTTGCCATAGCCCTCACGGTTATCCGGTCCAAATCCTCCAGTTCCAATGCCGGCATATCGCACCCCAGCGGGCACATTTCCCGGCAATAGTAATTCCGAAGTTCCGGTGCACGATATAAGTCAGACATTAAGTGCACTTCCTCTGGATATGGGTATGTATTACCCTTTTCAATCCTATACAAGCGCCCCCTGTCGATTGCCATTATTTCCGCTGCACCTTCTCGGCTGCTTAACTGTTCATTGTGCAACGAAGCCGTTAAACGCGCTTTATAAAATACATTATTGATAGTTGCATCTGTTATGTTTGCCATCCTTATTTGCCACCTTTCTTAACCTTATAGCCACGTCTCCCCATTTCCCTTTCCAGCACATCATCTTCACATTCAGCAGCAAGCATGCCCTGCATTTGCCTTTTCCTCCGTTTTCTTCTTTCAATCATGCATTGCATATATTGCGAATCACTTTCCAGGAATTTCTCAGCCTTATCCTTTGGCATACGGAACACATCTACTATTGCTTCTTTCTTTTCCTGAATCTTTTGGACAATGTAGTCTATCTGTTCACTATAAGTAAGCGGAATTCCTTCAAATTCTTCATATGCTTTTTCCAGTTCCTGCTTTAACTCTGCAAGCCTATCACCATCTGTCAGCCCCATTTTCCTGAAATCTACTATGGATTCCCCCAAAGCAGCTGCATCTATAATCCCCCTTAATACATTATCAGTTATGTTCCAATCTGCCTCTTCTGCAATAAGGGATTTTGGCCCACCGACAGAATATAAAGTTAATGTATTGATATAACAGCTGCACTTGCCAAAATTTTTAAGAATAGCGTCTTTACGTATCATGGAAACATTAGTAAAGTTAACCAGAGTGCCATCATTTAAAATGATTATCATCTACATCTCCTCCCTATAACAGCCTGAATACTTTATTGTGTGTTACCCTTATGCAACACGTCTCATAAAGCACTTTGAAGTCTATCTTCATTACCATATTTGCTATTTTGCTTTTTACCTCCCAAATGTAAAATACTGGATAGGCATGGTCAACGCCCTAATGCAGCGTCCACTTCCAGTGCATTGCTGATAGTCCTTATGGTGTCTTCCGGCGGAATCATCCGCCCGTTGATGATGGAAGAGATGTACGTTTTGGACAATTTTGTCTCTGCACTTAAATCCGACAAAGTTTTGCCAAGGACTACCATCTGGACTTTGCACTGCCTGCCCCAAGGTGATAATTCCCGTTTTTCCTTCTTCATTGTTTACTCCTTTCCAATTTTTGCTTTAATAAGTTGTAATAATGTGTTACAATAATTTCATGCAAAAATATTGCAACTTTGATTTTTTATAGCAGTTTGTTGGTGTAACTTGTTATTATAACTTGATAATATCACCAAATATGGCGATTATCAATATATAATTCTCCATTTTTGGCGATTTGGAGATTTGAACAAAATGAAGTCAAAAATTTTGTATAATTCGTTAAATGTAGCTGAATTGATTAAAAGCCGTTCCAAGTCACAAGGTATAGCTATTAAAGACATGCTAGAAGAACTAGATTTAGGCTCTAATACCATGTCCCATATGCGCCATGGCCGTGCCATTGCCTCGGACAGCCTTGCCAAAATAGCCGACTACCTGGACTGCTCCGTGGACTACCTCCTCGGCAGGACGGACAACCCGGAGGTGAATAAGTGATGCCCCCTGATGACTATGATAAAATCATGCTCTCTTTGGCGGAAAAGCGGTTGCTGCACCGCATATTAAGGAAAAGACAGGTTCCTTACGATTTCTGCAGCGATGCCCAAAGGGAACTCTTCCTGAGGTATGGTTTGATATCCATTCACCAGAGGCAGATTATCACTAATACCGGGCGAGTTGCCTTTGACCCCGGTTCTCCAAGGCACATAGCAGCGGAGGACAAGGCTTTCCGTTATTTCCTTTATAGGAAGGAAGATTACTTCAAAGGTAAGCTCCCCGTTGTCATAGCGCTGGTAGCCTTGGTAATCAGCATTATCAGTTTGGCTCTGCAATACCCTTTTTAAAGTACGCCAAGGTTTAGCAGCAATAGCAGTATTGCCACAATTAAGGACACTACTGAAACGCCTAACGGAAAATATGGATGCCTGTCCAAAAACCTGTCAAACCACGGTTTCTTGCGTTCTTCCATGAGACCTCCTTTCCCCGGTTGCCGCCGGTGGTTGGTTTTATTGCAACTTGTTATTGTATATTGTTAGTATAAGCGCATATTTGCTACTTGTCAATATTAAAATGTTAAATTTTCGATTTTTATACTTGTGAGGTGATATTTTTGCTACTAACGGAAAGGATTAAGATGCTAGCAGAACCAATGCATATGACTTTTGCCAGCATAGAACGAGATATTGGGATTGGTAGAGGAACAATAAGAAAATGGGATCAAAATTGTCCTGCTGCTGATAAACTACTAAAAGTCGCAAATTTGCTCAATACAACAATGGACTTTTTAATGGTTGGACAAACCAGTGAACCATCATCCATTACAATAACATCTGATGATGCTGAATGGTTATCCCTTATCCATAGCCTTCCGCCCAAAGCAAAATATGAATTCCGCGGGGAACTAAAAGGATATATAAAACGTCTCAATGAGGAATCCGTTGCAGCGGATGCGCCATTAAGGACAGGAACCGACAACCCAAAATAATACCCTTCGTGTGGTACCG
>CAJTWA010000082.1 GCA_910580195.1 uncultured Lachnospiraceae bacterium
CCCTTGATACCTCGTTCGGCCGTGCCTTCCCCCCGGCCGAGACCAAATCGTTGGTCGCTTTCAGGTAACCAATCATATTGGCCAGGACGGCCCTCTGGCCCCGTTCGTCCAGGGAATAGAACCTTTCGTCAACCCCTTTGGCCTTTTCATGCAGTTTCCCATGCCTCCTGCTGCCCCGGTCCCCGATACCTATAATCTGGCAGCAGGGGGCATAATGCGAAGCCGTTCCCTTATTCTGCAATCCCATCAGCCCCCTTCCCCTTTCCAGCGCCTGGGCCAGCGTAAGCATAGTGCCTACGGCGGCCCGCCTCCGGCTTCCCCTTCAGCATGCCCCTACCGCCTGCTTTGGCTGCCCCCGGGCAATCCCCCCCAAACAGCCCCAAGGCAAACCCAAAACCGACTATGAACCCCTGTTTCCAGAAAAGCCCCGCAAGGTGCAGGCACTCCGTGCAAAGGACGTCCTGCATCCTGCCGCTGTTCGGCAGCAGGCTTCCTATCATCCCCATGAGGCTGCCCACCGCCTCATTGGTCTCCGCCGTGTCAATGCCTTCACGCCCATCAATGTACCCGTTGTAGATAATCTCAATTGGCTCCATGCCCTGTCTTCTCCTTTCCGCTTGCGGCCGGCCCGCTGATATGCCTTAACCAGCGGTGGCCGGCCCATATGGTGTGTGCTTGTACTGCCCTGGGGAAAGCCCCCGCCTCCCCCCCAACGCCCCTATCTATGAGATTGTGAACCTCCGGCTCGCCACCTGCTTGACATACCTGTCATACAAATCGCCGTACTGCTCCTTGAACCTCTTGGTGTCAAACCGGCTGGAAAGGACGCTGGTAAACCGGATGATGAAGATGCCGGCCCGCATCTCTTCAATGCCCTTGGCCTCCATATCCTTCTTGATTTCCTCCTGTAGGCTGCTAATCTGTGCCTCCAGCCCCTTTTTCTGCTCTTCCAGCGCCTTTAGCTTTTTAACCCTATTTTCAATCGCCCTTTCGCCCATGTGGTATTCTCCTTTCGTGCAACCCCGAAAGAATCTTCCTGACTATTGGTATTGCCCTATCGCTCACTCACAGGTATATGGCTTTCGGTATCGGGTGCTTTCGGCTTTCCCGGCTGCTTTGGTTGTTCTGTTCTCTTGTTTATGATATAAGTATAGCACTATTGCTCCCTATATACAATTCGCAGAATAAACAAATATTGCTCCCTATATACGCAATATCTTTGTGCGATATGTATATTGCGTCCTATATAGAAAAGTGCTATACTATCAGTGTAAGGTGGAGAAGAAGCCCCTTACAAAATCGCCCCAATGGGAGAAAGGAAGTGCGTGTTATGCCGGAAAAGAAAAAGCGACAATATTCAGCGGCACAAAATAAAGCTACGCAAAAATACATCAAAGAAAATCTGGAAGAAATCAAATTCCGGGTAAAAAAAGGGGAAAAGGACAGATACAAAAACGCCGCTAAAAAGTCCGGGCTTGGAAGCATGGCGCAATTTTTTACAACTGCTGCCAATGAGAAAATAGAACGTGATGGCTTATCCGATAAGGAATAAGGGCAGCAGGCAGCCAGCTTTTCACAATCACATTACAATAAACGTGTGTTTGGCTCTTGAATCCTGCTGCCAAATATGCTATATTAAGCATAGAAAAAGGGAAAGCCATAGAAGCGGCTCTACCCCTCGAATGACAAATTATAACCTCATATGAGGTCCGCCGTCACTATTGGTAGTAGTGGCGGCTATTTCTTTTTTCCCTTGTAAATCTGATAAATCAAATTCGCAAGGGCGACAACGAGTATACCAATCTGGATTAAATCCTGATATGTAACATACATTGCATCGCCCCCCTTCCTTTCGACTGGAGGGCTACTTGAACCCTCCGCAGAATACAAGAGGGGCAAAGCCGCCTTTGGCTCTATGGTTTCCCATGGATGGAGTATAGCACACATTTCCATGTCGGGCAATTACAATATTCTGTTCTTCCCTCAATAGCTTGTGTCGAATCGCCCTTTATCTTCTCATAGGCGTTATTTACCTTCCAAAGCGTTTCAATATCTTTTCCCCCTATCTGCTATGGGAATTTTCACCGTAGGATTGGCTCCTGCGTGCTTTGCCCAATCCCTCCGTTTACTCTGCCCTCCGCTCATCCGTCAGCCCCCTTTTCACATCCTTTGACCTGATAGCAATAAACCGCTTCGGGAATGGATACCGCTTTGTTATAATTGAGGGTATTGAACCCAAATCTTGCTTCCCTTTTTGTACTCCCGTCTACCTTCGCTTGACCCGCTCTCTTGTTGATAATACTATTACATACCTATTTACCTCAATAGTCTATTGTCATTTTAGGTATATTTATGTCAATATATTTGTCGAATTTATATATTTACATCAATAGTCATTTCTGTTATAATTTCGGCATGGTGGAGAAAATGCCTTTAATAAATACTCCCCCATCAAAACCAATTAAAAGAAAGAAGGTGTCTGTATGCCAGAGGATAACAAAGTCAGCAAAGCCCAACAAAAAGCTGTCAATAAATATGTCAAAAAGAACTATGACCGGATTAATGTAACTTTCCCTAAAGGCCAAAAAGAAATATTGAGGGAACACGCAAAAAACCAAAATGAAAGCGTCAATGCCTTTATAGTCCGTTCTGTATCAGAAGCAATGGACCGTGACAGCCAAAAAAACTGAATGCAAGCACCAAAAGCGCATACAATAACCAGGAAAGGAAGTGTTGCTATGCCATTAGATAAATCTTCCAATGAATCAATCAAACAAAGCATATGTGACTATATTGCAAAGGCTGATATTTTCTACAGCACACATCCAACCACCGCAAATAAATGGTGTCTTGGAATTTGTGCAGAATCCCCTAATATTGCTGAACAAATGGAAACTTATTTGTCTCACATCATCAAAGACCAAACAGTCAAAACATATTCAAACAAATCAGCCTTACAATGGTGCAACGGAAAGTATAATGTTGTTATTGTAACGCAATATACAAAAGAGGATATTGCAGCATTAAAAGCAGCTCTTCTATGCAAATAAAATTTATGAAAGGAAGTGTTTACCATGAGCTATAAGGAACTCGCCAAAAACCTCATAGACCAGATACCCGACAGCAAAATGTACTATATCGTTGCTTATCTGCAGGGGGCAGCAGTACCGGAGGAAGTGCCCAACGCTGAGACCATAGCATCAATAGAGGAACTAGAAAGCGGCGGAGGCACTTTATTCACCGGCAGCACAGAGGCTCTGTTTGCTGAACTGATGGAGGGATAGCAATGCTCAATGTGCGATACTCCACCAGATTCAAAAAGGACTTCAAGACCTGTGTCAAGCGCGGTTATAGGATGGCGCTATTGCAGCAGGTTATTGATACCCTCCGCATTCCGGCTCCGTTACCGGCAAAGAACCGGGAGCACAATCTGAGCGGCAATTTCTCCGGATATAGGGAATGCCACATAGCACCGGACTGGCTGCTCACATATAAACAATCTGATACAGAACTGCTCCTTGACCGTACCGGTACCCACGCTGATTTGTTCGGAATGTGACCAAAAAGAAAAGGCATGTGCGCCCTGATCACCCCCTTGCATATGCCTTTATTTTTACCCATCCCAATGGATAAATTTAATATTATTTTTAATGCATCTTCTGAAATACAACATAAAAACACTGCATTGATTCATACCACTTTCCTTGTGCAGAATATATAATTGATAATTGCATATATCCACTCAGTGTAGCAGGATGTTCCTCCCCCAACACATCTTCTCGAATTTTCAAACCTTTTTGGCACAATTCTTCCGCTTTATGATATTCCTCCAGTTTTTCATATACCTCTGCCAGATTAAAATAGTTTGTAGCTGTATCTGGATGGTTCTCCCCTAGCACTTTCTCACGAATCCCCAAGCTTTTTTTATACAATTCTTCTGCTTTATCATATTCCTCCAGTTTTTCATATACCGCTGCCAGATTAAAATAGCTTGTAGCTGTATCTGGATGGTTCACTCCCAGCACTTTTTCACGAATCCCCAAGCTTTTTTTATACAATTCTTCTGCTTTATCATATTCCTCCAATTCTTCATGTACCATTGCCAAGTTGTTATAATTTGTAGCTGTATCTACATGATTCACTCCCAGCACTTCTTCACTGATTTCTAAGCTTTTCTTATACAATCCCTTAACTTTTTCATATTCTCTTTGCCTATTATACACCATCGGCAATTTAATATGGTTTGTTGTCATATCAGAGTATTCGTTCCCTAGCACTTTTTCACTAATCTGTAGGCTTCTTTTGTACAATGCCTTCATGTTTCCTTCTTTTTGCTGTTCTCCACACATTTTTATTAAATTACGGTAATTTGCAATCATATAGAGGCATTTTGCTCCCGATTCATTTCCAGTAGTCTCCAAAAATTTTTTATGTAACTTTCCAGCTTCCTCATATTCTACTGCATTAAATATTAAATTACTTGTAGCCCCAACAAATTTAATAGAATTCTCACTTTTTTCCATATTCATCTTTTCGATGATACTTTCCGCAAATGAAACATTTTCCCAAGACTCCAAAGCAAATCCACTCTTTGGTATCTCTATACATTTTTGACATTCCTCAACCATCCCCTTATGTTCTTTCCACTCTGGCTTACACATCTCATAAATAAATTGTGCAAATACTGGATGCAAAGCAAAGCTTTCCTGTTCTATATCAAACTGTAGCCACCCTTTTTGATATAATCCCATTAAAATATCATCATCTTCACTGACACCAGCATCTGCAAGAAGCCATTCATTACATGTCTCCGCTGCCAATGGAATATATGGAAATACAGAAAACGCCTCCAAAATATTCTTCTCTGCTTCCGTTAATTCAGACAAATCATACAGTACCTCATAAGATTCTTGGATATTGACAAGTTCCCCATCCTTATGGAACGTCAACCGGAATCCCTTTTGCTCCAACTCTTCTTTCAGCCTTTTCACTGTCCATATCTTTGTACGTGCCAAATGAGCCAGAAGTTCAACCGTAATGGTATGCCTCCCTACAAGATTCTCTATGACATATTCCAAATCAAGGACTTCCTCCGGCCTGACCTTTTTACCACTACCCTCAAACCGGATTTTCTCATAAATCTCTTTACACTGCTCCATGCCAAGGAATCCAATCCGGTATGGCTCAAATTCATCCCCAAAGGATATCTGCCTGGAAGTCAGGACAACTGCCCCCGGGATGCCCTTTAATCTCTGCAATCCGGAATCTTCCCCTATCAGCCTGTCCACATTATCCACAAACAGCAGCAGCTTCCCGTCCGCTGCTAAGTATTCCAGTTCCCTCCAGGCTGCTTCCTGATTCTGCTCCGGACTGTCCTGCCGCTTAAATTTCAAACAGTTCTGTAGGCTGCTGCCCATATCCCCATTATATTCAATATAGCCCAGATACCGGAACGGCCCGTTTTCACCCCCAGCATGCCTATTGAGGTATTCCTCAAACAGCTTCCTACAGATATGCGTCTTCCCGATGCCGCCCATGCCGCTCACCAGAACCGACTTTCTACCGGCCTCTATCCTCTGGCGCAACTCCTGCAGTTCTGTTTCGCGCCCGGTAAAATATGATACCGGCTTTATATTGGCATTATGCGTGACAACAAATTCACGCTCTGAATCCTGAAGCATTACAATATTCACTGCAATATTGTCACGCCCGACATAGTCTCCATGAAATATACTGCCCTTATTCCTGTTTACGATTTCCGGCCCCATTTATGCTGTCCCTCCCAACATAACCCCCATGGAATTCACTCTTTTTATTTTTATTGGCAACCTCGGAACTAATCTTGACCACCTTACCCGCCGTAAAAAGCGACACCA
>CAJTWA010000083.1 GCA_910580195.1 uncultured Lachnospiraceae bacterium
AGATGGATCTCGACATCCAGGTAAGCAAGCTGAAACTTTTGAAGGCAAACCATACTAGCCAGAAGTACCGGCTGGAAACGGAGATCGCAAGGAATTACCCGGTGAAGATTACCGCATTAAAAGAGCGGATTGCAGGCTTGCGGGCGGATGCGGAGGCAGTGAAGCCAATCCTTGAAAAAGAAAAGGAAAAAGACAATTTCTCCATGCTGATCGGTGGAAAAACCTACACAGACCGGAAAGAGGCAGGGACGGCGCTGATTGCAGCCTGCGCAGGAATGAAAGCGGTGGATGCGGCCGGGCAGGTCGGGGAGTTTTGCGGGTTCCGGCTGTATTCTGATTTTGACAGCTTCAACCAGGTATATAAGCTGACTGCCAAGCGGCAGTGCAGCTACCAGGTTGAAGTGGGGAAAGACCCGTTAGGGAACCTGCAGCGTATCAGCAACGTATTCTCTGGGATTGGGAAGAAACTGACGGAATCGGAACTGAATTTAGAAACCGTTCAGCAGCAGCTTGCCACGGCAAAGGAGGAAGTGGAGAAGCCTTTTGCAAAAGAAGAAGAATTGGCGGAGAAGATGGAACGCCTGTCGGAATTAAACGCCTTGCTGAACATGGACGATAAAGGGCCGTCGGAAGCGCTGGGCATGGACGATGATGTGCAGGAAGTGGCAGACTGTCCGAGGAAAGCGGTTAATTATGCAGGCCGGGTGTCGGATGCTTCACGGATTGCAGATGAAGTAAGGAAACCTTCTGTGCTTGGGAAGCTGAAAGAAGCAAAAGAGCGTCTTATGGGGAATCATGGGAACACCCAGAAACCGGTAAAGAAAAAGGAGCAGGAATTATAAGCAGGAGGCCATACCGTCAATAGATGATGGGGTGGCATTATTTTTGCATAGACAGATGGGAAAGCTGCGATAAGTTTTTCTGTCTGTTTATCTGCAAGGTATTTTGCAGGGCAGGTGGAGCCTGCCAGTGAAAGCATGGAATTAGCCGGGTCTGCCAGAAACCTATTTCAATATTTATAAGGATAGCGCTATGGCATATGCCGGGAAAGAATGGAGGGAATATATCATTATATGGCCGGAAAACGGGAAGAACAGTTGAAGGAGATTACGGAACGGCTGGAACAGGGCGTTAAGGATTTATTTACATCGGAAAAATATACAGAATATTTGAAAACCATGTCGCAGTTCCATAATTATAGTTTTAACAACACGCTTTTAATCGCGATGCAGAAGCCGGAGTCAACCTTGGTTGCAGGGCTGGCTACCTGGAACAAGAAATTTAACCGTCGGGTAAAACGTGGGGAGAAGGGGATCAAGATCATCGCCCCTGTGCCGATTAAGGAAAAAGAAGAGATAGAGAAATTTGATCCGGAAACAAACGAGCCGGTGCTGCGCCCGGACGGACAGCCGGAGACAGAGGAAGTGGAGCGTATCATCCCACGGTTCCGTGTGTCTACAGTATTTGACATTTCACAGACGCAAGGAGATCCGCTTCCGGAACTGGACACGCCGGAGCTAGTGGGGAGCGTAGAAAATTTTGATATTTTCATGGAAGCAATCCAGATGGTTTCCCCATCCCCTATGCGCTATGGGGAGATTGAAGGGAGTTCCAAGGGGTATTACAGCAACGCCAGTAAGGAAATCGTAATCCAGGAGGGTATGAGCGAGAAGCAGACCATGAAAACCGCTGTCCATGAAGTGACACATGCCATGTGCCATGACCGGGATCTGATGGAGGAACTTGGGGAGAAGAAAAGCAAGATGACAATTGAAACGGAAGCCGAGAGCGTAGCTTTTACCGTCTGCAGTTTCTTTAATCTTGATACGTCGGACTACTCGTTTCCATATCTGGCGGGATGGTCAAGCAGCATGGATATGAAGGAGCTGCGCACGTCAATGGATTTTATCCGGAAAACAGCAGGCTCTTTTATTGACAGCATGGTGGAGAACATCCAGAAGCTGCAGAAAGAAAAAGCGGCAGAACGGGAGCTGACAGAAGATGATTTCGTATTTCAGTTTGCCCCTCTTGGGGAGGATACAAAAAAGTTCTATCTTGTAGATAATGTCGGGCGGGTAGATTTTTTAAGGCTGTTACATACTTTTGCTGAACAGGACGGGGGAAATGGAAATCCGGAGCAGTTCCTGAAAAGCCACGGCGTACACCTGGATTTATGGCGGGATTCGGAAGATGGAAAGAAGAATCAGGAGATGCCGGAGTTCTATGATGCCTTGTATATGGATGCAGGCCATATCGTGGATGCGGCAGAATTTTCTATTTTGGTGCAGGTGGAGATGATGATCAGCCGTGCGGAGTACGGGCATACAGCTTTGGGGAAGGAAGCGCATAACCTGACTGTCTTATATGCCTATAAGCTGGACAATCCAAGGGACACGAGGGAGTTGGTGAATAAACTTGCGGAGGCTGTGGAAAATCCGAAGATGCATAATCTTCAGGAAATTATGGAGGATGCACAGGAAGAGATTGATTTTCTGCCTGATAACAAAGTCGGGATTATGCAGATGCATGAATTTGGCTACCACAATGATTCCGTCCTGCCGCTTACAATGGAAAGGGCCGTTGCGCTGCACAATGCAGGGCTGCATATCTACAGCCTGCAGAAAGACGGAAGTTCAATTCTGATGAATACAGAAGATGATATTAGAGAAACAGGAGAAGACGGCATGTTCGGCGTTGACGCAAGGGCGTGGGAGAGCTACCAGGTGATGGAATCGGTACGTGCGGAAAATGCAGAGCAGGAACATTTAAACGAAGAATTGCTTTTCAGCAGTAACGAGGATCGTTATGCCATCTACCAGATCCGGGACGACAGCAAGGGCCGGGAATACCTTTTTATGGATACGGAGTATCTGAAAAAGCAGGGATTTTCCGTGGATTATGATGATTACCGGATGGTATACGGTGATGTGCTAGGTGGAAAAGAAACGCTGGATTCCCTGTATGAAAAATTCAATATCGGGCATCCGCTGGACTTTAAAGGGCATTCCCTCTCTGTCAGTGATGTAGTGGCCATAAAAAGAGACGGTGAGATTACGGCGCATTATGTGGATTCTTATGGATATACGGAACTGCCGGAATTTTTTCATCAGAAGGAGAAAACCATAAAGCAGGAAAAAGGAACAGAATTACAGGAAAGCAGCCTGCAGGAACTACAAAAGGGTGATACAGAAAAGCAATATCAAGAAGTAGAGATTTTTGGAGTCCCGGCATTATTTTCTAATGGAAGGATACCAGAAAAAGAAGTGCCATCTGAACTTTACCGCTATGATTTGCGGGGGTCTGATTATGACCCTGGCGATCCGGTCGCTGTGGAATACCATGTGGGGGTCAACCATGCCGGCACAATCCTGTCCTCGTTTTATCTGCCTATCCCGGAAAGAAGGTATTTGAATCTTGGGGAAGAATTAAACTTTACTGGCGGGATGGTGACAATCGAACAATTAAAGCAATCAGCAATAGCGCTCAATGAAAGCCTGAATACAAAAGAAAAGAAACGAAAGCTGGAAGAACGGATACAGAATGTGGTCATTCATTCCAATGAGGAGCTTTTATATACAGGTACAGATGATTGTTACGCTCTTTTTCAGATCAATGAGGATACGAAAGGCCGGGATTATTTCCTTTTAAGTATGGAAACGATCAAAGAAGACGGTTTAGAGGTGGATGGTTCGGATTATTCCCTGATTTATGGCGGCAGGCTCAAGCTAGGGGATAATTTGGAAAGCGTCCGCACAGAAATAACATTTTCTCTCCCGGAAGGCTATACCGGGCACTACCCGACTGTCGGTGATGTGATGGTTATGAACCGTAAAGGGAAAGTGACTGCTTATTTTTTGGATGATTATGGCCCTGTGGAACTGCCCGGTTTTATTGAACAGAGGAAACATGTACTGGAGGAAGAAGCAAAACGGCAGATTCCAGAGGAAAAAACGTACCCGCCGCTTTATATGCATACCATTACCTATGCAATGGAGCATGGCCGGGCAGATGATTACCTGGAATCAAGAAAGCTGAACCTGGACTGCAAAAAAGCGGTTGAGGACGCAATCAGGGAGAACTTTGACGGGATGCATCTGGCGCATGATGCCGCAGAGGAAGTCCTGGAGGAATATGGCGCAGAACGTGTGGTATTCATCCTTGCAAATACGTTGCAGCATTTGGAACATGACGGGCGGTTTTCTATCGGGAATAAGGCATGGGCAAAGGGATACGAGATACCGGAGAACGTAAACCGGGGGATGGATATGAACGCTGATTATGTGGTAAGCAGCCACCCGGCTGTGCTGGACGGGTTTATCGGATTGGCAAGGGATGGAATACAGGAACAGGAGTTAGGGAAGGAAGAAAACGTGCGGATCAATGAGGAAACGAAAGGGTTTATTGCAAATGGGCATTTTGGCACATGGCATACGGCAGAAGCAAAAGAAATTAGCGGCGAGCTGTTTTACCGGATGGAGCATGAGGAATATGGGGATTCTGTGGCCTCTATTATTGTCAATCAGGAAGGGGAACTGGTGGCAGAGGATCTGGAGCATGGGTTTGATCAGGGGGCAATGGAAGCCATTGGCGAGTATTTTTCAGAAAAAGGAGTAGAAATGGAACCGGAGCCGTCATTCATTGCACAATACTATCTTATACAGAACACCGATGGCAGCAAAACAGAAAGGGAATATCAGTATTTTGCGGATTTGGATGCGGCGGGCACTGCCTATCAGCAGATACCAAACCACCTAAATAAACAGCTTGGCATGGAAAGCACGGAACAGCCACCCTCCAGGATGTCCCTGATTGTGTGCCAGAATGGAATTGAAACGCTTACAGATATAGAATTTAATTCCCTAAGCGAAAAATGGGTTCGAGAGGAAACGATGGCGGCGTCACAGAAAGCAAGGGAGTATCTCGATAGCTATGATGTTGCAATTGCATACCAGACAGAAAAAGGGTATTTTTCCATCCAGACCGTTTCTGACGGTTACGATTATACGATTTATGGTAAGGATTTCAGGGAGATTGACGGAGGCGTGTACGACGATCCGGATCTGTCAATCCGTGAGGCGATGGAAGCGATCCTTTCGGATGAAGGCATACCGTTGGCGGCGTGTAAGGTTATGGATTATGGAGAATTGCAGGTGAAAACAGAAACCGTGGCGCAGGAAGAACTGCAGAAGACGCAGGCGAAAGAAACGGAGACGGAGAGACTTCCGCTTGTTTCTGATCAGACAGAGCCGGAGCCTGCCTTAAACGGCCAGAGCCGTGCGGGAATAGAGGAAACCGTACTCTGCTATGCCCAGGCACAGATTGATGAAATGGGGCTGTCGGAGGAAGTGGAGCTGCTTGGCGCAAGGGT
>CAJTWA010000084.1 GCA_910580195.1 uncultured Lachnospiraceae bacterium
AGGGGAGGAATGCCGTCATCCACGTCAAGCTGGTGCAGGAGGGTGGGAAGCTGATCTTCTCCGTAAGAAACCCCGTGGCAGAGAAAGTGGAGGCCACGGAAGGCACCGGGCTGTTGAACGTGAAGGCCGTGGCGGACAAATACGGGGGCGATTTTGCCGTTTCCTGTGATGCGGAAAAGTTCCAGGCGGTGGTGATGTTATGTCTGGCACAGGCGTGGAAGGATGCCTATAAGGTTTCCGGCTCCAAAGAGGGCGGCATGGAGAAGGTCTTATCCATGCTGGACGGAATGTTCGGCATTAAAAACGAAGCGTAAAGGAGGTATGCAATATGCAGATAACAAGGGATAATTATTCGCAATATGCAAATATGGTACAGCAGATGTTCGGCAATAAGAAAAATTCCAACAATCCATTAGCCCAATGTGATTATGGGAATTTTGCACTGCGGTTCAAGCCTGTTGACATCAATTTCACAAAGCCGAATTGGGATAACATCATGACGAAGCGGGATAAGCCTGCCATGTCGGAGGAGGAATTTGAGGCGGCAATCAAGGAGCTGGCGCAGAAGGAATTTGCCACCGGGAAGCGGGATGATGCCGCATACAGAAAGCTGTGTATGCAGCATGGGGAGACGGTTTCCCCGGACAGGAAAGCCATCTACGAATCAAGCATGAGGAAAACGGGCGGGAAGATGAATGCGGCCTGTATGTTTTGGGACAATAACGGGAACAAGACATTATCCTATAATCCCGAATCAAGGAACTGGAAGGCCATCAGCACGGAGGAGGAATTTGCGAGGGCGAGGGTGTTCACTTCTATCTATAATGATGAATTGGCACGCCTGAAAAAAGAATACGGGGAGAATGCGAAAGGAACAGTTTCCTATCAGCAGATACAGTCTGACCTAGCGGCAGGCACAAGAGCATCATTTTCGGGCAGCACACTGGATATACAGGTATAATCTTTACACCCTATTCCGCAGAGGCGCATAATGCTTTGCCTCTGCGGTCTGCCCGGAAGTGAGGCAATGAACCGCTCGGACTTAGGAACTGCCGGAAAATAATCTACGCATTTTGTTTAGAGTAAACCTGATAAAATCTGTAAATTTTGCAACAGGCTTGCGTAGGTTATTTGGAGGCATTTCCTTATTACGAGGGAGCGGGCGCGGCTCTGAACGACAGATGAGATGCGGATAGGAAAAGGAATTGTGAGGTGGACTCATGGAAATTTCGGCTTTAAGTGCAGTAAATTCTGTAAATACGAAACACAGTATGCCATTGAGCGGCAGGGGGCCTGACTGGTCTATCATTCCAAGTTCCGGGAAAAGCAGTAAATCAAAGGCGGAGTTTACTGACGAGATTAAGGAGCTGGCACGGAAGGCTGCTAATACTACAAGCAAGGCTGAATTGGAATATATCCATAGGCGGAGGACGGAACTATGTGCAGAGTATATGTCTGATGTGTCGCCTGACAGAAAGGCGCTGTACCGGCAGGCTGAAAATGCGCTGAAGCGGCAGGACAACAATCCGAAATGCCACGGGAGTGGGGAGCTGACGCTGCTTGACTTTCTGGAGGCGGCGGACGGGAGGGCGGAGAGCCTTGCCGAAAAGAAGTTCGCCCTGGCAGGGGGCGGAACGCTTACCTGCTCCATCCTGACAAGCGGGGGATATGGCGCGGACATTTACTGCCAGGGCACAAAGGTATTGACGTATCTCGGTTCGGGATATGGGTGGGCTTGTGAGAGGACGCCGGCTGAACGGGAAAAGGAAAGGGAATTTTACGGAATCTACTTTAATGAGTACCGCTCCCTAAAGAATGGCAAAGGGGAGGAGCTGGAATCACTGCCGGATTATCTGGAGGAGAAGCCGTCTTTTGACAGGAAGGCATAAATAGGGTTTCCGGCGGCTTCGGCGGTAGTTATGCTGGCGTTTCCGTGGCTTGCGGTTACTTTCGTAAAAGGCGATGCAGGAATGGCGGTATGTTTTCTTCTGTTTTTTGCAGTCAATCCATTATATTCCGTGCTAATCGGAGCATTTGCGGGAAAAGATGTGAAGCATCTGTGGAGTTTTCCAATTGTTTCGGCTGTGCTGTTCCTCATAGGTACATGGATATTCTTTGATATGGGGGAAACGGCATTTATCCTGTATGTGGCAGTTTATCTTGCTTTGGGGATAGCGGCCATGCTGATTTCCATGCTTATCAGAAAGAAAACGCAGAAGTAATCTGACGAGGCAGGGTAGCTATCCCAGCTTTCTGGTGTATCGGGGAACCTTATAATAAAGTTGTTGAATGGAGTTAGGGTTGATGAAAAAAGCAGCATTGATTTTAGGAATTATTTTTTTGGTTTTAACATTTTTAGGCGGTGGATATGTTCTTATAAATCATGGGCAAGTAAATGCGGGATATGCGGTTGTGCCGGGAATTTGGACTGTGATATGTTTTGGGTTTTATCGGAATGGGAAACGTGACTAATTTCAGTTTGTCAGGCATGACTTTAGACTATAAAGTTATCATTTGGAATTTTATGGTTTTATACCCCAATAAGCTACAGCCTGACAAGGCAGGGCAGGCATCCCCGGTGTTCCGGCTTATGGGGAACTTTGGAAGTGAGGATTTTAGATGAGGGTTAATTTTGATAAACCGATTATTAAAAAGGAATGTGTGCTAGAAACAGTTATTGGAGATTTAGACAATTTTTATGCTTCTGCATCAGATATTGACAGGGTAAACCTCTTTTTTATATTGCTGGCATCGCTGCACTATTATGAGGAAAATGGGGATGCCGTCCGGGCGGCGCACTTGAGCTTTCTGACGGCATATTATGTGTTTACCCCACTGACACCACCAGGTTCCGAGTGTCTCGCCCTGCATTATATGAAGAAAGCTGTGTCACTAAACCCAATATCGGAATATAAAGAGTGGCTTTCGATTATGGGGAAAGGGAACTGAGTCAGACGCATATCCCAAATAAGCCACAGCGCGACAAGGCAAGGCAGGTATCCCCGGCTTTCCGGCAGATCGTGGAAAAAATATAGGTGAGGAGCGATAGGATGACAGTTTTAGATGTGTTTTCTTGGCTGCCTGCAAAGGAAATAAGCATAGAGGAATTGGAGCAGATATTTACAGGGCATCTCAATGGTACTTATGAAGGGGAATACAAGGTATTGCTGGAAGTGCCGGACAATGCAGATAAAAACATCCTCAACAGCAGTGCAAGGCTGATAAAAGAAGGGAAAGCCGCTGCCTGCATTTTGAAAGATGGAAATGTAATTGCTGTTGTAGGGTACAGGGAATAGGCAGGAGAAAATGATTAAGACAGAATTTGGGATAATTGAGGATATAGGGGAAACACAGGAGTATTCCTATGATCCGGAGAAATATCAATGTGTTTGTATTGATGATGCTTATATAGATGATTGGTGGAATAAGCTGGCTTTATTAAAGACATATTTTCACAGTCTTGACCGCCCGGAATTTGGGCTTGCGAGGTGGGGGATTACATTGATACCGCCTGATTCATTACCAGGTTTTCAGGAGATTATGTTATCCGACAAACGAATCAATGAGGACGTTCATCTGAGGGGATTGGCGGATAAAATACAGGATGCAATCAGCAGGAACAAAAAAATTCATAAAATGTTTTGTTGCATTAACCGATATAAGATAATAAAATAGAG
>CAJTWA010000085.1 GCA_910580195.1 uncultured Lachnospiraceae bacterium
ATTCCCCCATGAATGGGGGCTAGGGGGTTGAAGTGTCGAAGACACTTTTTTATTTCCGGACTATATACCAAATGATGGATAAAGAATGAAATGCAATGTACCCTTCAAAAACATTTTCTGCACATTGCTTCATTACTTCAAAACATTCATTTTTATAGGGGTCATCTCTTTTTGTAATGAAATTTATAATCACATTTGTATCAATTAATGAAATTATAGGTTTCATTTACCATTTCCTCCATTACCTTCTTATAATCAAAATTTTTTGGATATGCTGACTGTTCTCTTAGTTCTAACATCTTTTGGAAGGCTTTTTCTTTACATGTGGTTGACGCATTTCTTTCTGAGCCTGCATCTGTGTTGGATAGGATGCCATGCTGCCTTGCAATCTCATCTGCCATGACGAGAATCAGCCGTATCCCATCTTCTGGCAGTTTCATGATTTTTTCAAATGCTTCTTGCTGAATTGTCATAGTAATCACCCATTCCTTTCTTTTTACTTAGGCACAAATAATGGAGAAAAACTATAGTTCCCATTGCGTACTATTTTCAGATAGGTTTCCCAGCCAGCACTTCCTTGTAATCCTTGTAGTTTTCCTCCAATAATGCAGGGGTATCAAGGCCGTAAGGGCAGTGGGACTTGCATTGGCCGCAGTGGATGCAGCCTTCGATTTTCTTCATTTTTTCCTGCACCTCTGGGGTAAGCTGCAGCTCGGACGGGGAGCGGCGCAAAAGCAGCGACATCCGGGCGCAGTTGTTAATCTCAATCCCGGCAGGGCAGGTGGGGACGCAGTAGCCGCAGCCCCGGCAGAAATTCCCGGCAAGCTGCTTTTGGTCCCTTGCAATCAAATCGGAAATTTCCTGCGTCATGGCTGGCGGGTTCTCCATATAGCTTAAAAATTCATCCAGTTCAGATTCCCGCTGGACGCCCCAGATGGGCAGCACATTATCATACTGGGCCTGGAAGGCGTATGCAGCGGCGGAATTGGTAATCAGCCCGCCGGATAACGCTTTCATGGAAATAAAGCCCATGTTTTCTTCCTTGCAGCGCGCAACGATTTCCATATCTTTGTCCGTAGCGAGGTAGCAAAAAGGGAACTGCAGCGTTTCATACAGCCCGCTATCAATGGCCTCGTGGGCGACTTGCAGGCGGTGGTTGGTGATGCCGATATGGCGGACCTTCCCTTGCTTTTTCGCTTCTTCCATGGCTTCATACAGGCCTGTCCCGTCCCCGGGCTTGGGGCAGAAGGAAGGGTTGTGGAACTGGTAAATGTCAATGTAATCTGTTTTCAGCAGCGTCAGGCTGGTGTTTAAATCCTTCCAAAACCCTTCTGCATCCTGTGCCCCGGTCTTGGTTGCAAGGATGATGCTGTCCCGGACGGGGGAGAGGGCTTCTCCGATTTTGGCTTCGCTGTCGGTGTAGAACCGGGCGGTGTCAAAGAAACGGATGCCCCCATCGTATGCCTTTTTCAGCAGTTTCCCAGCTTCTTCGGTGGAAATGCGCTGGATAGGGAGGGCGCCAAAGCCATTTTTGCTGACGGTAATTCCTGTTTTTCCAAGGGTAACGGTTGTGTTCATGGTAATCATTCAGTCCTTTCGTTTTATTTTGGTGTAGTTTGCCAAAGGTTGCTGTGTTGGGGGGTTAAGAAATTTCCCCAGTTTTGCTGCATGTCATAGTTACGCTGATATCGGAGTAATTAATGCCATTTGTGAGCCTTGCTTTTGTAGTGGCTGTATTTTTGCTGCGGGTGGTTGACCTGTTTTTATAACTCCATCCATCAGACATGGAATACGTGGAAGAAGCATTGGTGCAGACAGCAGAAGAGCCTGTATATGTAAATGTGGCGGTTAGTTCTATTGTTGCAATGGTTTTACCGTTAGCTTTGCAGGTAGATGTTTTTACGGCAGTCCTAGTTTTAGAGCGTGAATTTTTGTGATATTCCGTTATGGTAGATTCCATGGTTATCCCATTGCCTAAATCTGCTATTTGTGCGGATACTTTTTCCGGAAAGGATTTTTGCGGGTTCTGGCAGGCATAGGAAATGATAGGGTTGCTAAAAATGCAAACAAGGGCAAATATAATAAAAAATGTTTTCTTCATAAATTTTACTTCTTCCTTTCATTCTCTTTTCGTGCAAATAGCGGGGAATGATACCCTGCACTAATGTGCTTAAATAAATTCAAATTTAGAAGTTATTACTCAATCACTTGAATGGTTTCTTCCACATATATGGCATCTAGCTTTTTGGCTTCCTGAAGCGATGTATATAGGCTTAAAATGGATATGGAAACCAAAAGGATAAGAAAGACAGATATAATTCTGAAATGGCGCTTTTTCTTGGCCGAATAGGCAGCTAACTCTTCCGGCGGCACATTTTCCAGATATAGCTTTGCAAGCTCTTGCGGCGTTCCGAAGTTGCGGACTACATCCGGGTAGGAAACAGGGCCATTTTCCAGAAGGAATTGCCGGATATCATGTTCCATGTCTGCCAGAAAGCCGCTGCGGTAGCTTTTGGGGCAGATTAACAGCCGTTTTACTGCCTGAATATAGCTTTTGAGTGGTTTTTCAAGAGTCCCCATAGAATCATCCTTTCTTTGTTATTTTATTATCTCAATGTATTCTTCTAATACCTGTTCCCCTTTATAGTTAAAAAGGACAGGAAACCACAGGAAACGCCTGGCTCTTAATAAATCATTTCATCGAGATCCAGCATCAAGTTGGCTGCGGTAGTGATTTCCCGGTATTTCCGCTTGATGTTAACCAAGTGCTCCCGGCCGCTGTCTGTGATATGGAAATAAATCCGCGTCCTGTTCTTAGCGACAGTCTTGCTCTCTTCGTCAATGCAGCCGGCATTTTTCAGCCGGTAGATATAAGGGTAAAGGGATTTATAGGAAAAAACGCTGTTGCTAATCCTGCTGATTTCCTGCGTGATTTCATAAGTATACATAGGTTTCTGTTTTAAGAGGAAAAGGATTAGCATTTCGCCAAGGGAATTTTGCAGGCTTTCGGCGAAGGTGTCCTCGTTCCCGGTTATTTTCATTTTTCTGCTCATAATCGCCTCCAGTCGAAACATAGTTTAAGAAGTAGCAGAATTTTTTGGAAAAACAAGTTGCATGGAACTGTTACAGGCTATGTGCATTATACTATGGGAAGTTTAAAAAGTAAATAGTTTATAAAAATGATATATAGGGATAGGGTTTCTTTTTTTATGTTGCTAAGGATGGGAATTTTGCGTAGAAATTTGGAATAAGTAGCAGGAAATGAAAGAGATAATGGAAAAATAGGTATTGACATTATGATTTTTATTATATATACTTTAAATATAAATTATATAATAATTGTTATACAGGAAAGACCAACTATTAAAAGTCAAGTAGATAATTGAAAAAATCCAAAAGATAT
>CAJTWA010000086.1:0-1364 GCA_910580195.1 uncultured Lachnospiraceae bacterium
CCGGAATACCTTAAAACGAGGATGCGGAAACTGGCGGCGTTCCGGCTAAAGTACAGGGCAGCATTTAAAAGGGAGCCGGAACCGGAAGAAATACAGGGGGCACTGCATATTTCAGCCCGTGCCCTCTGCCATCTGGAGAGGGTACTGTTCAATTTGAGGGCCAGAAGCCTTGATGAATACATATCAGAGGGTGGCGGCAGCAGCCTCCTGGACCTGCTTTCGACAGATGAAAGGATTGACGAACTGGCTGGGGGCAGCGAATACCAGAGGGAGCTGCATAATGAGTTGGATGCCGCCCTCCGCATCCTGGACAGGAAAACGGCATTGATGATTCGCTGTGTATATTACCAAGGGGATAGCTATGCCAGGACGGCAAAGGTATTCGGATGCAGCAGGCAGGCGGTTGGCGAACGGATAAAGAAAGGCTTTTATAGGATACTCCATTCAGAACACCGTGAAAAACTGGAAAGCTTCATGTGGGAGGGGTACCATGTGGCCCCGCGGTGGCTGAGTGACTATGTGGATATGGAGGAAATAGACCATTTGGGCAGTGGGCTTCTGCTTTGAGGGAGGTGGTAGGGGTTGGTATATTTTTATGATTATTTTGCAAAGGGATACAGGGGGGCCAGAAAAGGGGAGTTGCCCCTGGCACTTGCTGCCCTGTCCGGGGGCATAGGGCCTGGATATGTGCAGGGGTGCAGGCTGGTGTTAAAGAATGCGTATGCCAATTACCGTACGGGCAGAAATCAGGAGGCATTGGAACGGCTGCTTGGGGAGTACCGGGAATATGTCTCTTCCAGCCATGATAGGCAGGCAAAGGACAGGTATAACGCTTTTGTCTATCGGCATATGCTGGGGGTTCCGGTGGGCAGCAGGGCAATAGCCGCAAAGCTGGGGGTGGCAAAGGAAACGGTATCGAATTATGTCAATAGGTGCTTGGATGAAATGCTGGTGCTCTGTATGGGGGTGCCCGCGGCTGGACGGCCTCCAGTGGGAGGGGAAGCCGCCATCCGGATGCTGGTGGATGGGGGCAGGATTTTTGCCTCCATGGCCGGGGACTATGCCCTCTGCCTGTTCCTGGGCCAAAGGGAGCGGGCGGTAGTGGAACAGGGGAGGCATGCCACTATACAAATTATGGGGCAGCTGGCCGAGGCGGTGGAAGCATATTCCAGGTACTGCCATGACGGGTACCCCCGCATCGATACCGAAATCCGGAAAGCGGAGATACTGCGGAAATGTATTGCCGGCGTTCCGCCTGCTGCCATTGCCGAAGAATATGGCTGCTGCCAAAGCACGGTTTATGCCGATATCCGGGAGAACGAAAGGCGGCTTGCGGCCATGCTGTTCGGCACAGGGGAAGGGGG
>CAJTWA010000086.1:1464-3019 GCA_910580195.1 uncultured Lachnospiraceae bacterium
GCCCAAAGAAGTATTTGCGGATGCGGTGGCCGCCTCCGGGAATACCATCCTGATAGGGGAACTTGCAAAGATCCTTAGGCAGAATGGAATCAATACCGGTGAAAAGCGCCTGTTTGGCTGGATGCGGCAGCAGGGCTTCCTTATCAGCAGGAAAGGCACGGACTACAATATGCCGGCGCAGCGGGGCATGGATATGGGGCTGTTCGAGGTAAAGGAGCGTGCCATCAATAATCCGGGCGGCAGCGTAAGGATAACCAAAACAACGGTTGTGACTGGCAAGGGGCAGCAGTATTTCATCAACAGGTTTCTGCGGGAGCGGGGGGCGGAATGATGTTCCCCGGCTTTTGTTTTCCCGAGTCCGTTATAATGCATGTGGCAGCGACATAGGGGGGTGTATTGGTAAAACGGGGCTATTGTTACCGGTGCAGTGCATTCATCCGTTGCCGCCTGCTGCCAAATGCGTACAAATGTACGGGAAATGTTATCCGATTGGAAATGGATTGGAAATTTTCCAATGCCCCCCGAACAAATGTCCGGACATTCGTCCTTGGGGATGGGGCAGGAGGTGCATCGTGGAACGCTCGCTTTTTAGAAAAAGCAAAAACAAAACAAATGCAACATTGCAATCCCCGGCGGAACAAAAAGAATTGCCAGGCAAAGCAGAGGAACTTTGAAAACCGGCTATTCCGTAAAGGCATATGCCTGCTGCCATAGGTGAGGATAACCGAACGCTCGCTTTCCCGCAGCTGGAAAACAAATATGCAACGTTGCAAAAGCCGGAGGGCAGTCCATGGCATGCACAGGGGCTTCATATTGCTGCTTTTAGGGCATAGGCTATAAAATTATATGCGGCACATAAAACAGGGAAGAATGGAACGATTAAAGGGCATGGGGAGGCCATATCTGTAGATTGCTGTTTCCTTCCGGGGCTTTTTGCTGTATGATGGGATAAAAAGCGTAGGGGGTGATTTGCCATGAAAAGGGAGACTACACCGGTGAAGATTACGGATAAGGTTATGGAACTGTGCAGCGGGATAGTGCCGGACGCGGGGCCGGGATATGTTCCGGTTGAAGTACAGGGATGGGCCTTGCCCGGGGAATGCTTTCCCAATGTGGGGCGTATGGTACGGGAGCGGGGAGGGCAGCAGGTTAATGGTTGGGTAATCTGGCAATGGGCAAATATCCTTGTAGAGGCGGAGGCCCATTCCGTCTGGAGGAGCCCGGAAGGGAAGCTGGCAGATATCACACCGCATGACAATGGGGAAAAGGAGATATTGTTCTTGAAGGATGATGATATGGCCTATAGGGGCAATATAATAGCCAATATCCGCCTGGCCCTCACATCTTCCCAGCTGGTGGCAGAGCTTATACGGCTTATGGATGAGAGGGATAGGATTATTGGCGAAACTCCGGGAAAGGAGCACTTGATTCCCCAACCTTTGTGGGCCAGGATAGAAGAGATTAAGGCAATGTTACATGAAGAGGTGAAGGGCAATGAGTTCTGCCCTTGCCAGTCGGGGCTGAAGTACAAGAAATGCTGTGGCCGGGGCTGGTA
>CAJTWA010000087.1 GCA_910580195.1 uncultured Lachnospiraceae bacterium
CTTTTTAGGGAAAATCTTTTTCATTTTCCTCTTGACATATTACCAAATTGCTTTCTTAGTCCTCCAAAATTTCAGTTACATCCACGCCAAGAGCTTTTGCAATTTTTCCAATCGTTTCCGGCTTTAGGCTCCTGCCACTCATTGCCCGGCATAATGTGCCTTTAGGGATTCCAGCTTTTTCAAAATCCTTTTGCCCCATACAGGCTCTTGCTCTGGCAAGTGAGAATTTTTCTCTATCTAATTTCATGTATTCATCTCCTTTCAATTGTACAATACCATATATAATTGTATTTTACAAGTATTTATTTTTGCTTTTCCATTTTTATTTTAATATTGACTTTTTGATTGTTTTTACCTATACTTCATGTTAGAATCAGATTATCAAATAGAAAGGATTTGAATCTGATGGGTGAATTAGATATATTTGCAATTCGGATAAAGCAGTTACGTGAATCGTTAAAAATGACACAAAAAGAATTCAGCGCACATATGGGAATAAAGCAGCAAACGCTTTCGGGATATGAAAGAGGACTTATGAAGCCACCATTAGATGTTGCTAAAAGAATAGCCGAAAAATGTCATATATCTATTGATTGGCTTTGTGGATTATCTGACAAAATGAATACTTCCGATGAAATAAAAACATACGCAGATGTAATAAGACTACTTTTAAAATTGTTAAAAAATAAAAACCTTAAAACAAAAATTTTTACATTCCCTTTTGATGACGGCGCATTTTGGGGATTTGACAATAGTGTTTTACACAAATTCTTTATAGATTGGGAAAAAATAAAAACAATTTATGACCAAAAAGTAATAGATGTTGATATGTACCAACCTTGGCTTGATACTAAATTACAAGAGTTAGATATCCCCATAAAAAGAACTCAATCTAACAACTTAAATTATCTTATCGGAAGAATTTTTGATGACTACGAAGAAGAGCAAAAAGAAAAAAATAGTAACCCACCCCAGTCCTAACCAAGCCACTTTTGGCATGGCCTGTCCGAAAAACGGACACAACTAAATGGGTGCATCTAATCAGATGCAGGTGCGGCTGGTAATTATGGGGTAGGGATGCCCTAAATTGGGGCGGCTCCTGCATGGAGCTATGCGGTAAAAGCCAAATGACTACTTCCAATGAGCAGCAGGAGGTAAAGGGAAAATGTCCTTCAGCTTAAGCCCAAATGGGCTTAACCACAGACAAATGGCTGTCGTTGGCTTTACTCGCTCTATAAGGCGATTTATACATCCATTGATGGGAATTACCATCAATACACATTATGCCCGGATATGGGCGGCTAGAAGCGTCACACGGCATACTGCAAATTAAGGGATACCTACCCGGAAATTTCGGGAAGGGGGTCTAATCAGATCCCCCAAGCCACTTTTGGCCTCGGGCAAACCAGCGCAGTCTTCCCCCCGTTAAATCCGGTCTGTTTACTCCGATTTTAAATCGGGAAACTGCTGCACCATGACAATATAATATGCTTAACCGGGGAGCCGGTAGGGTGTGAATACCTCCGTTCCGAGCCTTGAACGGAAAGGAGGCGTTTTTATGACTACATATGAAGAATTTATGGTATTACTCACATTTGCGATTCTTATTGTCACCATTTTAGACTATGTAAAACGTAAAAAATAGCACCCCCGCTCTGACAAAGTAAAGGTGCTATTTTTCACTGATATTTTCGCCGGAAACGGATAGGTGTGCACTATCGTACCGGCTCCCTTGTTAAGCATATTATAAACCACCCCCATGGATTTTGCAACCATTAATTTGAAAATGCCCCGGTACGCCAATACCGGAGCCTTTCAGATAGATACCATAAGGGATTATGATATACCTAACATTGAACAAAACCAGTATATCACAGTCCTTTATGAAATGCACCCATTTTTAAGGAAAGGACTGATTTTTTATGGCAAGCATCAGGAAAAGGAGGGAAAAGCTATCAGATAACCGTAAGCAACGGCAGGGACATCCACGATAAGCAGATACTGGAAACAGCCACGTGGACGCCAGACCCCAACAGGACGGAGAAACAGAACCAGAAGGCGCTGGAACGGTTCGCCATGGATTTCGAGGAGAAGGTAAAAAGCGGCAGGTACTTAAAAGGCGAAAAAATGACATACAAGGAATATGCTGCCCTGTGGCTCTCCGAAAATGTGGAAAAACAGATGGAGCGCACCTCCATCGAGCGGTGCGAAAGCTCCTTGGACGGCATAATCCTGCCGGCTATCGGGCATTTAAGGCTGCCCGAGATACAGCCCCTGCATCTAACCAAGCTGTACAGCTCCCTTGCGGAAAACGGCTATACCCAGAACGGGGAACAGAAGCCCTACAGCGCAAGGACAATTAAGCGCATCCACCAGATTATCAGCAGCAGCCTGAACACGGCCGTGTACTGGCAGCTAATAGAAAGCAACCCCTGCCAGCGCGTAAAGCCCCCTAAGGTGGAAAAACAGGCAGACGTGAAGCATTTTACCTTAGAGCAGGCAAAGGCCTTCCTAGGCCAACTGGAAACGCCCTATACCGTTGCCCACTGGGGACGCACGAAAAAGGACGGCTCCGAAAGCAAGAAGCATTATGAGGAAAAGGAAATCCCCCTGCAGTTCAAGGTACTGTTC
>CAJTWA010000088.1 GCA_910580195.1 uncultured Lachnospiraceae bacterium
TATAAAATAGGACATTATAGCGATTTTTTTGTTGCTAAACTGTCAAAGATGAGATATTATCTAAACAGCCAACTGTCAACAAAGACTGCACAGATTCCTTGATTGTACCATTGATTTTTGCCGCAATCAATGGTACAATGTCAAGGGAAAATTTGAACATAAGGGAGGGCTCTCATGGCTACATGGCAAATTGTATTGATTGTAATTACCGTTCTTCTGCTGGCAGCGACCATTGCGCTTTACATAGTAGGCAAAAAATCACAAAAGAAAAAAGAAGAACAGGACGCGCAGATTGCTGCGGCCGCACAGACCATATCCATGCTGGTGATTGACAAGAAAAAAATGAAGCTGAAAGATGCTGGCCTGCCTGCGGCGGTGCTGGCGCAGACCCCGAAGCTATTGCGGGGCTCTAAAATGCCCGTGGTAAAAGCAAAAGTAGGCCCCAAAATCATGACTTTTATCTGCGAAGGGGAAGTATACGACCGCATCCCTACCAAAAAGGAAGTGAAGGCTGTGGTAAGCGGCCTTTACATTACCTCTGTGAAAGGGCTAAGGGGATCCGTGGAACCAGCCCCTAAGAAAAAGAAATTTATGGACAGGTTCCGGAAAGACGGGAAATAGCTGCACAGCGTTCCCAAAAAGAAAGGAGGTGCAGCGTATGCCTATCAGCGAAAAAGAATACAACGGCTATTTATTCGACCAGCTAGCCATTTTAGAAAGGCTGGAACGTGTGGCAGCTGCTGAGAAATCAGAAGGGGTTTTAAAAGAGATTGCTTTTGAACGCAAGCAGATAGAACGTAAGCTGTATCAGCAGCCTCCTCTTGTAAAACAAGAATAATTTTTTAAAAGCTGCCGCAGGAAGGCTTGCAGAACCTTCCTGCGGCAGCTTTTTCTATCCCTTTTAAGAAAGGGTAAAGTTCCCTGCCTCTTTTGACTTGATGTTCATGGTGATGGAGCAGTCCGCTAAGTGCTCATAATTGACTTCCAAGTTGTATTTCACTTTTACGTCAATGTTGTCTTCTGTTTCTGCGATGTCCACGCTTTTTGCATCAATGCCGATAAGCAGGCTCCCAAAAGGCGTGTTGTAGTAGGAAACATTTTTCCTGTTTTTTTCAAATATCATATGGACATTGGAAATGCCTTTCTTGGTAATGTCAAGGGAGTCCTCCGTCAGCTTGATAAGGTTTTTCGTGTTCCCGTCAAACCCTTCCATGACCTCATCGTACATGATATAATGTTTCCCGTTTTTCTTATAGTAGTCGCCGGCTGTGATTACTTCCACCGGTTCCACGTCCTCTTCCTCTCTGGCTGCAAACTGCAGGCCGCTGATTGATAACAGTACATCTTTTGTCATAGGTTACTCCTCAATATGTATTAATTGTGCTTCTTTGATTTCACAGGGCAGGATGGAATTGGCAAAATTCTTGAACTTCTCCGCCGCATCGCTGACATAAAACTGGTATTTGGCAGGCCCGGCCTTCCCATCGTTGGCAATCTGGTGTCCTTCCAGCAGGCGCCTTAAGCCCTGCGCCGTTTCATAGGCAGGGTTTACCAGATTGACGCTGCTGCCCATAATGTCTTGTATGGCAGAGCGCAGCAGGGGATAATGGGTACACCCTAAAATTAAGGTGTCTATACCCGACTCCTGAAAAGATGCAAGATACCGCTTGGCAACTTCAATTGTCACAGGATCCTTCAGCCAGCCTTCCTCCACTAAGGGCACAAACAGGGGGCAGGCTTTCCCAAGGATCTGCGCCTTTGGGTTGTGCCTATGTATCATTTCCGTGTAAATCTGGCTCCCTACCGTCCCTTCTGTCCCGATGACGCCAATCCTGCCATTCTGGGTGGTTTTGGCGGCGGCCTTTGCCCCGGGCTTTACGACGCCGATGATAGGCATTTTCATTTCCGGCCGGAGCTCCTCTAGGGCAAATGCGCTTGCTGTGTTGCAGGCAACTACGATGGCTTTTACCCCCATGGATTCCAAGAAATGGATAATCTGCTTGGAATAGCGGATAATGGTTTCCTTGGACTTGCTCCCATATGGGACGCGGGCGGTATCCCCAAAATAAATAATGCTTTCTTCGGGAAGCTGGCGCATGATTTCCCTTGCCACAGTCAGGCCTCCCACCCCGGAATCGAACACGCCGACTGGGGCATATTTTTTCTCTTCTACGGACTCTTTCATCTCATTTTCTCCCTATAGCAGGTCATACATATGTATATTAACTGTTTTGGGGGGAAAATGCAAGAGGGGGTGGGAATTTTCAAATATTTTAAAAATTTCAACCTTTTTTTGAACATTTTTTCAGTTTCGGCATTATTACTAATT
>CAJTWA010000089.1 GCA_910580195.1 uncultured Lachnospiraceae bacterium
GTTTCTCTCTGCCCTGTTACTTCCGGAGTAGTCCCGGCGTGAGGTTGATGGTTGCTGCATCAACCTCATGGCATCCTAACTTCTGCGCCAGTTCATCCCCACGGACAGTGACGCTGCCGGACGTAGGCGTATCCAGCCCGCCCATCATGAGTTCTATTATTCAAGACAATAGAATTTTCGCAAAGCGTGGATTCTATCATTTAAAAACAAAAATCTCTTCAATCGGGGCTTCTACAGCCCTGGAAATATTAATTGCCAGCTTTAATGACGGATTATATTGCGCTTTTTCCAGACGCATAATTGTTTCCCGTCGCACGCCTACTTTTTCTGCCAACTGCTCCTGTGTCAGATCTTTCATTTGCCGGTACTTTTTTAATCTGCATTCAAATTCTGCCATATCCTATTCCTCGCCTTCCTCTGCCTTGTCGTCATGGTCATACCGGAACAGCAAATATTCAGAGAAGAAAATCCCCAGCCCCAATGCAAGTGAAAGAATAATAATTGCAGCAATCAGGGTATACTCAAGGTTTCCAAAAAGTTTCCCCTGACAAAGAATGATCAGTGCTGCAAACATAACTCCAAAAGTAATCCTATACGCTTTCACCTTAGCACGGGCAATGTTCTCACGGAAACGCTCATCCATAAATGTTCCTGACATCTTTCCTTCATAGTAAAAACCAAAAAAACCGAAGAACAGGAAAAACGCAAAGGGAAAAACCGTACCATCCACAGGATATGTCCAGAAACCGGCAAACCCCAAAAATCCCAATACCCCCAAACACCCCAGCTTTGGATTTATTTTACGGGTGACACCTGATTCTACTGCTTGTCTCTGCTTTTTTCCTGCATGGATAAAAAGCATGACAAACAGTGCAACAAGATAAACACAAACAAGAGAAAGCGAAACAATCATCGGCAAATCCTTTATGTCAAATACAGAATCCTTAAAATCCATCGGAACTACCAGACGGGAATCATTATAAGCTACCGCGTACCATGACGAAAGAAGCACACTCAACACACAAAGTATCCCACAGCCAATCCAAATTTTCTTTTTATTTGTTTTCATCTTAATCCTCCCATTATTGTGATATATTTATCTCTTTATACGACAAATATATCACTTGTTTCCCCTTGTGTCAATAAATTCCTCTTCCGGACATGCTTTCAGGAACTTCCTCACCATTGAAGCCCATGCGCACACAAGCTTTGCAGAAGCGTCCATGTGCTCCCCGATCTCACTGCTGGTGTAGCCCTGGGACATTAAAATCATTGCGTCTATCCCCTCTCAGCCTCCTGCCAGACCATGTGACAATGCGGTTCAGCAGGTCATGGTCGGAAGCCTTTTTCTGCGTATTTGCACCAAAAATACGTATTTTATTAAAAATACTTACAATATCCTCCTGCGCAGGCATGCCCTACAATGCCTCCAGACCACATACCGGGGCTTACCGTGTTGCTGTAACCGCAATAAGAGGCCTGTTTCATACATTTTCCTCCAATTCTATCTTTCATAAATTATTGGCATTTATTCCATGCCTAATTATATATAAGCAAAAAAGCCAGACGGAATTGAATCTCCCAATCTGGCTCTTAACTTATCTATATTTTCTCCCAATCAAATTCTATTTCTCCCAATTTTCAGCCTATCTATATTTCATTTGTAAAAAGAAATCCAGAGCAATAATAACTATGGCCCGCCCCCCTGTGGCAATTTTCACTTACAGAGTCTTTGCGAATCCTTATAGCAAACCTTCCTTTCTTATGTATTTGGTCCATCTGCCGCCGGATTCCCTGTGTTTTAGTTTGGACAAAATCAGCGAAAACCCTGCATTTATGCGGCTTCCTTAACCTTGTCCTATTATAACGCATTAGTCTATTCTGCGCACAATTCCTGTTGCTTTCATATGAAATATTCCTCCATTTACATTTTCTATCGTTCGCCGCGGCGCAATCTCTTTTATGAAATTAACTTCCTGTGATGATAGTATTTGTAAATAAATGAAATTTATTCAATCGAGTATTTTAAAGTCCAAAAACCACACGAGCACTTGACAACTTGAGTTTCCGCAGATTTATCCACAGAACCCTAATACCTTCAGCTTTATTAT